>NZ_JAMFTN010000001.1 GCF_023922585.1 Aliidiomarina quisquiliarum
TAGATAGCCGGTGGCTCAACGAACATCTTCATGCGCTGAGCTCTTTGACCAACTGCGCGACCCAGCGTGGTGAAACCGACAACGGCAATACCAACTCGGTTTGGCCAATACGAAGTTGCAGCGTCTGTTGCGAAGTTGCTGACTGCGGCACAGCCAGAGCAAAACCAGTGTCGTTATCTTCAGCTTCGCGTTGCAGCTCTGATCGCCGCTGACTAAAGTACGCCGGGTTAATGCCACGCGGCTCGCAGAAATCTTTCTGGCTGAGCTCGCTTTGTTCAAATTCAGCTATCAGCTGACGCTATTGCTCGCGCGTGCGATGTACTCGACTCATCGTGCTACCACCTTTTAAATTAAACCTGGTGGTAGCTTATGAATTTAAACTATGGCTGAATAGGTGTGGTTTCAGTGACGCTTACACTAATGGCAGCAACAGCAACAGCAACAACAAATAATAACAAAGGAATGCCTGCTATGGCGGAGAGTACGATTCAGTTTTGTGAGGGTTTTGTGCGCGAGCACCTTAAGCTTTTAGCCACTTGGCTGCAAAGTGAGCTTTTTGGTGCGCGACAAAACGCGTTAATGATGGCACCTGCTCAGCCGTTGGCTTTTCCTGCTGGGCTGCGTGCTGACCGGCAGTTGCGAGGCGTATTTATTACTTTGAGGAACGGCGCAGGCCAGTATGTGGTGGCGAATGCGCTGAGTATTGGTATAGAAGCGACGATGCGAACGGCGCTTGAAAAAGCTAAAGCTGCGGCGGGTTTTAGCCCTGTGCGGGCAAAATTTGACATGCTGGTAGAAGCTATGCCGATACGCGGTGAGACATTGCGTAAGAATAAGCGGCGCCGAAAAAAGGGTGGTTGTTTACTACGTCTGCCTTTGCGTTAACGAGCGGTGAAGTAGTGCCCTTGGTGCGCGGGCATAGAGAAACCATTCCCTTTAATGAGCGGATTGCGAAAGAGCGGGCGCTGGCGGGCGCGCAGTATTTAGCGCGATCGGTGCGAGATAATGGCGCTTATGTGTACATGTATCAGTCGGGGCCGAACCGAGAGCCTGACGACTACAATATGGTGCGCCATGCAGGTACAACTTGGTCGATGCTGGATATGCTGGCTAGCGAAACGCGCAGTGAACCTGCGGCCTTGTTGTTGGCGGCGATTCACCGGGCCGTGGCTTATTTACGCAAACACATAGAGCCTGATCCGTGGCGACCGGGTACCCTGATTATGAACGAATTTGGCACCGCCAAGTTGGGCGGTAATGGGCTGGCGATTGTCGCGCTGGTCGACTACTACCGCTTAGCGCCGAGTGAGGAGCTGCTAGCCGACATTCGTGGCCTAGCGCAGTGGATTGTGAATACCCAAAGCGAAAGCGGGCAATTTAGTGTGCACAAGCTTGATTTAGCCAGTGGCGAGGCCAGTTCGTTTTTGTCGGACTACTACCCCGGCGAGGCTATTCTGGGGTTGATGCGTTTGTATGGTATTGACGCAGACCCGCTTTGGAAAAATGCTGCCGCGGCCGGGCTAAAGTTCCAGCTACAAAACCAAATTTGGCATGAAAAGGAAATGTATTTAGCCGATCCGGCGCGCGCACACGGCGGTTTTCATTCCAACCTAAACAACTGGCACATTCGCATAGATTACGTACAACATTCCATTAGCGCGCTCATGGCCTACGCGCGTTGGTAGGCGCGGTTGTAAATTTGGGTTTGGCGTAAGCACGGCAATGCCGCGCTTTGGGTGCATTCGCGGCGTTTTGTGAGAAAAACCCCACGAACGTTGAGCAGGAGAAAAAAGTTCACAAGTAGCTTGGCAAAGAAACTGTAAATGGTGGATAATTAGTCAAATTTAACTTTTAACGCACCAACTTAACATTTCGTTGTTGTTACGAACGTGCAAAACATAACATAGGGAAGATGCCATGTTTGCACGCTCTCTCACCGCTTTGTTGTTCCTGTTTTTCGCTGCCGCTGTTCAGGCCAATGACTATCAGGTGTCTGGGGTTGCCTCCCCTTATGATTATTACAATGGCACATACGTTGAAGCGGGTACTCATTTTGGCAAGCCTTATTACCGTAAAGATACACCGGAAATTTTTACTGGCGAGTTGTTCATATTTTACGACTTCGGAAGGTGGGGTATTGGTCCGGAAACGATGATGTCTGAGATCTATAACTATAGTAGTGCGGACACACCACCCGAAACCGGTTGGTACAGCTTTTTCGGGCCGAGCGATGATATTCGTGTACGTATAGCAGGGCCGAGTATCTCCTATTCAAGTAAGCTCTTTATCGAATCGCTTGAGAACGATGGCTCGTTTAATCAACGGATTGAAATCACTCACAATAACTTCGACGGAGAACATTTTAGCGGCTCCGAGGGAGACGAATTCGTGGCGAGCGGACTTGTCACGGTCTCTAACTTACCTGCAGGTCTTACCGCGAAAGTTGTTTACCAGTCATCGACTTTGCTTACTTTTATTCTTGAAGGTCAAGCCAATATAGCGACCCAAGCCGATAATGTCAGTAACGTGACGTTATCATTCTCTGACGCTGCGTTTGTTGGCTCAGCCAGTACCTCGGCGGAGAATACCTCGGGCTCACTAGTGAGCGATGTTGTTGTGCAATTCCGTGACGAGTTAACGGTGGGAACGTCAGGGGATTACGAGACTATCGAGTCGGCCATATCGGCGGCAGCTGCGTATGACATTATTCGGGTTGATGAGGGTATATATACAGAGCCGAATTTAGTCATTTCGCGTAACCTGGCATTGGTAGGCGCCGGAGCTGGAAAAACGGTGGTTCAGGCTGCTGCCGACCCGGGCGTTGCTGGCGCGCGAGTCATAAATGTGTCGTATGGTTTAACCGATGTGCTGATTTCTGACCTGACGATTCGACATGGCTATTTGTCTGGTGGAAATCAACAAGGCGCTGGTATTCGAGCGGAAAGTAACTTTACGTTACGGAACTGCCATGTGACGCAAAATAGAATTGTCGCAACTGCAGACTCCTATGGCGCTGGCCTATTCGCGTCGGCGGGGATTCGCATGGAAAACTGCCTCGTGGACAGTAATGAGCTCAACCTTTCCCGATGGCGTTACTCGGGAGGTGCTGGCCTTTATTTTGTAAACGACAGTAGTATTATAAATTCCACGTTTTACGATAATTCAATCACCTCGAACTCGACGAATAGTGATGCAATGCGAGGTGCTGCTATTCTAGGGGAATCTTTTTCTGATGCACAAATTATCAACTCTACGATTTATGGAAACCACAGTGTGGGGTTGGGAGGTGGGATAGCTCTCAGCAGCAATGGTGTTGTCGAGATTCTTAATAGTATTGTCTACGGGAACACGGCGTCGCGAGACGAAGATCTTGCCGATGTTTATATCGCTTCTAGTTCCGGTAACACTTATGTACGTCATTCCATCACGCAGTCAGTGTCTCCAAGCGCAGAGCGCATCGATTCACTAGATACAGATCCACTGCTCAACTCATTCGATAATTATGGCGGTGATACCAGTGGCTTTCAGCTACTAGCGGGAAGCCCTGCAATTGGGGCTGGTTTAGTGACTGACAGGGTTCCAGACCTCGATCAGCGCGGCTATAGCCGTTCTGGCGATCCGGATATTGGCGCGCTTCAATACGACGGCACCTTGCCTTACGACGTTACTTATCATGCGAATGGTGGGGTAGGGCGTGTTCCAGAGCTTGGGCATAGTTTGTCGGATGGTAAGTCTTTCACGGTGAGTGAAGCGAGTTCATTGACCTTCGGAGAGCTTAATTTTACGACTTGGAATACGCAACCGGATGGTTCGGGTACTGATTATGCGCCGAACGATGTAGTAACGATAATGGGCGGTGATGTTGACCTTTATGCGCAGTGGGAGCCTGCTGTTGTTCGTTATACTTTGACATACCTAGCTGGGCTTGGCGGTAGTATCGATGGCGACGCGTCGCAACTTGTAGACGAGGGAAGTGACGGAACTGAGATAACCGCCGTTGCCGATACCGGTTACTCGTTCGTCGACTGGAGTGACGGAGTTACCACTGCCTCACGTCAAGAGCTGAATGTTGCTGCGGACGTTTCGGTAACAGCCAACTTCGCCCGTAACGAGTACACGGTAACCTTTATCGCAGGTGGAGCTCAATTTGCGCAAGAGTCGGTGTTGCATGGCGATGCGGTTACTGATCCAGGTGTGCCAATTGTGACAGGCTACACCTTTATTGACTGGGACACAGACTTTAGTGCGGTAACCAGTGATTTAACGGTAACTGCAAACCTGGTTATCAATAGTTATGTAGTAAACTTTTTTGACCATCTTGAGAACTTGATAGCTACTACCAGTGTTAATCATGGTAGTGCGGCGAGCGCTCCTTCTGCACCATCTCGTGATGGCTACACCTTCAGTGGTTGGAGTGCTGATATTAGTTCGGTGACCTCCTCGTTAGATGTTACGGCTCAGTACACGATCAACAGCTACACGGTCACCTTCGTGGATTACGACAGTTCACCGCTAGGCTCGGATACCGTTGAATATCTGCAAGGTGCGACTGCACCTGCGGATCCAACGCGTACCGGTTATACCTTCACAGGTTGGGATGTTGATTTTGGCTCTGTATCCGAGAACATGACGGTTACGGCTCAATATACGATCAACAGCTATACCGTGAACTTTGTGGATTACGACAGTTCGCCGTTAGGTTCGGATACTGTGGAATATCTAACAGCCGCCACTGCACCTGCGGATCCAACGCGTACGGGTTATACCTTTAGTGGTTGGGATGTTGGTTTTGGCTCTGTATCCGAGAACATGACGGTTACGGCGCAATACAGTATTAATAGCTATACCGTGAGCTTCGTGGATTACGACAGTTCACCGCTAGGCTCGGATACGGTTGAGTACTTAACCGCGGCTACAGCACCTGCGGATCCAACGCGTACGGGTTATACCTTTAGTGGCTGGGATGTAGCGTTTGACTCTGTAACCGACAACATGACGGTTACCGCGCAATACAGCATTAACAGCTATACCGTGAGCTTCGTGGATTATGATAATTCGCCACTAGGCTCGGATACTGTGGAGTACTTGACCGCGGCGACGGCACCTGCTGATCCAACGCGTACGGGTTATACCTTTACCGGTTGGAGTGTGGCGTTTGCTTCGGTGATCGAGAACATGACGGTTACCGCGCAATACACCATCAACAGCTATACCGTGAGCTTTGTGGATTATGATAATTCGCCGCTGGGCTCCGATACTGTGGAGTACTTGACCGCGGCGACGGCACCGGCCGATCCAAGCCGCACGGGTTACACCTTCAGTGGCTGGGATGTAGCGTTTGATTCGGTGACTGCGGATATCACAGTGACGGCTCAGTACAGCATTAATTCGTACACGGTTACTTTCAACGACTTTGATGGGTCCTTGTTAGGCACCGACACCGTTGATTATTTAACGGCAGCTACGGCGCCTGCCGATCCAACGCGTACGGGTTACACCTTCAGTGGCTGGGATGTGGCGTTTGATTCGGTGACTGCGGATATCACAGTGACTGCTCAGTACAGCATTAACAGCTATACCGTGAGCTTCGTGGATTATGATAATTCGCCACTAGGCTCGGATACTGTGGAGTACTTGACCGCGGCGACGGCACCGGCCGATCCAAGCCGCACGGGTTACACCTTCAGTGGCTGGGATGTAGCGTTTGATTCGGTGACTGCGGATATCACAGTGACGGCTCAGTACAGCATTAATTCGTACACGGTTACTTTCAACGACTTTGATGGGTCCTTGTTAGGCACCGACACCGTTGATTATTTAACGGCAGCTACGGCGCCTGCCGATCCAACGCGCACGGGTTACACCTTCGCGGGATGGGATGTCGGTTTTGACTCTGTAACCGACAACATGACGGTAACCGCGCAATACAGCATCAACAGCTATACCGTGACCTTTAATGACTTCGATGGAACGTTGCTAGGCTCGGATACTGTGGAGTACTTGACCGCGGCGACGGCGCCTGCCGATCCAACGCGTACGGGTTATACCTTCGCGGGATGGGATATTGCGTTTGACTCTGTGACTGCGGATATCACAGTCACTGCTCAATACACGATCAACAGCTATACCGTGAGCTTCGTGGATTATGATAATTCGCCACTAGGCTCCGACACGGTTGAATATCTGCAAGGTGCTACTGCACCGGCCGATCCAACCCGCACGGGTTACACCTTTAGCGGTTGGGATGTAGCGTTTGACTCTGTAACCGACAACATGACGGTTACCGCGCAATACAGCATTACCAGCTATACCGTGAGCTTCGTGGATTATGATAATTCGCCGTTAGGCTCTGATACTGTGGAGTACTTGACCGCGGCGACGGCACCGGCGGATCCAACGCGTACGGGTTATACCTTTAGTGGTTGGGATGTGGCCTTTGATTCGGTGACTGAGAACATCACGGTTACGGCTCAATATACGATTAATTCGTACACGGTTACCTTCAACGACTTTGATGGAACCTTCATTGATTCCGATACTGTGGAATATCTAACAGCCGCCACTGCACCTGCGGATCCAACGCGTACCGGTTATACCTTCACAGGTTGGGATGCAGACTTCACGTCAGTCACGGAAGATATGACGGTGACCGCTCAATACACGATCAACAGCTACACGGTCACCTTCGTGGATTACGACAGTTCACCGCTAGGCTCGGATACGGTTGAGTACTTAACCGCGGCTACAACGCCGGCGGATCCAACGCGTACGGGTTATACCTTTAGTGGTTGGGATGCGGTGTTTGATTCTGTAACTGAGAATATGACGGTTACCGCGCAGTACACGATCAACAGCTACACCGTGACCTTTAATGACTTCGATGGAACCTTCATTGATTCCGATACTGTGGAATATCTGCAAGGTGCCACCGCGCCAGCGGATCCAACGCGTACGGGTTATACCTTTAGTGGCTGGGATGTAGCGTTTGATTCGGTGACTGCGGATATTACAGTGACTGCTCAATATACGATTAATTCGTATACCGTGACCTTTAATGACTTCGATGGAACGTTGCTAGGTTCGGATACTGTGGAGTATCTAACCGCGGCGACGGCACCGGCGGATCCAACGCGTACGGGTTATACCTTCGCGGGATGGGATGTTGGTTTTGACTCTGTAACCGACAACATGACGGTAACCGCGCAATACACCATCAACAGCTATACCGTGAGCTTTGTGGATTATGATAATTCACCGCTAGGCTCCGACACTGTGGAATATCTGCAAGGTGCTACTGCGCCTGCGGATCCAACCCGCACGGGTTACACCTTCAGTGGCTGGGATGTAGCGTTTGACTCTGTAACCGACAACATGACGGTTACCGCGCAATACAGCATTAACAGCTATACCGTGAGCTTCGTGGATTATGATAATTCGCCACTAGGCTCGAATACTGTGGAGTATCTAACCGCTGCGACGGCACCGGCGGATCCAACGCGTACGGGTTATACCTTCGCGGGATGGGATGTTGGTTTTGACTCTGTAACCGACAACATGACGGTTACCGCGCAATACACCATTAACAGCTATACCGTGAGCTTCGTGGATTATGATAATTCGCCACTAGGCTCGGATACTGTGGAGTACTTGACCGCGGCGACGGCACCGGCGGATCCAACACGTACGGGTTATACCTTTAGTGGTTGGGATGCGGTGTTTGATTCTGTAACTGAGAATATGACGATTACCGCGCAGTATTCGATTAATTCGTACACTGTGAGCTTCGTGGATTACGATAATTCGCCACTAGGCTCGGATACTGTGGAGTATCTAACCACTGCTACGGCACCGGCCGATCCAACGCGTACGGGTTACACCTTCGCGGGATGGGATGTTGGTTTTGATTCGGTGACTGCGGATATCACAGTGGCTGCTCAGTACACCATCAACAGCTATACCGTGAGCTTCGTGGATTATGATAATTCGCCACTAGGCTCCGACACGGTTGAATATCTGCAAGGTGCGACTGCACCTGCCGATCCAACGCGTACGGGTTATACCTTCGCGGGATGGGATGTTGGTTTTGACTCTGTGACCGACAACATGACGGTTACCGCGCAGTACACGATCAACAGCTATACCGTGAGCTTCGTGGATTATGATAATTCGCCACTAGGCTCCGACACGGTTGAATATCTGCAAGGTGCTACTGCGCCGGCGGATCCAACGCGTACCGGTTACACCTTCGCGGGATGGGATGTTGGTTTTGACTCTGTAACCGACAACATGACGGTAACCGCGCAATACACCATCAACAGCTATACCGTGAGCTTTGTGGATTATGATAATTCACCGCTAGGCTCGGATACTGTGGAGTATCTAACCGCGGCGACGGCACCGGCGGATCCAACGCGTACGGGTTATACCTTCGCGGGATGGGATGTTGGTTTTGACTCTGTAACCGACAACATGACGGTAACCGCGCAGTATACGATTAATTCGTACACGGTTACTTTCAACGACTTTGATGGCTCCTTGTTAGGCACCGACACCGTTGATTATTTAACGGCAGCCACTGCACCTGCTGATCCAACGCGTACGGGTTATACCTTCGCGGGATGGGATGTAGCGTTTGACTCTGTAACCGACAACATGACGGTAACCGCGCAATACACCATCAACAGCTATACCGTGAGCTTTGTGGATTATGATAATTCGCCGCTGGGCTCCGATACTGTGGAGTACTTGACCGCGGCGACGGCACCGGCGGATCCAACGCGTACCGGTTACACCTTCGCGGGATGGGATGTTGGTTTTGACTCTGTAACCGACAACATGACGGTAACCGCGCAATACACCATCAACAGCTATACCGTGAGCTTCGTGGATTATGATAATTCGCCGCTAGGCTCCGACACGGTTGAATATCTGCAAGGTGCTACCGCGCCTGCGGATCCAACGCGCACGGGTTATACCTTTAGTGGTTGGGATGTAGCGTTTGATTCTGTAACCGACAACATGACGGTAACCGCGCAATACAGCATTAACAGCTATACCGTGAGCTTTGTGGATTATGATAATTCACCGCTGAGCTCGGATACTGTGGAGTACTTGACCGCGGCGACGGCGCCTGCCGATCCAACGCGTACGGGTTACACCTTCAGTGGCTGGGATGTAGCGTTTGATTCGGTGACTGCGGATATCACAGTGACGGCTCAGTACAGCATTAATTCGTACACTGTGAGCTTCGTGGATTACGATAATTCACCGTTAGGCTCTGACACGGTTGAGTATTTAGCTTCGGCTACCGCACCTGCGGATCCAACGCGTACGGGTTATACCTTTAGTGGTTGGGATGTTGGTTTTGGCTCTGTATCCGAGAACATGACGGTTACGGCGCAATACAGTATTAATAGCTATACCGTGAGCTTCGTGGATTACGACAGTTCACCGCTAGGCTCGGATACGGTTGAATATCTGCAAGGTGCGACTGCACCTGCGGATCCAACGCGTACCGGTCATACCTTTAGTGGTTGGGATGTTGATTTTGGCTCTGTATCCGAGAACATGACGGTTACGGCTCAATATACGATCAACAGCTATACCGTGAACTTTGTGGATTACGACAGTTCGCCGTTAGGTTCGGATACTGTGGAATATCTAACAGCCGCCACTGCACCTGCGGATCCAACGCGTACCGGTTATACCTTTAGTGGTTGGGATGCGGTGTTTGATTCTGTAACTGAGAATATGACGATTACCGCGCAGTATTCGATTAATTCGTACACTGTGAGCTTCGTGGATTACGATAATTCACCGTTAGGCTCTGACACGGTTGAGTATTTAGCTTCGGCTACCGCACCTGCGGATCCAACGCGTACGGGTTATACCTTTAGTGGTTGGGATGCGGTGTTTGATTCGGTGACTGCGGATATCACAGTGACGGCTCAGTACAGCATTAATTCGTACACGGTTACTTTCAACGACTTTGATGGGTCCTTGTTAGGCACCGACACCGTTGATTATTTAACGGCAGCT
>NZ_JAMFTN010000010.1 GCF_023922585.1 Aliidiomarina quisquiliarum
ATTCTGGTGTTGTACAGAATAAGTCAGTGTACCTAGCGCTTGGCATCAACACTGACGGTGAAAAAGAGCTGCTCGGGCTGTGGATGGCTCAAACTGAAGGCGCTAAATTCTGGCTATCGGTAATGAACGAGCTGAAAAACCGTGGTGTAGACGATATCTTCATTGCCTGTTGCGATGGCCTTAAAGGCTTCCCAGAAGCCATTGAGGCGGTTTACCCGAAGACTCAAGTGCAACTGTGCATTGTGCACCAAATTCGCCACTCTCTGCGGTACGTAAACTGGAAACAGCGCAAGACTATTGCCGCTGATTTAAAACTCATTTATGGCGCGGCTACTCGCGCTGAAGCCGAGCAGGCACTAGAAAATTTCGCCTCGACATGGGACTCTGAGCATCCCACCATCAGCCGCTCATGGCGGGCNACCCATACGCAACTGGAAGCCAGCGATGGCACAGTTCGAGATTATATATCAGGATCGGATTTAACAGTGAAACCAGCCATTTACACAAAATCTTTTACAGTCTCAAAGATCCACTTTAACTGTAGTGGCATACCTATTTTTTTAGAATTAACGTAACAACTACAACATTTATATCGGGTATTTATCTATACGATCTGATGTCTTATCGCAACGGCATCGCCTACGGTGCGAATAGATTCACCCCGTACACTGGAAACGTCAAGCCCCGTCTAACTGTTCTTAAAACCGCGCGCTAATACCCAGCGCTACACTTCTACCTGGCTCGGCTAACAAGGGAATGTTTGGATCTGTTTCGTTCAGATCAATCACACTACTATTACGCCAGTAAGCTTTGTTAGCTAAATTATATAGGCCAACATTAATGTGCATGCGATCGGTTACATACCAGCGGCTAATAAGGTCGAAGCTGGCATAGCCGGGGGTAGCAAACAATGTGGCACCGTCGGCTGCTAACAGCTGTTGCTGTGCTTTGGCAACATTGGCTATGAACCGTGTTTCCCAAGCCATGGAGGGGCTAAAATAGGCCAATTCTATATTAGCGCTAGCAGGAGAAACGGAGCTTAAAGGTTGTCCCGTTTCATGGTCTTTGCTTTTTAACCATGACAGCTTTAACTGCGTATCTACATTCGCATGCAGGGAATGCTTGAAACGAAGTTCGCTACCTTTAATGGTGACTCGGTCGCGATTAATAGACTGAAATAATGATTCGCCTGTTTCAGGATTTCGCCCTAAAGGTGCACGGCTTTGAATGAAGTTTTTGTACTTGTTATAAAAAACAACCGCTTCAATGCTGGTAGAAGCGTGCCGCCACCGAAGTCCTGTTTCAAAGGTTTGCCCTGTTTCCGACTTTAAATCGGGATTAGAAATGGCCCGCACATTAAATTGCGGATAGTACAAACCTATATTCACGTCTGAAAAAGGCGGCGCTCGATGCCCTTTAGCATATTGAGCAAACCATTCGGCTTGGCTGCCTAAGGGCATAAGTAAGCCAAGCTTAGGTAACCAAGAATTGGTGGTTAAGGCCGTTTGCTCCGCATTTGGGAAGCGTTCATCAAACAATTGGTCGGCTTGTGGCGAAAGTTCATAATGCTCAAAACGTATTCCCGGGCTAATAACCAAGCCCCCCCGCCATAGTTCAATTTCATTGTGCAAATAAACGCTTGCTTCATTTATTTTAGTTTTGGGGAAATCACGCAGGGGAAATTGTTCACCAAGCAATACTTTATTATATTGTTGCGTAGCTAAATTAAGCTCTTCTCCATCACGTAAGTCGTTTACTTGGCTGGTTATCCATTCAAAACCATAACCAATTCGCTGACGTAAGTTAAACAGCTGCCCCTGCGACTCAAAGTCTGCGCTGACACCAATAGCTCGGTGGTTATAATTGAATGCGCGCCAGATATGAACTGGCTTAGCCGCGGCAAGCCGCTCTTCATAGGTGTCTTGTTGAGTATCGGTTTGCTGCAACCAAGTGCGCACGGTGCCACGGTTAATAAAGCCGAAGCTTGGCACATTCCAATCAAGCACGGCACGCTTTTGCTTTACTTCATCGTTGCCAAAAAGTCCGGTAGTTGTGCCTAACCTGCCAGTGCCTAATATAGCCTGTATGTCGGTTTCATAGGCTTCAAACAATTCGTTCAAGGTCAGCCGAATGTCGCCATAGTCGCTATGATAAGTGGTTCTTAACAACCACGATTTACTGTCACTTTCTTGTCGATCAATGGGTTGGGCCTTGCTTAAGCCCGCGACACTGGTTTCTTGTTTTTGTTGGTAGACACCTGCCAACAGTGTTGAAAAACGCCCAGCACGAAATGCATGTGCCACATTTGTCACATAACGTTCACTGTCACTGTTATAAGTAAATTGAATTCGGCTAGGGGTATCTTCTTGGCGTAATAGGTCGTCGACATTTAAGAGTTGAATAGCAGCAACGCCGCCCAAAGCTTTGCTGCCATATAAGGTAGACGCAGGGCCGCGGAGGAATTCAATATTGCTCACTAAACCAAGCTCAAGTAATCCGCGACCTGCGTTGCTGTAGCTGCCCACTGAAAAACTATCGGGAACAGGTATGTTATCCACCACAGTGACGCTGCGGTTACCACCTATACCCCGAATACGAAAGCTGCCATAACCAAAACGACTGCTGGCTTTGTCCACTTCAATACCCGGTTGATAACGTGCAATATCGGCGATATCTAACATGATGTATCGATGCAGCTCTTCCTCATCGATAACCGTTACCGTCCCTGCTATTGCCGATAATGCTCTGGGTTGTCGGTGAGCCACCACCGTGATCACTTCAACCCATTCTTGTTCAGCGGTTATTGTTTCGCTGTTTTCATGCTCTAAAGTAAAAGCGTGCGCTGTAGCCAGCGCACAATAACTTAGTACTACTGCACTTGGCAGCCAAGTATATTTCATTATAAACCCGTAAATTAATATATTTCATTACGCGTATTATAGTTATTAAACTTACCCGTTGGGGTAATAATTTTCGGGTCTTTAATCACATGTTTTAAGGTACGGGTTTTATCGTCAACTATAACAATGGCAGACTGTTCATTCATGCCGCTCCAAACGGAAAACCAAACTTCGTCACCTGCTTGGTTATATTCCGGCTGAACAATCCGTTTAGGGCCTGGCCCTAAGTCGGCCCATTCAGCTATGGGAAGTATTTTATAGCCTGCTTCTAAATTATTAATGTCAAACACAGCCACTGACTGGCTCTTAGACTCTTCTGGATGTAAGGGAGTATCAACCCATAAATTCACTGATTTAGGATGCGTTTTTACAAACAGTGAGCCACCACCTTGACCTTCAAGTATGCGTACCACTTTAAAGGCATGCTCAGGGTGTTTTTCTGGGTCGGTGCCTATTAAGGTAATGTTGGCATTACCCAAGGCACTTGTGGCCCAAACTGGCCCATATACCGGATCAACAAAGTTCGCTCCGCGGCCAGGGTGAGGAATACGCTCTACGGGTATTAATGCCGACAAGGTTCTTTTAAGTGAGTCTACTACTGCAATACGGTCACTTTCATTAGCCGCTGTTAAGAAGTAGCGACCAGAACTGTCCCAGCCACCATCGTGTAAATATGGCGCTGCTGAAATAGTCGTTTCAACCAAGTTGTCGATATCAGCGTAGTTCACCAATTTAATCAACCCTGTTTCTTTTATGTTTACAATAAACTCAGGGTGCATGTGTGACCCAACAATAGCGGCTACTCTCGGCTCTGGATGGTATTCTTGGGTGTCTACTGTCATACCACGCGTGGACACTATTCTTTTTGGCTCTAAAGTTAGGCCGTCCATTAATACATAATGTGGTGGCCAATAGGCGCCTGCAATAGCTATTTGGTCTTCATAACCTTTATAACGTGAGTTTTCGACCGAGCGTGCTTCTAGGCCAATTTTTATCGTTGCCACTACATCTGGTTTTTCTAAAAACAGGTCAATTAGGTCAATTTTTCCATCGCGGCCTATTGTAGTAAAATAGCGACCTGAACTAGACGCCCGTGAAATATGCACCGCATAACCTGTAGAAACATAGTTCAGTACTTTTTTACTGTCACCATCAATAATTGCCACTTCACCCGCATCGCGTAGTGTTACGGCAAACATGTTATCGATATTGTAATTATGCTGTGGACGAGTTGGCCGGTCTTCCGGCTTAATTAACACTGTCCAAGTATTCATCATGTCTGCCATACCCCATTCAGGCGGTGTTGGCGGCTCGTGTTGCAGAAAGCGAGCCATAATGTCTACTTGGTCATCGGTTAGTTCACCGGAAGTACCCCAGTTTGGCATACCACCTGGCGAGCCAAACTTAATCAGTGCCTTTAAATAATCAGTGCCTTTTTGTTGGGTAATATCGGTAGTTAATGGTAGCCCTGTGGCACCTTTACGCAGCACTCCATGACAACCTGCACAACGCTGAAAATAGGTTTCTTGCGCGTAGGAAAATTCATCTTCTGTTAACGACGGTGCCCCCGGAGAAATAACCTGCCGAGCGGTTTGAATTGGCGAGCCACCGCCTTGGTAATTAACTTCGGCAGCTGTTGCTCCTGCGTGTGGCTGGCCTGCGGCTCGGTCTTCTTTGCCTGATCCAGTGCGAATGTTAGTTACATCGTTAGTAGTAACAGAGCCATAGCTATTGCCCCAGGAACTTAAAACATAATTAGCAATACCAGCAATAACATCGTCACTTAAATACTGCATTGGCGGCATAATTGAATTGTAGGCCACTCCATTCACTTCAATGGGCCCGCGTTTACCGTTTATAATGGTGTCAATGACATATATAGGATTACCAGCTAGGTTCGGGTTTTGTGCTAATGGCGGAAACGCACCAGGCAACCCCCTACCTGTAGCTTGGTGGCACGCTTGACAGTGTGCCGTATAGTTTTTTTGTCCTTCCGCCGTATTTGCTTGTACCGAGCTACTAAATATAAGTGGACTTAAAGTAACTGCATAAAATAAAAGTCCATAAAACGATCGGTGTTTTAACGCTTTTCTCATGGCCTACCCCTTAGTTTAATGGCTTACATAAACCAAAATAATTCACAAGCTATTATGCTACTGGCACTAATAATATAATGAGTTGTAAACTAACTAACTATATCTCTAAGTGGGCATGTCTATACTTAATGGGTATAGCTTAGTTTTCGCAAACGCCATATATCACGCACCACCTCCCAAATAGTAATGATGGCAATAACAACAAATACTATCATTGCAGTACGTTCTATTTGCAGCAAAGTAAATACTTTCTGTAATGAAAATGCAGACTCTTGCAATAGGGGCGTTATTGTCGCAATAAATACCGCTAGGGCTGCAAAAAACGAATTTACCACCACATTCATTATCAATCGGGTTTTATTCCACAGACGGCTACGTAGTTGCCAAAGAGAACTGCCAATGCCAAACATAATAACTGGCGTACTCCATTGTAAAATAAGCATTAATTGGTCGCTCAGGAGCAAATTAATACTGGCCAGCTGCTCGGTCGGCATAAACTGCGGGTACCAAATAACCACCAACAAAAATATATAAGTGGCTAAGTCTGTAAATATGTCCTGTAACTTAATATGCTGCCAAGTTTGCCCTGCCGCAGGTAATTGTTCCGGTAGCCAGTTTTTGGTATTACAGCTTTTCGGCTCGGGCTGCTTCCGAGATATCAACCAATAACTTAGTGTAATCGCGGTAAAGGCAAAATACGCATCTTCCATAAAGCCGCGGGCAAGGTTAAATAAATAACCCACTAAACCCATGTTAGCACTGCCTAACCATGCCATAGAGCTAGTAATAACCTGTAGCACAAATAGCACACCTAATACCATAAACAGGGTATTTATATAAAGACTCATATAAGCCGAGCTAATTAACGGCAGCGGTGGCACAAACTGCTGCGCCACGGTGCGCGGATGGCCCAGTTGCTTTAATACTACAGACACTGCACTGGCTGTTAGCTCGCCTTGCTGTGCACTCATCGAATCGAGCTGGTCCATAATATTGGCATTTAGCTCGCGGCCAATTTCTTCACGCTTTTGTTCTGGCAGTTCACGCTGTACTGCCGCAATATATCGTTTTACAAGTTCCATTATGGGTTCCCCTCTGGCTTATTTGAGGCTTCTGAAAAATTGTTTATGTCGTCAACTAAGTCACCTAACACATTCGTCAGTGCGCCATTTAGCTGCTGCCATTCTTTGATCAGCGGTGTTAGTAGTGCTGTGCCTAAAGTGGAAAGCTGATAATAACGACGCTCTCGGCCTTCACTTTGTTGCCATTCACTATCGAGCAAACCTTGGTCGGCTAAACGGCGAATAAGCGGGTACAAGGTTCCTTCGTCAATATCAATACCGCCCTGCTGAAGCTGTTGGCGTAATGAATAGCCATAATGCGGCTGTTTTAGCGACCCTAATACCGCCAGTACTAGCACGCCGCGGCGCAGTTCTAAGCGCATTTTGTCTAATTGTGCTGTTGTCATTTCATTGCCCTTATACTATGCGCGTAAGTGTTTTTTCAGCTTTCTAGCGAGTAAATGCCACTCGGCAACCTAAAACGCTGAATATTAGAAACAAAAACGCCCGCATGGGCGGGCGTTGTAATTAACCAGTTACTGAAAAATAAGTTGCCGCAATTTATCAACCCATCGAGCCATAACCTCGTAGCCTGTATTTCATATCCGTATTAAGCATTAGCTAGTTACAAGCGCAGGCTTTCTTGCCATTTTCAAGAAGCCATTCGGTATAATTTCCCTGCTGACAACTGTTTTTTATTCGTAAACATTCTGACGAGTTGCGGGAGTATTCTTGGCCCGTAATCGCCCTTAATACCTTATCGGCTGTGCGTTCTGAAAAACTTTGCGAAGTGCAGCCTGATATAAGTATTAGCACCAAAATTGATATGTACTTCATTTATGCTCCCTCATTTAGAATCCCTCAATTATTTTAGTAAGTACTTTTTATGCCCCCGCTTAATGCTTATGCTTGAAAAAGGCCTTGTGTGATCGACATACATTTAGAGTTCTATTTACCGATAAAGTTTTTGCATAACCTAAATTTATCCAGCCACTGGTAAATCAAGCAGCCAAGTAGCAATACTAAAATAAATAATAACGCCAGCACCGTCGGCAATGGAAGTAATAAGCGGCGCACTCGCCGACGCTGGGTCCATATTAAAACGGCTTAGTACAAAGGGTAACGACATACCAATAACACTACCTACAATAACGATTATTTGCATGGTTAATGCCACTACAATGGCTATTTCCATGCCTCCGCGCCATACACCAAGTACCGATACTGCTGCCGCCATAGTTAAACCAAGTAAACCCGCAACAATAAACTCGCGGCCAAGCATGCTGGCCCAGTCTTTTAAATGTACTTCACCGGTACCTAACGCGCGTACCATAAGTGTTGCCGACTGCGAGCCAGCGTTACCGCCACTGTCTACCAATAAGGGCAAAAAGAACACTAATGCTATATAGGCCGATATGGTGTCTTCAAAATATGCTATTCCAGCCCCGGAAAATATATTACCGAACACTAATAACACCAGCCAAAACACTCGTTTTTGATATAACATTCGAATACTGGCTTCTTTTATATTCCCTACCAAACTACCCACAGCACCGGTTTTATGGAAGTCTTCACTGGCTTCTTCCGCGGCAATGTCCATGGCATCGTCGTGGGTAATAATGCCGAGCATTTTGCCGTCGTTATTAACCACCGGCAAAGCAATTAAATCGTATTTTGAAATAAGTTGAGCGGCTATTTCTGGTGGCGCTTCAGCACGAACTGAAATAGGCTTTTTGGTCATTAAGTCGGTAACTTTAGCGCTGGATTCGGCAACAATTAGGTCGCGTAATGAAATAGTACCTATTAATTGATTGGTATCATTCACAATATACGCTTGATAAATAATTTCTTTATCGGCTGCTGTTTCTTGCAACAATGCAATCGCTTGCACCGCCGTTAAGGCTGCGCCCAGTTGCACATAATCAGAGGTCATGACCGAGCCCGCTTCATTTTCTTTATATGAAGCTAAACGCCAAATGTCTTCCCGTTCAGCTAAGGCTATTTGCGACATCACAATCGACTGTTCTGCTGGCGTTAGGGTATTAAACAAGTCGGCCCGCTCGTCGGGCAGCATATTCAAAAACAATTCAACAAAAGGCTCGGAAGTCATGGCCGAGGCAACTTCCGACTGCTTCGCAAGCGTTAAATGGCTGAATATTTTCACCCGTTCGTTAATACCCATCAACTGCAATAGGTCACACACTTCATGGGCGCTAAATTCAGCTATGGCAGCACCAATGTCGGCACGATGATGCTGTGTTAGTAAACTACTCATTACTATCTGGTCTGCACTATTAAGTAGTTGCCGTAAAACTGTGTGTAAGTCATTTCCGTTCATAAACCAAAGCCCTCCACTTAACGTACGCTGAAATAATATACAAAGCCTGCAGAAACAAAGCTTTCACGGCCCTTTTCATGAAACTTATTACCGTAGCTTACATCGAGCTGTAAGCGATTAGGTTGCACTTCAATGAAGTAACCTAATTGATAATATGACCGCCCCGCCGCTTCTCGAAATAGCTCGGCAAAAACCCATTGCGACTGAACCAGTTGCCATTGCGCGGCCATGCTACTAGTCCAATTGTCTTGCGCCTGTGGGTGCAGCAAACGCCCCGCGTTAACGTGTATTAGCAGTTGATCGTCGAACCAGCTTTTAGTTAAAGCAAAATTAAAATGGGTGTCACCAGCCAAAGAGCTACCAGCGAAAAACTCATGCCCTACTTCTACAGTAAGACCATAATGGTTGGGTTCGAGGGGTTTAAGTTCGGTTTTTGCTGAAAATGCGTACTGGGTAGGTTCGCTATGGCCTGTTTTAGCTGCGCCTAACGACCATTCTACGCCTGCGATATTACAGGCAGGAAGCAGCCAAAATGCTGGCTCACCGTTTTCCCGCTGCCACCAGCTTTCCACTTGACAGTGATCAACAATAGTCGCGTCGTCGGTAACCAATGGGCGTGCCGCGTGGGCATTATTTCCAAGTAAACAAGCAACAACTGCTACCAGTACACCAATTAATACAACACAATAATTTCGCATATACCCTGCTACGTTTACTTTTAAAACACCCTTACTTTATTAAAGCCTTACACTTTACAAGGCTTTTGTTCATAAGCCTTAGCATATTAAAGTGCGCTATAAATTTGTCTAATTTGGCTTGCAAAGCACGTGGTACTAACAAATAAAGAAGAGATACCTCAATAGTAATATAAGCTTAACTGGCAAGCCAATTAAACCGCTTCTGCTGGTGCTTTTGCCCTCATTGTCGTTTTATTTACATAAGTATATGGCGCTACCGCTATTTTTTACTTCATTGCTAAATTCCGCTTTGTACACTATTTAAACGTTATTACAAAGATAATGCAGTTCCTTGTAAGAACATGATCCATGTCATTTTCATAAACGAGGGCCACATAATGCAACGGTTAACCGATTTTATTATCGCTTTCCTTTCCTCTGGGGCAGCGGTGTTGCTTTCACTACCATTTTGGCGCGACAACGAATATTTTGCCGAGTCTGACCTGTATTGGCAGATATATTTTATTCTTGGCTTTATTTTGGGCGTGTACGTTATTTATGTCTTCATTGGCAGTCTACGCATGCTGTTTATTCATGCTAACGACGAAGCGCAAGCCGCCCAATGCCAAGACCATCAATGTCAAAATAAGCAGGAGGGTGAGTCATGACTTGCACAACGTCCGACGACAAAAGCTGTGAAACACCACGCCGCCATGGGGCTTTATGGGTGTTAAGCCTGATGGTAGTTATTTTCGTACTACTTTCTTACTTTTCTTTTATTGATGAACGCGGCCAAGTTGTACCAGACCAAATTAGCTATAAAAGCTTTTCAGCAGATGAAGGCAAGCGAATTTTTCAAGCCTATAACTGCATGGGTTGTCACACTATTGTAGGTAACGGTGCTTATTTTGCGCCCGACTTAACAGAACAATATAAGTATACGGGCCCGGCATGGTTAGAAGCCTTTTTACCAGCCGCGGCAAGTTGGCCAACCGCAGCTGCTGTGCGCGTTCATTTAGCCACCCCAGAACAACTAGCACTTGCTGGTGTTAGCTCGTTTGAAGAGTACCTAGAAAAATATCCAGGGGCAGCTGAGCGCATAGACCGGCGCGCGGGCAAAATATCGCACATGCCTAACCTTGCATTTCGAGAGGGTGAAGTAGCGAAGTTGATTGCCTTTATGAAATACAGTTCAGCAATGAATAAAGAAGGCTGGCCGCCTGAAGTAAGAACCGGCAGTTTAGAAAACCGTTTAGCCCTTGCCTACGGCCCTGCCGTACTGCCTATGGCCGCAGCTGTTACCAGCGTGGCAGCTACTACCAATACAACCAACTTAGTGGCCTTGGGTGAACGCCTTACGGCTGAATATGGCTGCAATGCTTGCCATGCTACCGACACCAGCAGACGCATTGGCCCTGGCTGGGGTGATTTATTTAACAGCATGGTTGAATTAGCCGACGGCAGCACAGTTAAGGCCGACAAAACCTATTTAACTGAAGCTATTTTAAACCCGAATACCCAGCTAGTTGCAGGCTACCCTGCAGGGTTAATGCCCGCTTATAACAACCTAATAAAACCAGATGAGCTCGAAGCCATGGTGGCTTATTTAGCTTCATTATCTAATGTGGGGAACGAGCTATGAAAATCACTTATGAATCGCAACGGTTAAGCCTACGTTTCTTTTTGTTAATGCTTATTTTATTTGCTGGCCAAGTGGCCTACGGAATGCTGCTAGCAGTACAACAAGTTGATCCAACTATACTTGCTGGCACGTTAAGCTTTAACGTGGTGCGGGCGTCTCACTTAAGTCTTGGTATTTTATGGATTATTTGTGGCTTTATTGGTGCCACTGTGTTTGTTGCACCGCTGCTTTCAAAGCGTGAAATAGCTTCGCAGTGGTTGGTTAAGTTACTTTTTTACGCCCTTATTATTCTCGCAATTTGGAATATAAGTACGCAAACATTGGCCATGCAAGGTATTGCGGGTTGGTGGAAAGGCCAACCTTGGCTGCAAAATGGATTGGAATACCTTGAAGGAGGCCGTGTTTTCGGTATTGGGGTACTGGTGGGTTTTCTCATTTTCGCTTTTGTTGTATTGCGTACCTTCCCGAACTTTAGAAAGTGGAACGAAATTCATTGGGGACTTGGGCTAGGAATTAGTGCCTTAGCTGTTGTTTGGGTGTTTGGTCTTTTTTATATATCAAGAATAGATCTACAAGAATACTTCCGCTGGTATGTGGTGCATTACTGGGTGGAAGGCGTGTGGGAGGTTATTCACATAAGTTTAGTGGGTGTGTTAATTGTCATTATGTTTAAAGCCTCGGTACGAGCCGTAGGCTTTGCAGTGTTCTGGGGAATTTCATTTGTTTGGCTGTCCGGCTTAATTGGTAATGCGCACCACTATTTCTGGATAGGAACCCCTGAGTTTTGGCAGTTTTGGGGTTCGTTCTTTAGTGCTCTAGAACCATTACCCCTAATATTTTGTTTCTGGCATATTTATTTAGACGCCCATGTAAATAAACGCCCATTAGACAACGCCCCTGCTTTTTACTTCTTACTTGGCTCCACCATATTAGAGCTGGTAGGTGCTGGTATTTTAGGCTTTACCATGACCTTTGCTCTCACTAACGCTTGGTCGCACGGCACTTGGATTACTGCCGGCCATGGCCATTTAGCGTTATTTGGCACCTTCGGCATGCTGGGTATAGGGGCGGCCTATTGGGCGGTTGCCGCTATTCGTAATGTGCCCGACTTCGACCAACGCATTGGTCGTTTCGGCTTCTGGCTACTATTTATTGGTATGCTCGGCATGGCCATGAGTTTTGCTTTTGGTGGTGTTGCTCATTCATTTGTGGCGCGGGTGCTCGGCTTAGAATGGACCAGCGGTGACATTGGCCCTGCTATGTCAACGTTTAAGCTAATTTTACCCATATTTGGTTTTGTCTTTACCGTGGGTGCTTTGGTTATTGTGTACGACCTACTCACCCTTGGTACGCATAAAGCGCAGCCTTTCGAAGTGCCTAGTGCTACCGGCTGGCGTAAAGCAATGACAGGCTTTGAAGCAGGCACTTGGTTGCTATTCATGTGCTTTTTTGGCTTAGTGATTACCTTTGGTTTGCTAGCATTTAACTTACCGATAGTCCGCGAAGAAGGCGACCCTACCTTGCCGTACCTGTTGTCTGCCGTTGGCTATACGGGCCTGTTTGCCGCTACCATAGCTTTTGTAGCTCGCTTTACGGCCTCATTAGATTCACGCTTACGCACCACATACCCTGAAATTGCCACTCCCGACTTGGCAGTAGAAACCTAATAACCCAAGGCCAAGGACGGCCTTTAAATAACTGTACTAAAGTTAAACTTTTAACTCCCTTAATTGGCATAATTACTGTTATACTTAAAGCTAATCATTTAAATCGCTAGCTATGGCATTGCGTGAATTTCTTGCTTAAACGTACGACAGGATTATTGATCTCTCATGTTTTATCGCTGGCTAAAAAAACAAAAGGTTCGTAGCCTTATTCTTTCCCTTGGGGTTGCCAGTGTATTCATTACTTTAGGCAACAGCTTTTATGCCTCTTACGAAGTACAACGCGACCTCTTAATAGAAAACACCCTTGAAGCGAACAGGGTTTATGCCGCAAAGTTAGCTGACGTGGCCAATGCATTTATTAAAACCAGCCAAAGCCACCTTGCTTATAGTGCTGCTTTACTAAGTGCGCACATGAACAACCCCGAGCTACTAAATAGCGAAACCCTTCGTTTACATACCCAGTCGAATCAATTTAACTCCGTTGTAATAGTTAATACAGAAGGGGTTATTATTAGCTCGTCGCCACGCGCTATGGCTCTTGACGGCTTAAAAATTTCGACTGAAAATGCGCGGCAATCGCTAAATGCCAAGCGGCTTTTGGTTGCCAACCCTTTTGTTTCCCCCGCGGGTAACTACCTTGTTAGTTTGTCGCAGCCAATTTTTTCTCCCCATGGCGATTATTTGGGCTACATTAGTGCTGCCATTTATTTAGAACAAGACAATATTCTCAGGTCATTACTCGCTACCCACGACTACAAAGATGGCTCTTACTTGTATGTTGTTGATCGCAACCGAACCTTAATTTATCACCCCAATGCCGAGCGTATTGGCGAAGTAGTTACCATTAATAAGGCCGTGAACCAAGTTGTTCAGGGCATAGAAGGCACGCAGACCATTTTCAACTCAAAAGGCATCGAAATGCTGGCTGGGTTTGCCCCCGTAACTCAAGCAGGTTGGGGCGTAGTGGCACAGCGGCCACTAGAAGCAACCCTAGCACCACTCAATGGCCATATTAGTCGTATCGTTATTAAAAGCTTGCCTCTAGTGTTGGTTACTTTGCTCGGTATTTGGTTTGCTAGCACCTTAATTGCCCGGCCACTGCGGCACCTTGCTAAAAAAACCAGCCCTATTGATCCTGCACCTGTTCAAAACATGAACCATGTTCAGGCTTGGTATTATGAAGCTCAGCAACTTAAACAAGCCATTATGAACAGCATGGACGTGCTTAACGAGCGCATAACACAACTACATAGTGACAGCCAAACCGACCCTATGACAGGCTTACTCAACCGGCGTGGTATGCAACAGGTACTTGAACAACACGCAGCAAACAACATACCTTTTGCTGTACTTATGCTCGACATTGATCACTTCAAACAAATTAACGACACTTACGGCCATGATATGGGCGATAAAATAATTTGTTTGTTTGCCAACATACTCAAGGAATTTGAACGCCCAAACGACGCTTTATGCCGAAGTGGTGGTGAAGAATTTATAGCTTTACTACCTCATACCACACAGCAGCAAGCGTTCGAACTTGCAGAACAATTTCGCACCCATTTTAGCCAATATAAAATGCCAACCAACGTACAAGTTACCGTGTCCATAGGCGTGGCATATTGGCCCGGCTTACCTATGCCAATTCACAAAGTGCTAAAGAAAGTAGACGAAGCCCTATACCAAGCTAAACAAGAAGGCCGAGATAGAACTGTACAAGTTAATTAGAACTACTGGCTTGGTTTGAAACGCTGTAACTGCATTTCTTGCAAGCGGCTTAAGGTACGTTGAAATGGGAAGGACAATGCCCCTTCCGTATACAATTCTGTAAGTGCTACGGCCGCATTTATATATAAGGGCACATTGCGGTCGTAACACTCGTCTACTAAAGCAATAAAGCGGCGCACACCGTCGTCGTGCCGTGACAATAAGGGTAGCACTCGGTCGCCCGCCACCACCTGCACAACGCCGTCTTCGGTACCCCTAGCAATAGCGTTTCCTTGTGCCGCTGCCGTTAACTTAGGCACTTGATCAAGCAGGATATAGTTAAATTGATCACAAAGCTCAATAAAGTCTGCCGCGGCTAGCGGTTGCTCGCACAAGTCATGGTAATTACACCATAAAATATGTTCTGTGCGCTTAATAACTGCAATATTGCGGTGGCCTAATACTAACTGTTGAGGCCTATTTGCTTGTTCCCCTACTTGTTCGGTAAGGCTATTAAATACCTGCTTTAGTGCATTTGGCTGCTGCACCCAATAACGCTGGTAAGCCTTGCCGGGGTGTAATCGGTGGTCTTGGCCACCGTCAACATTAATAACTTGCAAATGTTGCTTTAGCGCTGCTATAGCGGGTAGCAGCCGTTCACGGTTAAAGCCGTTTTCATAAAGTTCGTCGGGGTGTTGGTTCGACGTGGCCACCAATACTAAACCCTGCACAAATAGCTCTTGTAACAAGCCGCTGATCAAAATAGCGTCGCCTATATCGCTTACAAACAGCTCATCGAAACAAAGCACGCGCACTTCGTTGGCCAATTCTTGGGCTAATAGGCTAAGTGGGTTTTCTTGGCCGGTCAGTTGAAATAAACGTTGGTGCACCCAGCGCATAAAGTGGTGAAAGTGCTGCCGCCGAGCCGGAATAGTTAAGCTGGCATAAAAGCGGTCCATTAGCCAGGTTTTGCCGCGCCCTACCGGGCCATATAAATAAACGCCCTGGGGCATGCCGGTATTATTTTCGAGCTGCTGATAGCAGTGCTCAAGGCTTGCTACTGCGGCGTGCTGAGCGGCATCGGTTTGAAAGCCATGAGCCAACGCTTGTTCATAGGCTTGCGCTGGGCTTAAGGCTTTTATTAATGTTGAATGGGACTTTAGCAAGGATTAGGTACCACTAAAACGTAGGCAACATGAATTATGGCTATAACCATACTACAGCTAATGAACATAAAGCCACTTTAACCTTGGCCAACTTTCTTTAGCCAAGCCCAATGCTTAATAGCGCCTGTATGTGTTAAATTAACCTTTTAAAGCTTACCCTGCCTGCTGTTGGAGCATTTGTGACAAACACCCCTGTACCTGCGAATCGCCGCCCATGGATTCTCGCCGCCCTTATGCTGTTTATGATGCTTGCGGCTATGGACGTTACCATTGTTTCCACTGCAGTGCCGCAAGTAGTGGCCGACTTAGGCGACTTCTCAATGTTTACCTGGGTGTTTTCTATATATTTGCTGGCCCAAACCGTTACCATTCCAGTATATGGCAAATTAGCCGACATTTATGGTCGCAAACCCATATTATTAATCGGTAGCGTTATTTTCTTAGCCTCGTCGGCGGCAGCCGCAGCAGCTTGGAACATGCACTCGCTTATTTTTTTTCGTGGCTTACAAGGGTTAGGTGCTGGGGCCATGATGGCCACCATTAACACCTTAGCAGGCGACTTATATTCCCTGCGCGAACGGGCCAAAATTCAAGGTTTTCTTTCCAGTGTGTGGGGTATTGCCGCTATTGCTGGGCCCATGCTTGGCGGAACCTTTACTGAGTATGTGTCGTGGCGCTGGATTTTTCTAGTGAACGTGCCTATTGGTGCCGTAGCTATACTGCTTTTAGTGCTATTTCTACATGAAAAGGTTGAGCCTAAACAACACCAGGTTGATTACCTTGGCTCGGCCGCTATTTTAGCCGCCGTAAGTACTCTTATTTTAGCCTTGTTGGAAGGTGGCCAAGCTTGGCCCTGGTTGTCAAAGCTAAGTTTCATTGTCTTTGCGCTAGCGGCGGTACTAACGGCCTTCGCCATATGGACCCAACGCCGGGCCGCAGAACCCATTATGCCCGTATGGCTATGGCGCCATCGCTCTCTTGCTGGGGCTAACCTTGCTATGATTGGCATGGGCTTTATTGTAATGGGTCCGGTAGCCTATTTACCCACGTTTGCTCAGTCCGTATACGGCTTAAATGCCATTGCCGCTGGCCTAGTACTGGCCGCTATGAGCTTAAGCTGGCCAACGGCTTCTGCCCTTTCTGGGCGGCTTTATTTACGCATAGGCTTTCGCAACACTGCTTTAATTGGCAGCGTGCTTATTTGCTTGGCTGCCGCACTATTTCTGGCCTTACCTTACCAAGCCCCAATTTGGACGGTAGCGGCCATTCAAGTGGTGATCGGCGCCGGCTTTGGCTTAATGTCTACGTCAATGTTGGTGGGTGCACAATCATCTGTCGACTGGGGCCGCCGTGGCGTGGTTACAGGGGCCAATATGTTTGCTCGGTTTCTTGGTCAAAGCTTAGGTGTTGCTGTGTTTGGTGTTATTTTCAATGCTAGCTTAACAAGCCGTTTAGCCAAGCCCCCAACAGAGCTTGGCACACATTTACCCACCAATATGGACACGGCCATAACCGCATTACAGAACTCTCAATTAGGTATCGACGCAGAAAGCTATTTACGCCACACGGTGTTTGCGGCCACTCACGACCTGTACACCGGCTTGCTAGTAATGGCGTTAATTACTTTTGCTATTGTACTAAGTAGTCCTAAACACTTTGGCGATGCCCGCGGCTAAACAGCTTTCTTATCGGCAAAGTGTTTGCCAAACAAGCAAAACACCAACGTACACGAACCAAGTACGGCAAAAGAAAGTGGCAAGTTAAGTAACGACGGGGTTAACAAGCTAACCGCAAAGGCCAGCACCCCGCCAATGGTAAACTGCATAACCCCTAGCAACGCCGAAGCAATACCGGCATTTTTCTGCACCGTTGCCATGGTGTTCGCAAACAAGTTGCCAGTAATAAACCCGGTGGTACCAATACTCATCGCTAGCAATAACGCATAGCTCCATAAGGCCACTTGCCCTAGTTGAATAAGCAGTGAAAGCCCAAGCCCACACGCCACAAAAGCAACTAAGCCAACATACAATAAAGTGCTCGCACTGTAGCGTTTTAATAAGCGCATATTTACTTGGCTCATGGCTATCATAGTGGCAGCATTGGCGGCAAACAAGAAACTAAACTGGCTAGGTGTTAGGCCAAAATTATCAATAAAGGCAAAGGGTGCCGAACTTACATAAATAAATATAAAGCCAAAAGTAGCGCCAATAGCTAATGTATAAAAGAAAAAGCTTGGTTGAATAAACTGCCGAGCATAGCCATGAATAATACTTAAAAACGACAACGGGGTGCGCTGCTGAACACTTAGGGTTTCGGGTAAATAACGCATGGTTAGCAATAAACTAATAAGCCCAATGGCGGCCATAACCCAAAATATTACCTGCCAGTCAGCATAAATAAGCACCAAGCCCCCAATCATTGGGGCTAAAATAGGCGCCAGCATCATTACCTGGCCTAAAATAGAGAAAATTCGCGCCGACTCTTGAGTATCGCAGGTGTCCGAAACTACCGCCCGCCCAGCAACTGAACCAGCACTGGCTCCTACCGCTTGAATAAAACGTGCCGCTAGCAACGCTTCAAAACTATTGCTTAAGGCAGCAGCAATTGAGCCAATAACAAATAAACCAAGCCCCGCTAATAAAGGTAAACGGCGACCATAACGGTCGAGTAATGGCCCATAAATTGCCTGACCAACCCCTAAGCCAAGTAAAAATATGGTCAGCGTTTGTTGCACTTGGCCAGCAGTAATGTCAAGCCGTGCGCCCATGGTTGGAAACGCCGGCAAATACATATCAATTGCAGCTGCAACCAATGCACTAAGCGACGCTAATAAAATTATAATCGGAAACCCTAACGAGTTTTTAGTAGTCGAGGTGGTAATAACAATATTCCTTAACGGCTAGCACTCAGGAACGGTGTTACTGAGGCAAGAATGAGGGTCGCAATATTACTCTTTTGGGCTAAGTTGCTCAAGAGCTGCTACCCCTGCGCAACAACTAGAAATGTGCTTTTAATAGCAAATTCATGTTCGACTCGTGGGTACGTAACATTGCACTGTCGGCTATACCGAATTTATTGTGCCAATACACGTACTCCACACCAAGGTAAATAGGGTTCTTTACCCCTAACAGCGGATGTATGCCCCACTTTAACTGCGCACTCATGCCTAAACTTGCACGTTGCCCACTGGTTGTATTGGTCCAGTCAAAAAAACCGTCGAATAAAAACGGTTGCTCAGCGAGTTCAAATGGTACTGCCCAAACACCGGTTAATTGCCAGTTATCGGCCGCATGGTCGTTATTACGGCGATAGCCATTTAGTTGCAAAAACTGAAAGCCAGGAGCCTTGAAGTCAATTCCTAGCCCATACAAAAAGTTGGTTTGAAATTCTGACATTTCAATTGTGGTACTAATCAATACATCGGTAATGAAACCATATTGAAATGTGCTTGAAGCCATTTTCGAAAGGCTAAACCGTGGCGACCATTCCGCATAGTTACTGCGCTCGCCACTGGCTTCTCGCATGTGATCTAGAAAAAAGAAGCTGTCACCCCAGCTGGTAGCCGCCGCATGTTCGAAGGTAAATACCTGCTGATGCGGGCTGCCCAACCGATAGTTGTTCCCTTTTAAATACGTCGCACTAAAGTCGTGCCACAATACTTCTGCCTGTGCGTTAGCTGTAGCCAAGGCAAAACCTGCCAGTGTTATAGCGTGAATAACACAACTACGGTGATTGGTTATTTTCATTCTTTAGGTTTCTCGATAAAACTGTACTAAGTTACCACCCGCATGCTTCGCTTTATACAGCTGCTCATCGGCCCTGCGAATAGCTTCTTCGGGTGTGTCGCTCGCAAAAACTGGCGCAACCCCAAAGCTCATACTAAGCTGAGACCTATTATGACGACTGTAAATATGGGTAATATTTAAAAGATAAATGTCGGCAAGAATACTTTGAATGGTGGTTATTTGTATATCTTTATTTGTAATTGGTAAAATAATGGCAAGCTCTTCACCCCCATAGCGATACACTCTTCCCTGAAATTTTTTACTTAGCAATTTAGATATTTTTTGTAAAGCAACATCACCAGCCTCATGACCATAATTGTCGTTATACAATTTAAAGTCGTCTATGTCGCCAAGTACTAACCAAGTGGTTTTCCCTTCTGCGATGGCTGCTGCTAAATCACGGTCAAAGGAGCGTCTATTCATTAACGCTGTTAGTCCGTCTAAATGTGCTAAGCGATCGAGCAATTTGTTAGCTTCAGCTAACTCTGCCGTTCGGTTAGCAACTTCAAGCTCAAGTTGTTCCTGAGCCCGAATAAAGCGCCCAGCCACCGTACGAAATGCTTGTAATACTAAGCCTACTTCACCGCGTGATTTTATTTTCTTAGCACTTTCGCTAACCACGTCTTTATAGTTTTTTGCATCAATCATCGACGCCACATTAGCCATATAGCGTAGCGGGGTAGATACGTCGCGATTAATTAACCAGTAAACGATGCCCAGCGTAATCAGCACTAATAATAGGGCTCCTAGGGAAAACTGAATGGGCAACATTAATGCCTGTTTGCGTATTTGGCTTGTTGGGTAAGAGGTCACGTACCACCAGCGCGCACTAGCTATGTGGTTAACGATCAGTACCCGACCGTCAACTAGGTTCGTTACTACATTTTTATTTATGAGCAAATTATTGTCACGTAAGGCTTCAAACAGGCGTGAGGCAGCTAAGTCGTTATAGGTGCTTGCAGAGCCAGGCTCGGGCGTACCTATGGCTTCTAAGGAAATATTCGAGGCGCCAACCAGGCCTTCCCAGGTTGGCCCTAGTTCATTAAGGGTGTATTGGGCAGCTAATGTGCGTAGTTTAAGCTCGTCACTAATTGGGCTTGTTCTCGGCCCCACAAATGCGGTCATGCCATGAAAGTAACTTTCAAAAAACGACTTGCCGTGAAAAAAGTCTGCTTTAAGCCGCAATACGCCTGGCGATGTTTCCTCATACCAACTGTCAAAACGCGCTACCCATTCCGGGTGTTGCATAAATATTTTATAACGCTGTAGAAACTCGGCACTAAGGTTATCGGCATTACGCTCTACATGATCAAGAAATAGCTGGGTACGCCCAACTCGGCTTTCAATGTCATGCTGTAAACTCTCAATAATTGATGTTTTTGAGCCCGTGTAGGTAAAGTAGAAGTTAATCGCTCAACTGAGGGCTATAACTTATTAATACTCTTTCAGCTTTTATAGATCAACAACTTTATATAGCAATATGTACTAAAAGCTTACATTCAAGCTAACTAACCACAATGGGAACAAAGTGATAGCCGCCCACCGGGGCTACTTCGCGCTCAAGCGCAAGATTTGGCGCTTGCTTTATGCTATCAATGCCTTGTAACAATGCCTGTAACGCAATACGCAGTTGCCATGTTGCTAAAGTTCGGCCCGGACACACATGTTTGCCAATACCGTACACTAGGTTATTCGCCGCATGTTGCTTTGGTTTAAAACTATTTTCAGCAAATACTCTGCTGTCACGGTTGGCCGAGGTCCAGTTTAATTTTACCCGTGCGCCTTTGGGAATGTCGCGGCCAGCAATATGCACCGGGCAGGTGGTTACCCGGCGGTTAGAAATAAAAGGGTTGTCTAACCTTAATACCTCATCAATAAATAGCTCAAGCTCTTTATTCGAAGCCTGGCGTAATTGCTGCAACAGTTCAGGGTTATGCGCCTGCTCGGTAATTAAGTAAGCCACTAAAACACCTATACACAGCGCCATAGAACCAAGATCACCACCGGTCCAATTACGTAATATAGACACCAGTTCAGCTTCGCTTAACAAACGCCCATCAATTTTTTCTTGGCATAGTTGTTGGGTTACAGTTAAGGCTTCATTTGCCGTTGGTTCAATGGCTAATACGGAACGAATAATAGTGTCGAAATGTTCCGCCGCAGCGGCTGTTTGTGCCTGCTCTCCGGAACGGGTAGCGGCGTGGTTTTGCTGCATCCATTCTAATAGCTGCGCTTCTAACGCTTGCGGCCAACCAAGCCAAGCAAACTGTGCGCGTACCGCAAATACAGCACCAATGTCGTGTACCGCATCAATAACCGTTCCGCTTCTAGGCAGGCTGCTAACGAGCTCGGCCGCTATACGTTCGAATTCTGGTACAAACGGGGCTAATGCTGCTGGGGTTAAATACTTATCGATAAGCGCTCGATAACGACTATGTTCGTCGCCGTCTAAACCGTTTGGCACTTGCAAATAACGCGACACAGCACTGGAAAAGCGCTCATGGTCAAGCGCTGCAGCTACCACTTCAGCGTGGCGCAGCAGCACCCACTCACCTGCGATATTTTTAACTATGGCATGTTGCGGGCGCAATTCGTCTGTATAAGCTCGTAAGTCGCGGCCAACGGCCGATAAATCATCTGGCATGTGGTCTGTCATCACAACTCCTGCATATTTTACTGAAAGTGCGCCCTAACCCACTTAGTTTAGTTCGGTTTGAAAAAAGCTGAGCATTTTAGCCCAGGCGTCTTGTGCCGACTCTTGGTGAAACACCTCCGGCCGAGTGTTATTAAAAAATGCGTGATCAACACCAGGGTAAATATGTATTTCTACCTCTTTACCTGCCGCTTTTAAATCACTTTCAAGTTGGCGGGCCGCTGCCGGTGGCACCGAGCTATCATTTTCAGCAAAGAAACCCAATACCGGCGCTTGCAGAGTTGCTAAATTTGGCTTTACGTCTGGGTGAATACCGTAGAAGTTAACACAGGCGCCTACCTTATCGTTCGCACAAGCAGCGTAAAGCGACAGCTGGCCGCCCATACAAAAACCAACCGTGCCGACTTTGTTACCTGTGGTTGCTTCATGTTCAAGCAAATAATTAACCGCACCGCGTAAGTCGTTTTCGGTCCGTTCTATATTTATTGCCATCATTAACCGCCCAGCATTATCGGGGCTAGTGGTCGATTCGCCGTGGTATAAGTCGGGTGCTAAGGCTACAAAACCGGCAGCAGCAAAGCGATCACAAATGTCTTTAATATGATCAACTAACCCCCACCACTCTTGCAAAACAATAATGGCCGGACCTTTGCCAGCCGCTGGTGTAGCTAAGTAACCCTGACTCTGGGTGCCATTACTGTTGAATTCAATCATTTGACCATTCATAGGTACACTCCTTAAATTGAGCTTTTACTTATTAATGGTCATTATCTTAGCAGTTAAGAGAAAAACGTGCAGAACTTAGAACTTTTAATGCAGGGCTAAGCCAAGCTCTTTTTGAGCAATTAAACGTAATACATACGACAGCTTGAATAAACCAGCAAACACAATTTGCATCATGTGCATTATGGCTACAAAGCGCAACGGGAAAGCATCACCCCGTATCCAAGCAAGGTACGCCGCGGTTAAAAAGCAAAGCAAAGTAAACACCATAGCGCCGTTAGCGGCAACCAGTAACTTTTTCGGATTCATAAATAGACATTCCTAATGCATGTTTATATTGCGCATTATTAATGTATATTAAGTAGAATTCAACCCTTCGAAGTAGAAAAAAGCATATGCAGTTAAAAAAATACACCGATTATGGCTTACGCGTTCTCATGTACTTGGCTTGCCAGCCTGCCCAAGCCATGACCAGCGTGCGCGTAATTTGCGAGGTGTTCAATATATCGGCCAACCACGTAAACAAAGTGGTGCACCATTTAGCCAAGCTTGAATTAATTGAAACTCGGCGGGGCAAACATGGCGGCTTCATGTTAGCTAAGCCAGTAGAAGCTATTTCACTCGAGTTTGTTGTTCGCCAGTTAGAAGGCGACGAAGAATGGATAGAGTGCCACAGCCCTGCCTGCGTGGCACTACCTGCCTGTACTTTAAACAGTATTATTGGAGAAGGTAAAGCCTTGTTTTATAGGTACTTAAGCAATTTCAGCCTAGCCGATTTAGTTACCAACAACAAAGCAGAGCTGCAACAAATATTTATTACTAATACGCCAGCTTAGCCGCTAACTTGGCAATGTGCTCCCCTTGAAAGCGGGCACCGTCGAGCTCGTTATCACTTGGTAGGCGAGAGTTATCACCCGCAGCTATAGTGGTTGCCCCGTAAGGTGAACCGCCGGTAATTTCGTCCATGCGGGTTTGCCCAGCAAAACTATAGGGTAAACCTGCCACCACAAAACCAAGGTGTAACAGCACCGTGTGAAAACTAAGCAAGGTTGACTCTTGCCCGCCATGCTGAGTGCCGGTAGAAGTAAACACCCCGCCCACTTTGCCAATGAGCTCACCGTTGGCCCATAAGCCACCGCATTGGTCGAGAAAGTTTTTCATTTGTGCCGCCATCATGCCAAAACGTGTGGGCGTGCCAAAAATTATAGCGTCATACTTTTTCAAGTCGGCGGGTTTAGCAATAGCTGCCGGTTGATCGAGCTTATAACCCGACTTCGTGGTAACTGCTTCAGGCACTAATTCGGGTACCCGCATAATGTCAACGTCGGCACCGCCTTTTTGCGCCCCTTCTGCCACGGCCTGCGCCATGGTTTCAATATGTCCGAAACTGGAATAATACAGTACCAATACTTTTGCCATATCTTGTTTCCTTATATTTGAATTGTCCCTAACTATATTGACAGCACCACTGCCGTTCGCAACCGATTCGAACCATAACCAAAGGCGCGCAAAAATGTAGCAGTAGGTACTGGCAAGTATTGCCGTTCTGATTCTGTTTGCCAAGGCAGCAAGTCGTCGTCTGGGTCGTTAATATAAACAAACTCCTCGTCGGCGGCGGTTACTAATACCCAATGGGGCGCTTTCATTTGATCAAACTGGTAGGTACTAATCAGCGTAAGAACTAATTTACCTGCGGCTAAATCTGCCCGTAGTTTGTCAAGATCATAGTCGCCCGTATGCACAGGCACTTTAGCCTTTTTTAGAGTTTCAATGTCGGCCTGTTGAATGCGCTCCATTACCGAGCGCTTTTCTGTATTACGCACCGAATCAAGCATCACAGGCCCTGCCTGGCTCACCCAAAGTTCAACCTTTAGGCCGCGTTTTATAGCGGCTCGGGCAAGCCCGTGAGGGCCACAACCACCATGGCCTGAAGTCATAAATATGGTGGTGGCTTCACGCCAAATTTCAAGTTCTTCAAAGTCTGGATGGCGTAAAGGCAACTTAAAGTACGCCAACGCCATAAGTAAACAGGCGGGGCCGCAAGTAAAGTCGGTGCTTTGCGCCACATAAGGCACTAACCGTGGTACTTGCGAAGAATTAAAGAAGTGTAACTGCTTTTGCAGTACTAACGCGTCCGACTTGTCGTCGAAGTACGCAGTTTTTAGTCCAAGTTGAACATAGCCACGCTGGCGAAAGAATGCTAAACCGTCGTTGTCGGCGGCAGGCACTTCTAACCGTAAAAATAACGCATGGGCCTCGCGGGCTTGGTTTTCTGCATAGGCTAATAATTCAGAGCCTAAACCTTGCCGTTGCCAATCGGGATCAACCGCTAATGAGTATAAACGTGCCAGCTTGGTGGCTTTACGATACAACAGAATAGCGTAACCAACACACAGCCAGCTGGCTTCTTCAGCCACTTCTAAAGCAAATAGCTCGGCTTGCTCATGTTGTATAAAACGCCGAAAGCTACGCCGGCTAATCGTATCGTAAGGCGCTCCACGCTGATTAATAGACTGGAGCGCAACAAGATGGTCTTTATGTGCGGGAACAATGCGTCGAATGGTAGTCATAACAATGCCTAGCGGCGTGAAAACTGTTATATTGGACGCCATAAATAGGCGCTGTGCAACAGCTTTCGGAAAATATATTCGCTTTGCCATTCAAGCTTGCGCCTACTGCTGCTAAAATACCCACCCGACAAAGCCACCCTGCCTGCGAAGGCGAATTGAGGACTTCTCGTGAGCGAACAAAAACCGTCGTTAAGTTATAAAGATGCTGGCGTTGATATTGACGCTGGTAATGCCCTTGTGGAGCGTATAAAACAAGTAACCCGCCGCACCCACCGCCCTGAAGTAATGGGCAGTATTGGTGGTTTTGGTGCCTTATTCGAACTACCTACAGGCTATAAACAGCCCGTTTTAGTTTCTGGTACCGACGGCGTGGGTACTAAACTACGCCTTGCCATTGACCTGAAACAACACGACACCGTAGGTATCGACTTAGTTGCCATGTGTGTGAACGACCTGATTGTACAAGGTGGCGAGCCTTTATTTTTTCTCGACTATTATGCCACCGGCAAACTAAACGTTGACGTTGCCGCCGCTGTAGTAAGCGGTATTGGCGAAGGCTGTGTTCAAGCTGGCTGCGCCTTAATTGGTGGTGAAACAGCCGAAATGCCAGGCATGTATGAAGGCGACGACTACGACCTAGCCGGTTTTTGTGTAGGTATAGTAGAAAAAAGCGAAATTATTGACGGCAGCAAAGTAAAAGCCGGCGATGCGTTAATTGCCGTTGCTTCAAGTGGCCCCCACTCAAATGGCTATTCGCTTATTCGTAAAGTAATCGAAGTAAGCAACGCCGACGTTAATGGCAATTTAAATGGCAAGCCTTTGTGGCAACATTTAATGGCCCCTACGCGCATTTATGTAAAACCAATTTTAGAACTTATAAAACAACTTCCAGTGCATGCCATTTCGCATATTACCGGTGGTGGCTTCCAAGAAAATATTCCCCGCGTACTACCTGAAGGTACCAAAGCCGTGGTAAACCGCAGTAGCTGGACTTGGCCCGACGTGTTTGGTTGGATTCAAGACAACGGCAATATTGCCCGCGACGAAATGTTCCGTACTTTTAACTGTGGTGTTGGCTTAGTAATAGCTGTACCCGCCGACCGAGCTGAAGAAACCGTCGCCTTTTTAAATAATGCTGGAGAACAAGCTTGGGTGTTAGGTCATATTGCCAACAAAGCAAACGATGAAGCGCGAGTGGAATTTGTTTAATGAGCCTAATTGCTAGCCAAAACAAGCGCATTGTTATTCTTGTTTCAGGCTCGGGTACCAATATGCTTAATATTGCCGAGCAATGCGCAGAACAGCGTGTGGCCGGTAAGGTTGTGGCGGTTATCGCCAATAAAGCCGACGCCAGTGGCATAGCCAAAGCCGCTGAGCTCGGCCTTGAAACTGCGGTGTTAGCCCACCGCAACTTCACTAGCCGCGAAGCCTACGACCAAGCCCTAGCTGAATTAGTAACAAGCTATCAGCCCGACGTTGTGGTGTTAGCCGGTTTTATGCGTATTTTAACCGCCGAGTTTGTGCAGCCGTTTCAAGGCCGCTTGCTCAACATACACCCGTCGTTACTGCCTAAATATAAAGGTCTGCATACCCACGAGCGCGCCCTAGCTAATGGCGACACAGAACATGGAGTGAGTGTGCACTTTGTTACTGAAGAGCTCGACGGTGGCCCGGTTATTTTACAAGCAAAAATACCCATTTTCGACGGCGACACCATAGACGACTTGCAACAGCGCGTGCACGAGCAAGAGTATCGAATTTATCCGTTGGTGGTAAATTGGTTGTGTAACGAGCGTTTGCGCTTGACCGCTGCTGGTGCTGAACTAGACGGCCAATTACTTGGGCCTTCTGGCTACGCAGCAGAAGACGAGTAAAGGATATATAAAGCTTAATTATATTCGAGTGTGCGAAGCATTAGCTTCGCCTGCTCTTTCCCTTCTTTCAATTGCTGCATTTGCACTAAACTGTAGTTATGCAGTGGCGAAAACCAAAAATAAGTTTCACGGCGATCTGTTTCCCGTACCCGCATCACCCGTATAGTGTCCATAGTTCCATAAGGCACCTGCACGGTTTCATAACCCATGCTACGAAATGTGTACTCGGTGTTACGACCACGTTCGTCAATAAGCTGGTATGTCCATTCAGCGCCTATTCCTGAATTACTGCCTGCAACATCTATTTGTAGCTGATGCAATACTGCGTTTGAATCTAGCAGCCCTTCTTTCCATTCTGCTTCAAGTGAACTATCCGCCTGCTGCACTAACTTTTTATTCGCATAATCAAAAACAACCGCAAAAAACTGACCAGAGCCCGTACCGGTGCGGTTATATTGAAACGCCAATGGCACCACCCTATCGCCAACAATGCGAAAGTTGGTTTCATGGGCCCTGCGATCAGAAAATATCAGCAACGACGCATCGGTAAAGGTTTGGTAAGTCCAAGTGCCATCTACTGCTGCAGTTAACGTGCGGCCGGCATTACCATGGGTACGGCCACGGCGCGATAAAATGTAGTCTGCATGATAAGGCCGCGTCAATTTTGCTGCTCGCTGTGCATTTACTGAAATATTAGCTTGATTGTTTTCAGCCTGCGCAATAACTGCACCGCTACAGGCTATACCTAAACTAAGAAGCGCATTTAGAGTAACTACTCTATACCACTTATGCTGCATGTGTATTCCTTTGGTTATCGTTGCTTATGTGCAAGTTCAGGCTAGTAAGCTTGCCATAGCACCATTGATAAACATAGACACTTATTATTAGCACCAGTTCCCTACACAAAACTTGCAAAACTATACTTTTTGTTCTACCTTGCAGGCTACTGGTCAGACCTCGAATTCAGGAGTAATAAAATGAGTGTCATTATCTGGTGTGTTGCCACATTAATTGTTTTAGCTGTACTTATTTACCATCGTGTTTCATTAATTTCTTTTGCTATAGGTACTGCCCTTATGCTGGCTATTGGTACCGCGTTGGAATTCTTTCACTGGGTTCCGTGGGTTATAGCTGGCGTTATTTTATTGCCTTTGTTACTTACGCCAATCCGTAAGTCGGTTATTACTGCCCCTATTCTGAATGTATTCCGCAAAATTATGCCGGAAATGTCTGAAACAGAAAGTGATGCCCTGGAAGCAGGTACCGTGTGGTGGGACGGCGAAGTATTTCGCGGCAACCCAAACTGGAAAAAGCTGCATAACATTCCAGCACCTCGCTTAACGGAAGAAGAACAAGCCTTTTTAGACGGCCCTTGTGAAGAAGTATGTAAAATGACCAGCGACTGGGAAGCAACCCACGAGCTGGCCGACTTACCTGCAAACGTTTGGCAGTACTTAAAAGACAACAAGTTTTTCGCCATGATCATTAAAAAAGAATATGGCGGTTTAGAATTCTCAGCCTATGCTCAGTCACGGGTGTTACAAAAAATTGCTGGCCACTCTACTATTTTAGCCACCACCGTTGGTGTGCCTAACTCATTAGGCCCAGGTGAACTGCTACAACTATATGGTACCGAAGAGCAGAAAAACTATTACTTGCCCCGTTTAGCCGTTGGTGAAGAAATTCCTTGTTTTGCTTTAACCAGCCCTGAAGCCGGCTCAGACGCAGGCTCTATTCCCGACACCGGTATTGTGTGTAAAGGCGAATGGGAAGGGAAAGAGATCATTGGTATAAAACTGAACTTCAGCAAGCGCTACATTACCCTTGCCCCGGTGGCTACGGTTATTGGCCTAGCCTTTAAAATGTACGACCCCGACAAACTCATTGGCGATAAAGAAGACATTGGCATTACCTCTGCCCTGTTACCACGCAATATTGCTGGTATGGACATTGGCCGTCATCACTTACCGCTAAACGTACCCTTTAATAATGGTCCTATTTTCGGCAAAGACGTATTTATACCGCTCGACTTCATTATTGGTGGTGTCGACATGGCCGGTAAAGGCTGGCGGATGTTGGTTGAATGTTTATCGGTAGGGCGTTCTATTACCTTACCTTCAACCAGTGCCGGTGGCGCTAAGTCGCTTGCTCTTGTTACCGGTGCCTACTCGCGCATTCGTCGCCAGTTCAAAATTCCAATTGGTAAAATGGAAGGTATCGAAGAAGCCATGGCACGCATTGGTGGTAACGCTTACCTAATGGACTCGGTAACCAAAATGTCGACCACGGGTATCGACTTAGGTGAAAAGCCTTCGGTTATTTCAGCTATTGCGAAATACCACATGACCGAAAAGCTGCGGGAAATTATGGACGACGCCATGGACATTCATGGTGGCAAAGGCATTTGCTTAGGCCCGAATAACTATTTAGGCCGTGGTTATCAAGGTGTACCTGTTGCCATTACGGTTGAAGGCGCCAACATATTAACCCGTAACCTAATGATTTACGGCCAGGGTGCAATTCGTTGCCATCCATTTGTATTAGAAGAAATGAAGTCTGCTCACTTAGATGACAAAAAAGAAGGTTTACGTCGTTTCGATAAAGCTTTGTTTGGTCATATTGGTTTCGCTTTTAGCAACTACCTGCGCTCGGTTTGGTATGGCTTAGGCGGTTATTGCTTCATTAGTGCACCGGTGAAAGGCAGCACCGCGAAGTATTACAAACAAATGACACGCTTTAGTAGCAATTTAGCCTTGCTTTCCGACGTGGCCATGGGCGTATACGGCGGCGACCTTAAACGTAAAGAGCGTGTATCTGCTCGGTTAGGCGACATGCTTAGCTACTTGTATATTGGCTCGGCCATATTAAAGCGTTTCGAAGACGAAGGTCGTCAGCAAGGCGACTTACCGTTTGTACATTGGGCTATGCAAGACACTCTTTACAAACTACAAGAAAGCCAACTGGCGCTATTAGAAAACTTCTCGCCGGTGGGCGGTTTCATGAAGTTAATTATGTTCCCCTTCGGTCGCTTTGTGAAAGCCCCTTCCGACTTGCTCGATCACCAAATATCGCGCATTTTAATGGAGCCGAACGAAGTTCGCTCGCGTTTAGGTGAAGGCCAGTTCCTTTCTTCAGAAGGTTCGTTTGGTTACCTTGAAGGTGTATTAAAAGACATCGTTGCTTCCGAGGCATTGCATGCCAAGGTAGTAAAAGCGTCTGGCGAGCGTATGCCTTTTATTTACTTAGACAAAATAGCGGCTAAAGGCAAAGAGCTCGGTGTACTCTCCGATGCAGAAATAGCTTTACTAGAGCGCGCTGAACAAGGCCGTATTAAAGTCATTAGTGTGGATAACTTTGACATTGAATACATTAAGGCCGGTGTTAAAGGTAAAGATAGCGCTGCGTAGTATTAGCTAATTTTATTTAGTGCAATAAATAAAAACCGCTCCTAGGAGCGGTTTTTTATCTCTGTTCACTAGCGTTTCACTTAGTTAGCGGCTTCTTGCGCTGCCCGCTCTTGCCGTGACTGCGCAGACAATTCAGCTAAGCTATTTGCCCAGCTTTGTACCCAATCGGGTAATTCTGGTTGCTCAATATGACCATTACCCGTGGCATCTAATAACTCTTGGGGTGCTAAGCCACCGGTTTTCTTATTCCAGAACATACCCCGTATCACTACAATAGCCGCCACGCGGTTTTTATTATCAAGAATTTTATGCTCTATATAAGCCCACTTATGGTCCCAACCCAATAGCCGAGACTCTACATAGAATCGGTCAAAGGCTTTTAATTGGCGAATAAATCGTGCCGTTACGTCGCCAACCACTGGAATACACTTTCGTACCCGCGCAACTTTAAAGCTACCGGTACGAATAAACCAGTCCATACGGCCTAAGTCAGCAAAAGTCAGATAACGGCCGTTATTTACATGCATGTTTAAGTCTAAATCATTCGGCAACGCTCGTGATTGCACCCGTAGCGTTGCCAGGGGGTGGCAACGCGGCTCGCGCCAGCGCTTCAGTAAAAGCCAAATTAAACGGCCAAGCAAACTCATTTAATTAACCCTATTTCACGTAACCGTTCCATTAAGTAATCGTTGGCAGAAATGGGCTCATGCTGTTTCGGGTTCTCAGCCGACACACAGCTTTCAAGCGCTTCGATTATAACGTTGGAGTTAAAGTGTAAAAAGAACGGAATAGAATAACGGCTTTTACTATTAAAGGGTGCCGGTGGATTCACCACCCGGTGTGTGGTTGAAGGCAATACACCATTAGTTAAGCGTTGTAACATGTCGCCCACATTACAAATAATAGCCCCTTCTAAAATAGTTACTGGAATCCAAGCGCCGCTTTTGGCCAATACTTCCAGCCCAGGCTCGCGCGAGCCTATGAGTAGCGTAATTACGTTAATGTCTTCATGGGCTGCAGCCCGAACCGAAGGCGTACCCTCATCAATAATAGGCGGATAATGCAACGGTCGTAAAATCGAGTTACCCATGTTGGTACGAGTTTTAAAATAGTCACGGGGCTGCTGTAAATATACTGCAATGCCTTCAAGCACCCGGCTACCTAGCTCGTCTAGGGCTGCATATAAGCTCAGCATTTGGGTTTTAAATTCAGGTAGTTCTTGTGGCCACACATTGGGCTTTAATGCTGCATCGCTTGGCGTTCCTTCCACTTCTCGTCCCACATGCCAAAATTCTTTTAAGTCTACGTGCTTGGCATCTTTTGCTATTTCCGTACCAAATGGCGTATAGCCGCGCGCACCGCCACCACCTGCTTGGTGATATTGCTGCTTAGTTTCGGCGGGTAAAGCAAACAATTGCGCGGTAATATCCAGAGCCTGATGAATTTGCTCAGCGGCAACACCGTGGTTAGTTAAAGCAACAAAGCCATTGCCTTCATAACCTTCGCCAAGAGTTTGCACAAACAATTCGAAATCTTGCTCATAAAGAGCCACATCTACATGGGGAATAGAACTCATTTTTTGATAACCCTTAAACGTTTTAATTAACCCTTTGATCCTATACGTACCACGCCTTAGGTACAAGGTTAGACCACTGACAATAAAAACTTTTACTGTGCTCAACAACACCACAAGCCTAGTTCAAACCAACCCCTTCAATTGTTACTAAATGTTACAAATGTAAATTGTTATTATGCAAAAAACCTATAGCCAATGCCGCACAGACCCAAATTTAAGCCAACAACTCCCATACAAAAAATGTCATTAGTCCTTCCATTCAAGCCTTTCAACGGCTATATTCAAGACTCGCTTTGCGCCCACTACAGGTGCAAAACAAAAAGCATAACAAATGCGATATCTAATCTTTGAAGGAAGGATAGAGAATGAAAAGCATTAAGACGAGTTCACCTAAACTTAGTCTTGTGGCAACTCTTGTAGCTTCAGCACTTTCATTTGGTGTTTCTGCAAATACGTTGACCCCAGTACAGGCTGAGTTAACCGCCACGCTTGTTGAGCGCGGTAGTTCAGAACAAAAAGTCACGCGATTAGCGCAACAGCAGTTCCCAACATATTATATTGTTGAGTTACACGATGCGCCCGTTGCAACTTATAAAGGCGGTGTAGCCGGCTATGCAGCAACACACCGTAGTGCATCTGACTCAGCTCGACTAGACTCTAAGTCGAACGAAGCACAGTCCTATGCATCCTACTTAAACGAGCGCCAAACAGAATTATTTAGCGCGCTTTCGCAAAAGTACCCACAGTTGCAAGTTGAGCGTAGCCTCAATGTGCTCATGAATGGTCTTATCGTTTCACACCCAGGTGAAGTTGACCTGAAGGCCGAACTACAAGCAACGCCTGGTGTTAAGCGCGTATACGAACATGAAATGTTCTATGCTCAAACAGACACGTCGCTTGACCTTATTGGCGCCCCAGAAGTTTGGGAAGCCATTGGTGGTAGCGCTGGCCGCGACCGTGCTGGTGAAGGCGTAAAAGTAGCTATCATCGACGGTGGTATTCGCGCTGAACACGCCATGTTCCAAAGTAATGGTCATGTGCGCCCTGAAGGGTTACCGAACGACGACTACTGTTCATTAATAGAAGCTAGCTTCTGTAACGACAAGCTTGTATTAGCTCGTTATTACACCCCTACTTTTGCTGTTCACCCAGACGAAAATATTAGCCCACTCGACCTTGGTGGCCACGGTACGCACGTAGCGGGTACAGCTGTTGGTAACCCGGTAGCTGCTAACTTCCAAGGTGTCGACGTTAACATTTCTGGTGTTGCCCCAGGCGCAAGCTTAATGGTGTACAAAGCACTATTTAGAACCCCAACAAGTCCAGGTGGTGGTTCTAATATCATGCTAATTTCAGCACTAGAAGACGCCGTTGCTGACGGTGCTCATGTAGTGAATAACTCATGGGGTGGCGGTGGCGGTGCAGCAGATCCTGCTGGCAGCCCTTACACAACAGTTATTGCCGCAGCTGAAGAAGCCGGTGTACTAATGGTTACCTCTGCGGGTAACTCAGGCCCTGGCAGCACTACTATTGGTTGCCCAGCCTGTGCTGAGTCTGGCTTAGCGGTAGCAAATACCCAAACCGGTCGCTTTTTTGCCGACTTCACTACTACAGCACCCGGCCTAGACGGCGTACCTTCTATTATGGGTAGTGGTGACTTCGAATGGCCAACTGATCCTGAAGTAGAAGAAAATGCACCACGCATTGCTATTACTGCAGAAATCAACTTCTCGGCAGCCGTAGACGAAAATAACGTTGAAGGTTGTAATGCTTTTGCAGCCGACAGCTTTAAAGACCAAATCGCGGTTATTCCTCGTGGTAGCTGTGCATTTACTGATAAAGCCAACAACGCACAAGCCGCTGGTGCGGTTGCTATGATCCTTTATGATAACGCCGCAACTGGCATTATCTCCATGTCTATGCCTGGTGCAAGCTTACCTTCAGTAGCAATCTCGAAGGAAAATGGCGCAACTATGTTCGCTAGCTGGCAAGAAGGCGACACAGCAACAATTTCACCAGAACCAACAACTTTTGTTGACGAAGCTTCAACTGATATTATGTCAGCATCAAGCTCGCGCGGTCCAAATGGCAACGCTAGCTACCTGAAGCCAGACCTAGCTGCTCCTGGCACTAGCATTTTGTCGGCCTATGTTCCAAACGACGGCGACGATGGCTACGGTGCACTTTCTGGTACTAGTATGGCAAGCCCGCACGTAGCAGGTGCTGCCGCGTTGGTACGTCAACTCAACCCGGGTTTAGACGCTAAACAGGTGAAATCAGTACTAATGAGCTCAACCAGCTCAGGTGTGCGGATGGAAGACGCCACTACTTTAGCAGGCCCGTTCGAACGTGGTGCAGGCCGCTTAAATGTTGCTAATGCAATTAAAACAGCAATTACCTTCGACACTGCTTCTATTGCTTCTGTAGGTTGTGTTATTAGCTGCGAATTCGACCGCACTATAACTAACTTGCTCGACTCTGAAGGCACTTGGAATGGTACTGTTAACTTTACTACACCAGGCGTACACGGCACTTTAAGCGAAACGAGTATTACTCTAGACGCTGAAGGTGAAGCCAGCTTTACCCTAGCGGTAGATGTTACTTATGCCGAGCCAGGTTGGGCATTCGGTGAAGTACTATGGAGCGACGCTTCAGGCCAGTTCGCAGACGCGCGTATGCCGATTGCACTAGTTGCTCAGCACACCGCCGACGCACAGGTAATCTCTACTGTTGTAGCAGACGCTGCTAACCTAACCACCGCAACCCCAGCTACCGTTAAGTCGCGTGTTGGTAATAGCGGTAGTTCGTTACCAGTAAGCTTTACTATGCTGATTCCAGAAGGCACCACCTTGGATGAAAGCTCAATAGTAAGCAATGGCTTAAATGCCTCACAAGTAGGCTTTAGCATAGCGCAAAACAAGCAGTCGATGACATGGGCTGGTACTCTAACCGATAGCGCAGGTAATATTACCTTAGCTAACAATCCGTTCCCGTATGCAGGCTGGTCGTTAACTGATATTCCTGTAAACAACGCAGTTATTCCTTGCGACGCTGGTTGTGACGAAGTTGTATATAGCTTCCCAATTGGTAACTATGGTGGCTTTACTTATGATGGTAACTTTGTAGGCACCATTCGCTTTAGCGAAAACGGTATGATTAGTGCAGCTGCACAAACCTTCGGCCTGTCATACCTAAACCAAAACATGCCAAGCCCAGTAGCACCTAACGGTGTACTAGCTCCGTTCTGGTCTGACTTTGAAGTTGGTGGTGATGCCGGCGGCTCTATCCTCTACAATATTTTAAGTGATGGCGTAGATGATTGGTTTGTTATCGAATGGAATGATGTTGCACAATGGGGTGATACCTCGGGTAAACGCTTTACCTTCTCAATCTGGATAGCCTTAGAAACAGATCGAGTATATTTCAACTACATTGACATGCCAGCTGTTCTTGGTTACGGCAGTGTTGGGTTCGAAGATGTACTTGGACAGGTTGGCTATACTTCATACTTTGATGGTTCAGGACAAGCGCCTGTTTCAAACCAAGCTCGCCAAGTTGTGTTCCAGCGCGGTGTGAAAGGTTTCATGGAGTTTGAATATGACGTAACGCCAAACAATATTGGTCAAGCCAGTAATGTTACTGCGGCGGTTATTGAAAACGAAACCATTGAAATCGACTTAAGCGAAAGCTTTAACTTAGGTTTCACCACCACGTCAAACACCCGCTTAACAGCTGAAGGCAACACCTGGACCGCTGTACAGCCAATGACCTTTAAGGCTGAAGGTGAAGGTTCTATTGAAATTGTTACTGCACCAGCAAACGGTACGGTAGCACCAGTAGTAACCGACCCAGAAGAGCCTGTAGAGCCAGTTGAGCCAACTGCAATGGGCGTAGCTGCACAGTCGCTCGTGTTTGTATACACACCTGAAGCAGACTTTGTAGGCGAAGACAGCTTTACTTACCGTGTGGTAGACGCCAATGGCGCTGCTACAACAACAGGTACAGTAACTGTTATGGTGGCCGAAGCTAATGTTGCTCCAGTTGCGGCAGTAACTGGTGGTGGCGGTAAAGCTGCTGCTGGTACAACGGTTACTTTAAGCGCTGCTTCAAGTACCGACGCCAATGACGACGAGCTAAGCTTTAGCTGGACACAAACAGCTGGACCTTCAGTAACTATTAACAATGCCAACACTGCAGAAATGTCTTTTGTTGCGCCTACACTATCAGCACAAGCTACACTTACTTTCGAAGTAACTGTGTCTGACGGTGAGCTCAGCGACACGGCATCTGCTTCGGTAACTGTTGAAGCTAAAGTTGAAGAAGAAGCTCCTAAGAAGAAGAGTAAAAAGTGGTACGAAGGTAGCTTCGGAATTTTCGCAGCACTTCTAGCCTTACCTCTTGTGTTTGTTCGTCGTCGTCGTAAACTAAACGTTTAAACGACCGTTCAACACCTTTAACGAAGGGGCCTTGCGGGGCCCCTTTTCATTGCATGAACAGGAATACCAAATGAGAAAAAAAATTCGTAATTTAGCCGGTGTGTGCTTAATTAGTCCGTTACTACTGCTAACCGCTTGTAATAATGACGCCGCTAAATCAAACGCAAGCCAAGCGCAGGCTGAAGTTGTGGCTGAACCTTTATTTACCGCCCCCCTGCCTGCGGCAGAAGGCTTAGCCGGATTACTAAGTGACATTCGTGCTACCGCAGGTGTTGCCTATGCACAAAACTTAAGTAGCTGTAAACTAGCCGAAGTAGGCGTTAAAGCCTGTGGTGGCCCTGAACGCTATATTATTTATTCTACTGAAGTAGCCGACGAACAAGCCCTACTCGAGCTTATTTCACGTTATAACGAAGCCTCGGCAGCTTTCAATCGTGACAGTCAATTAATGTCAGACTGTAGTATAGCGCCGCGGCCACGTATCATTCTAAATAACGGCATTTGTGTACCTCAAGCGACTTCACTGCAGTAACACGGTTTAGTGGCTGGACGGCTCTTGCTCTTGCGCCAGCCCCCAATCATCTAGCAGCACATAAAATGCCGGAATTACCACAATGACAAGCACCGTGGCACTTAACAAGCCAAATACTACCGCAATTGCCAGAGGCTTTATCGAGCCCGCTTGAGTACTGGTTTCGGCTAACAAGGGTAATAAGCCAGCAATGGTTGTGGTAGATGAAATAAGTATGGCGCGAAGCCTGTCGCGGCTTGCTTGCCCTGCTGCAATTACTGTAGTTAAGCCCTGCTGCCGATTCGTTTTAATAAATTGAATAAGCAAAATAGCATTATTAACCACAATTCCCGCCAACGACGCAGCTCCGATAAGTGACGGCATCGACAAGTAATAGCCCATAAACACATGGCCCCAAAGCACACCAATAAAGGCTAAGGGTATCGACAGCATAACAATTAGGGGCTCTACATAACTGCGAAACTGGAATGAAAGAATAATAAAAATACCCACAAGGCCTATCAGCAACCCTCGGCCTATCGACCCCCCGGTTTCAGCCGAACGGGCTACTTGGCCTTCAAATACCACATGTATATTGGGGTAACGCATTTCAAAGTCTGGCAGCCAGCTTTTCTTTAGTTCACCCACAATAACTTGTCCACTTGAAAGCTGAGCATTTACATTAGCTTCTACTGTTACGGTGCGGCGGCCGTCAATTCGATTAATACGCGACCAGTCGCGCCGCTCTGTAATGGTGGTTACCACGTCAAGAGGTACCTGCTGGCCATTAGGTAAAATAATGGTGTGATCAGCAATATCGTCAAGGCTACTTCGGTTTGCTTCACTTTGCCGTACCACTATTTGTACGTCATGGTCGCCAATACGCTGTCGATCAACAATGTCGCCAAGAAATGCGGCCCGTAATTGCGACGCCACGTCTTCAGCTGTTAAGCCCAAACCATGAGCCCCTTCAGCTAAAGCAAAGGCCCGTTGTGGCTTTCCTAAACGTAAGTCGTCTGTAACGTTATATACGGCTGAATAATTGCTTAAAAACTGTGCCAGTTCCGCCGAGGCCGTTTTCAGCTCAGCTAAGTCGTCGCCTTGTAAACGAACTTCAACGGGTGTGCCCGAAGGACCAAAGCCTGGCTCTTGAATAATTAAGCGTTCAATTCCATTAATCACACCTATTTCTTGCTGCCAAGCCATTGTCAGCTCATTCAAAGTTATACTGCGCTGCTCGGCGGTTAATAGGTCAACAATAACCGTTGCCACATGCGGGCCCGCTTCATGGGCGCTACGGTTGAAATTAAATCGTGTTTGCATGGCAACAACTAAAGCAGCATCACCCGGTTGCAAGGGGCTATATTTCTCATTGAGTCGCTGCATGGCCGCTTCGACTTGTGCGGTTACTTCTTCCGTACGCGCAAGGGGCGTACCTTGTGGCATCAAAACTCGCGCTTCAAGCACGTCACCGTCAATTTCTGGCATAGCCTCACTGCCAATATGCCCGCCAGCAATGTAGCCCACCGAACCAAGAATAAGCACAATAACAGCAGCCAACACACCGTACCTAAACCGAATAGCGTGATCCGTAAAGCGACCAACGGCTTCACGAAAAGTGTCGAAGGCTTGGTCAAAGCGCTGTCTTAATTTCGATGCTTGCTTTTGCTCTAATTTGGCAACACTGCGTCTTAAATGATGAGGCAAAACCCAAAAGGCTTGAATTAAGCTAGCCGTTAGGGCTGCCACTAATACAATAGGCAATACTTCCAATACCGCCCCTAACTCTCCTACTAAAAATGCAAGGGGTAAAAACACTGCAGCAGTAGTTAAGTATGACGAAAATACTCCTGGCAAAACCTGCCGAGTACCTTCCACTACGGCTTCGAAAGGCGACTTACCCTGTTGCGCTAAAGTTGCAATGTTGTCGGTAATCACAATGGCATCGTCCATAACAATACCAATGGCCATCAACAAACCAACTAGAGTAATCATATTTATGCTTAAGCCGGTAAAGGCCATCACAATAAAGGCGCCCATAAAAGCTGCGGGCAACCCTAAAACAGCCCAAATGGCCAAGCTAGGGCGGAAAAATAAGCTCATTACCAGCACGACCAGCAAGAAACCCATCACCCCGTTTTCAACCAACATTTTAAGCCGGTCGCGAACAATGCTAGTCATGTCTTGGGTTACGGTTAGCTCCATTAAGCCATGGTAGTGCTTGCTTTCATCTGCAATTAACTGATCTAGCTGATCTTTCACTTTAAGCGCATCGGCCTGTAATGCCTTACTTACTTCCAGCACTACCGCGGGCCGACCATTAAAGTGTACTTTTTCTTCCGCCCGCTCACCTACTTCACGCAGCGTGGCAATTTGGCCTAAAGTAATTTCACCGCCGTCACTATCAGAGGCCACCACCAGTAAAGCTAAGTCGGCTAAGGAACGGCGTTGATCGGTAAAGCGCAACAGCACATCGCGATCGCGGGTTTCAAGCGTGCCTAAAGGTAAATCAATGTTTTGCCCAGTTACACGCCTAGCTAAAGTACGGGCAGAAAGGCCATGTTGACCAAGCACATCGCGGGGCACACTTACTTGCCATTGCCGTTGTGATACCCCATGAATAGCCACTTGGGCAACACCTTCAAGCGCCATTATTTTAGCTTCTAAACGTAAAGCGTAGTCTTCCAGCTGGTTAATCGGCAAGTCGCCGCCTACTGCAACCGCAGCAACTAAATCACTGCGGTGAAGTTCACGAACAATGGGAGGCTCGGCGCGAGCGGGTAAGTCAATAATGGCATTTACTTCTGTTTGCAGCTCGGTCAAGAAGCGAATGGGCTCGCCTTCGGCCATCATTTTTGCCGTAGCTGTAGCAATATTGTCTTGCGCGGCACAGCGAAATTCATCTAGGTATTCAACCCCTTTCACCGCATCATATAAGCGCCGACAGATAGCGTCTTCAACGTCAGCCGCACTGGCCCCACGATAAAGCATAGAAATTGACACTTCCGTTGGCCGATAGTCGGGAAAGGTTTCACGTTTTAAGGCGGGAGCCGCAAAAATACCTGCTGCCAAAATAATAAGCATGAGCAAATTAGCGGCGGTTGGGTGGCCTGCAAACCAACGAATCATTGCTGCTCTCCTGCCGCTAGGCTAACAATACGGTGCTCTAAGGCCTCATTACGTTGGGGTAATACCAGTGTGCCCTGAATCGCACTGGCAATGTCGTCTACTATCACCAACTCTCCGGGCTCAATTCCTGCAGTAATAACCGCTAGGCCATTTTGCTCAAAATCAACTTGCACCACACGCCGTTCAAGTTGCTGTTGGCTATTCACCAGCCTTACTTCACCTTGATGAACAGCACTGGCCGGTATAGCAAGTAACGGTGCCTCACTATGGGTTGAAATAACCACCCGGGTATACATATCTCTTTGTAACGCCGGTTTGTGCGGCAGCTGTATATTTTCATAAGGCCGTTCTACCCGAACCACCACCCGCACCGCCCGGGTTTTAGGGTCTAAACCACTGGCTATACGTACAACCTTACCAGGCCAAGCAACACCTGTAGCGCCCACTAGCTCTAAGCGCGCGTCGAGCACCGACAAATCAAGCCTCTCGGCTATAGTAATGGCATCTCTCGACTTGCTCGACACGTTACCCAGTAAACGGCTCAACTGCGAAAAAGGTATTCGCGCTTCTACTTCCGCCGTACTAATATTGTCGGCTTGAAAAAGTCGTTGCCCTACAGCCACAAACTGATGCAACTGTACTTCTACTGGCCCTAACCTAAGGTCGTAGGGTGCTAAAAAACGGGTGTCTTGCAAGTCTCGTTCACTTTGCGCCAAACGAACTTTTGCTCTTGCTAGGCGGGCAGTTAGCATGTCTAACTGGGCTGGTATTAAACTTAAATTATTTTCTAAGGTAGTTACCGCTTGGCGCTGGGCAAGAGTAGCTCGGTGCTGTTCGTCTAGCCGTGTTTGCGACACGGTACCTACTTCGGCTAAACGTTGTTGGCGGCTTAGCTCTTGTTCCGATAGCGCCAAACGTGCTTGCTCTAACTCTAGTAAACGCTGTGTATTTAATTGTTCTAAATTTAACTTTCGCTGCTCGGTTTGCACACTATTAATCTCGGCTTGCGCATCGGCAATCGCCAGTTCATAGCGGCTTGGGTCTAAAGCAACTAATAAACTGCCCGCAGAAATAATAGTACCGCTTTCTAATTCCGCATGACGCTCTACTACTCGGCCCATTACATTGGCAGTGGCCTGCCACGTTTCAGTTGGCCGCGCCACACCATGGCCCCGTGCTTCAACACGGAAAGGCAATAACTGTGCTTCAATTACTTGCACCAAAAGAGGATCATTCTTTGTTTCCACCCATTCTGGCGATTGTCGGCTAGCAATAAAAATAACAATCAACAATGCACCTAAAAACAAGCCAACCAAAACCGGTGAGCCTTTTAAAAAGGTCTTAAGTTTATTTTTCATTATACTGCCCTCGAACAGCAACTTAATAAAAATAGTTCAAATACAGCGAGTGCAGCAAGTCGATTCATAAAACCCTCAAGAAAAGATAGTAACTGGTTACTATCTTAAATGAATGGGTCAATTTGTCAAACTCTGCACCATTCTTATTCTGGCTATAAAAATCTCTAACCATGCTAAAATGAGCACATAAATTAATTTTATTAACGTGAGCGTGGCATGCGGCGCACAAAAAACCAGCAAAAAATAACTAATGGCAAAGAATCAAGGCGCTTACCGCGCTCTGTGCATATATTAGGGTGGACGTTAATTGCCTCGGCAGCCCTCATTTTTGGCCTGCCAATTATGTATGATATTTATTTAAGCGTAACCCCAGCACTTGATTCTCATTTAGAACAAAAAACGCAAGCTCTAGCCGAGCAAAGTGCCATAATATTTGGTCTTGCCATTTTAATTCTTGGGGTTTTGCTAGCGGTGAAACGCTGGCGGTGGGAACGTAAACGCGCTCGGTTAAAAGCCATGGTGCGTGAGTACCAGCTGCGTAAACACGCTAAAAACAGAAAGAATAAACAGCCACGGAAGCGAAAGTGAATTTTCGAGCACTAGCCACGCTGCCAGCGGTTATTGCTAACAAGGGCTAGCAGTATGCCACCAACCACCCCGAAGAAATGCGCCGCTACTGCTAGGTTGTCGGCGCTTACACCAGAAATAGACACGGCACCAAACCTTAAGTCGTAAGCCACTTTGACAACAACCGCAACCAGCAGTAGCCAACCAAAGGGTACTTTGTGGCGAATGTCTTGCACCCCGCCCCAGGCAAAAAGCCCATATAAGGTGCCTGAAAAACCCACATAGTATTCCACCTTTGGATCAAACCAGAACATACCTAAGTTACTCGCTACGGCAATAGCAACAATAATCACGCCATAGCGCCAGCCGGTGGCATATTCAGCAAACAGCAACCAAACTAACCACACGCCAGCCACATTCATAATAAAATGCCCAAGCCCCCAGTGCACCGCCTGCCCCGTAAGCAACCGCCACCATTGGCCTTGAATAATCAGCTCGCGTTCGAAGGTTAGCGTAAGCTTGGTTGCGTCAGGTAAAAAAAACACCAGCATAAGTAACAGCGACACCACTAGCGGTGGCACTGTGTACTTCGCAGACCAAGGTAGGTTTTTAAATAAGGTTAACAACGCTTACTCGCTGGCTGGGTGTAAATAGTTCCACCACTCGGGCTCGCCTTTTAAGTGCTTGTCGAAAAAGGCCATGTAGGTGTCCCACCAACGAAAACGTGCGTCGCGCGGAATAATATGGTGATCAGCCCCCTTAAATTCCACCAGCTCTACTTCTTTACCCAATATTTTTAATGCCGTATACATTTGGTGGCTTTCGCCCGGTGGCACGTTGGTATCAGAATCGCCATGAATTAGTAACATGGGTGCAGTTACTTTGTCCGCATGGAACACCGGACTCCGCTGGCTATATAGCTCGGGGTTATTCCAAGGGAAAGAGCCTTTGGTCGCCTCGCCTGAATACAGGAAGCCCCACCAGCCTTCGCCCCAGTACGACGTTATATTACTAATACCTGCATGCGACATAGAAGCACTGAATATATCTGTTTGTGTAGCCAACAACATGGTCATAAAGCCACCGTACGACGCCCCTAAGTGGCCTACTCGGGCCGGATCAACAAAGTCATGGGCGGCTAAAAACTGCTTGGTACCGTCGATAATGTCGTTAGCCGTGTATTCACCCCAAGCGTTCACATGCCGAGCTGAAAATTCTTGCCCAAAACCAGTGGCACCTGAAGGTTGAATTACATACACCACATAGCCTTGTGCAGCCCACTGGTTAAATGGGTAACGTCCCGTAAAAGCCCGTTGCACCGGCGAGGTACCGCCGTAGTAATAAACTAACGCCGGATATTGTTGCTTAGGGTCGAAGTTTGGCGGCAAATGAACTCGGCCATAAATAGTGTCGTTCGCTTGGTTTTTAAAGTTCCACTCACGAATGTCGTGAATATGGTTGTTGCTATAATATTGCGCACTGTCCCACAGCACTTTAGGGGTGCCTTGCCCTAACTGCACGCTAGCTAAACGACTAGGCGCTGTCGCACCGGTACCAGCAAAATAAATGGTTGGGATTGCTTCTTCGCTAGCACTAAAACTGTTCACCACATCAAGCCCAGTATTTACCCGCTGAAAGTCATTTTCTTGCACGCGATATGAATACAGCTGCGTCGTGTCATGTTCTGTTACCGAAAGCAGCAGGTTGCCATTCGATAAGCCTTGCAAGCTTCCAATTGCTGGGTTGAAGTTACGGCTTAAGGCTACTACTTGGCCATTGCGCTGTAAGCGATATAGCTGCCCGTCGTAGTTATTCGCTAACCAGCCTTCCGGCAAATTACGCCCTGCGCCATTCGCAAATTCCGGCCCCGCTACCACATAAATATCATTACCCACATAAATAGCGTTATTTAGCGTGCGGTGTTCACCAAGCTCTACCACGGCGCCAGTTGTTATATTTAGCTCGCGCAAGGCGGTTTTGCTATGGGCCGGCTCAGTGTAGTCAATCAGCCTTTCGCTGACTAAAATACGCTCACCGTCGTTATTTACACTCCGCAAGCTAATCGACGATTGGCCTGAGCTTATTTGCTGTAATGCTTTGTTGTTTACATTTAAAGTATAAAGCTGGCTATTGTCACGAAAACTCGACCAACGATCTTCTAAGGCACGATAATGTTTAATCATATCGCCGTCTTGCTCGCCTTTTTTATTCCAGCTTAAAAGCAAAGTGTCTTGATTTGCCCAGGTTATATTCCGTAGCCCCTTAAGCTCGGCGGTTAGTGTTTCTTGCGACAAGTCGTTCAGGTTTAAGCGTTGTACGCGCTCGCCCTGAATAAAGGCTAACTGCTGGCTATTGTCATGCCAAGCGAACCCATAAGCTCCTGCATTATCCCAGCGATACAGGGTGCGTTGGTTTTTGATGTCGAAAACTTGTAAGTCTACCTGCGCCTTATTACCAGTGGCTGGCGTGAAGTGCTGCTTGCGCCAAACCATATATTGGCCATTAGGCGACACCTCAACCAAGGTGACGCTAGGAGTGTCGAACATTTGCTCTTGGCTTATGCGTAGCCTGCTGGGTTTACTCGTATCGAGTAAGTCATGCTCTGCCTTACCTTCCCAAGTTAAGTCTAAACTTGCCCAGTCACTAGCGTCTTCAACTAAAACCAGAAGCTGATGGTCGCCGGTGCGCAACGCAAGTTCAGCACTGGCGCCACTACTTTTAATGCGCTCACCGTTCATATAAAAAGTTACTTTTTCAGCACCTGCTACGGTTACTTTTCCTTGAGTAAAGCGGGTGGTAGCTAAAGGCACTTGCAGCACAGGCAAAGTACTTACTTGGCCAGACTTATCGACTAAGCGGCTACCACTAGGTAACTGGTGCACCCAAGGCTGTACAAGCGAGTCGCGAAGCTCATTTGCTTGCGCGCTTTGGGCTAAAGCAACCGCCCCAGCAGGCTGTTCAATTTCATGCACCCAAACTTGGCTGCGTTCAACAGCGGCAGCAGAAAATGCAAACATTAGCCCTGCAACAAGGGCGCTTAATTTTAATGTGTTGTTCATAGCCTTAATGGTCATGGAGGCAACCTTTTATGTAGGTAAACACAAACAAAAATGTGTTCTAAGTTTTATGGTTTTTTCTATCATACCGTAAACTTTCTGGCCTTGGGTATGCTGTCTAGCTTTAATTAAGCCCAGCTCAGCGTTCGCCTTAACAGAATGCTTACGCAGTACAGTCAAGAATTAGCTTTTACCATGGTATACTTGCCCCATAGCTACACCCACTTTTTCTTGCGGAGACTTTTCATGTTGGCACACAGCTTCCAAAAAACCACTGGCGCATTACTAGTTGGCGCTGCACTCATGCTCTTTGCCTTGCCAAGCCAAGCGGTTACGCTTAGCCAGCCTAGCTATACCCATGTGTCTGCGGCTTACACCGACAGCAATGGCAGTAGCAGTGGTTTATTTATTGATGTGGAATACGAGTTAGAGCATAAGTTTTTTGTAACTGGCACCTACCAGAACACTAAATACTCAAGCTACCAAGGCAATAGCCGTCGCGAATCGGTACTAGACATTGGCGCCGGTAAATATTTCACCATTGCCGACGGTGTTACCTGGGACTTTTCTGGCTCTCTTGGCCGCTACACTCCAAGCAGCAACGTTTTTAATAATGGCACCAACTTTTATACCTTAAACACCGGCCTGCGTAACCGTTTTGACGCCTTTGAAACCCGTTTAGGCTACCGCTACATTAAGTTTTCTGGGTTAAATTCAAACCACGGTGTGGTGGCGTCAATTTGGTACTACTTTAGTCCGCAAATGTCGGTGGGAATGACCTTTAACGACGTGTATTCAAAGTCGACCTGGGGCTTTGGCGCACGCTTTTTGTTTTAACTGGACAGACTTCATACAATTGTCTCTACCCCCAGCGCACTGTTCCATGTATTCTTGATTAGTTCCTTTAACCAATTATTTACATAGAACACGTGCGCTAACCACGGGGATAAGCAATGAGCAATAATAAGCAAATTACAGGGAGTGACCAAGACGGTCTTTTAAACCGTCTGTTGAACAAAGTTGAGATCGTCGGTAACAAATTACCTGATCCCGCTGTCATGTTCGCCGGTCTGATCGTCATTATTTGGGGTCTTAGTTTTGCCCTATCTTTTTATACCTTTAGTTCGCCTTTACCTGGGTCTACGGAAGCGGTTCAGGTAAATAACCTTTTAGCACCAGACCGCCTTGCCAACTTTCTTTCCACCATGGTTACCACCTTCACTGGTTTTGCGCCCTTAGGCGTGGTGTTGGTGGCTATGTTAGGTGTGGGTGTGGCCGAGCAAAGTGGCTTTATTAATGTAGCTATTAAGCTCATGATCGACGCCACTGCGAAAAAGCTATTAACCCCGGTGCTTATCTTAGTCGCCATTATTAGCCACACGGCCGTAGACGCGGGTTACGTGTTGGTTATCCCGTTAGGCGGCATGATTTTCTACGCTGCAGGTCGGCACCCCTTAGCCGGTATTGCCGCTGCTTTTGCCGGGGTTTCCGGTGGCTTTAGCGCCAACTTTATCCCGAGCGCTATCGACCCAATGATCATGTCGTTTACCCAAGTTGCCGCTGAAATGATGGACGAAACCATTCAGCTTAACCCTTTAAACAACTGGTACTTTACCGCTGCATCGTCATTTTTAGTTATCGCCGTAGGCTGGTGGCTAACCGATAAGGTGATTGAACCACGTTTAAAAAATACTGCCATCGACGGCGACACAGACAACATTCCAAAAATTGAAGCCGTTACCCCGCGTGACCGTAAAGCATTTTACTCGGCCGTATTAACTATGTTAGCCGGGGCTATATTCCTGGTGGTAGTAAGTTTACCCGAGGGCTCGGCCTTACGTGACGCCGATGGTGAATTAGCATCTTTTACCGCACCACTAATGCAGTCAATTGTGCCGCTTATTTTCTTGTTCTTCTGGATTCCAGGCATTGTCCACGGCTATGTGGCTGGGGTGTTTAAAGAAAGTCGCGACGTTATTAGCGCTATGACACGCTCAATGGAAGGTATGGCTTACTATGTGGTTATGGCCTTCTTCTGTGCACTCTTTATTAAGGCCTTTGGCGACTCTAACATTGGCATTATCATGTCAATTAATGGTGCTAACTTCCTGAAAGCACTTGCTTTACCAGGCAGCGTTACGCTAATAGGAATTATTTTCCTAGTAGCGTTTATTAACCTGTTTGTAGGCTCGGCTTCAGCTAAGTGGGCACTTATAGCACCTATTTTCGTACCTATGCTCATGCAGCTCGGTTATTCGCCCGACTTAACTCAGGCGGCTTACCGTGTTGGTGACTCGGCCAGTAATATTATTACCCCACTGCTGCCCTACTTCCCGCTAGTGGTGGTGTACTGTCAGCGTTACGTGAAAGGCACCGGTATTGGCACCTTGGTTTCTATTATGCTGCCTTACTCCATAGCGTTACTTATTGCTTGGTCGGGCTTCCTAATCTTGTACTGGACGGTTGGTTCAATGTTCGGTATTCCATTAGGTATTCAGGCGAACTACTTGTACCAAATGGCCGGCTAACGGTTACTTAGCACCTGCAATGAGCACAAAAGGAGTCGCTTTGCGGCTCCTTTTTTATGGCTAAGTGATAAGATAACTAGCATATTGTCATAATTATTCATTCATACTGCGAGGGCCTTATGGCACGTATTCCAGCTTTTCTCGATATGTACCGCGCTTTAGTAGCGTCACCATCCATTTCGTGCTTAAACCCCGACTTAGACATGTCGAATAAAACCGTTATTGACCAACTGGGTATTTGGCTTACCGAGCTTGGTTTTAAAGTTAGTATAAAAGAGCTCGAGTCGCAGACGGGTAAGTTCAATTTATTAGCCCGCATTGGCCCTGAACATTTAAGCGGTGGTTTATTGCTGTCGGGCCACACCGACACGGTACCTTGGGACGAAGGTCGCTGGAGTAAAAACCCCTTTGAACTAACCGAAGCCAATAACAAGCTGTATGGCTTAGGCACCGCCGACATGAAAGGCTTTTTTGCTTTCGTGCTCGACACCCTGCGCGACATGGACCTAACAAAATTAACTAAGCCTATTTATGTTTTAGCCACCGCCGATGAAGAAACCACTATGGCTGGGGCCCGTGAACTTCACCGCTTTGCTAACCTAAAGCCTGAATTTGCCATTATTGGCGAGCCCACTAACATGGTACCCGTGCGTATGCACAAGGGGCATGTTACCGACTGTATACGGGTTACTGGCCGCAGCGGCCATAGTTCCGACCCAGACGCAGGTTTAAATGCCATTGAAGTAATGCATAAGGTTACTCATGAGCTGTTACAGCTCCAACAGCATTTGCGCGACACCTACAGCGAGCCTGCTTTTAGGGTACCGCACCCAACCCTAAATTTAGGCTATATACACGGTGGCGACGCCGCCAACCGTATTTGTGCCTGTTGTGAACTACACATGGACATGCGGCCATTGCCCGGTATGCCTATGGATTACCTTGATAACATGCTAGTGCAGCAACTTAGCGAACTACGCAAGCAATATCCTGGTGCTATTGACATTACTGCCATGCACCCACCAATTCCCGGTTATAGCTGCCCGGCCGATGCAACCTTAGTGAAGCTGGCTGAAGAAATCAGTGGTCATAAAGCCGAGCCCGCCAACTACTGTACTGAAGCGGCATTTATTAATGATCTTGGCTGTGAAACCATTGTTATGGGCCCGGGCTCTATTGCCCAAGCACACCAACCGGACGAATTTATTCGCCTCGACGAAATTAAACCTTCATTAGACATGCTCAAACAACTTGTTCAGCGCATGTGCTTTACGCCAGTAACAGCAAACAAACAGGCTCAGCTATGAACACCTATGCATTTCCATTAATTTGTGGTGCCGATGAAGCAGGCCGTGGCCCTATTGCAGGCCCCGTGGTGGCAGCAGCAGTTATTTTGCACCCCGACCACCCCATTGAAGGAATTAACGATTCAAAGAAACTCAGCGAAAAGAAACGTAACGCTTTAAGTGAAGAAATTAAACAGCACGCCCTTGCTTGGGCTATTGCCCAATGCGACGCTGACGAAATAGACGAGTTAAATATATTGCACGCTTCGCTATTGGCCATGAAACGAGCCGTTGAAGCCTTAAGTGTGCAACCCGAGAAAGCCTTAATCGACGGCAACCGTATTCCAGTCGGTTTAGCCATGCCGGCTGAAGCCATTATCGGCGGTGACGCCCATGAGCAATGCATCGCTGCCGCATCTATTTTGGCTAAAGTTGAGCGCGACCGACAAATGTTGGAGTGGCATGAGCAGTACCCACAATATAACTTTAAGCAGCACAAGGCTTACCCAACCAAGCAACATTTAGAACTTATTCAAGAGCACGGCGTGTGCAAAATACATAGAAAAAGCTTTGCCCCCGTAAAAAGACAACTAGAACGCGACATGGGAGAAGTGACGTCATGAGTCAACTACAAGGTAAAACGGTTTGGTTAACCGGTGCATCTTCAGGAATAGGCCTTGCCTTAGCCGAAGCGTTAGCAGCCAAAGGTGCCAAGTTGATTTTAAGCGCCCGCAGTGAAGCCACATTAAAGGATCTCGCTGCCCGCTTACCAGGCGAACACCAAGTGTTACCCATCGATTTAATGCAGCCTGAGGCGGCCTATGAACAAGCACAAGCCTTAGTAGCTCAACAGCCAATTGATATTTTAATTAACAACGCGGGTGTGTCGCAACGCAGCTTAACCCTTGAAACCAATTTTCAGGTGTACCGCAACTTAATGGAAATTAACTACTTTAGTGTGGTGGCACTCACCAAAGCGGTATTACCTAACATGGTAAAACGAGGCGATGGCCATATTGTTACGGTGTCTTCAGTGGCGGGTAAAGTAGGTACCAAGTTACGTAGTGGGTATGCCGGCTCAAAGTTTGGGGTGATTGGCTTTATGGACTGCCTAAGGGCGGAAATGGCCGACAAGAATGTGCGCTGCACCACCATTTGCCCAGGTTTTGTGCATACTCAAATTGCCCATAATGCGCTGTCTGCTGACGGCAGTAAGCTAAACCAATCAGACCCAGATAATGCCGGCGGTATTTCTGCCGAGCAATGCGCCAAAGAAATTGTTGCTGCCATCGAAAAAAATAAAGCCGAAGTTGTGGTTGGCTCTGGCGTCAGTAAATTAGCCCCACTGTTGCAACGTTTCTTCCCAGGCTTAGTACGCAATATGGTTGCCAAACGGTAATTTAATTAATGCACAAAAACAAAAAGGTCTGGCATTGCCAGACCTTTTTTATTTCACCTTTTATTTCACCATGCATATTCGTGCTTAACGCATGACCGTTAGCATTTGCATTGGATCTTCTAAAAACTGCTGCCAACGTTTGTTAAAGTTAGCAATTGTCGCTCCGTCGATAATACGGTGATCACCTGACCAACTTGCTGTCATAATATCACGCCCTACCACTGTGCCGTCTTCAGCAAAACGCGGTAAGGTTTGTACTTTACCTAAGGCCACAATAGCTGCTTCTGGCTTATTGATAATAGGCGTAGTCACTGTACCACCAACAACACCAATATTAGAGATAGTAATCGTACCCCCCTTCATATCTGCAGGGGCTACTTTACCTTCTCGCGCACTTGCGGTTAAGCGTGCTACTTCTGCCGCAACCTCTAGTAACGACAGCTTTTGCACGGCTTTAATATTTGGCACCATTAAGCCTACTTTCGTGGCCACTGCCATACCAATATTGTGGTCGTCGAAATAGGTAATTTCTGTTGCGTCTTCGTTTAGTTGCGCGTTCATAATTGGGAACTCGCTCAACGCTAACGACATAGCCTTAATGAAGAACGGCATTAAAGTTAAGCGCACACCTTGCTCGGCATACTGGGCTTTAAGCTTTGCATGCATTAAACGCAGTTCCGTTAAGTCGAACTCTTCGGCGTAGGTAAAGTGCGGAATGGTTTGCACCGACTCAGTCATTAAGCGTGCCATAACCGCACGCACACCACGCATTGGCTCGGTACGAGTACCGCCGGCTGTAGGTGCCACTGCAGGTGAACTTGCTGCTGCAGTACTGGCTTTAGCCGGTGCTGGGGCAGCGGTTAAGTCTTCTTTTAAAATGCGGCCCTTTTTACCCGAGCCCTGCACTGTGGTTAAGTCAATGTCTTGCTCGCGAGCGCGGCGGCGTACCGCTGGGCTTGCGAGCACTTTACCGGCTACAGCTGGCTGGGGCGCTTCAAATTCACCACCCGCACTACGTGCAACTTCCGTTGCTACTGCTGTAGGCTGCTTAGCAGTTGGTTGAGCGACTGTTGTGCTAGCTTCGCCTGTTGATAGTGCAAACAGTGGCTCACCTACACGGGCAATGTCGCCTTTATTATAATAAAGCTTGCTCACCACGCCGTCAGATTTAGCGGGAATTTCTACCACCGCTTTATCGGTCATTACTTCAACAACTACTTGGTCTTCAACGACCTTGTCGCCTTCTGCAACACGCCATTCAACTATTTCACACTCAACGGTACCTTCACCGATATCGGGCAAAATAAAGTCGTTAGCTGAAGCCGCTTTGGTTTCAGCTACAGGTGCAACGGCAGCAGCTTCAGCTTTCGCCTCAGTTACAGGTTCAGCTGCTGCACTTTTTGTTGCGTTACTTGCTGCGTTGCTTACTGCGTTACCAGCGGTATCAATCGCAAAAATAGGCTGACCTACATTAGCTATATCGCCTTTGTTGTAATACAACTTGGTGATAACGCCATCGAATTTCGCGGGTATTTCTACCACGGCCTTGTCGGTCATTACTTCAACAACCACTTGGTCTTCTTGAATGACATCGCCTTCTTTCACGAGCCACTCAACAATTTCGCATTCAACAATGCCTTCACCAATATCGGGCAGAATAAAATCTGTACTCATGGTTACTCCTGTTAGTAGTTCAGTGAGCGTTTAATTGCTTCATAGGTTTTCAAGTGATCTGAGAAGTATTCTTTCTCATGGGCCAATGGGTATGGCGTGTCTAAACCAGACGCACGCATAACCGGCGACTCCAAATACAAGAAGCATTTTTCTTGAATAGTGGCCGCTACTTCGCTACCAAACGCCATAGTATGAGGCGCTTCTTGGCTTACCACTAAACGACCGGTTTTCATCACTGATTTTGCTACTGTTTCTACGTCCCAGGGCAAAATACTACGTAAATCGATAATTTCAGCGCTCACGCCGTCTTTATCAGCCATGGCCACTGCTTTTTCAATCACTTCAACTTGTGCGCCCCAGCCTACTACGGTTACGTCGGTGCCTTCTTTTACCACTTCGGCTTTACCTAGTGGCAACATGTACTCTTCTTCAGGAACTTCACCCACAGCCGCGCGGTATAAACGCTTTGGCTCCATAAATAATACTGGGTTAGGATCAAAAATAGCGCTCAATAATAACCCTTTCGCTTGGTAGGGGTTGCGGGGTATTACAATTTTTAGCCCTGGAGTATGAGCAAAATAGGCTTCTGGCGACTGAGAGTGATAATGGCCACCATGAATACCACCACCGTACGGGGTACGAATAGTAAGGCCGCCAACATTAAACTCATTACCTGAACGGTAACGGAATTTGGCCGTTTCATTCACAATTTGGTCAAAGGCTGGAAATATATAGTCTCCAAACTGGATTTCAGCAATCGGGAACGAGCCCTGCGCTGCCAAACCATTGGCAAAACCAATAATTCCTTGCTCTACCAGCGGGGTATTAAAACAACGGGCGCGCCCATATTTTTCTTGTAACCCGCTGGTGGCGCGGAATACACCACCAAAGTGCCCAACGTCTTCACCAAAAACGCAAACTTTGTCATTCTTGGCCATCGCAATGTCGAGTGCACTGTTAACGGCTTGTAATAAATTCATCTTGGCCATTACTTCACTCCTGCCGCTGTTGCTGGATATGCTTCTGGATACTTACGAATATGCTCTTTTAACGCTGCTAACTGTTCTTTTTGCAAATCAGTAGGCGTGTCGTACACATCGGTAATTATTTCGTCTACATGTGGAGCAGGAATGGTTTCAGCTTTTTTCAGCTCTTCAAGCACGGCTTTTTTATGTGCTTCCATTTGCTCTGCAGCAAGTTCTTCGGTCATCCAGCCTTTCGCCACTAACCATTTTTGGAAGCGCAGCATTGGGTCTTTGTTATGCCACTGCTGCTCTTCTTCCTTGGTACGGTAACCCGACGGATCGTCTGAAGTTGAATGCCCCGCCATACGGTACGACATAGCTTCAATTAATACCGGCTCGCCTACTTCAAGGGCTATGCGGCGCGCTTCTTGCGTGGCTTTATACACGGCAAAAATATCGTTGCCGTCAACCCGAATGGCTTTCATACCATAACCAGTGGCACGGGGTGCAATGCCGTCGCCCGCATACTGTTCGTTTGCAGGTGTAGAAATGGCATAGCCATTGTTACGGCAGAAGAAAATAACTGGCGCTTTAAATACTGCAGCCATATTCAGCCCCGCATGGAAGTCGCCTTCCGAAGCAGCACCTTCACCAAAATAAACCAGGGTACAATTCTTATTACCTTCCAGCTTTTGGCCATAGGCGTAACCCGCCGCTTGCGGTATTTGTGTACCTAATGGCGACGAAATAGTCATAAAATTAAGAGCCGCTGAACCATAATGCACTGGCATTTGGCGTCCTTTACCTAAGTCGCGCTCATTCGAGAACAACTGATTCATAAAGTCTTCAACAGTAAACCCACGGAAGGCTAAAGCACCTTGCTCGCGGTATTGGCTCATAATCATGTCTTCAAACTCAATTGCTGCAGCAGAACCAATACTGGCCGCTTCTTCACCTAGTGAAGAAAGATAGAAGCTAATACGCCCCTGTCGTTGGGCAGCAAACATTCGTTCGTCGAGCAAACGAATGAATTGCATGGTGCTGAACATTTTTAGAGCTAACTCTTTACTAACTTCCGGCAGTACTGCGCCTTTATGCACGGTACCGTCTTCTTTGAGCAGCTGGAACATTGGAATGTTCACCGCATGTGCCGGTATCACCGTCAGGGTTGAGGTGACTTTGGTTGTTGGTGTAGTTTCCTTCGTCATAATGTTTTTCTCATGTTGACCTTTGCGCGCAACTTTACCTTTACGTAAAGGTCGTTGCAAACGCAGAGCGATATCAGTTGCCTAACCAAGTGTTCATTTGTGCGTACAAGCCATAGCCCATGCGCCTTTGCGCAAGGAATTTAGGCACGCCCAAGCTGATCAGACCAGATCTAAAGACTCCGTAGGAATTGCCACTACGGTTAATAATGCCCGCTGCCCTAAGGCCACTTTTGCATTAGGAAACACCACCGACTCGCCCTCAACTTCAACGGGGTAAGTAAGTTCGCCGTCCCGCGCTAAGTCATAACCAAGTGGAAACTCTGTGAAATTTGCCACGTTGTCAGGAAAGTTTAGTTCGAAATTTTCCTGCGTGCGGTTAATACTGCGCAACACTTGGTAAATAAGCACGTCATCGGGGTCTAATTGGTCTAACTCTAAGGTATCGGTAATTAATGCTTCTAACATGGTTTTCACCGAAGCAAAGCGGCTCATGTCATTTTGCCCAAACGGCCGCACCTTACCTAATTCAAGAGTAAAGGCGTTGGCGCCAAATTCATTCACGGAAAAGTAAGAACACGTAGTGGTGGGGCCATCGTGCAATAAAATAACCGGCACCCCCATTGCCTTTAATAACTGTAGTTGCCGCGCTTTATAAGGTTGGCCATTTTGGTATGGGTAAATAGCAAATTTTTCATGGGCCGAGTCGCGAATAGCCGTATGCATGTCGTAATGCAGGCGCTCCCGCGGTGGTTCATTGCCGCTAGCTTGAAATGCAATACCTTGGTTATAAAATCGCGCCACATAGCTTTCAATGTTTTTAGTGCGCTCACGCTCTTTATTTACCAATCCAGGCCCCGTGCTATGAGCGCCGCTAAATAAACGGTTCATGTTTTCTTCAACAAAGCGGCGGCCAACATTAATAGCCGCTGGGTTTGCAATTAAAAACATGAGCCGAGAGCGCGACACCAATTGCCCATTTCGTAATCGTTCAATTAGGTCATCGCAAAGTTCAATTGGCGCTGTTTCGTCGCCGTGCACCGCACAAGACAAAATAATATCGCAGTTATTTGGGTTTGGTGGGGTAAACACAATCACGCCACTGTCCCATATTTCCACCAAGGTGCCATTAGCTAGCTTAACCGGTGCTAACGCCTCAGCGTGCCATTCATTTGCCCGTGTCCATGCTAGAAAACTAGTCTGCAAAATCAAACCTTTCTCCTGTTTAAGCGTTTATAAATCGCCCGGCGCTTTTGGCCCTGGCACATAATTTCGGGTGGCTAATAATGCCCGTAACACCCGCGAATGATATTCACGACGATACAATATGCCGGTAACAATAACTGCCGCTACAATAAGCAGCCACGGGCTTACAAACCAACATAAATAGCCTAGGGCAAAGTAATAAGCCCGTAAACCGTAGTTATATTCATGGCCCGCTTGGTCAATAATTTTAGCGGTATTAACAGCGAACCTAGCTTTTTCTTCTTCGCCTACGGTGGCTTTACTCACCGACGGCGCCATGCCTAATAAAATAGACACAAAACCAAATTTACGCACTGCCCAGGTAAATTTAAAAAATGCGTACACCATAATCATCGACAAGCCCCCTAGCTTTAACAGCACTAAGGAATGGCTTTGTTCTACCGTAAATGGCAATTCATGTAACACCCGCACAAAAGCGTCGTTCGAAGCGGTTACAGTAAGCACCCCAGCCAACACAAAAATAGTCGACGAAGCAAAAAATGTCACTGTGCGCTCAACGTTACCTATTAAGGCCGCGTCGGCTATGTGTTGTTCTTTGTATACCACAGCATTCATCCACTCCACCCGTAAGGTGCAAAGAATGCTCGACAAACAGTGGTGGTTCTTTGCTCGTTTACGAGAAAACCGAGCATAACCAAACCAAATACTAAAAAACAAAATGAAAGCCACGGCGTCCACCAGTGGAACCTGTGTCATAATAACAATCCTTACCTAATGCCAGCTTGGGTGAGCACATACTGGTTTAGCAACATGGCTCACAAAAATCATATGTAAAAAAACAGCGTCTTAGTTTAACCTGTTTTCAGCTCATTAAAAGCAACTTAGCCCTAACAATGTTGGAGTAACCATACAAACCATGATCTCTTCGCGCGAACCAGCATTATTGCTCACGGGTGGTGGTGCCCGTGCGGCCTACCAAGTAGGTGTGCTAAAAGGCATTGCGGAATTAGTACCTCGGGCTCACCCGTTACCTTTTCGCATTCTTTGTGGTACTTCAGCAGGCGCTATTAATTCCACTGGGCTAGCTAGTTACGCGTCCAATTTTCGCTTAGGGGTAAAGCATCTCGAACGTATTTGGGGTAATTTTGAAACTCATCAAGTGTACCAATGTAGTACCGGCGAGCTATTTGGCCAAATTCTTGGCCGCGTGGCCCGTGTTTTTCAATCTGAAACAACCGAACGCCCAGCTGTTAGTATGTTTAACAACCAACCACTACGGGAATTGTTAAATGAAGTGATAAATTTTGAACGCATTAGTCGCCATATCCACAATGGCCATTTGCGTGCAGTGGCCATAACCGCGTCGTCTTATAATTCCGGCGACTCGGTCACCTTCTACGAGGGTATTGCCAAGTATCAAAACTGGTCGCGTGCCAAACGCCGAGGGTTTCGCACCCGTTTAAACACCGAACATTTAATGGCCTCGGCTGCTATTCCTTTAGTGTTTCCCGCTATCCAAGTACAACGGGAATATTATGGCGACGGCTCGGTGCATCAAATGTCGCCCTTAAGCCCAGCCATTCATTTGGGCGCTAGTAAAATAATGGTAATAAGCCTTGGCCAACCGGAAGCTAAACACAGCCCGCAAGGCCCTTATGAGCCTTCCAATGCTACTATTGCCGGTCATTTACTTGACACTATTTTTGCCGACACCCTACATTCAGATCTAGAACGCTTAAACCGCGTGAACGAAACTATTCATCAACTTGAACAAGCCAACGTACCACATCCGTCGTTACGGCGTATTCACTCGTTACTGATCCATCCACAGCATAACTTTAACGACATTGCTCACAAGCATTACCATCGCTTGCCAAAGCCCGTACAGCACTTATTAAGCTTTGTCGGCGTTGATCGCGACACCCCATCGAGTATTGTCAGTTATTTATTGTTTGAAAAAGAATACTGCCGAGAACTAATGCAACTAGGCTTCGAAGACGCAAAAAAACAAGCCGACGACATTCACCAGTTTTTAGAGCTCGGCGGCATGCCTGTCGAATAACTGGCAGATTCTTGCCGCTTGCTTTAAACCGCCCTGCCATAAGCCCGACCAACACCAACTTACCATTACATAATCAATAACTTAGCAACAGTGGCGCAATCTTTGCTTATACCTTCAAGAAATTAATAAGAATAAGGTATATCCCATGGTTATTGTTGAACAGCAAAGTGACCAAAATGGTGTTCAGGTGTTGGCTTCCACACAAGTTTTTCGGCAACAGGGCCAACTTAGTGAACGCTTGCAAACCACACTCGACATCGAGCAGTTACTAACAATGTATGGCCAAGAAACTCGGGCCCAATTAGGTGTCGACAGCTTAAGTTTTGCCGCTGACGAGCTGATTTTTGCCGTATTTGGCCATATAGAGCAAAAGCCACAGCACAATGCCGCCCTTTATGCCGACGGGGAATACCTTGGCCAACTGGTGTATAGTAAGCACGCTGGTTTTTCTGCTGCTGACCTAAAGCAACTTAGGTTTTATCACCAACAGCTGGTGTTTCCATTACGTAACGCCATGCAATTTGCTCGGGTACGTCGGCAAGCCATGCACGACCACTTAACCGGGGTTGGCAACCGCTTGCTTATGGATGAAATGATTCAGCGCGCTATTATTACCCAACAACGAAACAATTTGCATTATATGCTGTTGCTGCTCGACTTAGACGGCTTTAAAAAGGTAAACGACTCGGCTGGACATCACATGGGCGATCGTATTCTCAAACGCTTTGCTACTGTGGTGAAAGCACAGCTGCGCGGTTACGATAGTGTTTTTCGCTATGGTGGTGACGAGTTTGTTTTATTATTACAAGACGCCGACAACAACAGCGCCAAGCTGGTTTTTGAGCGTATTCAGCAAGGCTTACGCAGCGACCCCTTACTGGCGGAATATAGTATAGGTTGTAGTGCTGGTGGGGTTGCAATAACACAAAGCAGCGACGAGTTAAGCTTAATGGCACAAGCCGATACGGCCCTTTACGAAGCCAAACAAACAGGCCGCGGCCGGCTTTGTTTTGCCCCTGCAAGCATACCTCTAGACGCCGTTAGCTCTTTATAAGATTTTCTCCGTTATGCTTAATCTTTATCAACAAACGTCAGTATAAGCTGGCGTTTGTTGCGTTGAACCGCCCAAGTACCCCAGCGCACCCCAACCTTTCCTTGCGGTAAACGGCTAAGCTGTTGAATTAACTCACTTAGCACTGCGGCACTAGGCATTTTAGCGCCATTTTGTTCCAACCAACGGCGTAATATGGCTTTTTGCATGGCCACCGAGCGCTGTTGCCAGCCTTCAAGCGCAAGCACATTGCCCTGGCTAATGGTTTCCATCAAGCCACTTAGTAACTCATTTAGTAAGCCTTCGTGTTCAGCGCAAAGCTCAGCCGAACGTAAAACAGTATGCTCAATAGCGGGCCAACGACTTTTTAACCGTGGAATAATATCGTGGCGTAAAAAATTACGTTCAATGCGGGTGTCGTAATTGGTGTCGTCTTCAATCCATTGCACCTTAAAGGCTTCACCATAAGCGTACAGTTCAGACTTGCTAATACTTAATAATGGCCGACACAAGCGGCGCTGGCCTACAAAGGGTGCTTCAAATGCCATGGCCGAAAGGCCTTTTGGCCCGGCTCCACGCTTTAGTTGCAGCAAGAAGGTTTCAATTTGATCAGAACGGTGCTGGCCAATTAAAATAACTGCGTTGTGTTCCGTTCGCTCTGCTAAGCCGGCATAACGGGCATCACGGCCAATGGCTTCTTTACTTTCACGCGGCCCCTGCACAATATGCAAGGGTTCGATTAAATAAGGAAAGTTTCGTCGCTCGCAGTCATTCTGCAAAAATGCCGACCAAGCACCCGACTTAGGGTGAAATGAATGGTCTAAATGAATAGCTAAATAGCGATATTGTGGGTAATTGCGGCGATAGCGATCGGTTAAATCGAGGATGGTTTGTGAGTCAACCCCACCACCTAAAGCCACTACAATTTGCTGACCCGCCTGTAAACCAAGCCGGGCCAGCCCTTGTTCAAAAATAGGATAAAGATCAGCAGTAACCAAAGTTCATTAGCTTTTGGTAGCGGCGCTCTAGTAGCTCTTCCTGTGAAAAGCCTTTTAATGACACTAAGTCAGCTGTAATACGTTCTTTTACCTTCGCAGTAACAGCAGCAAAGTCACGATGCGCACCACCTAACGGCTCCTCAATAATGGCATCAATTAATCCAAGCTCTAGCGAACGCTGGGCAGTTACCCCCATCGCTGCGGCAGCAAGGTCGGCTTTGGTTGCACTTTTCCATAAAATAGATGCGCAACCTTCAGGTGAAATTACCGAATAAGTACTGTATTGCAGCATATTTACGCGGTCGCCCACACCAATAGCCAAGGCACCACCAGAGCCCCCTTCGCCAATAACAGTGCACACGGTAGGCACGGTTAAACGCGACATAACTTTCAGGTTACGGGCAATAGCTTCGCTTTGTCCGCGCTCCTCAGCGCCCACGCCAGGGTAAGCACCCGGGGTGTCGATAAAGGTAACAATAGGCATGTTAAAACGCTCGGCCATTTCCATCAGGCGCAGCGCTTTACGATAACCTTCAGGTTTAGGCATGCCAAAGTTTCGACGCACTTTTTCCCGGGTTTCACGACCTTTTTGTTGGCCAATAATCATTACAGGGCTGCCGTCTAAACGGCCAATACCACCAACAATAGCTTTATCGTCGGCATAAGCTCGATCACCAGCCAGTTCGTCGAAGTCAGTAAAAATAGACTCAATATAGTCTAAGGTATATGGCCGCTGTGGATGCCGAGCCAACTGCGCCACTTGCCATGCACCTAAGTTTGCAAATATTTTTTTAGTGAGTTCAGTGCGCTTTTTACGCAGCTGCTTCACTTCCGTTTCTAAATCAATGTCCAATCCGCCTTTTGCACCCACCGCTTGTAATTCATCGATTTGTGCCTGTAATTCAGCTATTGGCTTTTCAAACTCTAAAAAACTCTGTTTCATTTGTACGTGTCCGATTAAGATTCAAAGTTCAAACGCACATCACCTTCACCAACCACTAATTCAAGTTGGTAAAGCAGATCGTCTGTTGGTTCGACGTACCATTGAGCCGGCGTTAATAAACTTACGCTGGCCCCCTCAATTTTGCAGTCAAGCTGTACAGGACAGGTGCCACGCGACGCCTGCTGTAGGGTTTCTATTAGGCGTCGACTCAGCCGATTTTGATCGTTGTTTTGCTCGGCTTCCAAGTTTACCGAAACCTTGATCGATTTGACAAACTGAGCGCGTGCTTGTTCCAACGTCATCATTTCACTGGCTGTCATTGTATTCCCACCATTGAAGTGATCAAAGCCGACCTCTCCTTTAACCCACACTACTTGGTCTTTTGCTAGTAGTGCTTCATGCTGTTCAAATACGTCGGAATAAAAACGTATGTCTAGCCGCGCCGACTTATCATCTAAGGTGACCAAACCCCAGCGTTGGCCTTTTTTGCTCACCATAGCGCGCACATCAAGTATTAAACCTGCCACCGCAACCTGATTACCGCGGCCGGTGGCATCAATGTCGCTTAAGCGGCCATGAGTATAATGTTTAAGCTCTGCACGATAACGGTTTACCGGATGGCCGGTTAAGTATAAGCCTAATGTTTCTCGCTCGCCTTCTAACCACTGACCTTCGGGCCAATGGGGCACCATAACAAAGGCTTCTTCTACTTGCTCTGGTGCTTCCACCATGAGGCCAAACAAGTCGGCTTGCCCTGCAGCTTCTGCTTGCGCCGCTTGCTCTGCTTGGCGCATGGCTTTTTCCAAGGTTGCTAATAGGGCAGCTCGATGCGGCCCAAGGTTATCGAGTGCACCAGCTTTAATTAATCGCTCCATCACGCGGCGATTTAACTTTTTTAAGTCCACCCGCCGACAAAAATCAAACAAGTCGCTAAAAGGCCCATTTTGCCGTGCCGTTATTATCGACTCAATAGGGCCTTCACCTACGCCTTTAATTGCTCCGATACCATACACGATGTGTAAGTTTTCATCGACGCTAAATTTATGCTGCCCTACGTTCACATCTGGTGGCAGTATTTTAACTCCCATCCGGTCGCATTCGTCTACTAGGGTGACAATTTTATCGGTGTTGTCCATGTCTGCCGACATCACTGCAGCCATGTACTCAGCTGGGTAATGAACCTTTAACCACAGGGTTTGGTAGGCCACCAACGCGTAAGCTGCCGAGTGAGACTTGTTAAAGCCATAGCCAGCAAACTTTTCTACTAAGTCAAATATTTTTACCGCCAAGTCGGGGTCGATACCATTGTCTCGTGCGCCAGCTTCAAATAAGTCTCGCTGTGCAGCCATTTCCTCAGGTTGTTTTTTACCCATAGCGCGCCGCAGTAAGTCGGCACCCCCTAGGGTATAACCCGCCATTACCTGAGCAATTTGCATCACTTGCTCTTGATACAAAATAACCCCATAAGTAGGCTCTAAAATGGGCTTTAAACACTCGTGTTGGTAAGTGGCGTCTGGGTAGGACAAAACTTCTCGGCCATGCTTTCGGTCGATAAAGTTGTCCACCATGCCCGATTGCAACGGGCCAGGCCTAAACAAGGCCACTAAAGCAATAATATCTTCAAAGTTGTCGGGCAACTGCCGTTTAATCAGTTCTTTCATACCCCGCGATTCAAGCTGGAATACTGCAGTGGTTTCGGCTTTTTTTAGCGACCGATAACAGGCTTTGTCATCGAGAGGAATGTTCGCAATATCAAGAAGTTCAGCACCACTTTGTTGCAACCTTACATTTGCCATATCTACCGCCCACTGAATAATAGTGAGGGTTCTTAAGCCGAGGAAGTCGAACTTTACTAAGCCGGCCGTTTCCACATCGTCTTTGTCAAACTGAGTTACTGGGTGGTTGCCTTCTTCGTCACAATAGAGCGGTGCAAAGTCAATAATTTTCGTCGGAGCAATAACCACTCCACCGGCGTGCTTACCCGCGTTACGGTTTACCCCTTCTAAGCGCCGGGCCATGTCAATAAGCTCACGTACTTCGTTGTCTTCCTCGTATAACTGCGGTAGGCGCGGCTCTTCTTTAAATGCAGCCGCTAAGGTCATACCTGGTGTACTCGGGATTAGCTTTGAAATACGATCAACAAAGCCATAGGGGTGGCTTAAAACACGGCCTACGTCGCGCACTACGGCTTTCGCGGCCATAGTACCAAAGGTTATAATTTGCGATACGGCTTCACGGCCATATAGTTCAGCTACGTGCTCAATCACTTCGTCGCGGCGGTCCATACAAAAGTCCACGTCGAAGTCGGGCATGGAAACCCGCTCAGGGTTTAGAAAGCGCTCAAATAGCAAGTCAAATTCAAGTGGGTCGAGGTCAGTTATTTTTAACGCATAAGCCACTAATGAACCTGCGCCCGAGCCTCGCCCTGGGCCCACAGGAATGCCGTTGTCTTTACTCCACTGAATAAACTCCATAACCACCAAAAAGTAGCCAGGAAAGCCCATTTCATTGATCACGCGGAGTTCAATAGCCAAACGCTCTTCATACTCGGCACGCTTACCTGCTCTTACTTCAGGGTCAGGAAATAACAGCTGCAGCCGTTCTTCGAGTCCCTCTTCCGACTTCATCACCAAGAAGTCTTCCGTGGACATATCGCCGGTCGGGAAGTTCGGTAAATAATACTTGCCCAGTTCTAATTCCAAATTGCAGCGTTTAGCTATTTCAACCGTATTTTCCAGAGCTTCCGGTATATCTGCAAACAACTCCTGCATTTCTTGTTCACTGCGTAGGTACTGTTGCGGGCTATACTTTTGTGGTCGGCGCGGGTCTGCCAAGGTATAGCTGTCGTGAATTGCCACTCGAATTTCATGTGCTTCAAAATCGTCAGCATGAAGAAAAACCACGTCGTTGGTGGCAACAACAGGCAAATTGTTCTGCTGTGCAAAAGCCACCGCCGCATGTAAATACTCTTCTTCACGGGCACGACCGGTGCGGGTTAATTCAAGATAAAAGCGCTCTGGAAAATGTTGCTGATAAAATGCCAGCAATTGTTCAAGCGCAGTATTATTCGCTTTTAATAAAGCTTCACCAATATCGCCCTGCATACCACCAGAAAGTAAAATCAAGCCTTCACCGTAAGTGGCTAGCCAGTCTTGTTCAATGCAAGGCGTATCAAATTTATGCCCACGTAAATAGGCATTGGAAATAAGTTCGGTAAGGTTTTTATACCCCTGCATATTCATTACTAATGCCGTAAGGCGCAGCGGGGTTTCAGGAAAATGCTCGCTAAGAACACGTAAATCAACGCCAACAATAGGTTTAATACCCAACTTACGCGCGTGCTGGTAATAGCGCACTAAGCCAAACATATTCATTTCATCGGTTAATGCCATGGCTGGCATATTTAAATCGGCAACACTCTGACACAGCGGCTTTATTTTCTGTAGGCCGTCTACGATAGAAAAGTCGCTGTGAATACGTAAATGAATAAAAGTGGTCTGGCTCATTAACTCATCTTTATTATGCAGGTTTGCTCTATTGTGCCTTAAACCACGGGTAGGGAAAAGGCTTGCCCACCTACTTAGGCCGAATGTTTGCTTACATTTATTCACTCAAAAAGGCTTTAAACGCTAACAGCCAAACTAACTCTTTGGTAGTATTGGTCAATCTATGACCTTTATTATAGGCTGAACAATACCAGCTAAAGCAGTATGACCAGCAAGGAAGCAGTAAATTTATGAAGTCATTAAACGTCGACGAAAGCTCTGCTGTTCTTTACAGCATGAAAATAAAAAACAATGTTGCTATTCCCGAGTGGGTTAGTGAAAACGTTGAAAAAGTCACCGGCTATAGCCCCGCCCAAGTTATTCAACCCGCCTGGTGGAATAAATGTATCCACCCCGATGATCAACAAATTGAAGTCGACGTTAATGAAAAGCTTATTAGCGAAGGCTACATTACTTACGAATATCGCTTTATGTTTGCTAATGGTAAATACCATTGGTTGCGTGATGAAATGCGCGTTATTCATAATGATGAACAGGACCACATAGAAATTTTAGGCGTTTGGCGTGACATTACCGAAGAGCGGAATAGTAAAGCCAAACTACTTGCCCACGAAGAGCGCTTGCGTTTTGTTTTTGAAGCCACCGGCGATGGCTTTTGGGATTGGAACATTAACGACCACATTGTGCTTTTTTCAGATAACTGTTGGCACTTACTTGGTTTAAAGCCAACCGCCGACGGCCTTTTCCCTTTCGAGCTTTGGCACCAGTTAGTGCACCCCGACGACAGTGCCCACGTTCAAGAAGCGGCCAACCGTATTTTCAACAATGAGTCTGATCGCTACAACGTAGAATACCGTATGCGCCATAAAAATGGCTCGTGGGTTTGGATTCTCGCTCGGGGCCAAGTTATACAGTACGACAGCAACATGGTACCCGTGCGAGCTATTGGCCTGCTTACTGATATTACGGAGCGCAAACTAAATGAACAAACTGCCTTAACTCGTGAACATATGCTCAACCAACTTGCCCACCAAGTACCGGGCATGCTGTACCAATTCGTTCACCGCGCTGATGGCACCCCTTGCATGCCCTATGCCTCAGACAAAATTGAACAGCTGTATCACGTTACTGCCGACCAAGTAAAAGAAGACGCAACAGTTCTCGCAAAGCATATACACCCAGACGATTTAGTTGAATTACGCCAGTCTATTCTTGAGTCTGCGCGTACTTTGGCCGTATGGCGGCACATGTACCGCACCGTTGATAATAATGGCGTAGCCAGCTGGATAAAAGGCGAAGCAAGCCCAGAACGGCTAAACGACGGCTCGGTGGTTTGGTGTGGTTATAAAATGGACATAACTGCCGAGAGAGTAATCGAACAGCAACAAAAACTAGCCGCAAACGTATTTATACACACCCACGAAGGCATTATGGTAACCGACGCAAACAAAACCATAATCGAAGTAAACCCTATGTTCACTTCGATAACGGGCTATCAGCGTAGCGAGGCCATTGGCCAGCACGCTTCTTTTTTAGCTTCGGGACAACATACCCAGGCTTTTTACGAAAACATGGACCAACACATAGCCAAAGACGGCTTTTGGCAAGGCGAAGTGTGGAACAAAAACAAAAATGGCGACATTTACTGTGAACGGAAATGCATTTCCGCTATTTATGACGACAACGGCAATATATTTCAATATGTAGGGCTGTTTAGCGACATCACGTTACTCAAGAAGCAGCAACAAGAGCTAGAACGAATGGCCCATTACGACCACTTAACTAAATTGCCTAATCGTTCGCTACTGAATGACCGCTTAAGCATGGCCAGTGCAGCAGCGCTTCGTAACGAAGAAAAGTTAATCCTTGCCTATCTTGACTTAGACGACTTTAAACCCATTAACGACCAGTACGGCCATAGTGCCGGCGACAAAGTGCTAAAAGTAATTGGTAGCAGGCTGCAAGCCAGAGTAAGGGCAACCGACACCGTTGCCCGAATTGGCGGCGACGAGTTTATTATTTTACTGCACAACAAGTCTGTTTCGGGTTATCAAACGCTTTTAAAGCGGTTGCTAAATGAAATTACCCAACCTATTGCGTTAGCCGACAGTGAAGTTGTTCTTTCTGCCAGTTTTGGCGTGGCTCATTTCCCCGACGACGCCAGCAGCCCCGAGGCACTACTTCAACTAGCCGATAAAGCCATGTACGAAGCAAAACGCAAAGGTAAGAATCAAATTATAGAATATGGGAAAGCTAAAGCTGCCGGATGGCAATAAGACTGGTAAATACTGGCGGAACGGACGGGACTCGAACCCGCGACCTCCGGCGTGACAGGCCGGCATTCTAACCAACTGAACTACCGCTCCAACGGTATTTAATTCATAATTCCTGCAGTGGCGGAACGGACGGGACTCGAACCCGCGACCTCCGGCGTGACAGGCCGGCATTCTAACCAACTGAACTACCGCTCCACTGCGGAATTATTCACATTAACAAAGACTACACAAATTAACTGGCGGAACGGACGGGACTCGAACCCGCGACCTCCGGCGTGACAGGCCGGCATTCTAACCAACTGAACTACCGCTCCAGTTAATTTATTGTGCGCTGAAAGTGTCTCTCAATGCGGCGTGGATAATACGAGTAGCAGCAAAGCGAGTCAACCCCTTTTTAATGAACCTTGGTTCGTTTGTTCAACTTTCAAGCAATTCCTGTCATTTCGAGGGGTTTTAACTTCATTTTCTGTGCTTTAACTTTATGCTTGCTCAGTTTTCTTTTTCTGTTTCGGGCGCTTTGGTTTACTTGTTTGGTTGCTGCGCAACAGCATAAATAACCCCCACAACCCAACAATAGCTAGGTTTGCCACCACCACCCAAACAATGCGATGCTGCGTTTGCTGTCGCTCTTCTAGCACTGCCGCTAACTCGTTAGTATGCTGTTGCTCTTGTTCCTGCGCAGCCAGTACCGCTGTTTCAACTTGGCTAGGTTCAGGTGTATGTAATCGCTGAGCACGAAATTCATATTTGGCTATGTCGGCAAGAAACTCGCGGCCATTTATGTCGGTGGTACTTAAGGAACTATTTATTTCAAACACACCAAAAGTATAGTTTGGAATAGGCAGGTGTAAGCTATCGCCTTGCGCGGTGCTTATAGCAATAATTTGGTGTTCACCGTTTGGGTAATCTATCCGACCGCTAATAACAATATCGTCGGCATGAATAAACTCATCGTCAACGTTAAACACAAGCGCATGGGGTTCGCTCTCTGCAGTTGCTAAAGTAACCTGTAGCTGCACTGGTGCACGGCGTACTAATATGGGTTCTGCTTCAAATACCCGCTCGTGAATAGGAGTTTTAACATGGTAGCGAGGCACATATTCACCAGCGGTCATGTCTAGCTTAAACTGGCCGGTAAATATTCCGTCGCGTGGCACTTCATCCATCAGTCTACCATCGTCAAAAAACTCACCTACTAGCATTGGTGGCTGACCAAAGTTGTCGTACTGTGGATTGTTGGTACTTTGAAAAAACAGCTGCAAGCTAAATACGTTGCGAAAATCCCGCTGCTCAATTATTTCGCTATCTTGGGTTAGCTTTCCTGCTAACTTTAACCGTTCACCTACAAACACTAGAGGCGGTAAGCTTTCTGGGTGAAATTCAATGTTCGACACCACCATTACACGGCTTTCAGGGCGAATGCGGCCCGACACTTGCCAAGGCCCAGGTACCGGCTCCCTCACCTTTATCAAGTCGTAGTCATTCCCGCTATGCCAACTCACTTTATCGCTCGGATGGCGGCTGGCATACCACTTAGTACCATCAGGCAGTATCACCACCACGGGTGCACTATCGGGCATACGAAAGAAAATAAACGTTACTTCATCAACCGCATAATCAATCCGAAAGCGATCATCGGCCATGGGTATTTGCTGGCCTATGGCTGAATCAATCAATTCTATGGCCGATTTATTGTTGTTGGTTTGCAGCGGTAGCGCCCAGCTTAAACTGGCTTGCAACAGCAAGCTATACACAATACCAATGGCAGCCAGCGGAATAACTAACTGCCTTGCAATGTTCTTTGCGACCAAATGGCTTCTCCATGCTTGGCTAGGTTGTCTAAATACGCATTATGCGCAGCTTCTTCTTCGGCACTAGCAGGCAAAACCTTTAGCGCTGGCCGATCTTGAGCAAGCCATTGTACGCCCGATGCCATTGCGCCCGCACCGCTTTCGTTTAAACCTTGAAAGCCTAACTTGCGTTGGCCACCGGTTAAAAACAGATACACATCAGCAAGTATTTCCGCGTCTAATAGAGCGCCGTGTAACACTCGGTGAGCATTGTCAATGTCGTAACGGCGACACAAAGCATCGAGACTGTTCCGTTGCCCTGGGTATTTTTTACGCGCAAAGGCTAAGGTGTCAAACACACTGGCAAAGTCTTCTAGCACGCCTAGTGTTGGGCTTAATAAGCCCAATTCCATATTAAGAAAGCCCACGTCAAAGGGAGCATTATGAATAACCAATTCGGCCCCACGAATAAAGTTAATAAAGTCATCGGCTACTTGGGCAAACACCGGTTTGTCTTCTAAAAACTCATTCGATATGCCATGCACTTCCATGGCGCCTTGTTCCACCAAGCGGCCCGGGTTCAAATAAACATGAAAGTGGTTACCGGTTAATTTACGATCAATCATTTCCACACAACCAATTTCAATAATACGGTGGCCTTCGGCAATGCTTATACCAGTAGTTTCCGTATCAAGAATAATTTGTCGTGTTGCTGCTAACGTTGTTTCTAGTGCCTGTGTTTGTGTCATTTGGTCCTGCCACGTATACTCGCGAGTCAATTATATTTGTATGGTACCAGTATCCATGGCCGGGAAAAAAGAAGTTGTTATTTATACCGATGGTTCGTGTTTGGGAAATCCCGGACCGGGTGGTTACGGCATTGTTATGTTGTATGGTAAACACCGTAAGGAATTAGCTCAAGGATATAAGTTAACCACCAATAATAGAATGGAACTGTTAGCGGCAGCGGTGGCCTTAGAAACCCTTAAGCAGCCCTGCATTGTCGATCTGTGGACCGACAGCCAATATGTACGCCAAGGCATTATGCAGTGGTTAGCAGGTTGGAAAAAAAACAATTGGCGTACTGCAGCTAACAAGCCAGTGAAGAATGTCGACTTATGGCAGCGTTTAGACGTCGCACAAGCCCGCCACAAGGTTAGGTGGCACTGGGTGAAGGGTCACTCCGGGCACCCAGAAAACGAGCGCTGTGACGAGCTAGCGCGCACGGTGGCTACGCATAACCCTAAGCATGAAGACACCGGCTATAGTCCCGACGCTTAAAGCTGCTTTACCACACTGAATACTGCAGGGCTTACTGCTCGCCCTGCATAACCACCACTTCACCTGCACTAATACCAGAGTGCACTTCTATCCATTCATAGCCACCGTTAACTACTTTAGTGTCGCCTAAGCGAACTAAGCGGCGCTCAATGCGCTGGTCTACGGCCACAAATACATAATCCAGTTGACCTAGCGACTCGATGCTTTGTACGGGTACAACTACCATGTCGCGCTCGCCGGTAGGCACGGTTAAACGACCATACATGCCCGGGTTTAATGGGGTGGTAGTTTCCAGCGCCAAACGCACCTTAAAGCTCCGTGAAGCAGCGTCGGCCGTAGGTACAATTTCAGTCACCACTGCTGGGTAAGTTTTATCCTGAGCATCTATTTCAACCATAAAGGCTTTATTTGGCTCTACGAAACGTAACACCGACTCACTTACCGCTGCTTCAAATCGCAAACTTTCTGGTTGATACAAACTAACTAACGGCATGCCTGGGGTAGCAATGTCACCGGTAAATACCGTTCTATCGCTCACTACACCACTAAATGGCGCCACAATAACACTATAGCTTTCGCTGGTTTTAGCTTCAGACAAAGCTTCGCGGGCACCTATCAGCTGGGCTTCTGCCGTGTCGCGTTGCGCTGTTGCTTCGTCTAGCGAAGCACTTGGTAATAAGCCCTGCTCCACCAACGCCGACACCCGCTGGAAGCTGCTGCGGGCTTCGTTGGCACGGGCTTGTGCGGCAGCCAAGCTTTGCTGTTGTTGCCGCACACGGGCGCTTAAATCGTCGTTATCAAGGCGTAGCAATACATCGCCTTCTTGTACTTGATCGCCCGACTCAACCAACACGTCGGCCACTCGGGCGGTAATTCGTGCCGACACCGACGACTGTCGCCGCGGCTGTATTTGCCCACTAAAGCGCCGTGTGTCGGCGGTGGTTAACATCATGGCGGTAGCCACTGCAGCGGGTTGCTGTTGTTCACTTGGAGCAATAGCCTCGCCAACCTTGCTACTCCAGCTACCAGCCAAAAAAGTAAACACTAAAATAAGCCCTACCAGCGCTAGCGCAAATAAAATTATACGTTGCTTCGGCATTATATTTTCTCCTTTACTTAGCTTGTTGCGTTGCTAGAGCTTCGCTTTGCGCTTCGTCGTCCGTTTCAAGTTGCGGCAAACCGTGGCCTACCGCATCTTTATAAATTAAGTAATAAACCACCGGGATAACGATTAAGGTAAACAGCGTAGAGGCTGTAATACCAAAAATAATCGACCAAGCTAGCCCACTAAAAATAGGGTCTAGGGTAATTACTGTGTTTGCTAACATAGTGGTACCAGCGGTAAGTAATATCGGCCGGGTTCGCGCTGCACCTGCTTCAAACAAAGCGTTTTCCAAACTGCCACCTGCTCGTAAACGCTGTTGAATAAACTCGATAAGTATTAGCGCATTACGAACCACAATTCCGGCTAGGGCTATCATTCCTATCATAGCGGTAGCAGTGAATAACGACGGGTTTGGATAGCGCCCAATATCGGCGGCAAACATATTTAAAAACCAGAAGCCCGGCATAATGCCAATCACGGTTAAGGGTATCGACAACATCATAATGCCCGACACCGCTTTTAAGCCGGTTTGCAGCACCATTACAATATAAACCCCAAGTAATGCCACCACATAAGCAATGCCTAGGTCGCGGAACACGTCGAGGGTTATTTTCCACTCCCCTTCGCCACTCCACACCACGTCAATATCGGCAGGTACCGACCAGCCAAAGCCAGACCCATTGGTAAAGTAGGTGCGCTGCCAAAGGGGGCGGTAACTGTCGGCGTTACTGTCTTGGTCGGCCATCATGTCCACCACCACGTCGGCCGGAACACGCCCCGTTACTTCGCCATACACATACACAATAGGGCGAAGGTTTTTATGGTAAATGGGCCGTTCAGCACTTAGCTCAACAAATTCACCTAACTCTGCTAACGGCACTAAAGGAGCTGGTGCAGCATTCACACCGGCGCCAGCGTCAACTCGCGCAATTCCCTGCTGACCACGTACATACAGCGACAACAAGGCATGCAAATTATCGCGGCCACCTTTGGGTAAGCGTATTTCTATCGGCAAGGGGTTTATTTCCGTTGGCTCTTGCAAGTGGTCTATCGCCCAGCCTTGGGTTGCTGCCACAATAGTTTGATGAATATCTGCCGCTGCAATGCCCGACAAAGCTGCTTTTTCCCGATCTACCACAAAGCGTACTACCGTGCTTTCATTCGGTACCGACGTTGTTACTTGGCTAACAAAGTCTTCTCTCGCCAAGCGTGCCGCAACAGTTGCTGCAGCTGACTCAAGCTCTGCATAGCTAGTGCGGTCGCCACCGTACACTTCACCAATTAAAGTAGCCATAACCGGTGGCCCCGGCGGCATTTGAACAATCTCTAAGTGGCGCACCCCTAGTTCATCGGCTAGGGCTTGAATGTCGTCGCGCAAACGGCTTACCACTTCATTTGACTGCATGGCACGGGCGTCTTTGTCAACTAACACCACTCGGGCTTCCCCATGGTGAGCCAAACCTCGGCGGAAGTAATGCCGCACCATACCGTTAAAGTCCATGGGCGAAGCAACACCGGTAAAAGTCGACACGGTTTTCACTTCCGGCACCCGCTGCAAAAACTCGGCAAAACGACTCATAACTAAGGCCGTGTGCTCTAACGAGCTGCCAACGGGCATATCAACCACCAGTTGGAATTCAGCCTTGTTGTCGTGAGGAAGTAACTTTAATGGTACTAAGCGTAAGGCCGGTAAAACTGCTGCCACCACAAAAAGCCCCGCCACCAACCAAAGAAAGGCTTTGCTGCGCGAAGGCGAGGAAATTAACGGCTTCAGTAGCGCACGGTAACCCCGATACAAAATAGTGGCTTGCGGATTATAGTCACCATTGTGCTCGGCAACTTTCATTAGCTTCCAAGCTAACCAAGGGGTTACAAAAAAGGCCGTAACAGTTGAAAATATAACCGCAATGGGCACGTTAAATGCCATTGGCCCCATATACGGACCCATCATGCCGGTAATAAAAAACATCGGTAAAAATACAATAATAATTGCCAGTGTCGACATTAATAACGCACTGCGAATTTCCACCATGCCAGCAACAATAGCGCGTTTGGTTTTCTTTCCTTCCGCGGCCATGTGGCGTTCAATATTGTCAATTGCCGCAATGGGGTCGTCTACAATTAGGCCCAGCGCCAAAATAAGGGCAAACATCGTTACGCGGTTAATGGTGTACCCAAAGGCTAAATCCATACCTAGGGTAGCGCCATAACTAATAGGAATGGCAATAGCTACCACAGCAGCAGCGCGCCAGTTTAAAAACAAGCCAACAAACACCACCACAACTAAAATAGCCACAGCCAAGCTAGACACCAGCTCAATTACTTTATCGTCGGCAGTTGCACCATAGTTACGAATAACTTCAATTGCCACGCCTGGTGGTAACCAATCGGCTTCTAGCTCTGCAAAGGCGTTTAGTACATCGTCGGCTACCCAAACAGCATTAGCGCCACGCTGCTTAGCCACCGACAGGAATACCGCTGGGTATTGCTCATGCTGATAGCCTGCCACACCCGAAGCAATACCTGGGTAAAAGAAAGTGTAATTTTCTGCCTGCTCGGCACCGTCAGTAACATTAGCAACATCGCGCAAGTACACTGGGTTACCATTAATAACGTTCACCACACTACTGGCAAGCTCATTGGCAGAACGAAAAAACTCACCGCTTTCTACTACTATGCGGTTGCCATTTTGATGCACTGCACCACCTGTATGCTGACTGTTACTTACCTGTACCGCTCGGGCAATATCATTAATGGTGGTGCTGTGGGCCGCCAATGCAACACTATCAAGTTCAATATGTATACGGCGGGCTTGGCCACCAATTACATTTACTTGGTTGGTGTTATCAATGGCTTTTAATTTTTGGGTGGCCTGTTCGGCCAAACGGCGCAGCTTAAAACTATCAATGGCAGTGGCGTCGGTACTATATAGCGCCGCCACGACCATGGGCACGTCATCAATTTCCACCGGCTTAATTAGCCAGTGCTGCACCGCCGCAGGAATTTCATCTTGGTTTGAATACAGTTTGTTATATAACTTAACTAACGACTCAGCCCGTGGTTCGCCCACGTAAAACCGAACCGTAACCAAGGCTTGGTCACGATTTGATTGTGAATAAACATATTCAACACCGTCTATTTGTGACAACAACCGTTCCAGCGGCTCGGTTACTTGAGTCGCCACTTGGCGAGCTGACAACCCAGGTGCCGACACCACTACGTCGGCCATTGGCACCACAATTTGTGGGTCTTCTTCGCGGGGCGTCAAAAGAAGTGCCGCAATACCGGTTAACAACGTCAACACAATAAATATGGCCGGGAAAGTACTCGACAATACCCGACCAATAATTCCTCGTTTAGCTGACTCCTGCATGGGCACTCCTAATCCTTGACGAACATTTGGTTTCACTTACTTAAACGCATTTCCAGGTTGTACACCTAGCTTTTTCAAAATTTTTGCCAGTGGGCAAAAGCCTGTAAATGCGCTTTGGAAAACGTTTAAACCAACAAAAGCCGTTAATAACAGCCACATTTCACTTACTTGCCATGCTAGCAAAGCCGACACCAATACCATAGTGCCTGCAAATGCCATTACCATACGATCAATATTCATATAAACCTCCAGCTGCCATACATTAGAAAACCCTAATATATATAAGCAAAAAAATACGCTTCCTTAGGTTAGCTGCAATACAACCGGTACAGTGTCTCTAAGATCCGCAACGCTTTTTCATCGGCCACCCGATAAAGAACCGTAGTGCCTTCTTTTCTAAATTCAACAATGCCCTGACTACGTAAACGCGCCAAGTGTTGCGATAAAGAAGATTGCGACACCTCTAGTTCTTTCTCTAAGTCGCCGACTGACATTTCGCCATTCACTAAATGGCACAACACCATCAGCCGATGGTTATTAGCCAACGACTTCAAGAGTTCTTCAGCTGCCAACACATTATTTTGCATTTGGCTAATTGTCATCGTGTTCATTTTCATACTTGAATATTAGATCTTTATAATATTAACGTCAAGAACTACAGCAACTAAACAGTAATAACGGCCTTTTTTGCTTCTGTCCAAGCGTTCATTCCGCCGGCAATAGAGTACACCTGCGAGAACCCCATGTTTTGTAACGACAGCGCGGCCAAGGCACTACGCCCACCTGAACGACAAATTAAATAAATCGGCTTGTCACGCAATTGTTCTAGCGCCACTTCAGGCGCACAACTGGCACTAGCCACATGGGGTAATGACGAAAGTTGAAACTCTAAGACTCCCCGTGGCAAGTTTATCGCAAAAGGCGCACGCACAGCCTGATACTCAGCTGGTTCGCGTACATCTATAAGCACTGCGGCCTCTTTTTCTTTCGCCATTATAATGTCTAAGTCGTCAATACTTAATTCGTTTATATATTCTTTTGCTTCTGCAACTAACTGCTGACTTGTTTTCATAAGCTACCTATACCCTTAATGTAATAATAATCATTAGCCTTTAGGGTTATAGTTTAGCTTATATGCTTTGCACTTGCCTACCCCGGTGTTAGCAAATCATTTACAACGGAATTCGCCCAGCTGGTACTACGCCTTTTTCTGCAACCCGCCGAGAGCTTTGCTGGGGTTGCCGCACCAAGGTTAAGGGCCACTCCCGTTTGCGCACAATCATTACGTAGCCTGCCGCAAGAAACGGAAAGCGCCGTATAAATACCGATTGAGCCGGAGCTTTGCCCGTTCGCGATGGCCAAGGTACAGCAAAACCAAAATACCCCTTATGAATCACTTGGTAATTTAACAGTGAAAGCCAGTCTAATACCCGAGCTGGGGTAAACAAGCGACTTTGCCAAGGCTTTTTATTTCGCCAGGCCGGCCACAAGCGGGCCAAGGAATGCAAACCATAAGGATTACTCATAGCAATTAGCATGCAACCGTCGGTACGTAGCGTACGATCAACTTCCCGTAACACTTGGTGCGGGTCAGCGCTATATTCTAAAACAAAAGGTAAGGCAGCCCAATCGGCCGACTCTTTCAAAATAGGCAAAGCGGTTAATTCGGCTTGCACATCTGCCTGGGGGCCTAAGTATATTTTATATTTTGCTTTAACCCGACTATCTACCCATGGCACCTCTAAACCACTGTAAGTAAATAAGTATTCACCAAACACAATAGGATCTTCCTGTTGCAACCACTCACGCAACGCTTGGTGCCACCACAGGCCCTGCTCCAATTCTTGCCAGCTTTGTGGCGGTGGTAATAGTTTATTAGGTGTGTCTGCTTGCCGTGCCGATTTTAAAAACATGCTAAACCCTCGTATACTGCTAGAAAGCATAGCAGCTTGTAGCACTTAACTTGTAGGTTATTCATTTGCAATAACCCTATATTGAAGGACAACACCTTGACAACCACTAGCTTAAAAACCAGCACCTTAAAAAACAATCTGCGCGTTTCGCATATAAAAGCTTTTAACGACAACTACATTTGGGTTATTCAAAGTAGCGATAACCGCTGTGTGGTGGTTTGCCCTGGGGCATCAGAGCCCGTATTGCAATGGCTACAGGCCAACAACTGCACCCTTGAAGCTATCTTAGTTACCCATTACCATTACGATCATACCGATGGTATTGAAGCTCTTGTGGCCGCTACCCAGTGCAACGTTTTTGGCCCTGCCGCTGAAGTTATTCCTTGCAATAACAACCCCGTAGAGCCCGGCGACATTATTATTCCAGCTCCCGACTTTCCAAGCTTCCATGTTATTGGCTGTCCTGGTCATACGCTCGGCCATGTGGCTTTTTATGCCCAACCGTGGCTATTTAGTGGCGACACCTTGTTTGCCAGTGGCTGTGGCCGTATGTTTGAAGGTACCCCGGCCCAATTTGTGCAGTCTTTGGAAACCTTAAGTCGGCTGCCTAGCGACACCCAGGTATATTGTGCCCACGAGTATACGGCGGCAAACTTACAGTTCGCGGCAGCGGTAGAGCCCAACAACCCACATATTCAAGAACGCATTCAGCAGGTCGCCGCCATGCGCGCTAAAGGTATTGCCACGGTGCCAACGCTGTTAAGCAGCGAGCATAAAACCAACCCGTTTTTACGTACCGACACCTTCGACGTACGCCAAGCAGCACAAAAACGGTCTGGTTCGAAAATAACACGTAAGGAAGATGTGTTTGCTGTCATTCGAGAGTGGAAAGACAACTTCTGATTCCATACAATGTGAGCAATTAATGTTCACGCAAAAATATTCGACCCCAACACTGGGTTGAATAAAGGGAGACAAGGTCGCATGACGCAACCGGTAATAAAGTTAGGCGCCCTATTTGGGCTCAGCCTAGTACTTAGTGGCTGTCAACTTACCAGCTTTTTTCACGACGAAACGACCACTCCTATTGTAGCCGAGCAATTGCCCCGTGAAGTGGGTATTGAACGCTATTCAATGAGTTTACCTACTCACCAGCCAGCGGTAATTAAACGCGACGACTTGTCGCCGCTACAACAAGCCGACCTATGGGATCGGGTACGCTTACAGCTGGCAATAGACATGCCAGAGCATGCTCTTATCGATGCTCACCGCGACTGGTATTTGCGAAACCCCAATTATATCGAGCGAGTAACCCAACGGGCTGGGCCACTGTTGTATTTTATTGTTGAAGAAATAGAAAAACGTGGTTTACCCCTTGAGCTGGTTATGGTGCCTATTGTTGAAAGTGCCTACGACACTTTTGCTTATTCTCATGGCCGCGCCAGTGGTATTTGGCAGTTTATTCCTAGCACTGCATTGCATTATGGTTTAGACATCAATTGGTGGTACGACGGGCGCCGCGACATTGTAGCCGCCACGCACACAGCACTCGACTATTTTGACCGTTTACATGCTACCTTCGACGGCGACTGGCTATTAGCTATAGCCGCTTATAACGGTGGCCAAGGCCGTGTGGCTGCCGCAGTGCGTAAAAACAAAGCCCAAGGTAAACCCACCGACTTCTGGTCGCTGCAATTACCCCGTGAAACCCGTAATTATGTCCCCAAAATTCTCGCCTTAAGTAGTTTGTTAGCAGAGCGCCATGCCAGTTCACTTACTTGGCGCTATGTGCCAAACCAACCGGTACTTGAGGTCATCGATGTAGGCCAACAAATGGACCTCGCTTTGGCAGCTAATATGGCCGGCATTCAACTCGACGAGTTACACCGTTATAATGCGGGTTATAATCGCTGGGCGACAACCCCCGACGGCCCGTTTCATTTACTCTTACCACGCCATGCGGCAGAAACCTTTAAGGTGGAAATGGCCAATAGCGAACCTTCTACTTGGGTAAGCTGGGAGCGCCACCAAGTTCGCTCCGGTGAAAGCTTAATTACAATTGCACGCAAATATAACACCACCCCTAGGGCCTTACAGCAAGCGAATAATATTTCTGGCAGCCTTATTCGTAGCGGTGAATTTTTACTTATTCCGGTGGCCAGCCAAGAGCTAAGTGAGTACTCTTTGTCGGCCGAGCAACGGCTTGCCAGCATTCAAAGTAAAACCAATGAAGGTCGCCGTATTCAGCATAAAGTAGTGAATGGCGACACCTTGTGGGACTTAGGTCGCAAGTATAACGTTGGCGTAAATAGCATTGCGCGTTGGAATAATATGGCCCCTGGCGATATGCTGCGGCCTGGCCAAGAGCTAGCTATTTGGATAACCAACACCAACAGCACACCGCAGCGAACCTCTAGCGTTACGCGTACGGTACAGTACCAAGTGCGCTCGGGCGACTCTCTTGCTCGTATTGCCAGCCGTTTTCAGGTTAGCATTACGGATATTGAACGATGGAATCAAATAAGCCGCGAACGTTACTTACAGCCAGGTCAGAAACTAACCTTGCACGTGAATATTACTCAAGGGGGGTAATAGAAATGGATAGCGTCATTTGTAAACTTAAACTATTACTACTTGCCATAACCTTTGCTCTTGTTACCAGTTATGCCTCGGCCAGTTACGCCCAAGACGACGCCATGGGGTTTGAAAGCTACATCTCGGGTACCGCAGTGCTTGGCGACGGCACAGAAGTAGCTGTTAACTTTCCACTGGCCTTTGAGCAAGACAATAGTGTTTGGTATTTTCGGGCTGGTAATCAGCGTGTGGCCATGTACTTGCCACCAAGCCAATACAATTTACAGTTTGCCGTACAAGAAAATGATTCCATGGTGTATTTGCCAGAATTAAGCAATCGCTACATGCGTAGCTTCAAGGTTACCATTGGCGACCATGAGCTCGAGCTTATTCCCACTGCGGTGGCCAAGTACGGAGTACGGCTTCGTATTGACGACCGCATGATGATGTTCGACCGGCGCACGCCATCGGTTAGTATTCAACTCGATGGCTACGGCATAACAGGTTACCGTGCCGAAGGCTTTATCCGCGACTTATCAATTCGCCGGGTAGAATAACCTTACGGTTAGCTTTCGAGTAATTTAATTAACTCTGCTTCCGTATAAATAGGCACACCCAGTTGCTCTGCACGGGTTAGTTTCGAACCTGCGTTTGCACCGGCAAACACGCCAGTGGTTTTTCCCGACACGCTACCCGCCACTTTAGCCCCACGGGCCTGCAATTGCTCTTTCGCTTCATCACGAGTCATTTGTTCTAAGGTGCCAGTTAACACATAGGTGTGGCCGGCTAAATCAAGGCTAGCGGCGTTAGCAGGGGCCACTTCAGGCCAATATACCGCACGCTCACCTTGCGTCAGCATGTTAATTACTTCCTGGTTATGAGGTTCGCGGAAAAAGTTATGCACATGGGCGGCCACAATTACCCCCACGTCGTCAACCTCTTGCAGCTGCTCTTCGCTTGCTGCCATTAATGCGTCTAAGCTGCCAAAATAATTTGCTAAGTTTTGCGCCGTGGCTTCCCCTACTTCGCGAATACCTAAACTATACAAAAAGCGAGCTAAGGTGGTTTTGCGACTTCGAGCCAGCGCATTAACTAAGTTTTCCGCCGACTTTTGCCCCATGCGTGGCAAGCTTGCTAACTGCAACGCATTTAACTTAAATAAATCTGCTGGGTGCTGCACCCAGTCGCGATCAACCAGCATTTCCACCAGTTTGTCGCCTAGGCCGTCCACATCTAGGGCTTTACGAGAAGCAAAGTGCTTAATGGCTTCTTTGCGTTGAGCGCCACAAAAAAGGCCACCAGTACAACGGCTTACTGCTTCGCCCGCAACTCGCTCTACAGCCGAATCGCACACAGGACAACGGCTTGGAAATTCTACCGCGCTGCTATTAGCCGGGCGTTCGTCAACCACTACACCAACCACTTGCGGTATCACATCGCCGGCCCGTCGAATGGTTACACGATCACCAATACGAACTCCTAAGCGTTCAATTTCATCGGCATTGTGTAAGGTTGCGTTCGACACCACCACCCCACCCACTTCCACGGGCTCAAGCCGTGCAACTGGAGTAATAGCCCCCGTACGGCCCACTTGAAAGTCTACGCCCCGTAACCAAGTTAGCTGTTCTTGCGCTGGGAATTTTTGTGCCACAGCCCAACGGGGGGCCCGAGCAACAAAGCCTAGCTGCTCTTGCAAAGCAATCGCATCAAGTTTAAACACCACCCCGTCAATTTCATAGGGCAGCGCATCGCGGCGAGCCAAAAGGTCTCGGTAATAAGTTATGCACGCCTGGTTAGTCGTAAGGCGCTTGGTTTCTCGGCTAACCGGAAAGCCCCACGCTCGTAGTTGTTCAAGGCGAGCATAATGACTGTCATTATCTAGTTGTCGAGCAGGCGTTACTTCTCCCATAGCGTAGGCATAAAAATCAAGTGAACGTTCTGCCGTAATACGCGAGTCGAGCTGGCGTAAACTACCGGCGGCAGCATTACGCGGATTAGCAAAAAGTTTCGAGCCTTGGGCTAACGCTTTCTCGTTCATACGCTCAAAACTAGCTAAACTAATAAACACTTCGCCGCGCACTTCTAAGCGCTCAGGAAACTCACCTTGTTCATTGGCACGTAAACTTAGCGGTATTGCTCGTATGGTTTTAACGTTGGCGGTAATGTCTTCGCCTTGATACCCGTCGCCTCGTGTCGCACCGCGCACTAACTGCCCTTGCTCATACAGTAAGCTAACGGCCAAACCGTCTAGCTTCGGCTCGGCACACCACTGTAGGTCGCCGGTAACACCAGTGCGCTCTTGTACGCGCTGTTGAAACGCCGTTAATTCGTCTTCGTTAAAAGCATTGTCGAGCGACAACATAGGTACTTCGTGGGCCACTTCAGGTAAATGCCCACGCGCCAAAGCCCCAACCCGTTGGCTCGGCGACTGCGCTGATTGCCACTCGGGCTGTTGCTGTTCAATTTCTTGCAAGCGGCGAAACATCCGATCATATTCAGCATCGGGAATGCTCGGGTTATCAAGCACGTAATAATTGTAATTGTGATTTTCAAGGGTCTCGCGCAAACGCACAAGCTCTTGATAAAGAGAGTCAGTACTCATATAGCAGTCCGATTTTATACCTATTTGGTTAGTGGCGGGCAGCGTCAGCCACATGTTGGCGGCGTTCAAACTCACGTATTTTTTGATACGTGTGTTGTACCGCCTGTTTGGTAATAGGGTTCCGATTACCATCAAGTACCGCGGCCCGAGGCATTGCTTCGGCAATTTTATTGGCCGCGTTATACATCATGGTAAAGACTTTATGCCCGTCTGAAGCCACTGGTAACTCCATAAATAACGCTACTCCACGGGTGGTGAACGTTTCTATTTCATCAAGGTTAAACACCCCTGGGTTAAACATATTGGCCAAGCTAAACAAAGTGGGCCCTTTGCCAGCCGTGTCCGCATGGCGATGGAAAATATCCATGTCGCCAAATTTAAACCCAAGCTCAGTCACAGTTTGTAATAAAATGGCACCTTGAATGTCACCCGACACAAACAAAGTAATTACTACTGGCTCGTGTTTCGGTAGCTGCTCACGAGCATTTCCCCCCTGTTCAGTTGCCGCGGCAGTGCCCGCAGCAGCTTTAGGTTTGGTTATGGGGTCTGGCTCTATAGCACCAATGTCTGGGGTCGGTTTTTGATCTTGGCTGGCAAAATCAGTGCTACTAATATTTGGCTCTTTGGTGTTTTCATTGTCACCAAATGCCATTGGCAACTGTTCAATTTCCATCGACGGCTCTTTGCGCTGAAAGCCCTTGTTCGAGCGCCCAACCGCGGGGGGTTCTTCTTCATCAAATAACGCTGGTTGTTGAACTGTCGCAAGCGGCTTTGCTGAAGCCTTGGCTGGCGTTGGAGTAGCCGTGGCCTTGGGTGCCGAATTAGCCGTTTTAATTGTTCGCACCGCACCAATGCCATACTCATCAAAATTGTCATCGCCCATTGTGTTTTTTACTTCTTGACGGCTACGAGCAGTGCTATTTATTTGCTTGTTACTAATGTGTTTTTTGGCCTTGTTGTTTTTGCGTATAGTCCACAGGCCATGACCTAGCGCCGCTAGAATCACAAGAAAACCCACTATAATTAATAAAGTTCGCATTCCGTCCATTACCTTTTTACCCTGTCATTCAATTCGTCAGGAGGCTTCAGCAATTGCCAAAGCTTCGTCTACATCAACAGCGACCAATCGCGACACGCCTGGCTCTTGCATAGTGACACCAATTAAGTGTGTGGCCATTTCCATCGCTATTTTATTATGGCTAATATATATGAATTGCACCGATTCTGACATTTCTTGTACCAAACGGCAAAAGCGCCCCACGTTAATATCGTCCAACGGTGCATCCACTTCGTCGAGCAAGCAAAATGGCGCCGGATTCAGTTTAAAAATAGCAAACACTAATGCTAGCGCGGTGAGTGCTTTTTCACCCCCCGAAAGCAAGTGTATGGTGCTATTTTTCTTACCTGGTGGGCGCGCCATAATGGTTACACCCGTTTCTAGCAGGTCGTCATCGGTTAGTTCTAAATAAGCTGTACCACCTGAAAACACTTTTGGAAATAAGCTTTGCAACCCACTATTTACTTGCTCAAAAGTTTGCTTAAAGCGCGCTCGTGTTTCTCGGTCAATTTTTTTAATGGCGCCATCTAAAATGTCTAACGACGCCTGTAAGTCTTCGTATTGGGCATCTAGGTACTCTTTCCGCTCTAACTGAGCTTCCACTTCGTCAATCGCAGCTAAATTTATTGCGCCTAATTGTGACACTTTGCGTAGGCAGTCGTCGAGCTCGCGCTGCCAACGCTTTTCTTCCGCGTCTTCCGGCATAGCCGACAGCACATTTTTTAGTGACACTTTAAGTTCATTAAAAGACTCTAATAATGCATTGCCACGTTCGCGCGACGCGGCCAATTCTAACCTACTTGCCTCTACCCGTTCACGCTGTTTAGCAATTTGTTCTAACACCGCCGACTGGCCTTGGTTAATTATACTCAATTGCTGCTGGACAGCACTTAATTGTTCTTTTGCCTCGCGTAGCTCTTGCTCCACCAGTTCGCGACTAAGCAAAGCTTCCGCAAGTTGCTCTTCAAGCACTATAATTTCATCTGCATCGGCCGCATGCTGTGCGTCAGCATGCATTTGTTCTTGGCTGTCTTGTTGCTGCTGCGCTAAACGCTGTATCTGTTGTGCTAAATGCTGCAGTTTGCTTTCCACTTGCTGCACGTTAAGCTGCAAGCCATGCACTTGCTGTTGGCTATGTTGCGCCTGTTGTTGCGCTTGCCGCACCTGCGCCCGTAAGTTGTTGCCTTGCTGCTCGGCAGATATTAAACGCGGTCCTACCGCATCAACCTCTAGTGTTATAGCCTGCAGTTCTGCTTTTCTTTGTTCGCTTTGGCGTTCAAGGTCTAGGGTGCGGGTTGTAATATGTTTAAGTTCGGTGTTTAACGCAGCTAAGCGCGCCTGTTGGGCATTTAATTCACGCTCAGCACTTAATAAACGCTCTTGGGTACGAACCAAATTACGCTCACTTTCTTGCGCCTGCTGATTTACCTGCTCAAATTTTAATTTCACCAGCTGCTGTTTTTGTTCATGCTGTGCTATTTCTACTTCCACCGCATTAAACTGCTCATTCAATTGCGCCAATTGTGCTGTTAAACGGTGAATGTCTTGCTGCCAGCTTAATTGGCTGTCTGCATCTTCTGGTCGACCCAGCACCCAGCCATCTCCTATAATTCTACCGTCGGCCAAGGCCACAGCATGCCATTGGGGCTGTAACAGTAGCTGGCGGGCTTGGGTGTCATTTTCCGCCACTGCAACACCGTCGAATAAGCTTACCGTATTACCTACGCCCGCTAGCTGCGCCGCTAGGCTTTGTGCCGGCCACTGAATATTTTCCCGCAGCGCCAGCACCGCTCGATCAGCGCCCTGTGGCCATTGGGCTGGCGTACTAGCCAGTACCGGTGCAGCAAGCCAGCCATGTAATAATGTTTCTGTGGCTGCCAACCACTTGGTTGGCACCGTTAATAATTCACGTAAACTGCCCAGGTTTTGTTGGCTAAGCAACCAATGACTAAATTCGCCACTACTACGGGGGGCTTGTGCGGCTAACAAATGCTTCACCGAACTCAGCTGACCCTCCGTTTTATGTAATAACGATTGTAAGTCACTGCGTTGTTGTGTGGCGCTAAGTTTTGCAGCCTGCAACTGGTCTTGTTGGCGCTGTAATTCACCACCTTGTTGCTGATGCTCGGCTAATTGTTGTTGGTGTACAGCAAGTTCGGCCTGGTACTGTTGCACCACGTTGCTGTCAACGGCCTGAAGCTCTGCTAATTCCTGGTGAATGTGCTGCTGCCGCTGCTGCAGTTGCTCGTGTAGTTGTTGCGCCGCCCGCTGCTCGGCCTGCAGAACAGAGCTGCGCTCGGTTAGCTGAGCACTGTGATCACGTAGCTCTTGCCACTCGTCTTGCCACTGTTGTAAGTTCAACTCCAACTCTTGCCGCTGCTCTGCCTCCAGCATAGCTTGCTCTTCAAGTTCAAGTAGGGTTGCAGCAAGCTGTTCACGCTCTGCCTCATAATCAAGAACACGGTGTTCTTCGCTTGCTAATTCTTCAGCAATACGCACCAAGTTTTGTGCCAAAGCAGCTTGCTGTTGTTGGCGCTGTTGGTTTAACTGGCGTTGATGCCGTATTTGCTGTTCCAGGCTAGTTACTTGCGTGGAATGTTGATAAAAAGCCGCTTGCGTGCTTGCTACTAAATCTTGAAAATTATGCTCTTGTTGCCGCAACTCCGTTTGCCCACGCTCGCTACCCCGCTGTTCTGCCAACCATTTTTCTAGTTCATTTTCTTGCCCCTGCAGCTCTTGCTCAATCCGATCACATTGTTGTTGATAATGTAACCAACGCAAGGCTTGCAGTTCACTTTTCAAACGCCGCTCATCGGCTTTTAATGCTTGGTAACGTTTCGCGGCAGCAGCTTGTCGTTGTAACTTTGCCAGCTGTTGGCCAAGCTCGTCACGCACATCGGTTAATCGGTCTAGGTTGTCGCGAGTGCGCGCCATACGGCTAGCGGTTTCTTTGCGGCGCTCTTTATATTTTGAAATACCTGCGGCTTCTTCAATAAACACGCGCAGCTCTTGCGGCCGCGACTCAATTAAGCGGCTAATCATGCCTTGTTCAATAATCGCGTAGCTACGTGGTCCTAAGCCGGTACCTAAAAACAAATCAGTAATGTCGCGGCGTCGGCATTTGGTACCATTCAAGAAATAAACCGACTGCCCTTCGCGGGTTACTAAGCGCTTAACCGACACTTCATTGTAATCTGCAAACTCGCCTTGTAAACGGCGCTCTTGGTTGTCGAACACCAATTCAACGCTGGCTTGCGAAACCGGTTTACGCGCTGTCGAGCCATTAAAAATAACGTCGGTCATGGCATCGCCACGTAAGTTTTTAGCACTGCTTTCACCCAGTACCCATCGTACCGCATCAATTACGTTCGACTTGCCACAGCCATTAGGCCCGACAATACAGGTCATCTGTTCAGGGAAGGCAACTTTAGTGCTATCAACGAAGGACTTAAAGCCTACTAGCCGAATATATTTTAATCGCATAAGGAACGTTATATCTCGCTTTTATACGCAATTGTGCGTGTTTATAATTATTTTAAGCTGTTGGGATAGTGTAAAACCATTCCTACCAAAATCATAGTTCAGCACAGGTGCAGCCATGGAACAACAACTAAGGCTATGTCAGGTAGGAAAAGGCTTAATTCTTTGTTGTTAGCTTGGCTTTTGCGTGGCTCACTACATACTTAATTGTTCACCGCTATTGTACCAATTAGGAGTGAACAACATGCTTAACCAACACTATTCCGCTTTATTAAACCGGCTAGCCGAAGTCAAGGTTGCAGCGCTTATCATGGACCAAGCAGGCCGCGTCTACCAATGGAACTCGCTTAGTATTCCATTTCGACAATCGGGGCAGGGCTCGCATTGGCAAGACTTCTGTTTAAACCACGACACTCACCTACCACGTTCCGGCGCAACCGTGGTGTATTGGAATACCACTCGTAAAGCCACTGCTGCACGGTTAATAACCACGGCGTTACAAGAGTCGGGGTTTACTTTGGCTTTATTTATCGACCATGAAGAAATTAACAACCCTATCGACAAGCTTGGCTTTGTTATGTATGCACCTTGCTTAAAGCAATGTTATTGGTCGGAATACGCAGCAGAATTGCACGATGAGCAGGCACCTTATTACCATCGGCAAAGTATGCAACAATTTTTGCAGTGGTATACGCCACACCAGCGCGATCGGTTGTTATATGCCTTACTGGAATGCGAGCAAACCCATCAGCCGCAACAAGTTACCTTGCGAGTGGCCCATTCAGGTAAACGCTTACGCTACTTATGGGTTACCTTGCCCATTAACGGCAAGCCCTTAACCTGTGCCTTTGTGCGTGGTGTTGTTACCACACCGCTTCAAACACAGGCTAACTCTCTTCGTCCAGTAACTGTGGGTTAATTTTTTTGCTCGGCTGTACACCTAGTTCGCGAAATTTTTCTACCCGCGCAACCAAGTTACCACGCCCAGTGGAAAGTTTATTCATGGCGGCATCGAAATGTTTAGTAGTCACCGCCATGCTTTGTTCAATTTTGCCTAAGTCGTCTAGAAAGCCAACAAACTTGTCGTAAAGCTTGGCTGCGTCGCTGGCAATACGCTGAGCATTTTGGCTTTGGTGTTCGTATTGCCAAATATTATGCACGGTGCGTAAGGCCACTAATAAATTAGTTGGGCTTACCAGCATAATATTATGATCAAGCGCCAGCCTAATCAGCTCAGGATCTTTATCTACCGCTAATAAAAAAGCCGGCTCAATAGGTACAAACAGCAATACATAATCTAACGTGGTTATGCCCTCAAGCTGTTGGTAATTTTTCTTTCCTAAGTCGCGCACATGGTTTTTTAACGAGGCCACATGTTCCATTAAGGCTTTTTGGCGCAACGCGTCGGTTTCAGCGCTAAAATAACGTTCGTAGGCGGTTAACGATACTTTACTGTCAATAATAACTTGGCGCTTTTCTGGCAAGTGAATAATTACATCGGGTCGGTATCGCTTACCTTCTTCGGCCATACGCTGGCCTTGCACTTCATACTCGTGGCCTTCCCGCAAACCCGACTGTTCTAAAATACGCTCCAATACCACTTCACCCCATACTCCTTGCTGGCGGCTGTCGCCTTTTAAAGCACGGGTTAACGACTCCGCCTCTGCGGTCATTTGCTTATTCAGCTCACTTAAGGTGAAAAGCTCTTTTTGCAACGACATACGTTGCCGCCCTTCTTCCGCGTGCTGCTTGCCTACTTGCTGACGAAAGGCTTCTAACTGTTGTTTTAACGGGTCTAGGGTTGAAGCGAGGTGTTTTTGATTCAAGCTTTCAATTTGTTGCGACTTTTGCTCGAAAATACGTTGGGCCAAACGTTCAAATTCATGTTGCAGCCGCACTTCACTTTGCTGTAAGGCCGTAAGTTTATCTTCTAGGTGGCTGCGCTGGGCGCCTGCCAGCGCTTGTTGCTTATCTAACTCTGCGTGTAATTGCAAAACCTGATCACGATAGCCGCTGCTGCGGCGAGAACTGCGCCACAGTAAAAGGCTGAGTAGCATAATTATAACAGAAGCTATAGCAGCACCTGTCAGCTCCATTAAATGTGTGCTTAACCACTCAGCATTCACCTTAGTTACGTCCTTATTTTTTATCTGCGTCCAGCTCTGCTATTTTCACTGCCCAAATAGCAGGGCCTGCGTCGTGGGCATTGTTACCCAAACTGTCTACCGCAACCGTTACTGGCATATCTTCCACTTCAAATTCATAAATGGCTTCCATGCCTAAGTCTTCAAAGGCTACTACTTTCGATTTCTTAATGGCTTTAGAAACCAAGTAAGCAGCACCACCAACGGCCATTAAATACACCGCTTTATGTTTGGCAATGCTCGCTACCGTGTCGGCACCACGCTCAGCTTTACCAATCATGCCAAGAATGCCGGTTTGCTCGAGCATTTGGTCTGTAAACTTGTCCATTCGGGTTGCTGTTGTCGGTCCTGCTGGGCCAACCACTTCATCGCCTACAGGATCTACCGGGCCAACGTAGTAAATAAATTTATTTTTAAAATCTACTGGCAAGGTCTCGCCCTTATCGAGCATTTCCTTAATGCGCTTGTGGGCGGCATCGCGGCCAGTTAGTAACTTACCTGACAGTAATACGGTTTCGCCCATTTTCCATTCGGTAATGTCGGCAGGTGTCAGTGTGTCTAAGTTCACCTGGCGAGCATTGTCGCCTACGGCCAAGCTAATGTCGGGCCAGTCAGACAACTTCGGTGGCGCTAATTCCGCAGGCCCACTACCGTCGAGCTCAAAATGCACATGCCGAGTTGCGGCACAATTTGGAATTAAGGTTACCGGCTTTGAAGCCGCATGGGTTGGCAGTGAGTTTATTTTCACATCAACTATAGTGGTTAAACCACCTAGGCCCTGTGCACCAATACCTAGTTTATTAACCCGCTCATAAATTTCTAAACGTAGCTCTTCTTCTTTATTTTCTGCGCCACGGTTTATGAGTTCTTGAATATTAACGGGGTCCATAAGCGATTCTTTTGCCAGCACCGCAGACTTTTCTGCAGTACCACCTATACCAATGCCTAACATACCTGGTGGGCACCAACCAGCACCAAGTTTCGACAAGGTGTCTACCACCCAGTCGGCCACTGAGTCGCTTGGATTAAGCATTGCCATTTTAGTTTTATTTTCAGAACCACCGCCTTTAGCAGCAATCATTACTTCAACTTTATTACCGGCAATCATATCAATGTGCACCACCGAGGGGGTGTTGTCTTTTGTATTAACACGGGCTCCTGCGGGGTCTGCCACAATTGAGGCACGCAATGGGTTGTCTTTATTGCTATAGGCGCGGCGCGTTCCTTCGTCTACCATTTGTTGCACTGTGAGGTCGGTTTTGTCCCACTTTACGTCCATGCCTATTTTAACAAAGCAAGTAACAATGCCTGTGTCTTGGCATAATGGCCGGTGGCCTTCGGCCGACATGCGCGAATTAACCAACATTTGTGCAATGGCGTTTTTAGCGGCATCGCTTTGCTCGCGCTCGTAGGCATCGGCCAAAGCATTAACAAAGTCGAGTGGGTGATAATAAGAAATAAACTGCAATGCATCTTCAATACTATCGATAAAATCTTGCTGGCGAATGACAGACATCTGAACTCCTTTTTACGATTCGGAATTACACCTTTAGTACGCCTTAACAATCGATTAAATGCATATTAACGGTGTCGAAAACTAGCAGTTATGATACCCTCTTACACTGATAATCGCCAGTCACGGACCATGGAGCCCATGCCACAAACCATCAATATATACCACGTCGAATATAGCCTTTGGCATAACACCCTCGCACTTTTCGCCCCCTTTGCCAACGAACCATGGGCCATGCTACTAGATTCAGCAAACGCACAGCACCCAGACAGCCGCTACGACATTTTAGTGCGCCAACCGGCTCGCACCATTCGCTTAGTAAACAACAAGGTTATTTGCCAGCCCCCACTTGAAAATAGCGCTCAAACAAATGAATTCGACTTGTTCAGCACCGTTCAAGCCGCCTTAGCGCCGTTAAAAAATTCACACCAACAGCTACCTTTTAGCGGAGGCGCCTTAGGCTACCTAGGTTACGACGTGGCCCGCGCAATAACCCCAGAGCTTTTTCAACAGGCCCCCAACCAGGCCGCCAACGACATTCCTTTGCCCGACGCTGCCATTGGAATTTATACCCATGCCCTAGTTATCGACCACCAGGCAAAACAAACTTACCTAGTGGCACCGGCAAGTATGAGCCAAGCCCAAGCGGAGCAATTTTGGCGGGCACCCGCTGCACCCTATGCGCCCTTTCAATTAACTAGTAGCTGGCAAAGCAACCTTACCGAAGCCCAGTATTATGAGCGTATCGAGCGCTTTCAAACCTATTTACATGCGGGTGAATGTGAACAAATTAATTTAGCCCAGCGCTTTAGTGCCAGCTGTATTGGCAGTAGTTGGCATGCCTATAGCAAATTACGCAGTGTAAACGGGGCGCCTTTTTCTGGCTTTATACAGCTACCAGAAGGTGCCGTACTTAGCCTTTCTCCAGAACGTTTTGTGCAAGTAAATAGCCACGGCCAGGTGCAAACCAAACCCATTAAAGGTACTCGGCCAAGGCATGCTAACCCGGCTATCGACAGGGCCAATGCGGCCGAGCTGTTAGCCTCGGAAAAAGAGCGTAATGAAAACCTAATGATTGTCGAGCTGCTCAGTCATGACCTGCGCCAAGTGTGCCAAGCCGACAGCGTGCACGCGTCTCAACTGTTAGCGTTAGAAAGCTTTCCCGCAGTGCACCATTTAGTTAGTACTGTGGTTGGGCAGTTGGCCGCACACCATACCCCGCTCGACTTAATGCGGGCTATTTTTCCTGGTGGCTCTATTGCTGGTAACCCAAAACGTCGAGCCGTGGCAATAATTAATGAGTTAGAACCGCACCGGCGCTCAGTGTATTGTGGCAGTTTGGTTTACTTTAGCGCCAATGGTCGCAGCGACAGTAGCGTTACCATTCGCACCCTGTGCCATGCCAACAACCAGCTGCACTGTTGGGCCGGAGGTGGTATTGTGGCAGACTCTAAAGCAAGCGAGGAATATCAAGAAACCTTCGACAAGGTAGCTCGCATTTTACCTTTGTTGTAACCAAAATAATGAAGTGACTTGGAGTTAGCTGTGCAGTGCCAACTAAATAATTTTTTAACTCAGTTTAACTTACACCCACCCGAGCCAAAGGCATGGCCCGAATTATTGTGGCAAAAGTCGGCGGTGCTTATTCCCCTGCGCCAAGGCCGCCACGAACTCGAAGTTATTTTAACCCGGCGTACGGCACACTTACGCCACCATGCCGACCAAATTTGTTTTCCTGGTGGCCGCATGGACGCCGCAGACTGCTCTTTATTAACCACCGCACTACGGGAAACCCACGAAGAGCTTGGCGTTCATCCGCGCCATGTGCACATTCTTGGCCAGTTACCCGAACAGCCAGTGCTGTCGCATTTTATGATTCAACCCTATGTGGGGCTTATCGACACTAAAGTTGCGTTAATCAGAGAGCCTAATGAAGTAGCCGAAGTACTTAGTGTGCCTTTACGGCTACTGCTCGACCAGCGTAACCACCTACAAGTAAAGCGTAACCATCCGGTACACCCCACGGTGCATTTTATACCCTGGCAAGGGCAGTTAATTTGGGGTGCCACTGCAGCTATTATTCGGGGTTTGGCTGACCAAATAAACCCCGCCGGCAAACTACTTTACAAACCTGTGTTTTAACCTCGGTACTATAAGGTAGGCAGCTGCATGTGGCTAAACAAGGCATCAATGTCTTCTTGCCGTTGCATAGCCATGGCTTGTTCTACTTTACTACGGCTTAAATGTGGTGCAAAACCTTCAATAAAGTCGTACATATACGCACGTAAAAAGGTACTCCGGCGAAAACCAATTTTAGTGGTGCTTGCTGCAAACAAATGCCCTGCGGGTATTGCTACTAAGTCTGTATCTTTTTCTGGCTCGTAGGCCATCGACGCTAATACCCCTACGCCTAAGCCCATACGAACATAGGTTTTGATCACGTCGGCGTCGGTAGCGGTAAACACTATTTTTGGCGTTATCTTAGCGTTATTAAAAGCGTTGTCTAACTCCGAGCGGCCGGTGAAACCGTGCACATAGGTTACCAACGGAAATTGACCAAGCTCTTCAATGGTTACTTTGTTTACTTGAGCCAGTGGATGCCCAGGCTGCACCAATAATGAACGGTTCCAGTGATAACAAGGCAACATCACCAAGCTTTGGTACAAGTGCAAGGCTTCCGTAGCGATTGCGAAGTCGGCTTGGCCCTGCGCCGCCGCTTCACTAATTTGGGTTGGCGAGCCTTGGTGCATGTGTAACGACACCTCAGGATAGCGCTGTATAAATGGCGCTATTACCTTAGGTAAGGTGTAACGCGCTTGGGTGTGCGTGGTGGCTATGGTTAAATTGCCTTGCTGCGGATGCGTGTGCTCTGCAGCCACTGCTTTAATCGCCTGTGTTTTGCTAAGTATTTCTTGGGCTAAGCCAATTATTTGCTCGCCCACTGCAGTTACATGGCTTAAATGCTTCCCCGAGCGAGCAAATATTTCAAGCCCCAGCTCATCTTCCAGCATACGAATTTGCTTACTTATGCCCGGTTGCGAGGTATAAAGGTGTTCTGCCGTTTTAGAAACATTGAGATTATTATGTAAAACTTCTACGATGTAGTGTAACTGTTGAAGCTTCATAGAAAAGGTTTCCGTGGTGTATTTTTCGTCATGAGGTGTACAAGCAGCAAGCCCTCTTCCGAACGTTGAACAAAAATTAGAGTGTCAGTATCTATGCCGCCTGTCAAACCCAAGGTTAATGTAAATTCGCCTCTTACCACGCCACAACAGCTCGACTTTGCCACGGTTTTGGCAGCAGGCGTGCATGATATGAAAAATTCACTGTTTTTACTTTTACAATCAATAGAAGAAGTTGCCGCCCAAGTAGAAAGTCCTCAACCTCGCAGCCGTTTGGCCGATATTCATTATGAAACCCAGCGCCTTAATACTGGGTTAATGCAGTTATTAAGTTTATATCGACAAAATCATGATCGTTTGTTGGTAAATACCGAGGAGCACTTTTTAGACGAGCTAGCCGACGATTTATTGGCTAATAACCAGTTTTATGCACAACATCACGGCATTGTGCTTACCGTAGAAGCGCTAACCGACAACAGCTGGTTTTTTGACCACAATTTAGTTTTGGTCTTGCTCAACGACGTGGTTATAAATGCATTACGTTATGCAACCAAACAAGTTCAGGTTACCCTAGGTATCGACAGCGTTAACCATGAATTAGTTATTGAGGTATTCGACGATGGTCCAGGCTACCCTCAGACCATGCTCGATACTTACCAAATTGGTCCTGCTGGCGTGGCATTAAGTTCCGGGCGCACGGGTTTAGGGTTATATTTTTCTCACTTAATCGCGCAGGCGCACCAAACAGATATTAAACAAGGTAGTATTTATTTAAGCAACGATAGCCCCTTAGGGGGCAGCCGCTTCACCTTGCGGCTACCGTAAGCAAAGCAAGTCAGGTAGAGTGACATAACAAACAACAAGGACTTACTTAACCACCACATGCTTTTAGCTATTATAATTCTTATATTTGCCCTAGCACTGCTGGCCATTGGTGTTAATGCTATCCAACAGCATAAGCAACGCGCCGAGCTAGAAAGGCGGCAACAAATTTACCGTTATCGTAATATTTTAGACGAGACGGAAGACTTGATTATTCTTGCCAGCGACTTTCCCTTGGGTAAAGCCTTACTGCATGTACTTCGTTGCCGCGCCCGCGATGCCTTGAAACTTCTTGTTGCCGTTCAACCAACCGTTACCGATCTACAAGTTCGGCTTGAAGAATACGAGCAAGCGGTTAATAGTTTTGATCCAAACGACAAAGCCTTACTGGTAGAAAACTTCACCATTCCCGAACAAGACAAGCAAATTGTTTTTATGCTGCAAGGGTTGAAAAAAATTCGCCGCTCGCTGCGTGCCGAACACAGTCGTAACCGTGTTGACAGCCAAACCTTTCATGAAGAAGATCGCCGCATTGAAAAAACCTTACTTCGCATAAGTGCCGAAAGCCTTATACGCCGCGGAGAAGCAGCCTATTTAACCGGTATGATTGGTTCTGCCCGACAATATTTAGAAAAAGCTTACCGCACACTAAACGATGTTGGTTTTACCGATGAATACATTGTTACCAAGCAAGCCTATATAAAAGAAAAACTTGAAGAAATTACGGCTTCATTACGGGCGGCAAATGCCAAAGACGCTAAGAAGCGCAATGAGAAGTCTGCCATTGACGAATTATTTGAACCAAAGAAAAAGTGGTAATTACAGTATGAGTTTTCGAGATCAGCTAAGCCAATTGGTATATAGCACCGACAGCGGTAAAATAACCCCTGAAGAGGCCCCTGAGGCCATTCCAAGTGGCGACGGCATTGTACGCATTCGGCGGGAAACAAAAGGCCGCCGTGGTAAAGGGGTTACGGTTATAGAAGGCTTGGGTTTACCCCAGCAAGAATTAAAGGTACTTGCCACTGCATTAAAGAAACGTTGCGGCGTAGGCGGCAGCACTAAAGATTACACCATTGAAATTCAAGGCGATCAACGCGACACCTGCGCAGCTTGGCTAGAACAAAAAGGCTATAAAGTAAGGCTTTCCGGCGGCTAAACAATTTCAAATAATTGCTCGAACTTAGCGCGAATTAGCTGCGCTCGTATTTCCTCACGGCAATGTATTAAACGAATTGATTTTTCGCCCCCGGCTACACCCAGGAATTTGCGCATATTAAGCAACATGCCTAAACCTGCACTGTCAATACTTTCAGCTTCTCTAAAGTCGACGGTAAATGTGACCACATTGGGTTTATAGCCACCGTACGCTTGACGAAACCGCGCCATCAATTGAAAGTCAAACTTACCTTTCACATGAATCGTAAAGTTTCGGCCATTATCGGTGTACTCCGTATATAAAATCATAACGCATTTACCATCTAGTGGGTTGATACTACTGTATGTTTTTGATTATACCCTTATTTACTGTACTCGTACCCTAGTATCTACAAAACTTGTCAAATGTATACCCATACCATATTCTGACGCTAGTTTTTTTGCATACAGTGAGCAATTTCATGACCTCTTTGACTGTCGACCAACTCTCATTACTGCTAGTTGAGCCGTCTGAAGTACAACGTAAAGTCATTACCCGCCACCTTACCGACGCAGGAGTTATTTCGGTCCATAGCGCCGACAGCATAACCACTGCCAAAGAAAAGTTGCCCGCTTTACAACCTGACTTAGTTGTCAGCGCTATGTATTTTGAAGACGGTGAAGGCATGGACCTACTTCATTTTATACAGCAACAGCAAAGCCTGCGCGACAGTTTGTTTATGCTGGTATCGAGCGAACATAAACGCCAACAGCTTGAAACTTTCCGCCAAGCGGGCTGCATTGCAATTTTACCAAAGCCTTTTACCCCGCAGCATTTACAACGGGCAATTAACGCCACTCTCGACCTTATTGAGCCTACTGCCTTTGAGCTCGAAAGCTTCGATGTAGACGACTTACGTGTGTTGCTGGTCGACGATAGCAATATGTCGCGGCAATATTTACGCCGAGTGTTTGAAAGTATTGGTATTACCCAAATAACTGAAGCCACTGATGGCCGTGAAGGTATCGAAGCGTTAAAACAGCACGACTTCGACTTAATTTGCACCGATTACCACATGCCCGAAATGGACGGCCGCGAATTAGCAGAAACTATTCGTAAGCAACCCACTCACCAACATATTCCTATTCTTATGGTTTCAGCCCGAGCCGATGAACTTCAGCTAGCGCAAATTGAGCAAGCAGGTATTAACGCTCTTACAAACAAGCCTTTTGAGCCTGAAGTACTGCGCCGCACCTTAAAGCAATTGCTCGACGGTTAAGCGCAAACACCAAATTCTTTAATGAAAATCCCAGGTGGTTGCAGTAATCACCCGGGACTTTCCATGCCTAAAACTATACCGCTACAACTGGCTGCTAGTTATTAGGGCGCTCACTATATTTTTCATACAGCTGTAATTGGCGGTTACTTAAATTTACTTCGCGACCATCAATAAACATATACTCAATACGTTGGCCTAAATGATCAAGCACATCGCCGGCCGACACTATTAACGTTGCTTGCTTACCCACATCTAACGAGCCTAAGCTCTTGTCGACCCCCATAAAGCGGGCTGGGGTAAGCGTAATTGCACGTAGTGCTGCTTGGTAGTCTAAGCCATAGGCCACCGCATTGCCGGCACCAAAGGCAAGGTTACGACTGTCCCAGTAGCCTGGGTAGGCAATTGCAAAGTCAACACCTGCTGCATGTAACATCGCGGGGGTTGCATACGCAGTATCGTAGCCATCGTCTACTCGGCTAGGTAAGCCATAAGGGTAACCAAAAATAACCGGCGTTTTTAGTTCTGCTAAGGTGTCTGCCATCATCCAGCTGTCGCGCGCGCCCACGAAAGTCATGGCAAAACCATATTCACGATTAAATTGCAGTGCTTGCTCTAACTGACGCCGATCATCCGCGTGCACAAACAGCTGTAAGTCGCCTGTGAACAAACCTCGCATGGCTTCCCAGCGTTGGTCTACCCGTGTTTGCGTACCTTCTAACCGACCTTCATGATAAGCCTTGGCCATCACAAACACTTGTAGCAGCTCTTGGTAGGCTTCCGCATTGGCTTTATGCTGTTCCGCTGGTGTGCGGCGTTCCCACCATGCACTGTTTAAGCCAATGCGTGGCCAGCTAACATGCAGTGCCACTGGGCCAACTTCAAGGGCGTCACGCCAGTTCCAGCCGTCAAGCTGCATTAAGCTAGAGCGACCATTCACTAAGTTACCTTGCGGCACCGTTTGCGCATGGGTTATACCCATATAACGAATCGTAGGAATAATATCCGAATCGGCATTAAAAGCATGGTGAGCCAACACCTCTGGCGTTACTGTACCCACTTCGCGCATGTCATTGGTGGGCCGCGCTTGCTCAAGTTCAATCAGCCCAAGGGTAGTATCAAGGGCAATTAAACCTGGGTAAACATGTTGGCCGCTCACATTAATAATCTGAGCATTAGCTGGCACCGTAAGCTCTTTACCCATGGCAGCTATCTTACCGTCGACAATTAATAAGTCAGTTTGTTCTAACGAGCCATGGCTAACCGTATGCAAGGTACCCCCTTGCAACAAAATAGCCTGCTTGGCCTCAGCCCCAGGAGCTATGTTGTGCGCCTGAATAGGCAGCGCTACTAAGAATAGCAGCAGTCCTAAAAAACCTTTCATTAGTGCGCTCCTTTCATTTCAAACGTAAGCATTTCAAAGCTCTGTGTCGCGTTATTCAGCTGGCTAAACTCCTGCCAGCGCCACACGTCGTGGTTATCTTCACAGTGCCAAGTGGGCGGCGTAGGCCGATAGCCATTGCTATTACCGCGCTGGGCTTCACTGCCTTTGCTCAACACTAATTCAAGCAGCAATTTGCGCTCGTTGGCAATCTCTGCCCGACGGGCTAAATCTGCCTGGCGATCAAAATATTTCCGCCCTTCAATCCAAGTTTGCTGTGGCTGCGCGTAAGCCGACAATGGGTGTGCATTCCACAGTACAAAGTCGGCTTGTTTGCCCACGGTTAAACTACCCACATACTTGTCTACTTCCAATTGCATAGCCGGATAAAGCGTTATCATTTTCAACGCTTCATGCTCGTCCATTCCACAATAACGTACCGACTTGGCCGCTTCCGTATTTAAGCGGCGCTGTAAGTCGTTGCTGTCAGAGTTAATACTGGTCAGCACGCCTTTATTCATCATGCCACAGGTATTTTGTGGCACGGCGTCATAGGCTTCAAACTTAAACGCCCACCAGTCGGCAAAGGTCGACGCTCGCGCCCCATGTTCACGCATTTCGTCGGCCACTTTGTAACCTTCTAACACGTGGGTAAAGGTGTGTATTTTGAAACCCAATTCATCAACCACGTCCATTAACGACACAATTTCAGAAGCCACATAGCTATGTACGTGAGTGTGGCGCTCGTTATTAACTATTTGTAGTAAGGTTTCCATGCGGTAGTCGGTTCGAGGTGGTGCCGTACGGCGGCGCTCGCTGCGACTTAAGCGAGCATAATCAGCTTTCGCTTGTTCATATTCCCGCGCTGTTTGGAAGTAGTCACGCATCATTGCTGCCACACCCATACGGGTTTGTGGGTAACGAATGCGGTTCATGTCGCCCCAGTTGCTTTGCTTTACGTTTTCACCTAAAGCCATTTTTATGGTGGGCGGCACTTCTTTAAACTTTAAGCCTTCTGCACCTTGGCCCCAACGTAATTTAATGGCTTGTCCTTGGCCACCAATAGGGTTGGCTGAACCATGCAGTAAGTGAGCAACTGTTGTACCACCTGCCAGTGAACGATAAATATGAATGTCGTCTGGGTTTACTACGTCACCAATATGAACTTCTGCTGTTACCGCCTCGGTACCTTCGTTAACCCCTTGGGAAATGGCAATATGCGAGTGTTCGTCAATAATGCCTGGCGTTACATGCATACCAGTGGCGTCTATAACCTGGTAACCACGTGGCGTCGGCAGGTTTTTTCCAATGCGGTGAATTAAGCCGTTGCGAACAATAATGTCCGTTTCAGCTAATACCCCTTGGCTATCGGCTGTCCATACGGTGGCATTACGAATGTGCAGGTTAGTTTGCTCTGGTTGAGTGGTCACCCCAAAGCCTGTGTTCGGCCAAGTCAACTGGCTTACATATTTTGGTGTGCCTGCTTGGCGGCGCTCTGCCGCTGGGGTCGTTTCCGGCTCAGGCCGTGTGGCGGTAAAGGTTAATAGCTCGCTGGCAGTATTCTGCGCTCGCCCTGAAAAGCCGGTAAGCGAATCAGGTTGTAGGCGGAATCGATGCACACCAGCAATACCAAAAGCAGTTAAGTCGGCGGTAAAATATAGTTTATTATCATCGCTACTTAGCTGGGTTAGTTTCACCTCGGTTTCGCCTGCGCTTAACTTGCCTTGTAAACGCCCTTCTCCAGAAACCGAAAGCGTTAAGCTTTGGCCATTTAATTCAAGACTATAGTCACCTACAAACGACGCTGGGTGCATGTCTTTTAAGCGTTGCTCTTGGCCCTGCAGCCACACAGACACAATTTCACCATCGGTAAACAAATCACCGCGTGAAACCACTAAGTCGGCTCGATAGCCAGCAGCTAAACGGCCCGCTTGATTAGCTACCCCGGCTATTTCAGCCGGTACCGTGGTTAATGCCGCCAGCGCTTGTTCCGGCTTTAAACCGTAATCAATAGCTTTGCGAATATTGGCCCAGAAGTCGTCTTTTTTATCTAACCCATGGGTGGTAAAGGCAAAGGTAATACCTGCATTTGCAACCGCTGCAGGGTTACCTGGCGCTCGCTCCCAATGACGCAGATCTGTTAATGACACATCAAGCTCAGCAAACTGGCCGTTTAATTCAGGCGCCGCCGGAAAACCTAAAGGTAAAATAAGCGTACTGCCAGTACTTTTTACTGCATTTATTCGGCTGTATTCAAAGCCCGAACCTAGCACCGTTAAGGGTACCGAAAACTCGGCAAACACATGGCTAGCACGCAATAAGTTTTGTTCGTCAGAGGCTTCAAACACCACCCCGTCGTTAGCCACGCTGGCTAATGCAGCTAAAGGCGCATTAAACTCCACCGGCCCATTGGCACTGTGTAACCCTTGTGCTTCTTTATACCAAGCCGCATCAGAAAGAGTTTGTCGAATAAGGGCAATACTACCCATCAATGAACTGGGGTACTGCTGGGCCGAACTACCTTTGTCGAAGGAAGCAAAGTGGCGCCCGTGGGAACGATAAATAATATCGTTCGGTAGCTGATCGGCAAGCGACACAGTAGCGGCACGGCCACGGAAAATACCGTCTAGGCGTGCCGTTTGTACTGCAGTAAAGCCAAGATCTATGTAACCTTTCGCGTCGCGCTTGCTGGCCGTTACGGTTTCATACCAAGTGCGCTCCGCATGAATTGCTGCGTTGCTACCATTACCGCCTTCTCGTGCATTTGAATATTGTGGCATTTGGCCACGGCCACGAGGACCACGCGGCTCAGGTTTTGCTACCGCATAATTACTATAAGGGTCGATAAAACCAGGATAAATAGTATAACCGGTGGCATCTACCACACGGGCACCTGCAGGGGCACGGTTATTACGCTCAATAGAGCGAATCACACCATGCTCAATTACCAAGGTGGCATTTTCTAAACGTGTACCCGGTTCCGTAATCAACGTAGCATTGGTTAATGCCACTAAACTCGGATTGTGTTCGTGCAAGCCGCGTATAGGTGTTGTTTGGTCCGCAATAGCGAGTACACTCACCCCGGCGGCAGCTATAGCACTAAGGCCTAGCCAAGCGCTTCTTCGCTTCATCCTGCCTTCCTCTTAAGTTTATAATTATGGTATCATTTTCTATTAGTGGCGTGTTTTAGTACTTCTCGCAAGCACTGTCCGATGAAGCGCCAAAACAAAACGACCAAGTTCTTTTTTTACTTTAATACTTTCTGCAAAAACGTGTATTGTTACTGTTGTTGGCACAACTTGTGGCACAACATTACTATATACAACCAGAAGCATACCCCGAATGACAAAAGGATCATCAAATGATTTTAAAAAAACTACTCCCCCTTGCTGCCATTATTAGCATTGGTTTTACTGCCCCATCGGTTTCTGCCGACACCTTCGTAAACGCCGCAGACACAGTGGAATACCGTCAGCACGCCTTTTCAATGATCCGCGACAATTTTGGCATTATGGCGGGTATGGTGCGTGGCGAAATTAAGTACGACGCAGCCACTTTTCAGCAGCATGCCAACGCGGTAAAACATTTAGCCCATATTCCTTTGGCCGGCTTTACGGGTGTTGGTAAAAACGTCACCACCGACAGCGACGCATTACCAGCCATTTGGACCAAATGGAGCGACTTTGAAAGCAAAATGAATGACTTGATTAATGCTTCTGCTGAACTAGCCGTAGCTGCGGAAAGTGGGGCAATACGTACTATCGCACCTAAGTTTTTAGCCACTGCAGGTACCTGTAAGCAGTGCCACGACAACTACCGAGCAGACTAACCATGACGGTACGAGTATGGGACGGTTTTATCCGCGGCTTCCACTGGCTACTGCTAGTGGCATTTGCGGGCCTTTGGTACACGGGCGGCGACTTTATGCATGTGGATCGCCACGAGCAGTTAGGCACTTTTCTATTGGCATTAATTATTAGCCGCATTATTTGGGGCTTTGTTGGTAGTGAATCAGCTCGGTTCCGCTATTTTATCGCTGGTCCAAAAGCGTTATTTCTTTACTTGCGTGCGCCAAAGTCTTTTCAGTCACATACTCACAACCCCATGGGTGGCTGGTCTGTTATTCTTATGCTGGCCTTACTTTTAGTGCAAGGGGTCACTGGGCTATTTACCGACGATGCCATTTTTTATCGGGGCCCGCTCGCTGCTTTAGCAAGTAAAGACACATTAAGAACCATGACCACCATTCATTCTTTGAACTTCGACCTACTAAAAATAGTAATAGGCCTGCACACGCTCGCTATTGTGGTGTATAAATTTGTTGGCGAGCCTTTGGTATACGCCATGATCAAAGGCGACAAAAAAGCCGACCCTGCCACACAACCACGCATTGTTCACGGTGCTTGGGGTTATTTAATACTTGCGGTTGTGTATGGCTTACTCACTTTACTATTTCGCGCTGTTCCTTATATTCAGGCTGCTTTATGACATCAATACTTATTGCCGACGACGACTTTATTAGTTTGGAAGTACTTAAAGCTATGCTAAGCCAATTCCCCGTAACTGTGCATACGGCCAGTAACGGCCCTGAAGCTATTGCATTAGCTGAAAACATTCAGCCCGCGCTAATTATTCTAGACTACGAAATGCCTGCCATGACAGGCGCTGAAGCCTGCCAACAACTGCGTTTACAGCCGCAGTTTGCCGACACCCCCATTATTGCCTTAACCGGTCACCAAAGTCCTACCGAGCTAAACGCCTGCCGCGTAGCGGGCATGAATGAAACCTTATACAAGCCGGTTTCTCCTGAAGCCTTAGCTGCAACACTAGCTAGTTACCTACCGCAACTGGCCAAATAGTTTTTTAACAGCAAGTAAGCCTGCTGAATGTTTTGCATTCGTTTTAACTCACCACCTTTGTCTGGGTGGTGAATATGCACCAAACGGCGGTATTGGTTACGCAGCGCGGCGGTGCTTGTTGGTAATTGCTCTAATTCCAATACTACTAAGGCCGGCGCTACCTCGTTGGCCGCAACTGCCGTACCGGTAAAGCCTTGCCAAAAATTATTTAGTAATGCACTCACATCTGCTGCGCTGGTGTCGTTCATATTTGCCCAATCACTATAATAACTTTGCAGCGGATCAGTTTTCGCAAGCCCAAATGGGCCTGGTTGGTAAGGGCTTAACTTTATTGCAAGGGGTGAAATGTACAGCTCGAAGCTTTGCTCAGCGCGCCATAAGGCCTGCAATTTATATAAACAATGGAACACTAGGAAGTGGGTACGAAACAGTTGCAATTCGCCACGTAGGGCGTGCTTGCTTAACAATTCATAAGGGGATTGTTGTAGCTGTTGAATTAAGTCAAATTCTTTTACTGGCCCGGGCGAGCCAAGTAAAATGTCTGCAATAGCTTGTTGCACCGCAGTAAGTTGTTGTTTAAGTGCCGAAACTGTATTCATGGCAATACATTAACACGCTATACGCCTGCACAATAGGCATAAAAAAACCCAGCCTAAGCTGGGTTTTTAAGGGCTTATGAACCCAATTTTTCTTTGATACGTGCTGAACGACCGCTGCGCTCACGCAAGTAGTAAAGAGTAGCGCGACGAACCGCACCACGACGTTTCACAGTTACACTGTCAACAATCGGGCTATGGGTTTGGAAAGTACGCTCAACACCTTCACCGTTTGAAATTTTACGTACGGTAAATGCGCTGTGTAAACCACGGTTACGCTTACGAATTACCACACCTTCAAAGGCCTGAATACGTACGCGCTCACCTTCTTTAACTTTAACATTGACGATAACGGTATCACCTGGTGCAAACACCGGTACATCGCTTTTCAACTGCTCGTCTTCGAGCTGCTGAAGTATAGATTTATTTACTTTAGCCATTTCATTTCTCCTCCTAGTAATAACTGCACGATTAGTCTTTGTGCTTCAACAAAGCTTGCTGCTCGTCAGTCAGAGCTAGGTTATTAAGTAATTCGGGCCGCCGTTGCTGAGTTCGTATAAGAGACTGCTGCAACCGCCACCGACGTATATCTTCATGGTGTCCACTCAGCAGTACTGGGGGCACACGTTTGCCGTCAAGAACTTCAGGCCGAGTGTAATGTGGGCAATCGAGCAAACCAGCAGCAAAAGAATCTTCTGCGGCAGAACTTGCATGCCCCAACACACCGGGTACTTGCCTTGCTAGCGTATCAATAAGAACCATTGCCGGTAATTCGCCCCCAGAGAGAACAAAATCACCAATAGACCATTCTTCGTCAATATCTGCTTCAATTACACGTTCATCAATACCTTCATAACGCCCTGCTACCAGCACCAATGAAGTATATTGGCTTAACTCAGCAACACCTTGGTGGTCTAACTTGCGCCCTTGTGGCGACAAATAAATAACCTTAGGTGTTGAACCGCTCGTTGCCGTTATGGCCTTTTTGGCGTCAGCAATTGCTGCTCTTAAGGGAGCAACCATCATTAACATGCCTGGCCCACCGCCGTAAGGGCGGTCGTCAACAGTACGGTGCTTGTCTTCAGTGTAGTCTCGTGGATTCCACGTAGCGACTGAAAGCAAGCCTTCCGTTACAGCGCGACGCGTTACACCGGATTCCGTAATTGCACTAAACATTTCCGGAAAAAGGGTAACAACGCCTACAGTTAAGCTCTTGGCCATTAGAAGTCTGCAGGCCACTCAACTGTAATAGTGCCTAGTTCCTTATCCACCGCCACAATATATTGCGACTGAATAAAAGGAATAAGCCGTTCACGCTTACCGAACGCGTCATTGCTATTGGCAGTTACCACTAGTACATCGTTGGCAGCTGTCGACAGCATATGGTCTACCTTGCCCATGTCATACCCTTCGGCATTAACAACTTTTAGGCCTTCAAGATCACGCCAATAAAACTCGTTCTCTTCGAGTGCTGGCAAAGCACTTGCCAACACAGCGACTTCCATGCCCGTTAGCAGCGCAGCTGCATCGCGGTCATCGACATTCGCTAATTTTGCTACCAGGCCTTTATTATGCCAGCGCCATTGGCTGACTTCGACCTGTTGCCATTTACCCTCTCGGCCAATAAACCAAGGAGCGTAATCAAAAATACCTGACACTTCATTGGTGTAAGCATTTACTCGTAACCAGCCTTTAATGCCGTAAACAGCACCTAGAGTACCTAGTATAACGAGATCTTTGTTACTTACTGCTGCAGAAGTCATGACCTTGGTCAGCCTCAGGCAGCAGCAGCTTGTTGTGCTTCTTGAACAAGTTTAGCAACACGGTCAGAAAGCTGTGCGCCAACACCGACCCAATGTTCGATGCGATCAAGATCAACACGTAAAGTTTCTTCCTGGCCACGAGCCAGTGGGTTAAAAAAGCCGACTTTTTCAATGAAACGCGCATCACGTGCGTTTCTGCTGTCGGCAACAACCATTTGGTAGAATGGCCGCTTTTTAGCGCCACCCCGTTGTAAACGAATGGTAACCATTACCGTCCTCAATTTATTTCAAAAATACAAAGTTAAAGTTAATACTTCCTTACCTTGAAAAACAACCAAGATCAGGAAGCCGCGTAAGTTTACGTATTTCACCAGCAATTGCAAGGTAAAAGGCGTATTTATCAACCGCCGGGGAACATTCCCGGTGGCATTTTGCCGCCCATTTGGCGTAATAGCTTCGCCATACCGCCGCCTTTCATCTTTTTCATCATTTTTTGCATTTGGTTAAATTGCTTTAATAACCGGTTTACATCTTGCACTTGCACTCCCGATCCGGCCGCAATTCGCCGTTTACGTGAACCTTTCAGTACATCTGGGTATTCCCGTTCGTGCGGTGTCATAGAACTAATTATAGCTTCCATCCGTATGGTTGCTTTATCGTCTATTTGCCCCTGCATTTGCCCGGCCATTTTGCCCATGCCTGGCATTTTGTTCATCAGCCCCATCATGCCGCCCATATTGCGCATTTGCACCAACTGCTCGCGGAAGTCTTCCAAGCTAAACTTACCGCTTTTCATCACCCGCTTAGCCATTTTTTCGGCTTTAGCACGGTCAACCTTTTGCTCTACTTCCTCTATTAAAGAAAGCACGTCGCCCATACCTAGAATGCGCCCGGCAATGCGGTCCGGATGGAAAGGCTCTAACGCGTCATTTTTCTCGCCTACACCTAAAAATTTAATCGGCTTACCCGTAATATGGCGAATAGAAAGTGCCGCACCACCGCGGGCATCACCATCTATTTTAGTTAAAATAACGCCCGTTAAGGGTAATGCTTCGTTAAAGGCTTTGGCTGTATTAGCAGCATCTTGCCCGGTCATGGCGTCAACCACAAACAGGGTTTCAATTGGCTTAATGGCACTATGTAAGCGCTGAATTTCTGCCATCATCGCTTCGTCAATAGCTAACCGGCCTGCGGTGTCAACCAGCACCACGTCAAGAAACCTTTTCCGCGCGTGGCTAATCGCCGCCTGCGCAATGTCTACTGGGTCTTGGTCGGTAGATGAGGGAAAAAATTCCACTTCAACTTCTTCAGCCAACCGTTGCAACTGCATAATTGCAGCAGGACGGTAAATATCGGCACTTACCACCAATACTTTTTTCTTGTGCTGTTGTTTTAAGTGGCGCGCTAACTTACCAATGCTGGTGGTTTTACCGGCCCCCTGTAAACCTGCCATAAGTATTACTGCTGGGGGTTGGGTGGCCAAATTTAACGGCACATTGGCTTCACCCATGGCTATTTCTAGCTCATTACGAACTATTTTTACAAACACTTGGCCTGGGTTTAGGTTTTTATTCACCTCAACACCCAAAGCGCGCTCTCTTACCTTAGCAATAAAGTCTCTTACTACGGGTAAGGCAACGTCAGCTTCAAGTAGTGCCATGCGCACTTCACGCAGGGTGTCTTTAATATTATCTTCGGTCAAACGACCGCGACCGCTTATATTTCGCAAACTTTGCGATAGACGATCGCTTAAATTATCAAACATGGCGTATTCCTGTCGGTAGACTTTACGCTATTATACGGAAACCAGTTGGGTTTGGCGATTGAAGTCCGTATACTGAACTAACTAGCTGACAATACGAATCATTCACAACAAGTGTCTTTGGTACAGCAACTTCCATAATAGCGAGAGAATTTGAAACAATGTTGATACAGCTACTTACCATTCTCTGTATCCTTATCTATGGGGCCGGAATTTTATTTTTAAACCGCCGCCTCACAGCCCCTACTATTTATGCGCACCGCGTTTGGTTATCAAACATTGGCGCCATAGCATTACATGGGGCCCTTATTGCCACCATCCTAGCTGAACGGGGTGTCAATAATCTTAATTTTCTTATTGTGCTTAGTATTATTGCTTGGCTACTTGGGCTGTTTTCTGTCAGCCGCGGGCGTCAACTTGCCAGCCTTATGTTACGCCCTGCTATTTTCGGTTTTGCTATTGTTAGCGTGCTGTTATTACAAGTATTGCCAGAAAGCGGCGGCTTACACGCCAGCATGACCTATGGCTTAGCCGTTCATATTATTTTATCTCTCATTGCCTTTAGCTTGTTGGTATTAGCCGCCTTGTATGCGGGCCAAATACTATATTTAAACCGAGTGCTAAAAACACGTAGTGCCCGCGCCCTTAACGAACACTTTCCACCGTTAATGACCGTTGAGCAATATTTTTTCCGTTTACTAGGTGCCGGTACTGCGGTGCTCACCTTGGCAATCGTGGCGGGCATTTTATTTGTCGACGACCTTTTTGCCAAAGGGCAAATTCATAAAACTGTTCTCTCTATTGCCGCTTGGCTATGCTTTGGTGGTATCGTGGTGGCCCATAATACTCGTGGGCTACGGGGTAAACCTATTGTACTGTTCACACTCACTGCTGCTGTTTTACTTACCCTCGCTTATTTTGGTAGCCGTTTCGTACGCGACATCATTTTGTCATAATCAATAAATCTTAAACGCCATGTCTTGACATCTTCGGCGGTGTCCATACATTAGTAGTTGTCAATCATAAACAGGAATCAAACTTGGACGAACTATCACTGAGTACGCTTTTTATAACCTTAGGCGTGCTGGTACTTATTTCTGCATTTTTCTCAGGATCTGAAACGGGCATGATGTCCGTTAACCGTTATAAGCTTCGCCACCTTAGCCAAACTGGCCATAAGGCAGCAAAGCGCGTGAGCTATTTGCTCGATCGCCCAGACCGCCTCATCGGCCTCATCCTGATCGGTAATAACTTGGTCAATATCGCCGCATCGGCCGTGGCAACGGTCATCGGCATGCGCCTATATGGCGATTACGGTATTTTAATTGCCACCATAGTACTTACCCTTATTATTCTGATTTTCTCTGAAGTAACCCCTAAAACTATAGCGGCACTACGTCCCGAACGGGTTGCTTTTCCAAGTTCTTTTATTCTTAAGCCCATGCTTAAGATATTTTACCCCTTAGTAGCAGCGGTAAACTTCATTACTAATAACTTAATGCGGGTGCTGGGTATCGACCCTAACGGTACTGGCAAAGACAGTCTTAGCGCCGAAGAACTTCGCACTGTAGTGCACGAAGCGGGCTCGTTAATTCCGTCTCGTCACCAAGAAATGCTGTTAAGTATTCTCGACTTAGAAAAAGTTACTGTCGACGACATAATGATTCCCCGTAACGAAATAAACGCCATCGACATTAATGCCGACTGGTCGGTTATTGCTCGCCAGCTCAATAATATGCAAAGCACCCTGGTGCTGTTATATCGGGGCGAAATCGACGACGCCATTGGCTTTTTACATGCCCGCGACGTATTGCAATTAGTAACGCGTAACCCAGACGAACCAGACAAGCCTTCATTGGTTCGTGCCGTACGGGAAATATACTTTATTCCTGAAAGCACCCCATTAAGCGTGCAACTGATTAAATTTCAACAAAACAAAGAGCGCATTGGTTTAGTGGTCGACGAATATGGTGACATTCAAGGACTGGTTACCTTAGAAGATATTCTTGAAGAAATTGTTGGCGACTTCACCACCACCATGACCGGTCAAGCTAGCGAAACGTTGCGCCGCGATCCCGACGGTAGCGTGGTTATTGAAGGTAGTGCAAACTTACGCGAGTTGAATAAAGAGTTAAAACTGAATTTTCCTACCGACGGGCCGAAAACCCTTAATGGTTTATTAACTGAAATTATTGGCGACATTCCCGACAACCCCATGTGTATTAAAATAGACGAGCATGCGGTGGAAATTCTTGAAGTGTCAGACAGCGTTATTAAAAGCGTGCGGTTACTACCAAAGTTACGCAAAAAAGCTAAGCGGTCGTCCGCTTAGCTTGTTAAGCTTTTAGCCAAACAGCAGACGTCGTAGCCAACCCCGGTTTAACTTCTTCTCGCAGCCTTTTAGCTGTTGTGCATAGGTATTCGAACGGTCGTCAACCCGCCTAGCAACTTGCACTAACCATTGTTTTTGCAGGTAGGTGCGACGCTTATAACCGCCCCAACCCTCGTGGTAGTTAAGGTATTGAGCATAAGCGTCCCACTTCGACACACCATTTACTTGGTGCGATTTAGTAATAAACCAGCCCATAAAGTCAATGGCGTCGTTGTAGTTATCACGACGCGCTCGACGCTTGCCAGTTTCCCGCACATAGTCGTCCCAAGTCATGGTTTTAGCTTGCGCATAGCCATAGGCATCGCTTACTCGCCCCCAAGGTATAAAGCCAAGCAAATAGCGCTTTGGTGGCTGCGCTCGGGCTTTAAACGAACTTTCCTGATACATCATTGCCATGGGCACATGAATGGGTACGCCCCATTCTTTATTCATTTTTTTTGCGCCTTTCCACCAGTCTCGACGCTCTTCAAAAATATGACATATATTTTCCGGGTCGCTTGGTGGAGCCGTTGTACAACCAGATAAAAGCGTAGTTGTAACAAGCACTAACGCCAACAATGTAGTTTTATTTCGCATTCTACTGAACCTTTTCTTATTCTGTCCCTCTTACCCTATGTAAGGTGTTCGTAAGTAACCTTCATCCCCTGGATTTATAAGCTATCTTTTGCGCCTCGCTTGGGGCGCTTTTTTTTAACCTGCGCACGCTCAAAGTAGTCAGCTAAAAACTCTCCAAAGGTTCCCTTTGAATTTGCTTCTAAGGTTGCTTTATCGGCAATCGACTGTTTGGTCCAAGCGGCAAATTGTTCATGGGTGTAATACTCTAACTCGCTACCCATTAGTTCAGTTCGATACATTTCAGCTAAGCGCATGCCCGGCTTGCCACCTTCGGCTACAGCGCGTAGGTACATTCGCATTACTTTACCCGACAAGGTTTGCTCTGGGTCTGCAATTGCAGGCGTTAAGGCGGCTAAACTTTGCTGGTATAAGGGCTCGGCCTCGGTTTTATCTAGCACCACAGCAATATCGTTTAATTCTTTAAATAAGGCGGTTAAACGCTCTTCAACAGTGGCAATACCGTTGCTGTCTGTCAATTGTAACCCTGGCGTACGGCCCTGCTTAATAACCTCACTAACTAGCCGCTCGGTATCCACTTGTTCTTCCCAACTTAGCGGCGGGCTATTATCGAGCAAACAATACAACAGAAATAAATCAATAAAGCGCATTTGATCTGCCGTAATACCCACATTACTAAAGGGGTTTACATCAAGTACCCGCACTTCAATATATTCAATACCCCGGTTTTCAAGTGCTTGAGCCGGCGTTTCCCCTTCGAGAGCAATCTGTTTTGGCCGAATAGGCGAATAAAACTCATTTTCTATTTGTAAAATATTCGCGCTTAATTGTTTCCATTCATCGCCATCGCGGGTGCCAATTGCTTCAAAACGTTTTACTGGCGTAAAAACGGCACATCGCAAGTCGTCTACATATTCTTGTAGCGAATTATAAGTAATGCCTAATTCTGCTTGCTCACGATTGGTATAACCTAAGTCACTCATTCGCAACGAGGTAGCATAGGGAAAACCGGCCAAGCCGCCACCCATATCTTCTAGCCCAATATCAACTTTAGTGTGGCGTAAAAACGACTTACATAACAACGGCGAAGCGCCAAACATATAAGGAATAACCCAAGCTAAGCGTTTAAAATTACGAATTAAGCCAAGGTAGCGTGCGGAACGAAAATCGCGGTTGTCGCGGTCGCCGTCTTCAGCGGCAAGCGCCGCCCATAACTCATCGGACACCGAAAAGTTATAATGCACTCCAGCAATGGTTTGCATCATAGCGCCATAACGGTGGGTTAAACCCTGTCGGTAGGTGCGCTTCATTATGCCCGAGTGAGATTCACCATATTGGGCAATGCGAATGTCACTTAATTCATTCACATAACAGGGCATACTTAAAGGCCACAGGCGTTCGTCGCCTATGGCGGCATAAGTTGCCCGATGCAAATCCCGTAACTGCGCTAAGGTTTCATCTACCGAGCGCGACACAGGTGTGATAAATTCCAATAACGCTTCCGCATAATCTGTCGTAATAGCAGGATGCGTTAAGGTAGCCCCTAGTTTTTCTTCTGGGTGCATGGTAATCGCTAAGCGACCTTCAGGGGTTATACGAAGCGCTTCGCGCTCGATGCCGCGACGAATTCCTTTTAAACCACTACGAATGGCAGGGTTTTCAAGTAAGGCGTCTAAGGCAAGACCTTTGTGTAACTGCATAGTGTCTCGGATATTGTCTGGTATGATGGTGCCTAGTTTGCCACAAAAAGTAATTAAATACAGTCTAAGGAGTGCTCGTTGACACAAAGTTCACGCCCCAAAATACTTCTACTCATGCAGCACAGTTACTGGTTGCTTAATGCGGTGGGTCTTTTAGCTATATTTTTTTTACCACGCCCATTAGCCCTGCCCTTATTAGTGCTACTGCTAGTGGCTGCAGTTATATATGGCTGGCTTACTTGGCAAGGCCGGCGCGACAGCGAGTTACATACGGGTACCGCATCGCCGGTATTTTTCTCCCCCGGCAGTACACAATTATTACAACAAGTATTTAACGACTTACCCAACCGAGTGTATTGGCGTGACACTGAACTGCGTTTTTTGGGTGGTAACCAAGCGTTTTTACGCGACTTCGGCTTTCAGCACCCGCAAGAAATTATCGGTAAGCGCGATCAAGACATAAAACTGTTAGCTGAAAACGCCGAATTATTTGTTCGCGACCAGCTTACTTTACAGCGTTGCACCGCCAGTGGTAATCAAGAAGTGTCGTTACAAATGCACGACGCCAATAATGAGCGCCGTTGGATTGAGCATTCATCGGTGCCATTATACGACGAGTTTGGCGCTGTGGTGGGTGTACTAGGTAGTTATTACGACATTTCCGGGGTGAAAGCCGCCACTGAGCAAATGGCCCGTGCCAAAGAAGCCGCCGAGCAAGCACGAGAAGAAGCAGAGCAAGCGAACCAGTCTAAAAGCGACTTTTTAGCCAATATGAGCCACGAAATACGCACCCCCATTAATGCCATTGTGGGTATGGCTAATTTAACTTTAAAAACCGACCTCGACGACAAGCAAAAGCGTTACCTTCGGGTGATTGACAGTTCTTCTAAGGCATTGCTTGGGGTTATTAACGACATTCTCGACTTTTCAAAAATTGAAGCCAACAAGCTTACTATTGAGCGTATTCCTTTCGACCTCGACGAAGTGCTTGCCACTATTGCCGACATGTTCGCCTACAAAGCATACGACAAAGACTTAGAGTTTATTATTAATTTACCGGCCAATATACCCACCATGCTGATTGGCGACCCCATGCGCTTAAGTCAGGTGCTTATTAACTTAGTGAGCAATGCGGTTAAATTTACCGACGAAGGCGAAATTAATATTACTTGCACCTTGCTAGAGCAAACCGACGAAAAAATCTTTTTCCGTATTTCTGTCACCGACACCGGTATCGGTATGAGTGAAGAGCAGCGTGCCAACCTATTTCAGGCCTTTACTCAAGCCGACACGTCCACTACCCGTAAATTTGGTGGCACGGGGCTTGGACTCACCATTTCACGCCGCTTAATTCATCTCATGCAAGGCGACATGGGCATGACCAGCTCCTTGGGCCAAGGCTCAACCTTTTATATCGAGTTAGCACTGCCTGTACAGCAAGCCCAAGATATATCGCACTTACAACTACTGCTGAAAAAGCTAGCCGGCATTCGTATTCTAGCCGTCGACGACAACCTCAGCACTCGTGAAATGCTATATGAAATGCTGCGCTCTTACGGCATGAACGCCAAAGTTAGTCGCAGCGGCGAACAAGCCCTTGAATTTATTCACCAAGCCGCTAAAGACAATGCCCCCTTCGACGTGGTACTGGTGGATTGGCGCTTACCTGGCATGGACGGCCTTACCTTAGTAGAGCGGGTGCAACAGGAGTTTACCGAAGAGCAGCGCCCTGAAATGATTCTAGCCACCGGTTACTACGCCGAAGAGCTAGCTGAAAAAGCCAAACAAATGGGCGCCCGCGACTTTATTACCAAGCCATATACCACCAGTACCTTGGCGCGGGTTATTTCATCGGCCGTGTTCCAAAATCGCCACGATGAGCTTAGCCAAGCGCCTGATTACCGTTCTGGGGTGAATAAAGCGCTTAAAAACGCGCCCTTATTAGTGGTAGAAGACAACGAAATTAACCAACACGTGGCCCGTGAAATTCTAGAAAACCATGGCTTTATGGTCGACATTGCCGCACACGGCGAAGAAGCCGTACGCATGGTGCAAGACAAGCCTTACGCCCTTGTGTTAATGGACATTCAAATGCCGATTATGGACGGCTACCAAGCGGCAGAAATGATCCGCCAACAGTTTAGTTATCAGCGCTTGCCTATTTTAGCTATGACTGCCAACGCCATGAGTGGCGACAAAGAGCGCTCCTTAGCTGCAGGTATGCAAGGGCATATTCCCAAGCCTATTGACGAAGAACAACTACTTGCCCAAATTAACAAATGGGCGGTGCCAGGTCCTTATGAACGCCTTGCCGAGCCTGTGGCGGCACCCGTTGCACAAGAATCCAAACGTCGCTACCCGCAAGTGAAAGGTATCGACTTTGAAGGTGCGTTGAATCGTTTAAATCATAACGTTGAACTATATACCCGTTTAGTCGGGCAATTGGTCGAACAGTATCGCCACAGTGCCATGACGGTTTCTGAATTTATTGCCAAAGGTAAATACGAAGAAGCGAAACGTTACTTTCACACTCTTAAAGGTGCGTCAGGAAACTTAGGCTTAAATAGCTTACATAAAAAGGCCAGCATACTAGAACAGGCCGTAATCGACGGCGACATTGGTGCCGTTGCCGACCAAATTATGGGGTTAGCCAGTATGCTCGACGTGGCTGAACAAGCGGCGCAAGACTTACAGCTAGCAACTAATACGCAGGCTCACACGGAGACAAATTAAACATGGTGCGATTGTTATTTCTTATTCCTTTATTGCTTTGTTTTGCTTGGTACATATTTTTAACTAGCCGCGGCTTTCCAATTCGGCAAGGCAAACAAGGTTTTATTTACATTCTTGTTTTTAGCGCCGTTATTGCCGCTTTTTATACTTTAATGTGGTGGTTAACCAACCTCTAGGGTGCCATACAGCACCCTAACCCACTAACGCCAGCAATACCCCTGCAGCCACGGCCGAGCCTAACACGCCGGCCACGTTAGGCCCCATAGCGTGCATTAAAAGGAAGTTTTGCGGGTCTGCCGCTAACCCCTCTTTGTTTACTACCCGTGCTGCCATAGGCACTGCCGAAACGCCTGCAGCACCAATTAAAGGGTTTATTTTTGTCGTGCTAACCAAGTTCATCAGCTTGGCCATTAATACTCCCGACGCAGTACCAAGTACGAAAGCGGTTGCGCCCAGCAGTAGAATACCCAAGGTTTGAGCCGTTAAAAAAGTTTCCGCAGACAGCTGTGCCCCTACCGCCAAACCTAGAAAAATAGTAACAATATTAATCAGCTCATTTTGGGCGGTTTTACTTAATCGTTCTACCACACCGGTTTCACGCATTAAATTACCAAAACAAAACATACCTATTAGCGGAGCTGCCGTAGGCAGCAGCAAGGCGGTAAGTAATAGCACCATCAAAGGAAAAAGTATGCGCGCTCGTTTCGACACCGGTTTTAATTGCACCATGCGTATTTTGCGTTCTTTTTGCGAGGTTAACAAACGCATAATGGGCGGTTGAATAATAGGCACTAAGGCCATGTAAGAATAAGCCGACACAGCAATAGCGCCGAGTAATTCAGGCGCTATTCTCGATGACAAATAAATAGCCGTGGGCCCGTCGGCGCCACCTATAATGGCAATTGCCGCCGCTTGCTCTAGGGTAAACTCTATTGCCGGCACCCAGTTCAAAGCTATCGCACCAAGTAAGGTAGCAAAAATACCAAATTGCGCTGCGGCTCCTAATAGCAACACCCGCGGATTACCCAGTAAGGCACTAAAGTCGGTTAAGGCCCCTACGCCAAGAAATATAATTAGCGGAAATACGCCTGTACTTACCCCCACATGGTAAAGGTAATACAGCAGGCCACCATCGTCGTTTAAACCGGCTAAAGGAATATTCGTTAACACCGCACCAAACCCAATCGGCAGCAGTAGTAATGGCTCAAACTTGTGTACTACCGCAAGGTAAATCAATACCAAGCCAACCACAATCATGGCTAGCATGCCCACAGTTAAGGCGTACAAGCCCGTGGTATGCCATAAGGTAATTAGGGTTTCCATGCTAACCCTCGCTTAAGCTAATTAATGCTTCGCCCGTGGACACACTTGCCCCTTCGGCAATAAGCACCTGCTGCACCGTACCAGCAAACTCGCTACGTATATCGGTTTCCATTTTCATCGCTTCAAGAATAATCACCACGTCGCCAGCATTTACCTTATCGCCCGGCTTTACTTTTAGCTGCCAAATATTTCCCGACAAGGGGGCAGTAATAGTATGTGCTACGGTGCTAGTTGTAGGCTTAGCTGCGGGCACTGCGGCCTTAGCTTCAGCTGCCGAAGTAGCCATTAGGGTTATTGCCCCTAAACTACCTTCTGGGCCCACCTCAACTTGGAATACTTGGCCGTCAATGGCAATGTCATAGCGCTCCACCGTACCAGCAACAGCCGTGGGCGCAGCAACTGCACTGGCTACACTAGCCGCCGCTTCAGGAGCGGGCTCAAAGGCCGCTGGATTATCGCGATTTTTCAAGAATTTCAAGCCAACTTGGGGAAACAGCGCGTAGGTTAATACGTCATCGGTCAGTTCCGTGGCCAGTTTTATGCCCTCTGTTTTAGCCAAGCTGGTTAATTCTTTAGTTAATTTATCAAACTCATGTTCAATCAGGTCGGCTGGCCGGCAGGTAATGGCTTCAGCGCCGTCTAGCACACGTTTTTGTAACGCCGCATTAACCGGTGCCGCAGTAGCGCCATACTCGCCTTTTAACACGCCCGCCGTTTCTTTCGAAATCGACTGATAACGTTCACCCGTTAATATGTTTAGTAGCGCTTGGGTGCCTACTATTTGCGAGGTGGGTGTAACCAGCGGTATAAAACCTAGGTCTTCCCGCACCTTTGGTATTTCTTCCAGTACCTGTTCAAATTTGTCTAACGCCCCCTGTTCACGCAATTGGGTTTCCATGTTGGTTAGCATACCACCGGGTACTTGAGCTAATAAAATACGCGCGTCGACACCTTGTAGCGAGCCTTCAAACTGTGCATATTTTTTTCTTATTTCGCGGAAATAGGTGGCCACTTCAGTTAAGGCCGATAATGACAACCCCGTATCGCGGGCAGTACCTTCCACCATCGCTACAATGGTTTCTGTGGCGGAATGGCCGTAGGTCATACTCATGGGTGAAATTGCCGTGTCGAGCATATCAATACCCGCATCTATGGCTTTCATATAGGTGGCGGTGCTTAACCCGGTGGTCGCATGGCATTGCATTGCAATAGGTACCTTAACGCGCTTCTTAAGCGCGGTAATCAGCTCTTCTGCTTCATAAGGCCTAAGCAAGCCAGCCATGTCTTTAATGCAAATAGAATGGCAACCAAGGCTTTCTAGCTCTGCTGCCATATCCAGCCAAGTGTCTAGGGTGTGCACTGGGCTTACCGTATACGACAAAGTACCCTGCGCATGGCCGTCATTGGCAATTGTGGCTGCAATCGCAGTTTTTAGGTTACGCACATCGTTCATGGCGTCAAAGATACGGAATACATCTACGCCATTGGCCCGTGCGCGCTCAACAAAGCGTTTAACTACGTCATCGGCATAATGCCTATAGCCAAGCAAGTTTTGGCCTCGTAGCAGCATTTGCTGGCGGGTATTGGGCATAGCCTTCTTTAGTTCACGCAAGCGCTCCCAAGGATCTTCGCCTAAATAGCGAATACAGGCGTCGAAGGTGGCCCCACCCCAAGTTTCTAACGACCAATAGCCAAGCGCATCAAGCTGTGCGGCAATCGGCAGCATGTCATCAATTCGCAAACGCGTAGCTAGTAATGATTGATGAGCGTCACGTAAAACAAGTTCCGTTAGTTTTAAAGGCTGGGTCATAGCAACTTTCCTTCATGCTTTTGTTGGTGCCGATAGCGGTGAACAGCCACAGCAATAGCAGCCTGCTGAGGCTTGCTCAATGGCTGTGGCTTTAACTGGGCTTTATGGCTTATATCAGAATGGGTATGGCTACTTTGCTCTGGGAACAAAGCTACGAGTAGTTTAGTGAAAATGGTTAGCACGATCAGAAATAAAAAAACCACAATAAGACCCACAACAAGTACGTCGAAGGCTTTAACTAGAAGTTCTGAAGTCATTCAAACACCACACTAACAATAAGTTTACATGCTGTTAGTGTACTGCAGATGGGGGGGTATGCGAACCCTAAAATGATCTTACTAGGGAATTATTACTCAAAAGGGCTTAATTAAATATTACGAACGTACGGCGGTATCAATTGTTTTAAAACTTTCTAATAGTTGCCTGAGCGGCTTAGTTATGTCTTACATTAGCCTGCCTTACAAACTGCAAGTACTATAAATTAAATGGCGCGCTCGGGAGGATTCGAACCTCCGACCGCCTGGTTCGTAGCCAGGTACTCTATCCAGCTGAGCTACGAGCGCATCACTTAATTACTTGCCTACTAACTTTGTTAAACTGGCGCGCTCGGGAGGATTCGAACCTCCGACCGCCTGGTTCGTAGCCAGGTACTCTATCCAGCTGAGCTACGAGCGCATTCAGTTTAACTGGCGGTGAGGGAGGGATTCGAACCCTCGATAGAGCTATAAACTCTATACTCCCTTAGCAGGGGAGCGCCTTCAGCCTCTCGGCCACCTCACCGCAACTTGTGGGCGTGAATTCTAGAGACTTTCACAGGTATGTCAATGGCTTTTCTAAGAAACTTTTTCAACTGCGGCATAATTAACCAGTTCGTTGAAAATTCGCCCAAACTTCCCACATTTAACACTTTAATCATAAGCAAGCCGACCTAGGTCGGCTTGCTTTACTTATGATAATACCAGAAGTCAGAAATAGAATTATTCGTCTGTCTCGGGTGTATTACCTTTTTCCTGTTGGATTCGCATATATATCTCTTCCCGATGTACCGAGACTTCTTTGGGCGCATTTACTCCAATACGCACTTGATTTCCCTTTACACCCAGAACAGTCACAGTGACATCATCACCGATCATGAGTGTTTCACCAACCCGGCGGGTTAAGATTAACATTGTTAAGCTCCTTCAATACCGATTACCGTAGTTAAGAGTATGCTTAAAACTCTTTCCTACACCCCACATTACACATTCAGTAGCACCGATAAAAAATACTGCTACGTCATATACAGAAACTACAACATCCTCTGAGAATCTGTGCGAGCCTTTTAGCATCATGCTAACACTTAGCAGCATAGCACAATGCACCAAATTCTAAATATTGTTTTTTTAATTAATTAACACATTATTTAGCCAATCCGTTGCTGCGGTTAATGCCAATTCTAACTTTTGTGGCTCACTACCACCCGCTTGTGCCATATCCGGCCGACCACCTCCTTTACCACCTACAACGGCAGCAGCCTTATTAACTAACTCACCGGCCTTCACTTTACCTGTTAGCGACTTTGTTACACCAGCAATTAAACTTACTTTAGCATCATCGCGCACAGCGAGAAGAATAATCCCTTCGCCGATTCTATTTTTCAAGTCATCTAACATGTCGCGCAAACCTTTGGCGTCACCACCAGGAATTTCCGCCACAATAACCTTTACACCATGCAGCATGGTTGGGTTTTGTGCCAATTCAGCACCAGCATTAGCCGACAACTTACGCTGTAAGTCGGCGTTTTCCCGCTCTAGGCTCTTTTGTTTGTCAACTATTTGCTCTATTCGTTCAACGACCCCGTTCACATCACTTTTCACTAGGCCGGCTAAGGCCCGTAGTTGCGCTTGCTGCTCTTGGGTATAGCTAAGCGCACGCTCACCGGTTATTGCTTCTACCCGCCGCACACCAGATGCTATACCCGCTTCACTAATAATTCGAAACAAGCCAATATCGCCCGTGTGCGCTACGTGCGTACCGCCGCACAGCTCAATGGAATAGTCACCCATACTCACTACGCGCACTTCGCTGTCGTACTTTTCGCCAAACAGCGCCAACGCACCCGCCGCCTTTGCATCATCAACACTCATTAGTTGCGTGGCTAAGGGCTCATTTTTTAATATTTCTAAATTTACCTCACGCTCTATTGCCACCAGCTCGGCTACGCTTACCGCTTGGCCGTGGGCAAAGTCAAAACGCAACCGCTCGTCGTTTACCAAAGACCCTTTTTGCATTACATGCTCGCCTAATACGCGGCGTAAGGCGGCATGAATCAAATGAGTGGCCGAATGGTTGCGACGAATTGCAGCACGGCGTGCCGAATCAATAGTAGCCGCTAACCGCTCACCCACCGCTAAAGCCTGGTTGGCTGTACCCACATGGCCAATTCCTTTGCCCAAGTAACGGGTATCGGTAACAGTAAAGGCACTTACTCCGGCCTGCCCGCCTTCATCGACACGGGCCAACACGCCTGTATCACCTACCTGACCACCACTTTCTGGGTAAAACGGGGTTTCTTTTAACACCACCGTTGCTTCGCTGCCGGCGGCCACTGTAGCAACCGACTTACCCGCCACAAACAGCTCAACAATTTCCGACACCTGTTGGTCACAGGCGTAGCCTAAAAACTCGGTAGCCGTGGCCGCGGTTATTTGGGCATTGTAGTCGACACCAAATTGCGATGCCTGCTGGGCCCGCTGCCGTTGTTCTGCCATGGCCGCATCAAAGCCAGCCTGATCAACCTGTATACCCCGCTCACGCGTAATGTCGGCGGTTAAGTCTAACGGGAAACCATAGGTGTCATATAATCGAAACGCCACGTCGCCAGCTAAGGTGTCGCCCGCTTGCATACCAGCCATTGCTTCTTCCAATAAGCTCAACCCACGCTGTACCGTACGGGCAAACTGCTCTTCTTCCTGCTTTAGGGCTTTCACAATGGTTTTTTCAGCCTGTGCCAATTCAGGAAAAGCCTCACCCATTAAGCGCACTAATTCAGGAACTAATTTATGGAAAAACGCTTCACTTACACCTAGCTTATGGCCATGGCGCACCGCGCGGCGAATAATACGTCGTAGTACATAGCCACGCCCTTCATTCGACGGCATTACCCCGTCGGTAATTAAAAATGCACAGCTACGAATGTGGTCGGCAATAACCCGCAGCGACTGCTGGGTTAAATCTGTACAGTGGGTCAACTCGGCAACTTTATTAATCAGCGCTACAAAGGTGTCGGTTTCATAGTTCGAGTGTACGTTTTGCATTACTGCGGCAATTCGCTCTAGCCCCATGCCCGTGTCTACCGAAGGCTTCGGTAGCGGGTGCATGGTGCCGTCGCTGTCGCGGTTGTACTGCATAAATACTAAGTTCCAAATTTCAATATAGCGGTCGCCGTCTTCTTCCGGAGTTCCCGGTGGGCCACCCCATACCTCTTCACCGTGGTCATAGAATATTTCCGAACAAGGACCACAGGGTCCGGTGTCGCCCATTTGCCAGAAGTTGTCCTTAGCTCCAATGCGGCCAATACGATCTTCTGGCACGCCCACTTCTTTGGCCCAAATGTCATAGGCTTCATCGTCTTCTTCAAACACCGTTACCCACAGCTTTTCCTTTGGAATGCCTAGTTCTTCGGTTAAAAACTGCCACGCATATTGAATAGCCTCGCGCTTAAAGTAGTCACCAAAGCTAAAGTTACCTAGCATTTCAAAGAAGGTATGGTGGCGTGCCGTATAGCCTACGTTTTCTAAGTCGTTATGCTTACCACCAGCGCGCACGCAGCGTTGTGAACTGGTGGCACGATTATAGCCACGCTCTTCGTTACCTAAAAATACGTCTTTAAAGGGCACCATACCGGCGTTGGTAAACAATAAAGTGGCGTCATTGCCAGGAATAAGTGAACTGCTAGGAACAATTTCATGTCCTCGCTCGGCAAAAAACTGAAGAAATAAAGAACGAATCTCAGCGCTAGTCATACTCATGAAATGCTATCCTGCTTGGTTATTCAAAGGTGTCCGTAGCTACGGAAATATGGTGAAAAGATTATCACGAAAGAAAATTAGAACATACCCTCGTCCCAGTCATGCTCGCCGCTTTCCAAGGCGCCCATGGCTCGGCGAATATGTTCCATAGTAAAGCCGCGCGAGGCTAAAAAACGTTGCCTGCGAGCGTATTCTTTACGGTCGTCGCCAGCGGCAGTACGAAATTTACGGTGTAAGGCTTCTGCGGCTAAAGCAAACCAGTCAACCTGCTCGGCTTCAAAGTGACGCTCTATGTCGTCGCTTTGAATGCCGCGCATGGTTAGCTCGGCACGAATTTTTATTGGCCCTTGGCGCTGCATAACGCGGTGACGAATAAAGCTGCCGGTAAAGCGTTCGTCCGACTGCCAATTCCGTTCGGCTAAGCGCTCTAGCACGGCTTTTACTGCTTTGCTATCGAAGCCACGCTGTTCCATTTTACGTTGCAGCTCAAGCTGACTGTGCTCACGCCGGCTTAATAAATTAACCGCCCTTAATTCAATGTCTTTTTCGTCCGCTGGGTCTGGCGGCAGTCGTCTAACCACCGCCATTACCTAGTTCTGGCTCCACCCAGCTCGCACAGTGCCAACCGCCGCCGCCAACCAACAAACCCCGGGTTGGCGCTCGAATAATAGTACAGTCGGGCAAAGCTTTGGCCAGCACCTTGTAGGCCTCGTCGTCTTCAGCAATACCAAATTCTGGTAACACCACAATGTTGCCAGCCCGAATAAAGTTTAAATAACTAGCCATTAACGGCATGCCTGCAATACGTCTACGAATACCTTGGCGAGTTGTAATAGTAGCCGCTTCTTGCGCTGTTAATCGCGGCATCGGTGGCAATGGCATGCGCACAATCTCAAAGCTGCGCCCTTGAGCGTCTTTAGCTCGCTCTAAAAAAGTTAGCACCCGTCGGCAGGTAGCATAGTCGGGATGCGTCGGGCTGGCAGGCATATTCAACGCAATACGCCCAGGCGCTAAAAAACATGCCATATTGTCCACATGGCCACCGGTTTCATCGGCACTTAACTTGCCTGGCAACCAGAGCACTTTTTTAATGCCTAAGGCCGTGGCTAAGGTGTCTTCAAATGCGGCCTGGCTCCAGTCTTCATTACCTTCACGGTAAATGGTGCTACCAGTACAGGCTAACCCTGTGCCTTCACCGTCGGTGTATATTGCACCACCTTCCAATACCGCCGTATAACGTTCAGTGCTGGCTTTTAAGGTTCGGCTTAACCAATCACGGGCCATAATGTCGAGTGGCCATTGGTCGTCAATGCCACCCCAGCTGTCAAAGGCAAAATGGCGGTGAACGCCGTCGGCACCAACAAAGGGCGCACAGTCACGCAACCACACATCGCCATAGTCCACTTCATGCACAGTAACCGGCTGCAGGCCAGCTGCGGTTATTGCCTGCTCGGCTTTACTCCGCTCGGCACTAGGCACCATTAATTGCACGGCTAAACTCGTAGTTTGCAGCCTTTCCAATAACACTAGCAGGTCTTGCTGCGCCGCCAAACCATGATCAGAGAAAATGTCAGCCCGATAGGGCCAGCGTAACCACAATGCCCGAGCTGCGGTCCACTCGGGCAGCCATTTTAATGTTTCATTATTCACAACTTCACTCATGAACGGCGTCGCTCCTTGTTTGATCGCCGCGCCCGTTTCAGTTGGCGCTCTCTGTCTTCTGGGGTAATCACCGGAGCCGACTCCAGTTTAGGTAATTCCGCTAGGGTACGTAAATAATTCACTTCTTTTAGATCAAGGTCCATCCAGCCACCTTGCACTAAACCTTTTGGCAATAGCTGTTCGCCCATGCGAATACGAATTAAGCGGTTAACTAATAATCCTTGCGACTCCCACATCCGGCGTACTTGGCGGTTACGGCCTTCGGTTAAGCTTACATGGAACCAGCGGTTTAACCCTTCGCCACCTTGGCGTTTCACTTTTAAGAAGTTTGCTTTCCCGTCTTCTAGCATGACCCCTTGGCGCAACCGTTGAATAATGGCGTCGTTCACTTCACCAAATACGCGCACTGCATATTCACGTTCAACTTCATATTTTGGGTGCATTAAACGGTTAGCAAGTTCACCGTCTGTGGTAAACAGCAATAAACCCGAAGTATTAATGTCAAGACGGCCAATGGCAACCCAACGGGAGTTATTTAAATACGGTAAGCTGGAATAAACCGTTGGCCGCCCTTCTGGGTCTTTCCGCGTGACTAATTCACCTTCGGGTTTGTGGTACACAATCACGCGGCACGGCACTTCTTCTTCCGTTTTCACTTCCACCCGGTGGCCGTCAATACGAATGTCTGCACCAGGGCCTATACGCTCACCTAAGTGGGCTACTTTGCCATTCACTCGTACTCGCCCTGCACTAATTTTAGCTTCAAGTTCACGGCGCGAACCATGGCCGGATCGCGCTAATACTTTTTGTAACTTTTCAGTTGGTGCCGTTTTCACTGTTTAATACCTCTATCATGTCACGCTCCCGCGTGTCGGGTTCAGGCGGTTCGGCCAATGCAGGAATATCGGCCACCGACTGAAGAGAAAAATAGTCTAAAAATTCTTTGGTGGTTGCAAACAAAGCGGGCCGACCAGGAACTTCTTTATGGCCCACAACTTTCACCCAGCCTCGTTCTTGTAGCGTACGCATTATTTGGGTGCTCACCGACACCCCTCGTATGGCTTCTATTTCACCACGGGTGGTAGGCTGTCGCCAAGCAATTAACGCCAAGGTTTCCAGCAAGGCCGCCGAATACCGTGGCGCCCGCTCCGGCCACATATTGGCCAAGGCAGGGCCTAGTTCGGCACGGGTTTGAAAGCGAAAGCCGCTGGCTACTTCCACCAGCTGTACACCCCGTTCACGATAGTCGTCTTGTAACTGATCAAGCACTTGCCGAATACGGGGCCTATTTAGCGAAAAATTTGCCAGTGCGCCACTTAGTAACTGGTCTACCGTTACCGCTTGTTCCGCAGCAAAAATTGCTGCTTCAACAATTTGTTTTAGTTGCTTATCGGAAATCATAGCGCGGGCGTTTCCTCTTGGGCCAGTTGCTCATAGCGCGACACATAAATTACCGAATAAGCTTCCGCTTGAATAAGGCGAATTAAGCCTTCTTTATTCAATTCTAAAATGGCTAGAAAACTTACTACCACCCCTGCCTTCCCTTCACTCACATCAAACAGCTCTACAAAGTCAAGCCGTTTCACCTGGCTTAACCGCTCGAGCACCCGGCTCATACGCTCACGGGTCGACAGTGCTTCGCGCATTACCTGGTGGTGCGCTTGAGCCTTCACCAACTGCATAACTCGTGCTAGGGCCAAACTTAAGTCGGCCAAGGTTACCGCTGGCGGCTCTTGCGCGGCAATATCTTGCGCATCGGTAAAGGCGCTGCCAACAAAAAAGTCTCGCTCTTGTTGCGGTTGGTGGTCTAGTTGTTGGGCGCCTTCACGCACCACTTCATATTCCCGTAAGCGCCGAATAAGCTCTGCACGGGGGTCTAGCTCTTCGTCTTCTTCACTTGCTAGCTGCGGTAATAGCAATCTACTTTTAATTTCTGCCAACATGGCCGCCATCACTAAATAATCCGCGGCCAATTCCAATTTTAACTCATGCATTAACTCGACATATTCCATATATTGCTTGGTTATTGGCAATATAGGTAAATCAAGAATATCCATTTTCTGGCGGCGTATTAGGTACAACAATAAATCCATTGGCCCAGAAAACGCCTCCAACATCAGCTCTAACGCTTCTGGTGGAATATACAAGTCGTCTGGTCGGTCGAACATTGGCTCGCCGCGCACAAAACCCAGCGGTAAGCTATGTTGTTCTGTTACTGGCGGCTCTAACACCGCAGCTCCAACCAAAGAATCGCTCATTTACGCTTCAAACGGGCTTGGGTCGCCTTGCCCAATACGCAAAATGGACACTCCACCGTCGGCCAAGTCCACTACTGTGGTTGGTTTTTCACCTATTTGGCCACCATCAATAATAACGTCTACCTGGCCATCAAGGGCATCACGAATCTCTTCCGGATCAGACTCGGCAAACTCACGCCCTGGTAAAATTAACGTGGTCGACATTAACGGTTCCCGCAACTCTGCTAATAAGGTTTGCGCAATAACGTGATCTGGTACCCGTAAACCAATGGTTTTTCGCTTCGGGTTTAGCAACCGCTTGGGCACTTCTTTGGTGCCTTTTAATACAAAAGTATAGGCACCTGGGGTGTTGTTTTTAATTAACCGAAAGGCTTGGTTATCAACCCGAGCATATTCCGACAATTCCGACAAATCGCGACACATCAGGGTAAAGTTATGATCTTTGCCAATATCCCGAATACGGCAAATACGCTGCAAGGCGTCTTTGTTTTCTAGTTGGCAACCAATGGCATAACCCGAATCAGTGGGGTACACCACTACGGCGCCGCCACGAATGAGTTCGGCTGCCTGGGCAATGGTGCGCTGCTGCGGGTTCACCGGGTGAACCTCAAAATAATTAGTCATACTTCATACTCCCTCGCTTAAATTCCATGCTTCCCATATGGGTGTACATTGTGGCGGCAAAGCTAAATTTTTGCCAAGCTCGCGCCAGCGCCCTGGAAAATGAAAATCAGATCCAACCGAAGCTGCTAAGCCATGTTCAGTGGCTAGTGCGGCTAATTGTAAGCGCTGCTTTGGCTCTTGCTGCCCAGACGCCACTTCAATGGCGTCGCCACCGGCAGCCTTAAAGGCCACGGTTAAACGCCGCAGCCACTTACTAGTTAACTGATAAGCCAATGGGTGCGCCAAGCCAGCACTACCACCGGCCGCATGAATTGCAGCAATGGCTTCATCAATGGTACACCAAGGGGTTGCCACATAAGCACACTGGCCCTTACCCAAATAACGCCGAAACGCGTCTTCCATGTTTTTAACATAGCCATGCTCAACCAAGGCCGCACCAAAGTGAGCACGGGTTAATACCCGGCCAGCATGGGCCACCGGTAAATGCTCTTCTGCCACGCCATACTTTATCAATTTTTCAGCAATGGCTGCAGCGCGGGCGTGGCGGGTATTTTGTTGCCGAGTGGCTAAACCAACCACCGCTTCATGGCTGGTGTCAAAATTCCAACCTAGAATGTGTATTTCAAACTGCTGCCATTGGCAACTAAATTCCACTCCCGAAATAATTGTTGGGGCGCCTTTACCATAAGCAACCGCAGCTTCCCGCGCCAGTGCAACAGCGGCAATGGCATCGTGGTCGGTAATAGCTAAATAGTCGAGCTGCATTTGCGCCGCCCGCATCACCAAAATCGCTGGCGTTAAACTGCCATCTGAAATATTCGAATGGCAATGTAAATCAATCCGTAACGGTGGTTTATTCATTTCTATCATCATGGCTCTATATTACGTGGTTTAGCATTGAAAAAACACAAGTTGCTGCTGAAAATGTAGCCACTCATTTATATAAGGTGTTGACACGCTCGGCGGCACGGGTTAGTTTTTATTATATATTCAACTTTCAGGCTCGTTACACATGACACACTCAGCTAACGTAATAGCATTTTTTCACCCGTGGTGGTGGCATTCGCATAACGCGGGTGCAAGTGTGCTGTGGGTGAAATAAAATTTCGTAAATAATACCTGATAAGCATATAAACCCGCTCCTGTAGCGGGTTTTTTCGTTTCAGGAGTTTATTTTCGGCGTTTTAACGTTCAATCGTTAACCCACCCATGTTCGTTAATAGAAGTGAGTAACTCGTCATGTCTGAGCAACTTCCCTTAGCTAAGCTGCCCTTGTCGCAGACCGCCACAGGTACGGTGGTGCCGGTAGTACTATCCACGCCCTACCATTTCGACCCCTTAGCTACCTTTGCTAGTTTGCGCCAGCCTGAGGGCGAACACCTGTTGTTAGAGTCGGCTGAAATTGACTCCCGCGCAAACCTGAAAAGCTTAATGCTTATCGACGCCTCGTTGCGCTTAGTGGCTAACGGTAACCAAGTTGAAATAACCCCATTAAGCGCCAACGGCAAAGTTATTATAAATTGGCTTGCCACCCAGCTGCCAGCAGCTATTGAACAACAAACAACGGCAACGGGCGAACTACAACTTACTATGCCGCCGCCTAACCCAACTTTGAACGAGCAAGAACGGCTGCTAGCCATAAGTAACCTAGAGCCCCTACGGATTTTACAACACCAGCTTACTAGCACGCGCGAACATCCTTTTGCTATTTTCTTAGCTGGTGTATTTGCCTACGACTTATTAGCTAGCTTTGAAACCTTACCCCAGGTTGCTGCAGGCGCTAACCATTGCCCCGACTACCAATACTATTTAGCGGAAACCTTATTGGTCATTGATCACCAACAACAAAGCGCCGAGCTTATTGGCAGTTTACCCGGAGGCGAACATATCACCGACCGCCACCAACAGCTTTGCCAACGCATGGGTGAAATTCTCTGTCGGCTACAATTTCCAGTGGCCACGGCAACAGCTGCCACCAGCCCCGCGCTAACCACCGAGCTTACGGTTACGCCAACCGACGCCGATTTCATTACCATTGCTGAACAAATGAAAAGTGCTATTGCTGCTGGCGATATTTTTCAAGTAGTGCCTGCTCGCCAGTTTAAACTGCCCTGCCATAATGCTTTGGCCAGTTATCAGCAGCTGAAAGCACAAAACCCAAGCCCGTATATGTTTTATCTACAAACCAAAGCCTTTGAAATGTTCGGCGCCTCACCAGAGTCGGCCTTAAAGTTTAACGCCGCTAATCGCCAAACCGAACTATACCCCATTGCTGGTACCCGCAAACGAGCCCGCAATCAGCAGGGCCAAATTTTAACAGACCAAGACTCGCGGATAGAACTTGAACTACGTATGGACCAAAAAGAATTAGCCGAGCATATGATGTTAGTCGACTTGGCTCGTAACGACTTAGCCCGCATTGCGGTACCAGGCTCGCGCTATGTGGCCGACTTATTAAAAGTCGACCGTTATTCTCACGTTATGCATTTAGTGTCGCGGGTGGTGGCCACTCTAAAACCTGAACTCGACGCCTTACATGCTTATCAGGCCTGCATGAATATGGGCACCTTAGTGGGTGCACCAAAAATAAGTGCCGCTCAGCTTATTCGTCAAGCAGAACAACAACGCCGCGGTAGTTATGGTGGCGCGGTAGGTTATTTAAACGGTAATGGCGACATGGACACCTGTATTGTTATTCGTTCGGCCTTTGTTAGCCAAGGCACAGCTATTGTGCAAGCCGGCGCTGGCGTGGTGGCCGATTCGGTGCCACAAGCGGAACTAAACGAAACAGAACAAAAAGCACAGGCGGTTATACAGGCCATTCTAACCGCCAATGAAGGAGCACAACAATGAACATAAGCTCTCCAGGGCTAAGGGGCACTGTGGTGGTGCTCGACAACCAAGACAGCTTTACCTATAACCTGGTCGATGAGCTGGCCCAGCTTGGCTTGCAGGTTGAGGTGTATCGCAACACTGTGGCCTTAGCCGTAATTACGCAGCGTTTAGCCACATTAACCGCATTAACCGCACCCGTTACCGTGGTGCTGTCTCCAGGCCCTGGCTACCCTAGCCAAGCGGGCAATTTAATGGCGCTCATAGACCATTGCGCCGGCCGTTATCCTATGCTTGGTATTTGCTTAGGTTTTCAAGCCATTATTGAGCATTTTGGCGGTACTATCGGCCCTTGTAGTCATGCCGCCCATGGTAAAGCAGCAACCATTAGCACTACTGAACACCCGCTATTCGGGCCGCTTAACCAGCACCAGTTGGCACCCACCAAGGGTGAATTAACCGTGGCGCGTTATCACTCATTGCAAGCCACTCAGGTGCCAAGCTCGCTTAAAGTAATTGCTCATTATCAAGGTATTCCTATGGCCGTTTGTCATCACCAGCTACCCATCGCTGGGCTGCAGTTTCATCCGGAATCTATTATGACTATACAAGGTAGCGACATCCTGCGCTCTTGCCTTGCCTTCTTAACCCAAACACCAAACCTTGTTAGTAAGGAGTATAAACATGCGTGAACTCGCCCTATTATTAGAAGGCAAAACCATTAGCCAAGCGCAAACCGAAAAGCTGTTTGGTCATCTTATTGCAGGCCAGTTAACCAATGCACAAATTGCTGGGTTACTTATAGCGATGAAAATTCGCGGTGAACTACCGGAAGAAATAGCCGGTGCCGCACAAGCGCTGCGTGCCGCGGCGAAGCCTTTCCCCCGCCCTAATCGGTTACTAGCCGACACCTGCGGCACCGGTGGCGACGCTAGCAATACCATTAACATTTCCACTGCCGCCGCCTTAGTAGCTGCCAGTATGGGTATTGCCATTGCCAAACATGGTAACCGTAGTGTGTCCTCACGGTCGGGCTCCGCCGATGTCCTTGAAGTATTCGGCGTACCCTTAGAAGGCTCGCCCGAACATGATCGGGCCTTACTCGACGAGTTTAATTTCTGCTTTTTATTTGCCCCCCATTACCACCCAGGGGTTAGGCACGCAATGCCCGCTCGGCAAGAACTACGTACCCGCACTTTATTTAACCTACTGGGGCCGTTAATTAACCCGGCCCAACCCGATATTCAATTACTCGGTGTGTACAATCCAGCCTTGTGTCAACCTGTTGCAGAAACGTTAAAACTGCTACAGTGTCAGCGCGCTATGGTGGTGCATGGCAACGGCCTCGATGAGTTAGCTTTACACGGCCACACCCAAGTAACCGAGCTCATTAACGACGAATTAATACAGTACCAATTAAGCCCTAGCGACTTTGGTTTGCCCTATGCCGACGTCGATGATTTACGCGGTGGCGACGCCGATGAAAATGCGCGGCTACTCACCCATGTTTTTGCTGGTCGCGGCAAGCCAGCACACCGACATGCCATTGCTATGAACGTTGCCGCTATTTTATATATGGTCGGTCGGTGCTCATCGCTAAAAATAGGCACTGAAGCTGCCCTTGATCATTTAAATTCTGGCGAAACCCTGCAGCACCTTCGCCGTATGCAACAGAGGTTTGAACTATGAGTAATGTTCTCACACGCATTATTACCCAACGTCACGTTAATTTAGCGGCTATGCAAGAGCACTATCCAGAGCAGCAAGTACGCAAGCGTGCCGCTCTCCTTAGCAAGCAGGTTACTCACCGTAGCCTTATGGCTAATTTGCGGGCACAGCAGCCGGGTTTTATTCTCGAGTGTAAAAAAGCCTCGCCTTCAAAAGGTGTTATTCGTGGCAATTTTAATGCCGTTGATATCGCCCGCATCTACGAACCCTATGCAGCCGCTATTTCAGTGCTCACCGAGCCAGACTTTTTTGCCGGTAGTTTTGATTACTTACAAGCAGTAAGCGAGCAAGTACGTATTCCAGTGCTGTGTAAAGACTTTATTGTCACTGAATATCAAGTGGCCTTAGCCCGCTACTTTGGTGCCGACGCCATTTTATTAATGTTATCGGCCCTAAACGACGACACCTATTTAGCCCTAGTAAACTACGCTCGCGAGCTCAATCTTGAAGTGCTTACCGAAGTGTCAGATCGTAACGAAATGGAACGCGCGGTGCTCTTTGGCGCACCACTAATAGGCATTAACCACCGAAATTTAAAAGACTTAAGCATCGACTTAAACCGCACTGCAGAACTGGCGCCTCTGGCTCCTGCTGGCACCATTGTTATTGCCGAATCGGGTATTCATAACAACACCCAAGTACGGGCTTTAGCCCCTTATGTGCACGGTTTCTTGATAGGTAGTTCATTAACCGCAGCCGACAATATCGACCAAGCGTGCCGCCGGCTTATTTATGGTGAAAATAAAGTGTGTGGGTTAACCCACCCCGATCAGGCCCTCACTGCCTTTGCCTGTGGTGCTTTGTATGGTGGTCTTATTTTTGCCAAACGTTCGCCACGCCTGCTCGAGCAGGCCCAAGCTGCCTTAATTGTGAACCAAGTGCCACAGCTAAGTTACGTAGGTATTTTTAGTGCCGACGACCAACATATCGACATTTTAACCTACAGCTTACGTTTACAGCGCGAACTTAAACTCACCGCTATTCAGCTGCACGACTTTGATCCTGAAGCCGAGTCTACCCGCCAGCTATTAAAACAGTTACGCAACCAAAAACCTGCCAACTGCGAAGTTTGGTTTGCCCTGTCGGTGCATGCACCACTTGAAGCGTTACCCGATTTACCCGTCGACCGTTTTGTCTTAGACCACAGCACCGGGGGTACTGGCCAAACCTTTAACTGGGACTTTATTCCCGCCACTGAACGCCACCGCATGATGCTTGCAGGTGGTTTAGGTATTGATAATGTAGCCGACGCTTTGGCCTTAAAATGCCGTGGCCTCGACTTCAACAGTCGCCTTGAAGTAGCCCCCGGGGTTAAAAACCCAGCGCTAGTACGCGACTTATTTCATACCATTCGCGCCACCATTACCTTAGACGTAACCAAAGATCACAAGGAATCATAAATCATGACCCAGCTTGCTCCATATTTTGGTGACTTTGGTGGTCAATATGTGCCGGAAATTCTTTTGCCCGCACTTGACCAGCTCGAAGCGGCCTTTATTGATGCCCAACAAGACGAGGCGTTCCAAACAGAATTTAAAGGCTTACTAAGTACTTATTTAGGCCGACCCACACCACTTACTCTTATGCGCAACCTTACGGTAGGCAGCCCGGTTAAGCTCTATTTAAAGCGAGAAGACTTACTTCACGGCGGTGCTCATAAAACCAACCAAGTACTAGGCCAAGCACTGCTTGCTAAGCGCATGGGTAAAAACCGTATTATTGCTGAAACCGGTGCTGGCCAACATGGCACCGCTACGGCCTTAGCCTGCGCGCTATTGGGCCTTGAATGTATTATTTACATGGGCCAAAAAGACGTAGAGCGCCAGCAGCCAAATGTGTTTCGCATGGAATTAATGGGCGCCAAAGTGGTTGCTGTTAATACCGGCAGTGGCACCCTTAAAGACGCCGTTAACGAAGCCCTGCGCGACTGGACCGCCAGTTACCCCACCACTCACTACCTGTTAGGTACCGCCGCTGGCCCACACCCATTTCCAACTATGGTGCGCGAATTTCACCGCATGATCGGCGCCGAAGCAAAAGCCCAAGTGTTGGCGGCGGAAGGTCGCTTGCCCGACGAGGTTATTGCCTGTGTGGGGGGTGGTTCCAATGCTATTGGCATGTTTGCCGAGTTTATCGACGAGCCCGGCGTACAACTAACTGGCGTTGAACCCGCTGGTAAAGGCATTAGCTCGGGTGAACATGGTGCCACCATAGCCGCTGGCTCGCCAGGTGTATTACACGGTTGCCGGTCATTTTTAATGCAAAACAGCGACGGCCAAATTGAAGAGTCCTATTCCGTTTCTGCTGGTCTCGACTACCCTGGCGTTGGTCCGCAGCACGCCCACTTACACAGTATTGGCCGCGCCAACTATGTCAGCGTGACCGACGACGAAGCCCTAGCGGCATTTAAGTTACTGTCGGAAAAAGAAGGTATTATTCCTGCTCTTGAATCGGCGCACGCCCTTGCTTATGCCTTAAAGCGTGTGCAAGCGGCCACCAAGCCAGAAATTTTAGTGGTGAACTTATCGGGCCGCGGCGACAAAGACATCGAGCACGTGCGTAAAATTTTTGCTGCACAAGCCAAGGCAGGAGAACAAAAATGAGAAAAAGCATGAGCCGTTATGAGAATTTATTTGCCCAATTAGAAGCCCATCAAGAGGGTGCGTATGTACCTTTTATAACCTTAGGCGACCCCAGTATGGCGCTAAGCGAAGAAATTATTGAAGCCCTTATTGCCGGTGGCGCCAACGCCCTAGAACTTGGCATGCCGTTTTCTGATCCTGTTGCCGACGGACCAGTTATTCAAGCGGCAAACCTTCGGGCGCTGGCTGCTGGTGCCAAAGTAGCCCAGTGCTTTGCCTTGCTCAAGCGTGTTCGGGCACGGCACCCAGACCTACCCATAGGCTTGTTGGTGTACTGTAATTTAGTGCATGCCAAAGGCATTGGTGACTTTTATGCGGCCTGTACTGAAGCTGGGGTCGATTCGGTGCTTATTGCCGATGTGCCCATGCGCGAATCAGCCAGTTATCGGGCCGCGGCCCGGCAACATGGCATAGCGCCTGTCTTTATTTGTCCACCAGACGCTACCACCGAACTACGTCAGCAGGTAGCCGCAGCTAGCGAAGGCTATGTGTATTTACTTAGCCGCGCGGGCGTTACCGGTACCGGGGCAACCCTAAGTTTGCCGGCCCACGAGGCCTTAAGCGAATTAAAGGCGTTTGCCAGTGCGCCCGCTCTACTTGGTTTTGGTATTAGTCAGCCCAGCCATGTGCAAGAAGCCATTGCTAGCGGTGCCGCCGGCGCCATTAGTGGCTCGGCAGTGGTCAGTATTATTGCTAAGTACCAACACCAACCCAACCTTATGCTCAGCAAGCTCACCGACTTTACTCTAGCCATGAAAGCAGCTACACGAAAATATTAATTACACTCGGTGGGCGGGTAATGTTCACCGCACTTTTTAAGTTTTCAATGGGGTAACGAACCGCGGCTCGGTTTAAGTCTTTATGCACACGTAAATAGTCGGCCACCCGAGTGCGTTCACGCTCGGGGGCTTTACGCATGGCATCGTCGCGCTGCAATTTCGCTTTAAAATTACTCCGCTCATTAAATACTTGCCCTGCACCACGCCAATGTGGGCCACTGGTTGCTGTGGGAATCATATTAGCCCTCCTCTTGCTTGGTTTCTGCTACAAACAGCGGCTCGCTTACCACTTCATCGCCGCTTAATAAAATAGCTAGCCAGCGCGTGTCGGGGTTTTCTTGCAAGCCTATTTTTACCATCATAGTTAAAGGCACCGACAATAACATGCCCACCGGCCCAAGTAGCCAACCCCAAAATATCAAACTAAGAAATACCACCAAGGTCGACAAGCCCAAGCGCTGGCCCATAACTCTGGGCTCAACAATATTACCCATAACTAGGTTAACGGCCACAAACACTAAAGCTACAGCGCCTGCCATGGCCGGGTGGAATTGAATCATGGCCATTGTAACTGCCGGTACGGCGGCTAAAATTGAACCTATATTAGGAATGTAGTTCAATAAAAATGCCAATACGCCCCACAGCGCAAAATGATCGATGCCCATCAACCATAACGTAGCACCAATAAGAATTCCCGTGGCTAAACTAATGGCGGTTTTAATGGCTAAATACTTATTTATGGCGTGCAACAACGAAGTTAACGACTTCAACTGACTGTCGACCCGATCAAACGCTAGGGCAATTTTTCGCGGCATATTGGCCGCTTCGCCTAAAATAAACACCACTATAAGTATTACTAACAATGAATTGGTCATCATGCCGCCCAGCCCAGAAAGCATGTTTACCATCAAGCTCACTAACCGATTCGGATCGAGCTGACTTTGTAAAACGTCAATATTAATATCAATATTGAAACGCCCCATAAAAGCCACAAACCACTGAAACTGTTCTATCGATCGTGCACGGTAACTAGGAAAACTGGCTAAAAACTCATTTACCGACTGCACAATTAGCATACTAAGAAAAAAGCCAAAGACTGAAATAACCACAAAAACAGCCGTAATGGCAAGAAAGTTAGGTAAACCGCGGCGGGCAAACCAAATCAACATGGGCTGCATAATAATGGCAATGAAAATCGCCAAAAATAGTGGCACCACAACCACACTGGCTGCCTTTATACCAGCCAAAACAATAACCACCGCGGCAGCTACTAAAAATATGCGGCTTACTGGGCCAAGTTCACGTTCTGATCCATTCACGGTTATTTTTCCTATTCATTATTATATTCGCAATTTAATTTACACCAACTATGGCTGTTGTTGCTAGTCGCTGACAGACCACCTAGACTGAAACGACAGTATAAGGAGTCAATATGAAGATTTTATTTACCGGTGGCACCGGTTTAATCGGCTCTGCATTTATTAACCGCTTTGCCTACCAACACCAATATACGGTGCTTACACGTGACCCTGCTAAGGCTAAAAAAATTTTAGGCCCTCAGGTTCACACCATTACGCGGCTCGACTCACTCACAAACCTCGACTCGTTCGACGCAGTTATTAATTTGGCCGGCGAACCTATTGCCGACAAACGCTGGACCGCAGCCCGTAAAGCCCAACTTGAACACAGCCGGTGGGTTATTACCAACCAACTGGCCGCTTTAATGAACCAGTCTAGTATGCCACCTAAGGTGGTTATTTCTGGCTCAGCAGTGGGTTATTACGGTCGCCAAGGCACCACCCAAGTCACGGAAAGTAGTTATAGTGCATACCCAGAATATAGCCACCTGCTGTGCCGCAAGTGGGAACAAGCGGCCCAACAATGTGCAGCCGTAACACGGTTGTGTATTGTTCGTACCGGCATTGTGCTTGCTGCCAAAGGCGGTGCTTTGGCCCGCATGGCTCTGCCTTTTAAATTAGGCTTCGGTGGCCCTATTGGCAGCGGAAAGCAAATGATGTCGTGGATTCATCTCAACGACATGGTAAGTGTATTAGCCTATTTACTTGAGCACGAACAATGCCAAGGCAACTACAACGCCACGGCACCTGTACCAGTCAGCAACCGCGAGTTTAGCCAAACTCTAGCAAAGGTACTGCGCCGCCCTTGCCTGTTCACCGTACCTGCAGTAGTGCTGCGCACAGTATTTGGTGAAATGGCCGACATTATTTTAACCGGCCAAGCGGTACTGCCCGAGCGCTTGCAACAAGAAGGTTTTACTTTCCAATACCCAAGCCTCGAGCCAGCCTTAGCCAACGTACTAAAACCAAACGAATGAAAAAATGCACTCTAGTTAAGGTTGCGTATTAACGCTGCGGTACGCTTAGCCAGTAGCCGCCGCGTAGTCAACCAACCTAAACTAGCCACCACCAGGGCGCCAATGCCAGGGCCTAATAACCAAAAGCGTACATGCAGCGTAGCGGGCATAGCAAATACTTGGGTTTGTAACACATAAATGGTTAATTCCATGGCCAAAGCGGCAATTAAGCCTGCCAAGGCCCCCAGTACAATAAATTCATAGGTAACCGCTTGCGCCAACATGCGGCTACGGGCACCTAAGGTACGCAAAATAACCAGCTCTTGCTCGCGCTCTTCCAACGACGCTTGCACCTGGGCCACCAGCACGAGCGCACCGGCAAACACCACCAAAAACATAACAAAGGTAATGGCTAACGACACATGGCCAATAACCGCCCGTATTTGCTGAATAATACTGTCTACGTCAATTAGCGACACCTGCGGGAAGTCGCGAAACAAACTATATAATTCGCTATTTCGTTCGCTCGGCAAATAAAAACTAGCAATATAGGTCACCGGAATGTCGGCAAAGGCCGCAGGGCTAAAAATCAAATAGAAATTTGGCTGCATGCTATTCCAATTCACTTCACGAATATTGCTTACGGGCACAGTAAATTCTTCAGCCCCAACTTGCATAGTAAGCACGTCGCCTACAACAATGTTCAAGCGCTTAGCCACCCGCGATTCCACCGACACACTTTTATGCGGCTGAGCATTACTCGCTTCGGTGGGCCACCAAGAGCCTGCTACAACTTTGTTTTCCGGTGGAACCGTGTGGCGCCAGGTTAATTGCAGTTCACGGCCAAAGCCTTGGCGCAGTTCTGTTTGGCCGGCCTCTTCGCGATCAGACTTATTCACCGCATCAGCCACCAGCTCGCCATTTACCGCCATTAACCGCCCAGGCGTAAGCGGGTATAGGTCTGTTGCCTCTATTTGCTCGGTTCTGAACACTTCTTGCAATGCGGTTACTTGTTGCTCTGCCACGTTAATAACAAAATAATTCGGCGCATTTTCGGGTAGTTGGTTTTGCCAGTCTTCCAACAGTTCGTTACGGAGTGCTAACACCAGCAAAAACAGCATAATTGCGGTGGAAAAACTTAGCATTTGTAAACTGTTTTCACGGGCGCGGCGCTGCATATTCGCCATGGCCAAACGCCAACTACTACCGGCTTGCATGCCTGCTTCACGGCTCGCGCGAATAAATAGCCGGCCAATTAACAGCAGTACCACCGTGGCAACAATACCGCCGCCAAACAGCGCAGCCGACAACAGCCAGCTACGGCTATACAGCACCATTAATACATAAATTGTGGCACCACTAAATACCCAATGTAACCAGCGGCCTAAATCACTGCCGTCGAGTTCACGGCGCAATACCCGCAACGGCGGTATACGCATTAAACGTAACAACGGATAAAGGCTAAACATTAAGGCTGCCAGCAAACCGGTAATAATGGCTAACCACCAAGGGCCTTGGCTTGCTGCTGGCAACACATAACCTAGTTGGCTACCGACAAAACTTACTACTACGAATTGCAGCCCATAGCCCAGTGCCAAGCCAGCGGCAATGCTAAATACACTTAGTAGTAATAAGTGCGCAGTAAATACTCGGCTAATAAAGCTGCGCGTGCCACCTAAAGTTTTCATAATGGCCACGGCGTCGTAGTTGCGCTGGCAATAGCGCTGTGCGGCCACGGCTACGGCGGTAGCGGCTAACACCACACCAAGTAAACTAGCTAAAAGCATAAAACGTTCAGCCCGCTCTAAAGCCGATGCCAAGGGCGAATCGTCGTCGCGAATACTACGCCAGCGTTGGTTTAAATCATCTAACTGTGGCACTAACCAGTCTTCGTAAGCTGTTATTGCTGCTGGCTCGCCGGCAAATAAGTAATTATAACTCACCCGGCTGCCCGGCTGAATTAACTGGGTAGCAGCTAAATCGGCATACTGAATAAGCACCGTGGGGCTGTCGTTAAACACATTAAAGCCAGCGTCGGGCTCCTTGGTAAGCACCTTGGTAACAGTAAATTGCTTTGCTCCCACTTCAATCACATCGCCTAAGGCCAGCGGTAATTGCTGAAACAAGCCCGAATGTATCCAGGCTTCACCTGGCCCAGGCAAGTACGCAGTTGCCGCCCCTGCAATAAAAGGTTGCTCGGCAACTTCTAGCTCGCCCCGTAATGGGTATTTTGCCGTGACCGCTTTAATGTCGGCCAAAGCCAATTGTTCATGGGCAAAAACCATCGAATTAAAGGTTACCCGCTCGGCATAATCAAGCCCTTGTTCTGTGGCCTGCTCTAACCAAGCTGGGTTAACCTGCTGACGGGTCGACAACACTCTATCGGCGGCTAAAAACTCACCGCTGCGGGCCACTAAGCCACCCTGCAAGCGCTCACTAAAAATAGACAGCGACAACACCGCCGTTACCGCCAAAGTAACCGCTAAAGCCATAACGGTTAATTCGCCCCGGCGCAGTTCGTGGCGTAATAGGCGCCAGGAAATAACCAACCAATTACTCATGGCCAGCGGGCTCGGTTAAATAACCACTGTCAATATGCACTATGCGCTGGCATTTTTTAGCTAAGCGGTCGTCATGGGTAACAATAATTAGGGTGGTGCCAAATTCTCGGTTTAAGGCAAACAGTAACTGTTCAATTTTCTCGCCCGTATGGCGATCAAGATTACCCGTGGGCTCGTCGGCAAATAAAATTTCTGGCTCACCAATAAATGCCCGAGCAATAGCAACCCGTTGCTGTTCCCCACCAGACAGTTGGTTGGGGTAATGGTCAAGCCGGCCGCTTAAACCTACTTTTTCCAGTAATTCCCGCGCTTGCGCTTGCGGGTTAGCGGCCCCAGCAAGCTCTGCTGGCAGCATTACGTTTTCCAATGCAGTTAAGCTTTGTATTAATAAAAACGACTGAAAAATAAAACCTATTTTTTCACCGCGTAAAATAGCCCGTTGCTCTTCATCCAATTCTGATAAATTTACGTTATCAATAGAGATATGCCCCGAACTGGGTAAATCTAAACCGGCTAACATAGCCAGCAAAGTTGACTTGCCCGACCCCGACGCACCGACTATGGCAAGCGTTTCTGCCGCGTCAATGGTAAGGTCAATACTAGACAATATATCTAGCCGACCTGCGTTGGTAACAACGTGGCGGCTTACCGAGTGAGCTTGAATAACTGCCATATGAAAAAAAAGTCCTTTAATGTTGCGTTGTTTTTATTACTGTTGTGCTTTATACGCCCTGCAGCAGCAAATGTATCACTGCTTATTTTAGGCGACAGTTTAAGTGCCGGTTACGGTATTGCAGTTGCCGACAGCTGGCCAAGTGAAATACAGCGGCGCTGGCAAAGCACGCATCCTGAATTCAAACTTATTAACGCCAGCATAAGTGGCGAAACCACCGAAGGGGCCCTACGGCGCTTGCCCGCACTTATTGAACGGCACCAACCCCACTGGGTGTTTATTGAACTCGGCGGCAACGACGGCTTGCGGGGCTTTAACTTGTCAACCATGGCCGACAACCTCAAACAAATAATTACCTTATTGCAAGCTAACAATATACGTGTGGCCCTAAGCGAAATTGAAATTCCACCCAACTTAGGCCCTCGTTATACCCAGCTTTTTAATCAAACCTTTCATAATCTTGCCGCTAACAACGAGCACATCGTACTGATTCCATTTTTTGTTCGTCACATTGCGGTGCAGCCCGAATTAATGCAAGCCGATGGTATCCACCCTAATCGCGACGCACAAGTACAGATTGCCAACCTAATGGAACCACAATTACGCCAACTGTTATTAAGCAAAGAATCAAAGCAACAAGCAAAGGGAGGGAAGCAAGAATGACCTGGCATTATTTAAGTTTAGGCAGCAACTTAAAACCTGAACATAATTTAACGCAGGCTATACGTGCCTTAAGCGAGCGCTTTGGTGAGTTATTGTTATTACCGGTAGTGCGTACCCAGCCCTGTAATATGAACTCGGTGCACGACTTCCTTAACACCTTAATTGTTGTTCACAGCGCGCTTGAACCCGCTGCGCTAAAACAACATTTTAATAGCATGGAAGAAAACGCCGGCCGCGATCGCAGTGATCCTGAGCGCGGCAGCAAAGATCGCCCCTTAGACATCGACATTTTAACCACCAGCAGCAGCCTTAGCTTAGCGCCTTTTTATGCCAGCACCGAGCCCTACTGTTTAGCCAGTGTGCAAGCCTTAGTGCCGCCTAGTGCGGCCCCTGCTAGCAATACCGTAGCGTTAGCACTTACCGCCACACAATTAGCCGGCCAACGAGCGGCCACCATCAACGCGAACCACGGCAGCGGTCATATACTCGTTGTCGAGAATACTATAGATAGCCTTCTCCAACGCCTCGAAGCCGCCTTCAGTTGCTAGTAAAGTTTCACTCAGTACTTTCTCTTTATCGGCGGCACTATGCTCAGGTAAAAACTTCACTGGCCCAGGTTGAATTGCATTTACACGTACTTTAGGTGCAAGTTGTTTGGCAAAGCTTAGCATTAAATTTTCTGCCCCAGCTTTAGTCGAGCAGTATAAGGCGTAGTTCGGGTTCGGATTGTTCACATAAATATCGGTAATATGAATAATATTGCCAGTGGGGCGAACACTGTTAGCAAGCGCCGTAGCGAATAGTTGATTAAGCCGTGCCGGCGCCTTCATGTGAATACGAAATAAACGGTCGTAAAAACTCATCATAGCTGCCCCGTCTTGGGCATGGGCTTGGTCCTGCTCGTAAATAGAAGCGTTGTGCAGCACAAAATCAATCCCTTCATGGCGCGCTAAAATGCTCTGCGCCACCTGCTCAACGTTTTCATCGTCAAGCAGATCACACGACACCCGCTCTAAGCGCTCTGATTCGATGCTAGCAAGGCTTTCTGGCTCAACCGCTGTAGTTTTGCAGCTGCCGCGGGTTAAGGCCACTACGTGCCAACCATGCGCTAATAGCGACTTGGTCATTAACAAGCCTAACCGCCGCCCTGCTCCTGTTACCACCGCAACAGGTCGTGCGCCGCACAATTGATAAGTTGAACTGTTTTGATTATTCGACATAAAAATTCCGCCATCGATAGCTGTGGTGTTATTTATACACTCATTCAAATTAGGTAATGAGTTTACGCTAAATAAACAGAATTAGATCGGCAACAGCAAAGCAGCGCTATTGGTTAGCAAGCTGAATTATGTAGATAGTTAAACTGTGGGGTTAAACCGAGTGTGTGCGAAGCGTAGTAGAATAGTTTAAAACAAAAGGCATGGGTAAAAGAGATGGCGTCCCCTAGGGGGTTCGAACCCCTGTTACCGCCGTGAAAGGGCGGTGTCCTAGGCCACTAGACGAAGGGGACACAGAAAGTTAAGTAAGATGGCGTCCCCTAGGGGATTCGAACCCCTGTTACCGCCGTGAAAGGGCGGTGTCCTAACCGCTAGACGAAGGGGACGCTGACTTACCTTATCTTATTCTCTTTTGCTCGAGGCCAATACTGGCTTCGGTTGTGAATTGGCGTCCCCTAGGGGATTCGAACCCCTGTTACCGCCGTGAAAGGGCGGTGTCCTAACCGCTAGACGAAGGGGACGCAACATATTCACAGTGCAAAGCTTACAAAAGTTTGGTGGAGCTAAGCGGGATCGAACCGCTGACCTCTTGCATGCCATGCAAGCGCTCTCCCAGCTGAGCTATAGCCCCATCACTTTTGAAACTTTTTGCTTTCAGGCAAACTGCCCTGACAGCGAGGCGCATTCTAGAAACAGCCGACCTTGGTGTCAACCCTTTTTTCTTAATATGCGTTCGTTTGGCTATTTTTGTAGCGACTTGGTCGTTAATTAGTCACCCGACTCCGCATCTGGCTCAAATTGGTAGATGGGTGCAATGCTATCCATACCGTCAATTGTCACCTGCAAGTCGTGAGCAATACCGTCTTTAATACTATAAATCCAGCCGTGAATGGCTAACTTTTGCCCTTTCGCCCACGCTTCCTGAATTATATAGTTATGCGACAAGTTATACACTTGCTCAATAACGTTCAATTCACACATGCGGTCAAACTGGGCCGACATGGGTAAGTTAGCAATATCGCTTTCATGGGCCCGATAAATATCTTTAATCGGGTGCAGCCAGTGGTCAACAATACCATGGCGGCAAGACTCTAGCGCGGCAGCAACACCACCACAACCATAATGCCCAACAATTAAAATATGTTTTACCCGTAGTTGCGTCACTGCATATTCCACTACAGCTAAACAATTAAAATCCGTTTGTATTACTTGGTTGGCCACATTTCTATGAACAAACAACTCACCTGGGTCCATCCCTACGATTTCGTTTGCAGGCACACGGCTATCAGCACAGCCAATCCATAAGTATTCTGGATTTTGTTGATTCACTAAACGTTCAAAAAACTTAGGATCTTGGGCTTTTTTATTGGTTGCCCACTGCACGTTATTCGCTAGTAACTCACGAATTTTCGGCATTAGCTTTGTTCCTCTCGGCTGTTAATAAACTCAAGCGCTAAGCTTATACGCGCCACCACCGTTGCTTGTGGAATTAACGCTAAAGTTGCATCTAACGCAGGTGAATTACCACCACCGGTTACCGCTACCCGCAATGGCATGCCAACTTTGCCCATGCCTACCTCGAGCGCTGCACAGGTAGCTTGTATGCTGGCTTGAATATTTTCAGTGGTCCATTCTGTTAACGCTTTTAGGCGCTGCTGAATGTCTACCAGTACGTTTTTGGCTACCGGGCGTAAATGTTTTTGCGCTGCGTTTGCTTCAAAGCCAGTAACTGGGGCGTAGAAATAGCTACTAATTTCGGCCATTTCCTTCAGGGTTTTTACCCGCTCCGCCTGTAGCTTGACTACATCGACCAGTGCTGGTCCGTCCTCAGTCGACACCCCAAGGTTGTCAAAATGCCACAATAATTCTGCTGCAACCTGCTCTGCAGGCAAGGTTTTCATATAGTGTTGGTTCAGCCAATTTAGCTTTTCCGTATTAAAAGCCGAGGCGGCTTTATTAATATCGCTCAGCTTGAAATATTGAATCATTTCTTCGCGGCTAAACACTTCCTGATCACCATGCGACCAGCCTAAACGTACCAAATAATTCAGTACCGCTTCTGGTAGGTAACCATTGTCGCGATACTCTGTCACACTCACCGCACCATGGCGTTTAGAAAGCTTCTTGCCATCGTCACCTAAAATCATCGCCACGTGGGCATATTCAGGTAATGGCGCACCTAAAGCCCGTAAAATATTAATTTGCCGTGGGGTGTTGTTAATATGGTCTTCACCACGCACCACATGGGTAATGCCCATGTCCCAGTCATCTACCACCACACAAAAGTTATAGGTTGGCGTGCCGCCGGTGCGAGCAATAATCAGGTCGTCTAATTCCGTATTGGCAATTTCTATGCGCCCACGCACATGGTCATCGAACACCACACTGCCTTCTTGTGGGTTACGAAAACGAATTACAAAGGGTTGGTCTGCTTTTTCCGCATGTTCTGCTGCGGTTAAGTTACGACATTTGCCGTCGTAACGGGCTTTTAAGCCAGCCGCCATTTGCTCTTCGCGCATGGTTTCTAAGCGCTCCTGCGAGCAATAACATTTGTAAGCTTTATCTTCGCCCATTAATTGTTCAATCAGTTCGCCGTAACGGGCAAAGCGCTGGGTTTGGTATATAGGCTCTTCGTCCCAGTCTAAACCAAGCCATTTCATGCCAGCAAAAATGGCATCAATAGCCTCTTGAGTAGAACGTTCACGGTCCGTGTCTTCAATCCGCAATAAAAATTTACCGCCCGCGGCACGAGCCACCAGCCAAGCATAAAGTGCAGTTCGCGCACCACCAACGTGTAAATAACCAGTAGGACTAGGAGCAAAACGAGAGACAACAGACATGAGTAATTTTCCTGCTTCGGAGTTCAAATGCGTAAATTCAAAAAATTAGCGAAGATTATAGCAGAAAAAAAATGGGGTCAGCGCATCATATCTGCTCTGACCCCATCTTTTATTTTGGTGGATGGTACTGGGCTTGAACCAGTGACCCCCGCCTTGTAAGGGCGGTGCTCTACCAACTGAGCTAACCATCCGAATGTGTACCACCATGTAAAATTGGTGGATGGTACTGGGCTTGAACCAGTGACCCCCGCCTTGTAAGGGCGGTGCTCTACCAACTGAGCTAACCATCCATCTGTTGTTATTCATTCCCTGAACAACGAGCGCTATTATAGGGGCGTAACAAAAACTGTCAACTATAGATGCACTCTTTTTCCCTGGTTTTCGTTCAACTGCTGAAAAAAGGAGCATAACGGCCATAACTCAAACAAATCTGCGCCCTATTTAACCTACTGTATTAGGTACCATAGGTTTTGAGCGCTTCGCGTAATTCATTTAATTCGTCACGCATGGCTGCTGCTTTTTCAAATTCTAAGTCTTGCGCGGCTTTATACATACCCCGCTCTTGCTCGGCAATTTTATTTAACAGCTCTTTTTCTGTTCGGTACGTTCGCATGGTTACAACTTTGCGCGCTTCTTGTTCGCGCTCACGGCGTTTCTTGCGATTCGGGTCGCCGCCCATATCCATTACATCTGTAATGCGTTTATTTAATCCTGTTGGTGTTATACCGTGAGCTTCGTTGTGCGCCATTTGCTTTTGTCGGCGTCGATCAGTTTCGTCAATGGCCTTTTGCATCGACTTAGTAATACGGTCGCCGTACAAAATTGCTTTACCGTTTAAGTTACGCGCCGCACGGCCAATGGTTTGTATAAGCGAACGTTCCGAACGTAAAAAACCTTCCTTATCTGCATCTAGAATAGCCACCAACGACACTTCTGGCATATCTAAGCCTTCACGCAGCAAGTTAATACCAATCACCACATCGAATTCGCCTAAGCGGAAGTCGCGAATAATTTCCATTCGCTCTACGGTGTCTATATCTGAATGTAAATAACGTACTTTAATACCGTGCTCGTCTAAATAGTCGGCTAGGTCTTCCGACATCCGCTTGGTTAACGTAGTAATCAGTACCCGTTCATTTTTTGCTGTACGCAAGCGAATTTCCGACATTACATCGTCCACTTGGGTTGCTACCGGCCGTACTTCAATTTCCGGATCAATCAAGCCCGTTGGCCGTACCACTTGTTCAATAATTTCGCCGCCACAACGCTCTAGCTCATAATTACCCGGCGTGGCCGACACATAAATGGTTTGTGGCGAAATGGCTTCAAACTCATCAAACTTTAAGGGGCGGTTATCCAGTGCCGACGGCAACCGAAAACCATAGTTCACCAAGTTTTCTTTACGCGAGCGGTCGCCCTTATACATGGCACCAATTTGCGACACGGTTACGTGCGACTCATCCAAAATTAGCAAGGCATCGTCGGGCAAATAGTCCATTAAGGTTGGTGGCGGCTCGCCCGGTGCCCGGCCCGATAAATAGCGCGAATAGTTTTCAATGCCCGAGCAATAGCCAAGCTCCAGCATCATTTCAATATCAAACTGAGTACGTTCGCGTATACGCTGCTCTTCCACCATTTTCCCGGTGCTTATATATTGCTCGCGGCGCTCTTGTAGTTCATTTTTTATATGTTCAATGGCGTCAACAATTTTTTCTCGGGGGGTCACATAGTGGGTTTTCGGATACACCGTATAACGGGCAATATCGCTTTGAATAATTTGCCCTGTCAGCGGTTCAAAAATAGAAATTCGTTCTATTTCATCGTCGAACAGCTCTACTCGCACCGCAAGCTCGTCTGATTCGGCAGGGAATATATCTATAATTTCGCCCCGCACCCGGTAGGTACCTCGCGCAAAGGCTTGGTCATTACGAGTGTACTGCAAGGTGGCCAAGTTTCTCAGCATATCGCGCTGATCGATAATGGCGCCACGGCGTAAATGCAGCATCATTTTCATATACGACTCAGGATCACCCAAACCATAAATAGCCGACACAGACGCAATCAAAATAACGTCACGGCGCTCCATTAACGCTTTGGTGGCCGACAGCCGCATTTGTTCGATATGTTCGTTAATGGCCGCGTCTTTTTCGATAAAGGTGTCGGTGGTTGGCACATAGGCTTCGGGCTGGTAGTAGTCGTAATAAGAAACAAAGTATTCCACCGCATTATTGGGGAAAAATTCTTTCATTTCACCATATAACTGCGCCGCTAGGGTTTTATTATGAGCCATAATAAGCGTAGGTCGGCCAGTATTGGCTATTACATTAGCCATGGTAAAGGTTTTCCCCGAGCCAGTTACCCCAAGCAACACCTGCCCTGCTAAACCCGCATCAATATTGTCCACCAACTTTTGAATTGCTGCCGGCTGGTCGCCCGCTGGTTGGTAGTCCGACACTAAGTCGAAGGGTCGCCCCTGCTCTGGTACCAAGGCGGCAACCGCTTGCTGTTTACTGTTTTCACTCACTTCACTGCAACCTGTAGCTGTTTTAACTCGGCGCCACTGGTGCGCATAAACCAATTGTACGACACCACGCCAGTAATTATATTAGCCAAAACACCGCCCATAAATAAACCCGGCAAGCCGGCCAGCGCATTACCAAGAATAGACAAAGGCACAAAGGTAACAAATAACCGTACCACGCTTAACGAAAGCGCATGCATAGGTTTGTGCAACGCGTTTAGCGACGAGTTAGTTAAAATAATCCAACCTTGCAAACCATAACCTAAGGGCATGATCCACACGAACAAGGCCAATACCTCGGCCACTGCTGCGTCGCGGGCAAAGGCTGTTTGTATGCCTGGCAACAACAATAGCAGTAATAAGTAAATGGCTAGCTGCAACCCAAGAATAAAAAACAACGAGGTTTTATAAGCGCTGCGCACCCGCTCCATATTGCCGGCACCAAAGTTCTGGCTAATAAATGGCGGTAAACTCATCGACAAGGCCAAAATAACCACCGAGGCTAACGACTCTAAGCGAATACCTACCCCAAACGCCGCCACTGCAGGCGCGCCGTGGGTGGCTACAATGGCAGTTAATACCGCCATTGCTAAAGGCGTTAACATATTAGCCCCCGCAGCAGGTAAACCTATGCTTAATAAGCGCTTAGCCGAGCGAATAAAAATAGCCAACACCGGTGGGCGGCCATCAATCAGCTTTCTGCGCCACACCAGCCAGTAAATAATTAAACTAAAACCAACTAGCCAAGAAATTACGCTAGCTAGGGCCGCACCCTGAATACCCAAAGCAGGGAAAGGCCCCAAGCCAAAAATAAGCAGGGGGTCTAGTATGGCATTCAACAAACCACCAAGGCCCATAATTAACGACGGCGTTTTGGTGTCGCCCGACGCCCGCAGCACACTATTACCTACCATAGGCACAACTAACAGTACCGCGCCAGCATACCAAATATACATATACTGCTTAATCAGCGGCATTAATTCGGTGGTGGCACCCAGGGTGTGAAAAATAGGCTCGGTCAGGAAAAATAGTAACAAAGCTAAACTACCCACCAACAACGCTGCTAAATATATAGCGCTACTACCTACCTGGCGCGCTCCTACTTCATCATTGCTACCTAATTTGCGCGCCATCACCGCCGAGGTGCCAATACCTAAACCTATCGTTAGGCTGATCACCGTAAAGCTAACGGGAAAAGTAAAACCTACTGCGGCTAATTCTTCAGTGCCTAAAAAACTAATGAAAAGCGTATCGATAAAATTAAAACTAATTAGGGTGGCAACACCAAAAATAACCGGCCAGGTCATCGACCAAAGAGTTGGGGCAACGGGGGCGGTCAGCATGGCGCGAGGCGCCGTGGCTGAAGACATTCGAACTCCTCTATATGTTTCACTTTGCCAGTTCTGCAACAAACAGGATTACGGGGGCAAAAACATTGTCACGTATAGTACTTAAAATAGCCCTTAAATACCAATGAAAGCGCCCCGCCGACTAGACTTTTTAGCCCTGCACACATATAGTCTGTGGTGCTTTTTCATTGGGTTTTCAGCCTTTCCAACCATCAACTACGTAGTTAGGTATCTTTGTGGATTACAAACTTTCTCACCGAGTCAACGCTATTCAACCTTCTCCTACGCTTGCTGTCAGTCAAAAGTCGGCCGAGCTTAAGGCACAAGGGCACAATGTTATTGGTCTTGGCGTTGGCGAGCCCGACTTCCCAACCCCAGACTTTATTTGTGAAGCGGCTAAAGTAGCCATCGACAACCGTTACACTCGTTACACTGCCGTCGACGGTATTCCTGCACTTAAACAAGCGATTATTAATAAATTTAAGCGCGACAACAAGTTAGACTACAAACCAAATGAAATTTTAGTTTCAGCCGGTGGTAAGCATTCTATTTTTAACTTGCTTACCGCGTGGATCAACGACGGCGACGAAGTCATTATTCCGGCCCCTTACTGGGTGTCGTACCCCGACATGACCACCTTGCTTGGGGGTGTACCGGTCATTGTTGAAGCAGGTATTGAGCAAGCCTATAAAATCACCCCGGCACAATTAGCTGCGGCCATTACCCCTAAAACCCGCATGCTGTTTTTAAATAGCCCTTCTAACCCCACCGGCATGGCCTACACCGCCGACGAGCTTCGTGGTTTGGCCGACGTATTACGCCAGCACCCTCATGTACTTATTGCTACCGACGATATGTACGAGCACGTGCTCTGGAGCGACGAGCCTTTCCATAACATCCCAATGGTTGCCCCCGACTTAATGAATCGCACTGTGGTACTTTCTGGTGTGTCCAAGGCCTATGCCATGACCGGTTGGCGCATTGGTTACGCGGCAGGCCCTGCCGTTATCATTGCAGCCATGAAAAAAATTCAATCGCAAAGTACTTCTAACCCTTGTTCTATTGCCCAATATGCGGCTTTAGCAGCACTAGAAGGCGACCAAAGTTTTATTCAAGAAATGGTTACCGAATTTAAAGGTCGGCATGAACGTTTGGTGAAAGGCTTAAATTCTATTCCTGGTATCAAGGCCATTCCAGCAGACGGTACTTTTTATAGTTTCCCGAATGTTGAAGAACTTATGGCGGCCAAAGGCGTAGCCACCGACGTTGAGCTGTGCGAGCTATTACTTGAAGAGCAAAAAGTTGCCCTGGTACCAGGCACCGCCTTTGGTGCACCCGGCCACTTCCGCTTGTCGTTTGCAGCGGCCCAAGAGGTACTAGACGACGCCGTAAAGCGTATTGCAGCCTTTGCCGCAAACTAAGTAACACCACTTAAATGGTCTAGCTAAACCAACTTAGGCACTCGTAGGTATACCACCTTTGAGTGCCTTACTTTTAGGAATACACCCTACCCAGCCTAAATCTTGCCTAGAAGGCAGCCAAATACATACTGCTCGGCTGCAATCCTCGCTTTCTTTACCAGCTAATTTCATTTTTCCCCTTGCACCTAAACACTTTTCTTTACTGCAATTACCACCTACGACAGATTTTACTTGTGTTAACAACATGTAGCCCGTAAGCGATCGCTTACCCCACATCTATGCATAGTTTTCCACCGATCCGCCGAGTTAATACACAATAATGTGAATTACATACTTGCATCGTGCTAACAATAGGCGGGCTCTTTACTTTTTCGTTGACAATACATAACGCATTGATATTTAAGGGTAATAATTTTCATGCCAAGTTTTTAATTATTTCAAAACTCCGCTATATCCCGCACCAGTCCTAATCTCCCACAGACTTAACCACATAGTTATCCACAGAAACAGTGGATAAGATCCGCTAGCCCACACCACTCAAGCCTTTTGCCTGTATGTGGACAAAAGCCGAGTTAAAATGAGTTAGTACTACAAAGTGTATGAAAGCGAAGCAGGCAAGGGAAAGTGTAAAAACAGGTAGGTTTGCGGTTAAAAATACACCTAACGCCTGAAAATGTATGTTTTTCCTCCAGTTGAACCACTTATTATCAATTTATTGTGTTTCAATGGTTGACAGTATAGCTCTCTCCCTTTAACATTCTGCCCCGTTGTTAAGCGATTCCCCAGTAGCTCAGTTGGTTAGAGCGGTGGACTGTTAATCCATGTGTCGTTGGTTCAACTCCAACCTGGGGAGCCATCGCTAACAAACGCCCTTCTTATTCAGAAGGCAATAACAAATGCTTCCAGCAATTCCCCAGTAGCTCAGTTGGTTAGAGCGGTGGACTGTTAATCCATGTGTCGTTGGTTCAACTCCAACCTGGGGAGCCATTTTCATCCTTCTGCTTCACTTATTAAAACTTACTTTAATAGCTTGCCAATAAGCCCAATGGCGGCTTACTGAATCAGCGCTATAAACAGCACGCCAATACTGGTACCTAGTAAAGCACCTGCTATTACATCGCTTGGGTAATGCACCCCAAGCGCAACCCGCGACATAGCCACTAGCACCGCCCATAAATATACGGCACTCGACCAAATGGGAAAGCTAGTCACCACCAAAATGGCAAATAGAAATGCGGCCGTAGAATGGCCAGAAGGGAAACTAAATTGATCAGCCGGGGTAATCACCGGTTTAAAGCTAGGCCGCGCCGCAGGTCGATCGCGCTTTAACACTTGCTTCAGCCCAATAAACAAGGGCACTTCAATAGCAAAGGAAAAAAACAGGCGCTGCACAAACAGCCAGCTGCCTTCTACTGTGGCAATGACCGCCAATAAAGCAAACAGGGCGTAGTAAGGGCCATCGCCACTGCGTGAAAACCAAAAAGCTAACCGAGTTTTACGCAGCGCTGAGGTTTTGTGAAACAACCAATAAAACGCACGCTCATCTAGCGCCCGTAAGCGGTTAAATAATTGAATCAGAACAAACTCCTTGCAGAAAATGATAGGCTTGCCGTATTGCCTGCAGCCCCCAACCTTAAACTGAGGTAGCAAACCCACCGTCACAATGAAGGCTAACGTGCAGATAGTAGCGAAATCTTTGCGAAAGCGCTTGTGTAAAAACAGTTTGTTGGTAAAAAGCATCACAGCGAAAGTTGTGTATCCGAGCTTAAAGCAGGATAATAGCAATATTCATATTCCAGAAGCCGTTGGCTTCGTCACTAACGCGAACAATGTAGTTTCATGACTGAAATTTTGCTTCTACTTATAGCAACGGTGTTGGTAAACAACTTCGTTTTGGTACAGTTTCTAGGTTTGTGCCCGTTTATGGGTGTGTCTGGCAAACTTGAAACAGCCATTGGCATGTCAGCAGCAACCACCTTCGTGCTTACTCTCGCTTCTGTTTGTAGCTACCTAGTGAACCATTATATTTTAATTCCTCTCGATTTAATGGCCCTGCGCACCCTTAGCTTTATTTTGGTTATTGCCGTAGTGGTGCAGTTCACTGAAATGGTGGTGCACAAAGCTAGCCCTACCTTATACCGTCTACTTGGCATCTTTTTACCCTTAATAACCACCAACTGTGCGGTACTTGGGGTGGCATTACTGAATATTTCTAAACAACACAACTTTGTTGAATCTATTTTTTATGGTTTCGGCGCTGCCCTCGGCTTTTCCTTAGTGCTTATTTTATTCTCAGCCATTCGTGAACGCATTGCCGCCGCCGACGTGCCCATAGCCTTTCGTGGCGCCGCCATCGGCATGATTACCGCAGGTCTTATGTCTTTAGCCTTCATGGGCTTTAGTGGGCTGGTAAGTTAGCTATGATTTGGTTCATTGGAATTATTACCTTAGCGGTTATGGCCTTGGTTTTTGGCCTTATTCTAGGTTTTGCCGCGATTCGATTTAAAGTGGAAAGCGACCCGCTGGTTGATCAAATCGACGAAATTTTACCCCAAACGCAATGTGGCCAATGTGGTTACCCGGGTTGTCGCCCCTACGCCGAGGCCATTGCCAATGGTGAAGATATCAACAAGTGCCCGCCCGGCGGCGAAGCCACTATTCAAAAATTAGCCGACTTAACCGGCCGTGAAGCCAAACCTCTCGACGCCGCCCATGGCGTTGAAGACGTAAAAAAAGTGGCCTTTATTCGCGAAGACGAATGTATTGGCTGCATGAAATGCATACAGGCCTGCCCTGTCGATGCCATTATTGGTGCTACGCGGCAAATGCATACTATTATTGCCGACGAATGCACCGGCTGTGACCTATGTGTCGAGCCCTGCCCCGTTGACTGTATTGACATGATCCCCGTTGCAACTAAAACCGAACGCTGGCGGTGGGACTTACACAGTATTCCAGTTACCATGGTTAACCCTACAGAAGTTAACCCCGTAGAAGTTACCCCCGCCAAGCCTCATGAAACCACCCCTAGCAGCACGCAGGTGAAGCCATGAGTAAAGATAATAGCCCAGTGAAGCTCTGGCGTTTTCATGGCGGTGTACAGCCTCCAGAGCGCAAAGCGCTCGCTAACACTACTCCCATTCGTACCTTACCCCTGCCCAAGGTGCTGTACATACCCCTGCGCCAGCATATTGGTATGTCGGGTAGCCTTTGCGTGCAACAGGGTGAGCGGGTACTACGTGGCCAAGCGCTAACCGAACCAGGAGTTTACGGCGGCTTACCCATTCATGCGCCAACCTCGGGCCTTGTGGGCGAAGTGGTTGAACACCCAAGCAATCATCCGTCGCAAATTCCCGAGCCCGCATTAACGCTAATTCCCGACGGTGAACACCAAGCCATTGAATTTCAGGGGCTAGCAAACCCTACTGCGCTTAGCTCGCTCGAGCTAATTCAGCATTTACATCATGCGGGTATTGCCGGTTTAGGTGGTGCAGGCTTTCCCACGGCACAAAAACTAACCTTAGCCCGCACCATAGAATTGCTAATTATCAATGGGGTGGAATGCGAACCCTATATAGTCTCCGACGACCGCCTTATGCGCGAACATGCGGCCACTATTATTCGGGGCGTGGTTTTACTGCAACATATTTTGCAGCACCAACAGCAAGCACCTGAAGCGGTTATTGCCGTAGAAGACAACAAGCCAGAAGCAGTGGCGGCACTAACCGCGGCCCTTGGCAATGAACACCCAAACATTCGGCTGCAAGTTATTCCCACGTTGTATCCTTCTGGTGGGGAAAAACAACTTATTCAAGTGCTTACCGGCAAGCAAGTACCCGCCCGTGGCTACCCCGCCGACCTTGGTATTTTAATGCAAAACGTGGGCACTGCTTTTGCTATCGCCACCGCTATCGATCAAGGCCAACCGCTGATGGAACGGGTAGTAACCCTTACGGGTGAAGCCTTCCAACAGCCAGGTACGGCCTGGGTATTACTGGGTACACCAATTCAGCACCTGCTCGAATGTGGCGCCCTCGAACCAAGTGCGCAGCAACGTATTATAGTCGGTGGCCCCATGATGGGTTACACCGTGGCCGACCCGCGCACGCCCATTATTAAAACCACCAACTGTATTTTAGCCCCCAACACAGTAGAGCTTCCGGCCGCCGGAGCAGAAAGCCCTTGTATACGCTGCGGCATGTGCGAACAAGTGTGCCCCGCTTCATTGTTACCCCAGCAATTACTTTGGCTAGCAAAAGCCAAAGACCACCCTGGGCTGGCCAAGCATAATTTAGCCGACTGTATTGAATGTGGCGCCTGTGCTTATGTGTGCCCCAGTGAAATTCCCTTGGTGCACTATTACCGCAAAGCCAAGGCTGAAGTACGTGAAGAAAAAATTGAGCAGCAACAATCTGAAATTGCTCGGTTACGCTTTGAAGCCCGCCAAGAGCGTTTAGAACGCGAAAAGCAAGAGCGCCTTGAACGCCATAAACAAGCAGCTAAAGCCCGTGAAAAAGCCCTCGCCGAACGGGCCAAACAAGCGGCAGCAACCCCCGACAGCACGCCCACAGCAGCTACGGGAAAAACCTCAGCCGACCCTATTCAAGCCGCCATTGCTCGTGCTAAAGCTAAGCGCGCCGCACAGCAAGCACAAGCCGAGCCCAGCACTAACGAAGCCGCCGAGCTCGATCCTCAAAAGGCTCGGGTTGCTGCCGCCATTGCCCGTGCTAAAGCCAAGCGCGCTGAACAACAGCAACAGGCCGAACCCAGCAACGCCAGTGCCGCTGAACCTGTCGAACTCGACCCACAAAAAGCTCGGGTTGCCGCAGCGGTTGCTCGCGCCAAAGCCAAACGCGCTGCCATGGCAGCTGAGTCTGCAACAACCGACGATAACAACCCAAAACCAGCAGGGGACCCTAATAAGCCATGAGTTTTTATATCGCCTCATCACCCCATAGCCATTTCAACCGCACCACGCAAAACATTATGCAACTGGTGCTGTTTGCCATGGTGCCTGGGGTTATTGCACAGCTTTATTTTTTCGGTTGGGGCGTGCTCTTTCAACTTACACTGGCCATTAGTGTGGCGCTATTAGCTGAAGCAGCCGTTATGTTATTACGCGATCGCCCCATCAAGCCGGCCTTAAACGACTATTCCGCGGTGGTTACGGCGGCTTTATTAGCCGTAAGTATTCCGCCTTTAGCCCCTTGGTGGCTTATTGTGGTTGGTACTTTGTTTGCTATTTTGGTGGTTAAGCACGTTTTTGGCGGCATTGGGCAGAATATTTTCAACCCAGCCATGGCCGCCTACGTTATGTTGCTCATTTCATTTCCTGTGCAAATGACCTCATGGATGCCACCTGCCTTACCGGGCTATACAGCGCCCAATTTTATAGACAGCCTTTGGCTCTTTTTAACCACCTTCACCACCGACGGTTATAGCCTTGAACAAGCCCGTTTAGTTGAACTTAGTGGCAGCCTCGACGCCATGGTTATGGCAACCCCGCTAGACTATATAAAAACTGAGTTAGGCCAAGGTTATACCCTGCAAGAAACACTACAAAGCGATTTATTTTCGATATTTGCTGGGGCCGGCTGGCAGTGGGTTAATTTTGCCTATTTAGCCGGTGGGTTAATACTGTTACAACAGCGGGTTATTACCTGGCACATACCAACCGCTTTGCTGGGTACAATTGGCCTCGGCGCTATTATTGGCACTATAGTTGCGCCCGACACCTTACCTGGCTTTAATATTCATGTGTTAAGCGGTGGCGCTATGTTAGCGGCATTCTTTATAGCTACCGACCCAGTTTCAGCTGCCACCTCGAACAAAGGCAAAATTATTTATGCGGCCTTAATTGGCGCACTCATTTATATTATTCGCACCTGGGGCGGCTACCCCGACGCAGTGGCTTTTGCTGTTTTATTAGCCAACCTATGTGTGCCTGTTATCGACCAATACACGCGCCCAAGGGTATACGGCCACGGGGGAGCACGTTGATGATTTTATCTGCTATGGGCCGTAACGGTGCCATTCTCGCTGCTTTTGCAATTGTTGCCACCGCGCTGCTTATGTTTACTCAATACCTAACCGCCGACCGCATTGCCGCACAGCAGCGCAACGAACTTATGCGAACCCTCAGCGAGCTTATTCCAAGCGACAGTTATAACAACGACTTATACGCCGACTGCACGGAAATAATCGAGCCAACAGTGTTAGGTAATAAATTGCCACAGCCCATATATCGCGCGCGGCTTAATGGTCAGCCCGCTGCGCTAGCAGTGCGCACCACAGCGCCCGACGGCTATAGTGGCGACATTCACTTGCTGGTAGCCATTGGCCATACTGGTAAGGTGCTAGGCGCCCGTGTGTTAGACCACCGCGAAACGCCAGGCTTAGGCGACAAAGTTGACCCTCGGCGCAGCGACTGGATTTATTCTTTTAGCAATGAACGGGTACGTGATGCGAACGACCCACGCTGGCAAGTACGCCGCGACGGTGGCGCCTTCGACCAATTTACCGGGGCTACTATTACGCCACGAGCTGTTATAAATGCCATTCAGCGTACTGTAGTGTGGGTGAATGAACATCAGCCTATGCTTTTTCAAGCCCCTATTCAGTGCACTAACAATGCACCCATAACCGAGGAGTGAAGCCATGAGTGAGGTAACAACACCTAGCGAATACAAAACCCTCGCCCGCGGCGGCCTTTGGGAAAACAACCCTGCTTTAGTGCAGCTGCTTGGCCTATGCCCGCTCTTGGCGGTTACCGGCACCGTTACCAACGCACTTGGTTTAGGCTTAGCCACCTTGCTGGTTCTTATGGGTTCAAACATTACCGTGTCTTTGGTGCGTAACTGGGTACCGAACGAAATTCGTATTCCGGTGTTTGTTATCGTTATTGCCACCTTTGTTACTTTTGTGGAATTAATGATGCACGCCTTTACCTATGGCTTATTTACCGCCCTAGGTATTTTTATTCCGCTTATCGTTACTAACTGCGCCATTATTGGCCGCGCTGAAGCCTATGCTTCGAAAAACCCATGGCATAAGGCCGGTTTCGACGGTTTAGTAATGGGCAGTGGCTTTGCCCTTGTGCTTATTCTACTAGGCGCCATGCGGGAAATTATTGGCCAAGGCACCCTGTTCGACGGGGCCGAATTATTACTTGGCAATTGGGCCGCCGGCCTGCGTATTGAATTAATCCAGTTCGACTACCCTATGCTACTCGCCGTATTACCCCCGGGTGCTTTTATTGGCATGGGCATGATGATAGCAGTGAAGAATATAATTGATCGCCAGCAACGGGAAAAAGCGGCCAAAGCGCCTATTGAAAAGGCTCAGCGAGTTCGGGTAACAGCACAATAAATAACAGCAGAGGTATAAAGGGCACTACAACGCAATGAACCAACAAAAACGTATTGAAATACTAACGCGGCTGCGCGACAACAACCCCAACCCCACCACCGAGTTGAATTTTTCCAACCCTTTTGAGTTGCTCATTGCGGTGTTATTGTCGGCACAGTCTACCGACGTGGGCGTGAATAAAGCCACTGGGCCCTTGTTCGCGGTAGCGAATAACCCTGCCGACATGCTGGCTTTAGGCGTTGACGGGGTGAAAGACTATATAAAAACCATTGGCTTATTTAATACCAAAGCCGAAAACGTCATTAAAACCTGTCGTATTTTAGTCGAGCAGCATAATAGTGTGGTGCCAGAAAGCCGTGAAGCCCTTGAAGCCCTGCCTGGCGTAGGGCGGAAAACCGCTAACGTGGTGCTTAATACCGCCTTTGGCTGGCCCACCATTGCCGTCGACACCCATATTTTTCGGGTCAGTAACCGCACCAAGTTTGCCCCTGGCAAAAACGTCGATCAGGTCGAGCAACGGTTATTAAAGGTGGTCCCCGCTGAATTCAAGCTCGACGTACACCATTGGTTTATTTTGCATGGCCGTTACACTTGCATAGCCCGCAAGCCACGTTGTGGCTCGTGCATTATTGAAGACTTATGTGAATATAAAGACAAAGTAGAAATAGAATAGCCGTTGTTTAATTAACGGCTACTCAGTAGGTTTTGATCAAACGGACGACTAATTTGCACTACCACGCGGCGGTTTTGACTGCGCTCTAGTTCGTTTTCGTTACCTGCCGTATGGCGCATTTCACCATGGCCCTTAATCGATATTTGGCTTTCTTGTAGCCCTTGCCCAACCAAAAAGTCTTTCACCGTTTGCGCCCGCGACACGGACAACACTTGGTTTTCTTCGCGGCTACCATAAGCGTCGGTATAACCTGCTAGCAATACCAATTCAATGTCTTGGTCGTAGCTTAAATATTCGCCAACGCGTTGTAATTTCCGTTTCGAGCCATTGGTAAGCTCGGTCGACTGCTCTTCGTAATTTAATACGGTAAACGCAATATCGTCGAAACCAAAGGTTAATAACCCCGACACACACTGCATAAAGTCGTCGTAGCGCTGTTGAAAGTTCACCGCCGAAATACCCACCTGCACCGTGTCTGCATTGTTATGCCAGTCGGTGTAGGCAATGGTTGGCATCATGCCCTTTTCTAGCTCCGTTAACAGCACCCACGACATTTGTTTACCCAGTTCGCTATCGTACTGTCGGTACAAGGGTAAAACGCCTAACAGGCGCGGGGCTTGGTTAGCGCGCCAGCTAGGGGCCACACTATACACTTGTGCTTCGCTATAGGTGTCGGGTAAACGGTGCATGCCCAATACCACGCGCATATTTAACTCGCGGCTTGCTTCACTTTCAAAGCGAACTTGCCCATAGCGAGGTATGTCATGCTCTAACGTGCACTGCAGCGGTGAATATTCGCTTACTCGCCATTCAGAACGTTCAAAACCCGCACTATAAGAGCGTGCGGCGGCATAAGCGTCTGCACCCAAAATATAAGGCATCGCCGTTACACTTAGCGCCAACACTAGCGTTCGAATTTGCATGTTAAACCCTTTTTAATTCTATCTTACTTAGGGTATCGGCATTTATGCTCTGTCCTTTAGCATTCAGAACACCTTTCTGTCATACTTCTCGGGCAATTTTAAGGAGTATGCATGGCCGAACACGAACAACTCATGAAGTCGCGCTTCCGCGGCTACTTACCCGTCGTTATCGACGTGGAAACCGGCGGTTTTAACGCCAACACCGACGCCTTATTGGAAATAGCAGCTGTATTACTCGACTTCGACAGTAACGGTAACCTATACCCAGTGGCCACTCACCATGCCCATATCGAGCCCTTTGAAGGTGCCAATATTGAACAGGCGGCCATCGACTTTAATGGCATCGACCCCGACAACCCACTACGTGGTGCCGTACCTGAAAGCGAAGGCTTACGCGACATCTTCAAAGCTATTCGTAAAGCTCAGCGCAAAGCCGGCTGCCAACGTTCGGTATTGGTCGGCCATAATGCCACCTTCGACCATGGTTTTGTTATGGCGGCAGCAGAGCGCAGCAAGTTAAAGCGTAATCCGTTCCACCCCTTTGTCACCTTCGACACGGCCGCCCTTGCTGCTGTTGCTTTAGGCCAAACCGTATTAATTAAAGCTTGTGAAGCGGCACAAATACCCTTCGACTCGAAACAAGCCCATTCGGCCATTTACGACACCGAGCGTACCGCCGAACTATTTTGCTGGATTGTAAACCAGTGGAAAGACCGCGGCGGCTGGCCACCCATTATCGACACCAAAACCGGTTCACAAGCAACTACCAACAACTCAATTTAGCTACCACATACGGTGCCTAAAGCCGCCTCGATAATGGCTAGGTCTTGGGCATCGGTAACACCATCAAAGTTTACGTCATACCAGCTCGAGCCCTGCCAACCGGTAGCAATAATGCTGTGGTAGTTAAGCACATCACGTTGGTCTACTTTACCATCACCATTACCATCGCCGGGGCAATCTGGTTGCGACGCCATAATTTCCGCTAAAGCCCCCTGCAAGGTTGCATAAACCGTTTGTAAGGCTTCACTTAACTGGGCAACCCCTGCTTCACCTTGGCCAACTAATAAGTCGCTATCGGCCGTGTCTAGCTGTGGCGTAGCCGCTTGGTCAACGGCATACAGTTCAATCGAAAATATGTCTTCGTAACTATCGGTGGCGGGCACATAGTCTAACGCATGGTTGCGCACTAATTTATAATTGTCATTCCGAATAGCCTGATAGCGCGACCAGCCCATGGTTAGTTTATTCGTGTCATAACTTGCCGGATCAGCATTGTAAATGGCTTGGTTCACCTGCCAACATTGCAATAACTCGCCCGACTGATAGGTATTCACCACTACCGGATCGTCAGCCCCTTGCCCCCACCACACGCCACCGTTGTCTTCACATACCGACTTGCTGGTTGGGGTATGGGAACATTGAGTAGTAAAAGCACAGGGACCATTGCGGCCTGCATTTTGCTGAATATTTAACGCACCCTGGGTAAAGTTATAGTCGCGTAAGCTCGCTTGGTTTGCATTTTCTAGGTAAGCAAGCAAACCAACACTGTCGGGGGTTGCCGCGGCCACTATCGCTTCATCAATTCCTGCTACTTGTGCCAGTAAGGCATACACATCGGTGGCATTTACCATGTGCTCTACATTACGGTCGGGGCTAACCACCTGTTCGCCAGCCACAATCAGCGGCACCCACACCCCTGTTTGGTATGCCGAACCCTTTGCTCGTGCAGTATCGAAGGGCAGTTTCACTGTGGGCCCAAACGAACCATTATCGCCCACCACAATTACTAGGGTATTACTTGCTGGGTTGTAAACTAGTTCGCCGGTGTCATTTTCGGTGGCAATGCCCGTTGCCAACATTAACTTGGCCAGGGCCTTGTCTAACCCTTCAATCATGGCGTCGGTTAAGTGGCGTGCATTAAGCAAGTTCACTGGGGCTAAACTACAATTCGGTAATAATTGTTGCTGCCGTTGAACACTCAATAACTCGGCCGGTGGGTGCTGCAACGGCGTGTGCGGCGAACTAAAACTTAAGGTGGCCATCCAGGGTTTGTCGCCTGCTCGGCTTTGAATCCATTCAGTGGCAGCTTCAGCTTCAATAATCGACCGAAAACCGCGGCCACGGGCATCGGCTAAGGGTACATTTTCCACCCCAGCGGCACTGGTAATTACTAGCTCCGACACATAATGAGCATTTTGTTGGTTAAAATTAACCTGTGCGGGAGGCTGTGCTTGGCACGTTGCCTGGGGCACCAATACGCCGCCTTTGGTTAAACACTGTAGGCCTGCGGAATCGCCATGAATACCACTGTGCAGCTGCTCGCAACTGTTGGGCGTATAACAAGCACCACTATTGGCACCATGTACTGGATCTTGGGCTAACGAGGGTACAAAACCACAACTATAGGTACCCGGCGGGGCAATACCTCCTGCCGTGGTATCTAACGACGCCGGCAAGCCACCTAACCAACCATAAAAGTAGTCCCAGCCTAATTGGGTTGGGGTGTTGTATTCAAAGGGGTTAAGTTCTGGACCACCAAGGTGAAACTTACCAAACATGGCATTTTCATACCCGGCCAACTGCAATAATTTAGGCACCGTTAATGTATAGGGCGACAGTTGCGAATTGGCTAAGTCGTTGGGGCCCAAGGCTTGGTACATATTAGTACGCAATGGGTATTGGCCCGCTAGTAACGCGGCCCGCCCGGGTGAGCACTCTGGCATCGACCAAGTATTGCGAAATCGCACGCCAGCTTTAGCAATAGCTGCAATGGAGGGAGTGGCCGGCGGCACTAGCCCGCCGTAGCCCATAATCTCCATTTGGTCGATACCCACATCGTCCATAATCACTAGCAATATATTTGGTTTAGTCGGCTCGACAACAACCACCTCTTCTTCAACGGGCGGTGGTTCCGACGCCTGTTTCGTGTCATTACAACCTACAACTAACACCACACTTACTAAAAAAGTTAATAATGTTACGCCCTGCATAATTTACTCCTAATCACTTAATGTTATTTCTAGAAAAGGATCAAATGGATTAATACGCTGTAAGTCATCAAGCAGCTTTATTCGTTCTGCGCTATTGCCGCTGTATTGCAATAAAGCCAAGCGCAATTGGCGTTGATGCGGGTTAATAGCCAAGGCTGTTCGCAAAATAGCTAACGCCTCTTGCTGTGCACCGCTGTCGTAAGTGGCAACCGCCAGTACATAGGCATATTGGCTGTTGCCAGGGTCTAAACTATAGGCCTGCTGCAAATGTGTTATCGCCAAGGCTAAGTTACCTTGTCGCACTTGGCTTAAGGCCATGGCAAAGTGCAATGCCGCCGAATTAGGCTGACGCTGCAACTGCTGCTGCAAAAATTGCAGTGCCTGAGTTGGGTTTTGCACTTCAAGCCAATCGGCCCAGGCAATCATTGCCGGTATATAATTACTGTTGCGCTGTAAGGCTAACTGTAGGCTTGCCCCCACTTGGTGCTCGCGGCCAGTTAATTGGTACACACTGGCTAAATTAAAGTGCCCTTGTGCCGTTGCTAAATGGCGCTGCTGTAATTGCTCATATTCCATTAATAACGCCGGTGCAACGGGCTGTTGCAAGCCTATTAGCTGTTCCGCGGCGGTTACTCTTACGGCAGTGGCTTGGTCTTGTAACCAGCGCGGAAACTGCCCTTGCAACCAGGCAAAAGGCATCAGTGCGGTGGCGGCTTCTATAGCTGCGCGTCGTAGCAACGCATGCGAATGGTTGGCATAGCGCAGCACTAATTCTTGCGCCGCACTCGACGGGTAGTTTGCCAGCTCGGTTAATAAAGCCGCTAAACGAATGGGTGGTTGTTGCTCTTGCTGTAACTGTTCAAGTAACGCTTGGGCGGCACCTTCTTCACCCTGCCGGGCCATAAACAAAGTTTTGGCATAGCCGCCATCTCGCGCTTGCGCCGCAGGATACCACTGCTGAAACTGGGCAATAATAGCCGCTGGCGCTTGCTCTTGGTGGCAGCCTAAGCAGGCATCGGAATGGTTTAACTGCGCTGCTTGGGCAGGGTTTGGTGAAGAAAAGCTATGGTCATGGCGATAGTCATTACCCATATAGGTGCGGCCTGGCATGTGGCAGCTAGTGCATTGGGCGCCAACTGAATCAACGGGGTGAAAATGATGCTCGCTACTGGTGTAGTCTTTGCTTTGTAAACGCTCGGTATTTAGCCCCGGGCGCGCAGCTTGCCCTTGCGGGTTGTGGCACTGACTACACACGGCATTGCCAGGGGCCCGCAAGGCGCCACTATGGGCATTATGGCAGTCACTACATACCACGCCCGCTTGCTGCATGTTACTTTGCACAAACGAGCCGTATTCAAATACTTCCTCAAGTATTTTGCCGTCTACTTCATATAAGTCGGCACTTAATGGGCTGAGTAAAAACTGCTCATGCACATCGGTCTCAGGGCTAAAGTCAGTAAGCTCAATGCGCCGACTATGGCACTGGGCACAACTATTTAATTGCGTTTCAGCTTGGTTCAACGACACTTTAAAGCCTTTTAAGCCGTGCTCTGGCATGGGTTCTGCCGTAGCTGTTTTGGCCCAATTTACATGCTCCGCAGCAGGCCCATGGCAGCTTTGGCAACCAACGCCTAGTGCCTGCCAAGTGGAATTGAAACGGTCCGTATTCGGGTCGTAATTGGCTTGGTAATTGGTAACATGGCAGCTAATACACTGCGTATTCGCCATATGTAGCGGTTGTTGCCAATGCAACGGGTGGCTCGTATCGTTCGCCTGTTCAGGATATAGGGCAAACCATTGTTGCAGCTCCGTGTCCCAGGCTTGCCCAAAGGCTTGCCAACGGCCTCGCTCTGTCGCCACTAAATATTGCTGCAAAGGCTGCCAACCAAAGGTATAAGCCACCGGAAAATGCTCTCGTTGACCATCGCCAGCCGGGCTAGTTAGCCAGTAATGCTGATCTTTTTGATAAAATCGGTCCGTATTGAATTGCCCCCGCACATAGTCTGGCGTGGCTACTGCCATTGCCATAGCATGGTCCGAACGCTGCCATTGTTGCACGTACTGTTGGTGACAACTGCCACACTGTTGCTCGTTTACCCAAGCAAACTCGGGCTCGGCTAGTTTTTGCCCAGCTAATTTAGCCTCTACTCTTTTAGGCGCAGTGAACAAAGTTACAGCTAAATAAACAACTACAGCCGTGGTAAGTAATACTCCAACGCCTCGAACAATATTTTTACGGGTAAGCATATAAATTTCCGCTACCACCACATGGTTAGTTTTTCACCAGCAAGTTAAGCTATTAATGTTCACTAAGTCAACTAATACCACCGTATTGCTAGCACAGAACTCTGTTATACTAGTTCAATCATAAAACTAAACGCGACCGTTGTTTGCCGCTCGTGCCTATAAAAGCTGATCTAATCACTATGTCTGAAGTAATACCCACGCCAGCGTACTTTAACCATTTGCCACTGAACCAAGCGCTGCTCAACAGCGTTGCAGCAGCAGGGTTTCAGCACATGACCCCAGTACAAGCCCTTAGCTTGCCTACTATTTTGCAAGGCAACGACGTTATCGTGCAGGCCGAAACCGGCTCGGGCAAAACCGCCGCCTTTGCCCTTGGTATTTTAGCCAAGCTCGAATTAGCGCAACTATTACCTCAAGCCCTGGTACTTTGCCCTACTCGTGAACTAGCCGAGCAAGTGGCTGAAGCTATTCGAGGCCTGGCAAAAACCATGGCAAACGTAAAAGTACTCACCTTATGTGGTGGTGTGCCCGTTCGGTCACAAATAGCCTCGCTGGAACACGGCGCCCATATATTAGTTGGTACGCCTGGTCGTATTTTGGACCACTTAGGCCAAAACAGAATTGACTTTACTAAATTACATACGCTGGTTTTAGATGAAGCCGACCGTATGTTAGAAATGGGCTTTCAGGATGATCTCAGCGCAATTATTGCCAAAACACCAACCGCGCGACAAACACTGCTGTTTAGTGCAACTTACCCTTCTGGAATTCAACAACTCAGCCAAGGCGTGAGCAAAAACGCCAACCATATCGAAGTCGCCAGCACCCAAACGCAAGTTAACATTACCCAGCATTTTTATGATGTAAGCGACACCTCGGAAAACTATGCGGTCGAGCAATTATTATTAACTCAACAGCCCAGCAACTGTATTGTGTTTTGCAACACCCGCGCCGAAACCCAAAACATAGCTAATCAGCTCAAAAATAAAGGCTTTAGTGCACTGGCATTGCACGGCGACTTAGAACAAAAAGAACGCGACCAAACCATGGTGCAATTTAGTAACGGCAGCGCCCGTATTTTAGTCGCCACCGACGTTGCTGCACGTGGTCTCGATATTGCTGAACTCGACTTAGTAATAAGTGTCAATATGGCCCATGATCTCGACACCCACACCCACCGTATTGGCCGCACAGGTCGTGCCGGCGCCGAAGGCTTAGCCATTACCTTAATTGCCCAGCAAGACGATTATAAAATGCGCTTATTAGAAGACACCCTAAGCGCCCCTATTCAATTACTGCCATTACCTAGCGCCCCAAGTGGCAATAAACCCTTAGCAGCAGAATTTGTTACTTTGCAATTAAGCGGCGGTAAAAAAGACAAATTGCGCCCAGGTGACATAGTAGGTGCGCTTACACGCGACAAAAAACTAACCATGGCCGACATTGGTAAAATAAAAGTGCAAAGCAACTGGGCTTTTGTGGCAGTAAAAGTAAGCCATGCCAAACATGCTTTAGCATTACTAAATGGCGATCGGATTAAAGGCAAACGTTTTCGTACTCAAGCACTGTAAACACTATATTAGTGCGTGCACTGAAAATAGTTCACCAAAAAAAAAGTCGCCCGCAGGCGACTTTTTTTAATACTTACTTAGTAGCAGTTAGCTTATAGCTTGTCTGCGTTTTTAGTTAGGTAAGCAGCAACGCCAGCAGCGTCAGCTTGCATACCTTCGTCGCCTGCTTTCCAACCTGCAGGGCAAACTTCACCGTGCTCGTCGTGGAAGTTTAGCGCGTCTACCATGCGTAACATTTCGTCAATATCACGGCCTAATGGCAAGTCGTTTACTACTTGGTGACGTACCACACCTTCTTCATCAATTAAGAACGAAGCACGGAATGCTACGCCAGCTTCAGGATGTTCAATGTCGTAAGCTTTAATAATTTCGCGCTTAATGTCAGCAACAAGAGGGTATTTCACTGGACCAATACCACCGTCTTCAACAGCCGTATTGCGCCATGCACTATGGCTAAACTGTGAATCAATTGAACAACCAACTACGACCACACCACGCTTTTCAAAATCAGCTAAACGCTTGTCGAACGCAATCAGTTCTGAAGGACAAACGAAAGTGAAGTCTAATGGGTAGAAAAACAAAACTGCCTTTTTACCTTTAATAAAATCACTAAAAATGAAGTTCTCAACAATCTCACCGTTACCCATTACGGTAGCAGCCGTGAAATCAGGGGCCTGGCGGCCTACTAATACAGCCATGTTTAATCTCCATGTTTAACTAGTTAATGTAAAAAATAATAAAACTGCGAATTTATTTGCAAATTATTCCGCTGCCGACTCTTCTGGAGCTGCATCGGCAATAATAGTTTGCAATTCACCCTGCTGGAACATTTCTAAAATAATGTCACAGCCACCAATTAACTCGCCTTTTACCCATAGTTGCGGGAAGGTCGGCCAATTAGCAATTTTTGGTAACTCAGCGCGAATATCAGGATTCTGCAAAATATCCACGTAAGCAAAAGGCTTACCGCAATTCATTAACGCTTGCGAAGCCTGCGATGAAAAACCACAGCTTGGCAGCTTAGGTGAACCTTTCATATATAAAAGAATTGGATTTTCAGCTATTTGCTCTTTAATGCGTGTATGTACTTCTTGCACCTGATCTGCGTTTTCATTCTGCATTGTCTCTTACTCCGCTCCAAATCGGTCAACGAGCTTTATTGTAACACAGACTATTTGTGTTCGCGCCCTTGAAATATACTACCACTGCCCATATATCTAAAGGAGTACGCAAAAAAACTTTAGCCCTAGAGGTACACCCTTTAAGTGCGCTATACTGAATCGCAAGGGTCGTGTGCTGTTATTCTTCACACGACCGACTCATCATAACAATTAACGTATAACGGAGAGCAGACTATGGCTTTTGAATTACCCGCACTTCCTTACGAAATGAACGCTTTAGAACCACATATTTCAGCTGAAACATTAGAGTACCACTATGGTAAGCATCACCAAACCTATGTGACTAACTTAAATAACCTAACAGCTGGCACCGATATGGCTGGTAAGTCATTAGAGGAAATCGTTCGTACTTCAGACGGTGGCCTGTTCAACAACGCTGCCCAAGTATGGAACCACACCTTCTACTGGCATTGCCTCAGCCCAAATGGCGGCGGTGAGCCAACAGGTGCTTTAGCCGAAGCAATTAACGCTAAATGGGGTTCCTTTGACAAGTTCAAAGAAGCTTTCACCACTAGTGCAGTAACTAACTTTGGCTCTTCCTGGACCTGGTTAGTAAAAACTGCAGACGGTAGCCTCGACATTGTTAACACCAGTAATGCCGCAACACCACTTACGCAAGAAGGTGTAACGCCAATTATGACCGTTGACCTGTGGGAGCATGCCTACTACATCGACTTCCGTAACGCCCGTCCAAAGTATATGGATGCCTTCTGGGCATTAATTAACTGGGAATTCGCAACAGCGAACTTTGCTTAATTAATACCCCTTAAGGGTGAATGAAAAAAGCGAGCCACAGCTCGCTTTTTTGTTGCTTGTGAAAGCAGTTTAGCCCTATTCGACTAAGTTTTCTGGAATGGTATCGCGAATTTGCTGCCAAATTTCCGCCGAATCATAACCATATTGGCGCACTAACTTCATCGCTTCGTTATGCTCACCAATGGCCGCTAAACTGGCTAACTTGGCATAATACTGCCGTGCTAACTCGCGCGCTTCAGGCTTAGAAAAATAAAACTGGCCAATACGCGCATATAAACCTTTAAAACCATTAAGCACCAGCACATACACTTTATTACCTGAGGCATGGGCCAGCTCTTGATTCAATTTATAATCGAACTCGGCAAAAGCGCGGCCATTGTCTTCTAAGCCTTCCGCACCTGTTAAGGCTAATAATGCGCGATCTTTATTGTGCCGCAAGGCGGCGCGAATATAAATTGCACTAATATTGGTGCGGGCCGACAATAAGTCGTCAATCAAGTCAGGCATGCCTTCTTCGTCAAGGCGTGCCAATGTTTCTAATATGTTTAATCCCGAGGTTTCCCAAAAATTGTTCACTTGGGTGGGCTTACCATGCTGAATGGTTAACCAACCGTCGCGGGCTAAACGCTGTAATACTTCCCGTAACGTGGTACGGGTAACGCCGATTAATTCTGAAAGCTCACGCTCTGCGGGCAAAATTGAACCTGGCGCAAAGTCACCTTTCCAGATTGATTTTACAATGAACTCTTCGGCAAAGCCGGCTGGGCTTTTTGCTTTAATAATCATGTGTGCCAAAATTCAAATCCTGTAGTGCTGCATTTGGTTCGTCAAACGCGACTATCCATTTGCAATCTTAAATTGTAACCTGTGCGGAATGGTCGGACAAGCTTTAAACTAGCATCACAGTATAGGTACTACTGTGTTATCTTCAGCATCATTTACCTTGCCACAGCCATTGTTAACCACTTTTGCTTAAACATCGTACATAAAGGGCACTTTAATGAACCACAGGTATTCCCAAAGTCTTGCTAACTGGCCTTCGCTACGTTGGCCATGGCTACTGTTAGCTAGTACAGCTACCGCACTAACCCTAACGGCACTTTATTTTCAACACAGCATGCACCTAGCCCCATGCGAACAGTGTATTTACCAACGCACCGCCGTTATTGCCATAGCTCTAGGCGCTTGGTTTACCGCCATAAACCCGCAGCTGCTCATTTTTCGCTTAGTGGGCTATAGCAGTTGGTTAGGCGCTGCCATTGCAGGCTTTTCCAGTGCCCACTATCATGTTTGGCTGCAAACTGGCATCAATGCCATGTTCGCTAGCTGTAATTTAGAACCTAACTTTCCTAGTTGGCTACCACTACACGAACTGCTCCCCAGTGTATTTGCTGTCACTGGCCTTTGTAGCGACGTAGACTGGAGCTTCTTAGGGCTCGTTATGAGCCAATGGATGCGTATTATATTTGCCCTTTATATAAGCGTGGCTGTCTTCATTATTAGCTACCGTTTATGGAAACTACGGCGCTTTTAACCACTTAAACCTTAAGGCGCTGTAAATAACGGCCACTTAATAATAAGCATATCGTCTTCGTCTACTTCGTCGGCGTCGGAATATAGCGCATAGCCGGTGGTTGCCATGCCGGCTTCGATCATTAAGGTGCGTGAACCTTTATGCAATAAAGGATGCCAACTCGGTAACGAGCGCCCTTCTGCCAACCGCCGATAAGCACAGCTTGGCGGCATAAAGTGAATATGCTCCATTTGCTCTGCCGTTAGCACCACGCACGAAGGCACATACTCTAGCCGCGTGGAATAATGCCGGCAGCGTCCACTTTCCGTATCCAGCAGCTGACACGCCACATTAATAAAGTGCATGGTGTCATCGGCCCGCATGGGCGCGTCGTCGTCCACATCGTCTCGGGCTTCCAGCACCTTATGTAAACAGCACTTACCGCAGCCGTCACACAACGACTCCCATTCTTGTTGGGTCATTTCATGCAGGGATTTGCGTTGCCAAAATGGCACTTCAGCAGCCATAATTATAATTTAGCGGCCAAGTTGAATACGGTCGGCCAAGTGACCCACCACCACCACAAAGTAACTAGACCGGTTCCACTTCATGAGCACATCCCAGTTTTGATAGCTTAAAAAAATACGCCCGTTCTCGTCATCGGGAATAACCAAACCCGCTTCAATATCACGGCTAGGTAGGTCGCTACCGTCATAACGGCGCACCCCTAAGGCTTGCCACTCTGCTAGGGTACGTTTGTTGTTACGGCCAGCCAGCTCTAGGTTGAAGTTTTCTGGCAACCGCACTTGTCGGCCCCAGGTTTTGCTATCGTCCCAACCCGATTGAGCTAAGTAGTTTGCCGCCGATGCAAATACATCACCTTGGCTGTTCCAAATATCAATTTTTCCGTCTTTATCATAATCTACTGCATAGGCCAAAAATGAACTTGGCATAAACTGGGTTTGGCCCATTGCCCCCGCCCACGAACCACGCATTTGTTCAGGGTCAATATGCCCTGCCTCGATAATTTCTAAGGCTTGCATTAGCTGCTTTTTAAAAAATTCCTCTCGCCGCCCTTCGTAGGCCATAGTGGCTAGGGCCGACACTACCTTGAAGTTACCAGTAAAGCGGCCAAAGTTGGTTTCAACTCCCCATAAAGCCACAATAAAGCGCGGCTGCACCCCATATTCAGCACCCACAGCTTCTAGCAGCTCGCGGTGCTTGTTATACATTTCAATACCTTGACGCACCTTCCAGTCGGGTACTGCTTTAGGCAAATAAGTGTCTAAGGTAAGTTTGAATTCAGGCTGATTGCGATCTGCCGACACAGCGCGCTCGTAAAAGCTTACATCGGCAAAGGCCCGTTCAATGGTAGCGGCCGAAAACCCTTGCTCCCGCGCTTCAGCTTTCAACTGCTCTACATAAGCTGGAAAGCCAGCCGGATCGGCAGCAAAAGCCGTATAACTAAATAACAGCAAAGACGCCGCTAACAACTTAGTAAACCAACGTGTCATGCCTTACTCCTTGCAATGTGATTATTATTTCTTTGAAATATGCGCTGTGTATTCTGGCGACGCAATCGGTAACAGGCTGTCGTGTGCAGGTGGTAACTGCAAAAAATAGCCCGGTTCGTTAAAATGCGCCAATAACTCTGCTCCAGTTAAGCGTGCGTATTTTCGCTCTGGCTTAACCAATAAATTCATTGCTATGTGCTGCGGTGTAAACAAGGTTTGCAGCGCCTCTGGCAAAGCGTCAAAGTCGGCGTCTTTGGGTAAATATAAATAGGTGTCGGCCTTCTTTGGCGACCTTAATACCACACACAAATTAATTGCCATGCTTTACTCTTTTTTTAATGAATTGAAAACCTCAGCGCAAGCCAGCAGCTAGCTAAGGCCATCGGCTAAGGCCAGCACCGCTTTGCCTGCCACGCCATAGCGCCAGCTTAATAATAGCTCTGGCTTAGGCACAGCTGCTTTTACCGCATCGTCGGTGTACTTACTCCACACAAACACGTCGTTAATTTGTTTGCGCGAACCCAATAAACTTGGCGCCACCCCCACCTGCTCGGCACTGGTTTTTATTAACGCTTTAGCCTCTTTAAACCACTGCTTATATTGACTGTGGTCGTCTAAACGGGGAATTAAGCGCGGCCAATTTTGCTCTGGTACTGCTTGCCCTCGCTGTATTGCCGCCAATATTTCTTTACCGCGTTGCCGAAGTACGCGCGGATGCAAGTCTTTTATTTCAGCCAATGCCGCTTTACAGCTTGGTTGCTGTAGCGCAATGTCGGTTAATACCGGATCACGCATTAAAAAAGGCAAGGCAATGTCTTCTTGCTGGGCACATTGCATGCGCCACTTCGCCAGTTCAGCCATAACACTACGCTGCACGCCCTTCATTTGAGCAAAGCCACTTACCTCACGCCAAGCATAATCGGGGTTGGCTTTACGGCTCCGTTTAGTCACTTGAAACGCACATTCCTGCACAAAGTATTCATACTGAGAAGCGGCCTCAATACGCTGCTTTAATTCAGGATACACTTGCGCAAGGTATAAGCTATCGGCTGCAGCATAGTCCAATTGCGGTCCTGTTAACGGCCGCTTTAGCCAGTCGGTACGCGACAAAGACTTATCTAAACTAACGCCACACATTTCCTCAACCATGCCTGCATAGCCAATTTGAGCACCTTCATGCAAAAACGACCACGCAATTTGCGTATCAAACATGTGTTGCGGCGCACCCGGGCATTGCTGATTAATAATTTCCAAGTCTTCACCCGCCGCGTGCATCACGGTGGTCACTTGTTTTTCCCGTAGCAATTGCCATAAAGGGGTTAAGTCAACACCGTTTAAAGGGTCAACAATAAGCCATTCACCGGCTGCCCAAAGCTGTACTAATCCCAGCTTGGCGTAGTAAGTGCGGGTACGAACAAATTCAGTATCTAGTGCTAACCAACCCGCTGCTCGGGCCAGATCGCAAAACGCCACCAAGTCTTTGGTGGCGTTTATCATGCGGTATGTATTAGGCATGCATTACTCATCTTTTAACGCGCGACGTAATATTTTGCCCACGTTGGTTTTTGGAAGTTCGTCGCGGAATTCAACTAATTTAGGCACTTTATAAGCGGTTAAGTTTTCTCGGCAATAATCACGTAACTCGCGCTCCGTTAGTGACTGATCTTTTTTCACCACAAACACTTTAACAACTTCACCCGAAGCTTCATGGGGCACACCAATAGCCGCCACTTCAAGTACTTTCGGGTGGCTAGCCACTACGTCTTCTATTTCGTTCGGGTAAACGTTAAAACCCGACACTAAAATCATATCTTTTTTGCGATCAACAATACGGAAGAAACCTTGCTCGTCTACGGTTCCCATATCACCAGTGGCAAACCAACCGTCTTTAATCGACTTGGCGGTTGCCTCAGGACGGCCCAAGTAACCCACCATTACCTGCGGCCCTTTTACCAGCACTTCACCGGCTTCACCCATAGGTACTTCATTACCGTCGTCATCAACTATTTTAAGATCCGTTGAAGGTACAGGAATACCAATGCTGCCCGTGTAGTGTTCAATATCGTAGGGGTTAGTAGTCACAACCGGGGCACACTCGGTTAAACCGTAGCCTTCTAATAGCACCGTGCCAGTTACCTTGGCCCAATTATCAGCCACCGACCGTTGCACAGCCATACCACCGCCTAAAGCAACTTTCAGTTCCTTGAAGTCTAGTTCACTAAACCCTGGGGTATTTAACAAACCATTAAATAAGGTATTTACCCCTGGAATAACGGTAAATTTAAATTTCGACAGCTCTTTCACAAAGCCGGGCATGTCGCGCGGGTTAGTTATTAATACGTTTAAACCACCGTGCTTCATAAAGGTTAAGCAGTTCGCCGTTAAGGCAAAAATATGGTAAAGCGGTAGCGCTGCAATGGCAACTTCCTTACCATTTTCAACCAACGGGTTAATAACCGCCGACACCTGCTCTAAGTTTGCCACCATATTACGATGAGTTAGCATAGCCCCCTTCGACACCCCCGTAGTACCACCGGTGTATTGTAAAAATGCTAGGTCACTACCTACTACGGTAGGGCGCACATAGCTGTGGCGTTTCCCTTCCGCTAAAGTGGCATTAAACTCTATGGTGTTGTCTAAGTTATACGCCGGCACCATTTTCTTAATATAGCGCACAGCAAAATTCACCACCCAGCGTTTAGGCGCAGGTAACAAGTCACCAATGGCGGTTACTATTACTTTGTTTAAGCTTAATTCATGCTGAACTTTTTCTAGCGTAGTGGCAAAGTTTTTTAGAATAACAATTGCTTTTGCGCCTGAATCTTCAAGCTGGTGCTTCAATTCTCTGGCCGTATACAGTGGGTTTACGTTCACCACCACCATACCTGCCCGCAATATGCCAAACAACGCAATTGGGTATTGCAGCAAGTTCGGCATCATGAGTGCTACTGGGTCGCCTTTTTTCAAACCCGAGCTTTGCAAGTACGCGGCAAAGGTTTTCGAAAGTTCATCAAGCTCTTTAAAAGTAATGTAGCGATCTAAGTTAACAAACGCCGGCCGCTCAGCATAGGTGATGCTGCTCTCTTCAAATATTTCTAGCAATGACGAATAACGATCAGGATCAATTTCGTAGGGGACACCTTCTGGATAACGCTTTTGCCATATTTTTTCCACAATCTTGCTCCTGCTGCTCTTATTCTTATCTTAGTTGTAGCTTATTTAGCGAGCCCAAATGCCCATTAAGCCTTTTATTGGTAATTATTTTGGCATATCCGACCAGTTAATCCTAGTTTCTCAGCCATGTTGCTGTAGAAATGCGTTAACTTGCTGCGCTACTTCGGCTGTACTTTCCAAATGCACATGATGCCCACCAGCTAAGGTGCACACCTGTAAGAGGCTCATTTGTTTCGACCAACGCTGTAAGGCAGCATCGAGCTCTTTGAAGCCCGTTGCACCACGAATTAACTGTACGGGACATTTAATGCCCGCCATTAAATCATCTGCTTGCTCTAAGGTATAGCGAAAAGGCGAGCCTAACCGTACCCGAGGATCAACACGCCAGCTCCAGCCTTTTTCTACCGCATACAAGTTACGCTCTACAATAGGCGCAATTTGGCAAACAGTCACATCACTGGTTTCTGCCCGCAAGCGAATAATACGCTCTTTATCACTATATATGGGGGCTCTTTTTGCCGCCAATTCACGCCGTTGTTTTAATGCAGCAGCCAGTTTGTCACGGGTTTCATTGGCTGGAAAGGTTAATATTCCAAACCCTTCAATTAAGCTAATGCACTGAATTCGATCAGGAATAACACTCGCCACCAGCTGGCTAATAAAACCGCCCATACTGTGCCCAAGCAAATGCACTTGTTGCCAGTTTTGCTGCTCTATTAATTCTACTAAGTCGGCCACCCATTCAACAAAGTAGTAGGCCGCACCCGGGGCACGATGAGCCGACAAACCATGGCCGGGTAAATCAAGTGCAATTACCGGGCGCTCAGTTAAAAGTGGCATTAACGAAAGAAAGCTAGCGGCATTATCAAGCCAACCATGTAAGGCTAAGGTGGGCCCATGCAAGCCCGGCGCCATTGCTTCTGCTGCCGTTAAGGTGGTTAAGCCTGCTAGTTCAATACCACCGCTGTGGTAGCTAACATCAATCATCCTTGTTCATCTGACGAACGGCTACCCCGTGTACCTTGCACCCGCGGGCCTGGCTTTAGTTTGTCGCTAGCTGCAGGCGGTGGGCTTTGCCCCCAACCGGGGTAATAGTAGGCTGGGCCATAGTAAGGATAACGATAATAAGGATGGCCAAAGCCGTAATGGAACATCACATCAACCCGTGGGTTCTGATCATCCATACGCCATAAGTGCACGCCTTGGCTTTGTAGCAATGGGAAATGGTAAATAAACTCACCAATTTTATCGGTTTCTTTGCCCACATAGGTGCCAAACACCGTCACTAGCCGTCCAGGGGCATACACTTCGGGATCAATAAAGCCATTTACTTGAACCCGAAACCGCCCTAGGCTATTTTCATCGGCTATAGGCCGGCCAGTACCGCGCAATTCCATGGTAACCACCTCAATAACCGACATGGTTTCAAGGTTATTCACATTGGCAATAATACCACCCCAGCGGGCCGAACTACCTACGCCAGCATCGGGGCTGTTAATCGTTTGCTGATAACTTACCAAGGCGCTGTCGTCGCCCCGAATTGCTTCTGGATAACGAGCGGCACAAGCAGACAGCGCTATGGCTGCGCCTAAAACAAAGAATAGTCGTAAAATATATTTTATTTGAATGGAGAACATCATTATTACCTCCGGTATTTATGCGTAAACGTCAATACCTACCATCTGCTGCAGCTTATCGCGCTGCAAGTAGGTCGCTATCGCTTGGTAGTGGTCAACCGCACGCTGTTCACTGTCGGCCGGTTGGTCATAACCAAGCCGGGCCCGTTCCTGAACTGCGGCGGCTAGTGCTGCTTCACTACTGTCTTGGCGCGGCACTAAGCTAGTATCAACTACCTTTGGCGCATTTAAATAGGTACGGCGCTGGTCAATGTGCTCTTGGCTAACGTAAGCCTGTGCAGGTGAAATTGTGTTTAATAACGTCATTGTCTGTAACGCTCGTTAAAGGCCCGTTAGGTTCGACCTGGCAACTTCTGCCAAGTCACCTCATTACGTACATAGTGTACGTCAAACTGCTCCGCTGCAACACCTGCCCCAGCGCTAAACAACGCTCGGCCAATGGCCAGCATATCTTGCGCATGGGGAAAGCGCACTTCAGCTATAGCAACCAAATGCGGTGTTGGCCCTTGCGCCGACTGCCCTAACCATTCTATTAGCGCAGGGTAAGTCACAAAACCTGTACCCACACAGTGCCATTGTGCCGCTGCCTTCTGAGCGGGTAAAACCATTTGCTCCGGTGCCCCTACAAGGTCTTTAGTTAATGGCTGCATAAGCCCTTGAACCAATTCGTAGGCACCAAAATAAACCTCTCCCATTCGGGCGTCAATGGCGGCAATAACATGGGTAGCCCCTTGTTTACGATACGCCTGTTGCGCCAAAGCTTGCAAACTTGAAACCCCCACCACGGGTAAATTTTGACTAAAGGCTAACCCTTGGCCAATTCCAGCTGCAATACGCACGCCAGTAAAGCTACCAGGCCCAGCACCAATCACTATACCTTCTAGTTCAGCCAAGCTTGTGTTGGCAGTTGTTAAGGTTTTTTGCACCATCGGCAGGATTAAGTTGGCGTGCTGCTGGGGAGCCTCTTCGCCGTAACTGCATTGTTCCATACCGTTGCTAAAAGCTGCCGAACAGTATTCGGTTGCTGTGTCTATTGCCAGTAAACGCAAAGTTTATTCCTCTTCCAAGGCCGTTGGTGTAGCCGCTAATGAGCCCGCTATTATAGCAGAATTTGGGCTGGGTTTACGGCTTAAAAATGCTAAGGCCTTTGCTAGTGAACGGGTACGCCCCATAGGTGGCAAACTGGCAAGAAATAATTGCCCGTAGTTACGCGTAACAATGCGGTTATCACAAATAATTAGCACACCTTCGTCATGCACCGAACGCACCAAACGCCCCGCGCCTTGTTTCATGGCCAGTACTGCTTGGGGTAACTGCACTTCCTTGAACGGATCACGACCACGCTTGCGACAATCTTCCACCCGAGCCTGTAATAAAGGGTCATCGGGTGAAGCAAATGGTAGCTTGTCAATTAACACACAGCGTAAGGCATTACCGGGAACATCCACCCCTTCCCAAAACGAACTGGTGCCAAGTAAAACACCATTGCCTGCCTCTGTAAATGCGGTAATTAATTCACGTTTCGAAGTGGCCCCTTGCACCAACACCTCGCGCTCTAACTTGCCTTCTAAGCGCTTTGCTACGGCTTGCAACATACGGTGGCTGGTGAATAAAATAAAGCTACCACCATGGTTGGCAGCCACTACCTTTAAGGTAATGTCGGTTAAGGTGTCCACCATACTGCGCTCGTGGGGCTCGGGTAAGTAGCGCGGTAAACACAGCAACGCTTGGTCGGCAAAATTAAACGGGCTTTCCAGTTGTAAGGTGGCTGGCTTGCGCAGCCCTAAGCGCTGGTTAAAGTAATCAAAACTGTTGTTTACTGTTAAGGTGGCCGAAGTAAACACCCACCTCGCCTGCTGCTCTGCCATCACTCGGCTAAAAGGCTCTGCCACCGACAAGGGGGTGCGGTGAAAACTGACATGAAAACGGGAGCTTTCATACCAAAAGCTGAAACCTGTGGCTTCAATGGCAAATACTTCAGCCCAGCGCTTCAATAACAACTCTAATCGCTCCACCGCCTGATCAAGAGCCTTGTCGCGGCCAATTTGGGTATTGCAAATGCGCAATAGCTGTTCAAGTTTTTCTTCAAGTTCCGACACACCAATGGCAATTTTGTCTTCCGCCATTGCTTTGCGTAAGTTACTGCGTTCAGGGTCAAGCTTAAACTGCAACCGTAAATCTTTGGCGCTGCGCTCTACTTGCTTGGCCATTTGCGACATGGCACGGGCGTCGCGTACGGCAGTTTGGTAAATGGTTTCTAAGTCACGGCATAGCTCGGTTACTTGGCGGGTCGACACGGTGTCGCTAAAGTATTGGCTGGCTATTTCTGGCAGCTGGTGTGCCTCGTCAAACACTACTAAATCGGCGGCCGGAATAAGCTCGCCAAAACCAGTGTCTTTTAACACTAAGTCAGCGCAAAACAAGTGATGATTCACCACCACAATATCTGCTTCTAAGGCCTCTTTACGGGCTTTTACCAAATAACAGTCATCATAGTGGGGGCAGTCGCGGCCCAAACAGTTGTCTTGAGTACTGGTAATAAAGGGTAAAATCATCGCGTCTTCGGGCAAGGCCGACAGCTCGCCAATGTCACCACTTTTAGTTTGGTTGGCCCACATACGCACTACTTTTAGCTGTTTAATGGCGTTTTCATGGGCGCCACCGGGGTGCACACTAAACTGATTTAGACGTTGAATACACAGGTAGTTCGACCGACCTTTTAATAAGGTCACGACTTTTTCTGGCCCCAACACTTCCCGCAAGCGCGGCATGTCTCTATGATAGAGTTGCTCTTGCAAGTTACGGGTACCGGTAGAAAGAATAACCTTACCACTGCCCAGTAATGCAGGCGCAACATAAGCAAAGGTTTTGCCCGTGCCCGTTTCGGCTTCAACCACCAGTTGGTCGCCCGCTTGCTGCAACGCTTGTATGGCCGTTGCCATCTCAAGCTGGGCAGCACGGGGTTGAAAGTCAGGCAAGGCCTTACTTAGCGCGCCTTCTGCGCGAAAAACATCAGTTATACGGCTCATAAGACAAATGTGCTACGCTTTAGAATGATAATAATTCAAGACATATAGGGTACACGCATGGTTCGTTGCTGCAAGCAGCTCATGACAGCTTTATTACTTACTTTATTCAGTTACAGTGTCAGTTATAGCGCCTATGCCATTGATGTGGCAGACATTACCGACGACGAATTACGTGCTACTTATCTTACTTCGGTTATTCGTTATGTAACCTGGCCGCAAGAAAACCAGCGCCAGCGCTTAGTTATTGGCATTATGGACGCCGACTCGGTGTATCAAACCCTGCGCGCCACCCCATTGCAACCCATCCGCCAATTAAATCTTGAAGTGCGCACCGTACAACGGTTAACGCAAATTACCGACGTCGACATTTTATACGTGGGCACCCGCTCACTGCCGCAGCTTTCTGCCATTGCGCCTTTGGCCCGTAACAACAACATTTTAGTTGTAACAGAAGGTGCCAGTGGCCGCGAAGAAGTGATGATCAACTTAGTCTCGTCGCGGCAAAGTCGCTTCGCTTTTCAAGTCAACAACGACCGTATTATTGAAGCCGGCATGACCCCCTCGAACGACTTACTTATGCTGCGCGGTTTAGAATTAGAAATGGCCGTAGCCTTTCGTCGCAAACAACAAGAGCTACAACAGGTGTTAGCCCACCTGAACGAATTAGAACTTGAACTCGACGCTAATGAACAGCGGCAAGTACAGCTAAACGAGCGTATTAGCATGCTAGAAGCTGCCATCGACGAGCGCGATGCGGTGCTAAGCGCCCAAGCGGGTTCATTAGAAGACAAACAAATGGTGATGGACTCGCAGCAAAACACCTTGAACAGGCTATTACGCGAACTCGACGAACAGCGCATGCGGCTTTTTTCTCGAGAAGAGCAACTGGCTATTATTCTGCAGTCACTACAGGCGTCGCAAAACACGCTAGAGTCTTTGCAGCATGAATTGCAAATAAAAGAGCAACAACTTCAAGAAAAACAACAAGAAAGTGACATATTAGCCGACCGTATCGCCTTAAACCGTAATACCCTGTCGAACCAACAACAGGTGCTACGTGAGCAGCGCCAAGCTATTGCTGAACAGGTTGCCTTATTAGAAAGCCGCGAACAAACCATTAATCGCCAACGCGATATTTTAATGTATGTGGGCATAGGCTTGTTAGCCGCCTTGTTTTTCGCCCTGCTCAGTATTTTGCTGTATTACAACAAACGAAAAACCGCTACTCAGCTTATGCGCACCCTTGACGAACTGCACGACGCCCAAGACAAGCTAGTGGAATCGGAAAAAATGGCCGCCTTAGGTAACCTGGTGGCGGGTGTCGCCCATGAAGTAAACACGCCGCTAGGTGTAGCCCTTACCGCCACCACCATGTTAAATGATCGGCGCGAAATACTTCTTGGCGCTATCAATAGTGGCCAGTTAACCAAAGAGCAGCTCGACAGCTTTTTATCTAAAGCGGCAGAATCGTTACAGCTGACCGAGCGTAACCTAGCCCGAGTAGCACGGCTTATTAGTAACTTTAAGCAGGTTGCGGTCGACCAAATGGTAACCGAGCGGCGGGAAATAAACCTGCATAATTATCTTGAAGAAGTAATGTCAACCTTGTCTATCGAACTACGCCGAGTAGGAATTGACTATCAAATTGAAAGTGAACAAAACATTAGTATGCTCACCACGCCAGGTGCTATGGCTCAAATTATTACCAATTTAACTACCAACGCTATTCGCCATGCCTTCGACGGCAAAGAAGGCACCATTACTATTCGAGCCAAGAAAATAGCCGGCGACAATGTTCAAATTGAATTTGCCGACAATGGCATGGGCATGGACGAAGCTACCATCGCTAAAGTGTTCGAGCCTTTCTTTACTACCAAGCGTAACGCTGGCGGTACTGGGCTTGGCATGTCTATTGTGTACAACCTAGTACGCCAAAAACTACACGGCGACATTAGTGTGCGTAGCAAAGTAGGTGTAGGTACTGCATTTGCCCTCACCATGCCACGAATTACCCGCCAAATAGCTAACACTTAAGCGAAGGTGTCGAGGTTCTGGCCTTTGCTACTATCGGGGTCGAAGGGCCGTTCACGGGGCTCTGCGTCTGCACTAGCCTGTTTGCTGGCCTCTCCTTTAGCTTCGCTTTGCTCTTGCTGCCGGCGCTCTTGCTGGCGTTGTTTCTGCCGCTCTTCCACACGTGCTTGCTGGGTTTCATCACCGGCATCGTCGCCTGCTACACCTTTAATTTTAGGCTTTTTTTGTAACTGAGTTACTTTGTCTAAATCACTACTTACCGCTACTGTCGTATTCCTTGGCAGTAACGGAAATATTAAGTCTTGGCTTGCCATATCTTATCTCCACAATTGTATTGCGAGAACGCACTCTTGTTGCCTATTTGTGTACTTACTCACTGTATCGGCCGCTTTGGTGAAAAATTAAGCAATCAAAGCTTTGGCGATAAAAACATGAACTTTTCGCTTTACTTCGTGTTTTAAGCTCTGTTAGCATCTATACAACTCCAGCAAGTTGATAGCAAGCAAGCGTCAACGCTAACACGAGCCAAAACAGCATGAGTAACATATACAACTTAGCACAAATTCAAGCTCACCATCATCACCGCCATTCACCTTAGCGGTATGCTGTTATTTTGCTGATTATGTAACTATCACACTTAAATAAAGGTACCGCTGCACAGTTAGGTACCTTCGCTGAGTAAAAATAAACCTCGAGAAGGGCAACTTCTCGGGGTTTTTTCGTTTTTAAATAAGGAATAAAAGCATGACCGACACTCGTCGCCTTACCGTCGCCATTCAAAAGTCTGGCCGCTTAAGCGTAGAAACCATACAACTTTTAGCTGCTTGTGGCATAAAATTTAATTTACATGAGCAACGGCTTATTGCCCCCAGTACCAGCCACCCTATTGATTTACTGCGGGTACGCGACGACGATATTCCCGGCTTAATTATGGACGGCGTAGTCGACTTAGGCGTGGTAGGGGAAAATGTTTTAGAAGAAGAGCGCCTCGAGCGCAGCTTTAAACAACAAGCATCAACCTTTCTCTCGTTACGGCGGCTCGACTTCGGCTTTTGTCGGCTCAGTTTAGCCACTCCAAAAGAATTGCCTTACCTTGGTTTAGCCAGCCTCGCCGGGAAAAAAATTGCCACCACATACCCCCGTTTAACCGAGAACTACTTGCGCCAGCAAGGGGTAGCAGCGCAAACCGTTATGCTCACTGGCTCCGTTGAAGTAGCCCCCCGCGCTGGTCTTGCCGACGCTATTTGCGACTTAGTGTCAACCGGGGCCACCTTAGAAGCCAACGGCTTGCAAGAGCAAGAGGTAATTTTTCGCTCGCAGGTAAAGCTTATTCAGCGCAATGACAATTTATCTGTCGACAAGCAGGCTTTAGTTGAAAAACTGCTAGCACGACTCGACGGCGTACAGCTGGCCAAAGAAAGTAAATACATTATGTTGCACGCACCAAAAAATAAAGTTACCGAAGTGTCGGCTATTTTACCCGGTGCCGAGCGCCCTACTATTTTGCCGCTCAGTTATTCCGACAGCCAAGTGGCCATTCACGTGGTTAGCACCGAAAATTTATTTTGGGAAACCATGGAGCAACTAAAAGCCTTGGGCTGCAGCTCTATTTTAGTTATGCCCATTGAAAAAATGATGAGCTAGGAGCGTATTATGAATGATGCATTAACCACTTTGCCCAAGCCTAAACGCTGGTCGCAACTTAATTCCAACAGCCAAGCGGCTATGCTTGCACGCCCGGCCCAGCAACAAAATTCACAACTGCAACAACAAGTGGCTGAAATAATCGATACCGTACGCACCGGCGGCGACACCGCCCTCACCCACTACACCCAACAATTTGATGGGGTCAGAACAAACTTTTTGTCTATACAACTTCCCATAAGTGCTGATAATTCAGAGAGTTCAGGTTTTTTGTCAACTTTGGTTCTGACCCCAACATTGTCTGCAGCGATTGATGCGGCCTATGACAACATTCGTCGCTTTCATATTTTGCAGCAGCCGCAAAACATCAGTACCGAAACCAGCCCAGGGGTGAATTGCCAATTAAAGTACACCCCCTTCGATGCGGTGGGTTTGTATATTCCCGGCGGCACGGCGGTATTACCTAGTACCGTGCTTATGCTTGGTGTGCCTGCGCAATTAGCGGGCTGCCGCGAGCGTATTTTAGTTACTCCGCCCGATAAAAATGGCGAGCTTTCACCTGCTATTTATTATGCGGCCATGAAGTGTGGCATCACTCGCATTGTGCTTGCTGGCGGTGCTCAAGCTATAGCTGCACTAGCCTTTGGTACCGAAACCATTCCAGCGGTAAACAAAATATTTGGCCCGGGTAATAGCTATGTGACCGCTGCCAAACAGCAAGTTAGCCAGTTAGTGGGCGGTCCTGCCATTGACCTACCTGCAGGCCCAAGCGAACTGCTGATTATTGCCGACGACAGCGCTGAGCCCGCCTTTGTTGCCGCCGACTTATTATCGCAAGCCGAGCACGGCGCCGATTCGCAGGTTATTTGCCTGTCGCCTTCAACCAATGTATTGAGCGCTATTCGGCAAGAACTAGCACAGCAACTAAAAACACTCCCGCGCCAGGCCATTGCGCGCCAAGCGTTAGCCCAAAGTAGCTTCATTGTTACGACGGATCTTGCCGAAGCCATTGCTATTAGCCAGCGCTATGCCCCTGAACACTTAAGCCTGCAAATTGCCGCCACAGAACAAGAAAATGCCCTTGCCCAGCTTACTAATGCCGGTTCTATTTTTGTAGGCCATTACACCCCAGAAGCGGGCGGCGACTATGCTACCGGTACCAACCATGTGCTACCCACCTATGGTTTTGCCAAAAATTACAGCAGCTTAGGCTTACTCGACTTTTATCGTCGTTACACGGTGCAAACAATGACCGCACAAGGGTTAGCGCAGCTCGGCCCAACTATTATCACCTTGGCCGAGTTAGAAACCCTCAACGCCCATGCCCAAGCCGTGTCGGTACGCTTAACTAGCGCACGGTTTGAATTAGACCAACAAGGAACAGCACATGACTAACATTCAAGGGCTGCTACGCCCTCACTTGCGTAATATGACCCCCTATTTATCAGCGCGGCGTAGCATGTCGGGCGGCACTATTTGGCTTAATGCCAACGAGTCGCCCTATGCACCAACCAATAGCGACGGCAGTTATTACAGCATTAATAGCGACCAGCTCAACCGCTACCCTAACTTTCAGTCCCGCACTTTAAATGGCGCTTATGCCAATTATGCCGGCGTTACGGCCAACCAAGTCATGAGCCACCGCGGTAGCGACGAAGGTATCGAACTGCTTATTCGCGCCTTTTGCGAGCCCGGCAAAGACAGCGTGCTTATTTGCCCGCCCACCTACGGTATGTATGCCATTTCAGCACAGCTCAATAATAGCGCCACGGTAAGCGTGCCTTTAGTGCCAACCAAGGGCGCTTACCAATTAAACTTAACTGCTATCGAACAAGCCCTAACCGCCGCCAAGGGCCCACAGGTAAAGGTTGTTTTTCTGTGTAACCCGTCTAATCCGCTTGGTAATTTATTAACCCCGGCCGACATTAAAGCCGTACTCGAACTTGCCCGTGGTAAAGCTATGGTGGTGGTCGACGAAGCCTATATTGAATACGCCGAAGCCAGCAATGTCAGCAACACAGCAAACACCTCTACCGGTTTAATTAAGCACTACCCACACCTTGTGGTGCTGCGCACCTTGTCAAAAGCCTTTGGCTTAGCCGGTATTCGGGTCGGTTTTACTCTGGCTCAGGAAGCAGTTATTAACGCCCTAGCTCCGGTACTTGCACCTTACCCACTGCCCGCTATTAGCATTCAAATTGCCGAACAAGCGCTTGGCCCTGAAGGGCTCATTAACATGCGCCAAAACGTTATTGAAGCGGTTGATGAGCGCGAACAACTGGTTATTGCACTGGCGGGTTTTACTTGGGTAACACAGCTGTACCCAAGCACTACCAATTTTATTTTAATGCAGGTGGAAAACGCCAATGCTCTTATGAGCTATTGCCAGCAAGCTGGTATTTTACTGCGCCAGCTTAGCCAACCTAATTTAGACCAATGTATTCGTATCAGTATTGGTAGCCCGGCAGAAAACGAACAGCTTGTTCGGGTGCTACGCAATTTTGGAGCAACACTATGAAACCAATTTTATTTATCGACCGCGACGGCACCCTTATTGAAGAGCCCGCCATAGACAAACAAGTGGATCGGCTCGACAAGCTAGTGTACGAGCCCGCCGTAATTACCGCACTACTGGCCCTGCAAGCGGAAGGCTACCGCTTAGTGCTAATTAGCAATCAAGACGGCCTTGGCACCGCAAGCTTTCCCCAAGCCGATTTCGACGCGCCGCAAAATGCTATGCTCGCCCTGTTTGCTAGCCAAGGTATTGAATTCGACGACATACTTATTTGCCCGCACTTTGCAGAGCAACACTGCAGCTGCCGTAAGCCTAAGCTCGGCTTGGTGCAAGACTATTTACAACAAGGCAAAATCGACTTTCAACGCTCCGCCGTCATTGGCGATCGCGACACCGACCTACAACTGGCCGCCGCTATGGGTATTCGTGGCATTCGGTACGAACGCGAAAACATGAACTGGCCGAGTATTGTTCGCAGCTTAACCGGCGGCGAGCGTACTGCCACCGTTACTCGCATTACCCGTGAAACCAATATAGAAGTGGCAGTGAATCTTGACCAAACTCAGCCCTTAACCTTTAACACGGGCATTGGCTTTTTCGATCACATGCTCGAACAAGTGGCCACCCACGGTGGCTTTTCGTTGCAAATAAATGTGGTGGGCGACTTACACATCGACGATCACCACACGGTAGAAGACACCGCCTTAGCACTGGGTGAAGCTATGGCCAAAGCCCTTGGCAACAAACGTGGCATTGGCCGCTTCGGTTTTGCCTTGCCAATGGACGAATGCCGCGCTGAATGTTTAATCGACCTGTCTGGCCGCCCATGGTTAGAATTTAACGCCAATTTTTCCCAGCCCAAGGTAGGCCAACTCAGCACTGAAATGGTGCCGCACTTTTTCCGCTCCTTTGCCGACAGCATGAAAGTTAGCCTGCATTTAAGCACCAGCGAAGGCAATAGCCACCACCAAGTAGAAAGCTTATTTAAAGTATTTGGCCGCGCCTTGCGCCAAGCCTTACACAAAGAAGGCAATGCTATGCCCTCAACCAAGGGAGTACTGTAACCATGTTAATACCCGCATTAGACTTAATAAAAGGCCAAGTGGTGCGCTTATTAAATGGCAACTTTAACCAGCAAACCACTTACCACAGCGACCCCGTGGCCATTGCCACGGAATACCGCAACGCTGGGGCTGAATACTTACACTTAGTGGATCTCGATGGTGCTCGCGATCCAAGCCAGCGCCAGTTCAAACTTATTGGCCACATCACTCGCAGCACCGGCCTACCCATTCAAGTGGGGGGCGGTATTCGCAGCACCGCAGACCTTGAACAATTGTTCGCCAGCGGGGTTCAGCGGGTGGTCATTGGCTCTCTTGCCGTTACCCAGCCGCAGTTAGTACGGCAGTGGTTTAATCGCTTCGGGCCAGAGGCTATTGTGCTCGCCCTCGATGTGAATATAAATGCAAGCGGTGAACGCTTATTAGCCACCCACGGCTGGCAACAAGCATCAACCACCACTTTAGAAAGTTGCTTAGAAAGCTTCTTAGCCGTCGGTTGCCGCCACGTGCTATGCACCGACATTAGCCGCGACGGCACCTTGGCCGGCAGCCATGTAGAACTCTACGCTGATCTAAAACAACAGTTTCCCACGGTGCAATGGCAAGCGTCCGGTGGCGTAGCAAGCTTAAACGATTTAACCGCCCTGAAAGCAGTTCAGTGCGACAGCGTTATTTTAGGCAAAGCATTACTTACCAACCAATTCACTCTTACGGAGGCTCTCCAATGTTGGACCAACGCATCATCGCCTGTCTCGATGTAAATAACGGCAAAGTAGTTAAAGGCGTACAGTTTCGCCAACATGAAATTATCGGTGACATTTTACCGCTGGCCGAAAAATACGCCACAGAAGGCGCCGACGAACTGGTGTTTTACGACATTAGCGCCTCGGTAGATAACCGCTTAGTCGACACCACTTGGGTGCAACGCATTGCCGAGCGTATTAATATTCCCTTTACTGTGGCAGGCGGTATTCAGTCCTTTGCCCAAGCTCGTGAAATATTGGCCATGGGCGCAGATAAGGTTTCTATTAATTCACCGGCCTTACTGCGCCCCGAGCTTATTAACGAGTTTGTAGCAGCATTAGGCTCGCAGGCTGTGGTAGTGGGCATCGACAGCTATTACAATGCCGACACGGGCAACTACCAAGTGCTGCAATTTACTGGTGACGAAAACTGCACCGAAACAACCGATTGGCTTACCTTCGACTGGGTTGCCGAAGTTATTCGGCGCGGGGCCGGTGAAATTGTACTCAATTGCATGAACCAAGACGGCGTTCGCAATGGCTACGACTTAGACCAGCTGCGCGCCGTTCGTGCTATTTGTTCGGTGCCGTTAGTGGCCTCCGGGGGCGCTGGCAGCATGGAACACGTACGCGACGTGTTTGAAAAAGCTCAAGTGGAAGGCGCTTTAATTGCGTCGGCCTTACACAAAAACTTAATTCAGCTGCCCAAGCTCAAATCGTTTTTGCAGTTACCAGCGCTGGCTTGGGAAAAAATGAACGGCTTACTTCCCTGCGTGGTGCAAAACGCCATTAACGGCCAAGTACTCATGCAAGGCTACATGAACCTTGCCGCCGCCGAGCAAAGCTTAAGCACTGGTAAGGTTACTTTTTTTAGCCGGAGTAAAAATCGGCTATGGACGAAAGGCGAAAGCTCCGGCAATACCTTGCAACTACTCGAGCTGGTGGCCGACTGTGATCAAGACGCCCTCCTCGCTTTAGCTATACCACAAGGACCCACCTGCCATTTAGGTACAGACTCTTGCTGGCAACAACAAACCACTCCTGCTTACGCGTTGTTAGCCGAGCTTTGCCAGCTAGAGCAAACCATTGTTACGCGCAAAGCTGAAGCCAATACCAACACCAGCTACACAGCACAGTTGCTGGCCGAAGGCATTCGTCGCTGCGCGCAAAAGGTTGGCGAAGAAGGGGTAGAAGTAGCGCTGGCCGCCGTAGCACAAGAAAACGACGCCCTGCTGAATGAAAGTGCCGACTTGCTTTATCACCTAATGGTTGTGCTGCAAGCGCGTGATTTAAGCTTCGCCGATGTCAGCCAAGTGCTAAAAGCACGACGTCAACATACTAACTAGCAACGGCGCAGCGGCAGGCTTTTACACCGCCATTGAACCAAGGCCCAGACATATCGATGCTGCCGTCAAGTACAGCGGGTAAAAAGCTGTCATCGGCGGCACAAAAAGGACCCGATGCATAAGGCCCAGCGTACACAAGCGTTAGCTTATCTGGGTCCAGTTCAGAGCTTAATTGTTCATACGAAAAAACGGCCACCATTGGTGTCGCAGGTACAGGTATATTTAGCCCTTTAGCCTCAGTTACGCTAAGTGTTATTTGTTTGCTTTTCACACCCGCTAGTAAGTCATTCGCATGCTGGTCTGCATAGCTATTACAGCGACAACCGGGTTGACGAATGTGTATGATTAACGATTGCTGCTGTTCGCTTTCTACCTCACTAGCAATATTAATTTCCGTAAGCCCCAACCATTGGTTGTTCTTATCAAAGTATCCATAATCGCTAAACGCCCAAATATATAAGTATACCGAGGAGCCCACCACCCAAAGTACAAACACTAGAAGCGGCAACCGTAACTTATTCATACACAAAGCGTGTTGTTTGTTCCGCTAGCCTGTCGCTAATCGCCGCCACTTGGTTGGCTGTGGCAACCAAGTTTTCGGCTTCTTGTAGGTGCTCTGCCGACAAGTCATTCAGGTATTGGGTACTTTGTGTCACGCTCGAACTCGCTTGATTTTGCTGTTGTAACGCATGGGTTATGTCTTGAATAGCCGCTTCAAGCGAAGCAGATTGCTCGGCAATACTACTTAACCAGCCGTCGCTTTCTTCCGAATAACTGCGGGTTTCATCTAACTTGTCTAAACAGTTGCCAACCGCTTGCACCGACTCTTGGCTGGTTTTGGTTAAACGTTCAACATTACGCTCAATTTGTTCCGTCGAGCCTTGTGTTTGGCTAGCTAAATTACGCACTTCATCGGCAACCACAGCAAAGCCACGACCCGCCTCACCGGCTCGCGCCGCTTCAATAGCCGCATTTAAAGCTAACAAGTTGGTTTGCTCGGCAATGGTGTCTATCACTTGCAGTACTTTTCTAATTTCAGTTGCCGACTCCGCCATTTGCGTTACTTTATTACGCGAATCCTCTAATACTGCAGCTAGGTCTTCTACTGACACTCTGGTTTTACTCACCGACGTTTTACCCGACTGAGCCGCATCACCAGCACTTTTTGCTGTGTTTAACACTTCAATAGAACGCTGTTCTGTTTCAGCAATGCTATGGCTCATTTCTTCACTGGCCGCTGCTATACGCTCTACTTCTGTTTGCTGGCGGCGCATACTTTCACTTAGCGTTGCCCCTTCTTTTTGCAAAGCATCCGCCGCGGCTCTGTTTTCTACCGTAGAGCGCGACACACTACCTATACTTTCATGCAAGGTATGCAGCATCTGGTTAAAGCGAATTAAACGACGAGACTTATGCTCAGGGCAACGCTCTGTTAGTACAACAGTGCCGTCATTGCGCACTAAGGTTGCTGTCATATCGAAATAAGCCTGTCCCACTTGCGCCTCACGTAAACTGGTGCGGCAAATAACCACAAGCACCGCCGACTCAATCACCACATATACAGCGTGAATTAAAATAATCGACAAACGGGCGTTTTCCGTCGGAACTACGTAAACAGGAGCGCCATTCTGCTGTAAGTACATAAATAACAAATGATGCACCGCAATAGTGGCAGCGGCCACCACTATTACTACCCAATCACGGAAGGAAATAAGTATGGCTAACAGCACAAAAATGCCGAAATGAACTTCAGTAAACCCCATGCTTTGGTGAATATGCAACGCTGCCAGCAGCATAAAGCTCACGCCATAAGACACTCGGGCTAAAACGTGATCGCCTAAGGTTTTATAAAGCCATAAAGGGACTAAAGCGGCAGGTAGGCCAATAAAAAAAGCGAGACCCCAAGTGGAATACATGCTGGCAAGGCCAAATGCAACGAGTAATAACAATAGATTTATAAGGTTGCCAATTCGAAACGCAATCGTGCGAAACTCGTAAGCTCCCTGCTTGTTTTGCGACATCGGAGTCTCACTTAAATGAAGATAGTTAATTAGAGATGGTTAAAAAACGCCCTATAATACAAACAGAGCAGACCTGTTGCAAGTTAACATTCTTTACAACGTGTTCATTACGTCACGAGGCTGCTAAATGATCATTCTTAAGTGCATGTTTTTTATGTACCCGTAACAACCGTAACGTCAGCATCACTGCAGCCACACTTAGACCACTAATAAAACCAATCCAGAAGCCGGCCGCGCCCATGGCTGGGCGCACTAAGTTGGTTAGGCCTAAAATAACACCTACGGTTAAACCAAAGGGCCAGTAGGCAATCAATGTTATTACCATGGCTGCGCGGGTGTCTTTGTAACCGCGCAAGGCGCCCATAGCAATGGCTTGGAAGGTATCAGAAATAGTAAAAATGGCGGCAAGGCCCAGCAAGGTGCCCGCTAGTTCAATAATACCGCTGTGTTGGCTATAAAAGCCTGCCAACCAACGTCCACCCAACCACATACCTAAGCCATTTATAGTGGCAAAGCTCACTCCGAATAACAGCGCAACCTTATAGGCAGTAATGGCATCTTCGGGCTTTTTCGCGCCTAAGGCGAAACCCACCCGCAGGGTTACCGCCATACTTAAACTGAGCGGAAACATATACACAATCGACGACACATTTAAGGCAATTTGGTGCCCCGACACCATTACCGAGCCCAAGGGCGCAATTAAAATTGCCACTGCAGCAAATAAGCTCGTTTCAAAAAACAGCGACATGGAAATGGGCCCGCCTAGGCGGAAAAAATAAAATATATCGTCCCAGTCGGGCTTAGAAAAGCGTTTAAACGGCCCATTTGCAGCAAAACGTTTGGCCGTGGTTACATACACCAGCAAACTAAGCGCCATGGCCCACAGCACAACTGCCGAGGCTAAGCCCGAGCCCGCCCCACCTAAGGCGGGCATACCTAACTTGCCGTAAATGAATATATAGTTCATCGGAATGTTAACCAATAAACCAATCACGCCAATCACCAACGACGGCATGGTGTGCGACAAGCCCTCACAAAAATTACGCAGCACCACGTACAACACAAAGGCTGGCAGGCCCCACATAATAAACCGTAGGTATTTTAACGTCATGGTCCGAAAGGCCGGCTCTACGTCCATCATGGCGAGAAAATACGGCGCCAAATAAATCAAAGTGCCAGTAATAAGCGCGCCAATAATGCAGGTATATAAGGCTTGTTGTACATAACGCGACATTTGGCTGTTGTCACCCGCACCATGGTAATGGCTAATCACTGGCGCTAAAGCCATACCCAAACCAAATATTAACAGGGTCAGCGGTGTCCAAATAGCACTGCCCACCGCCACTGCCGCAAGATCAACTGCACCCACACGGCCCGACATGAGCGTATCAACCACCCCCATCATCATTTGGGTTAGCTGAGCCACCAAAATAGGCCCAGTAAGCAACGCCAGTTTCTTTGATTCCGGCAATAGGTGGCGCATGAATGTGTCCTAAACTGAGCTTGGTTGGGTCGTAAGCAAGGCTTCTAAAAGTAGCGGGGTAACAATTCGAGCATGTGTAATTGGCCCCATGTGGCCAGCAGCAACCCTAGTATGGGTTGCATTAGGTAAGGTGTTTGCCAGTAGCTGTGCCACGGTTTGGCTAGATAAGGGCGACTGCTCACCACTAAACAAATGCACTGGCATGGTTAATTTTGCATAGTCGTCTAGGCTGGCAGGCTCGCCCAGCAAGGCTTGAAAGTCTGCCGTTACCTTGCCTTGCTGGATTATCATTAAGGTTTGTGCAGCAGCAGGTAAGGCGTTGAAATAACCGGGGCTATTCCAGTAATCCACAAAGTGCGTGCAGGCATCGGCCGCCGACATGGTGTCCATGGCCGCCGCTACCGCACTAATTTCAACTCGCGCTGCATGGTTTTGGGGTAATACATGAAAGGCCACCGGCTCATACAGCACCAACGCTGCTACTGCCTGCGGAAAGCGCCGTGCCCAGTGTAAGGCTAACGCCCCGCCATAAGAATGGCCCAGTAACACTATAGGCCCACAGTCGGGCTGTAAACCTGCCTGCTCTAACGCCGCTAGCTCGTTGCTTAAGCGAAAGTCCGCTGCAGCAACGTGGCACTGGGCAAACGTAGGTGCTGCCCCGTAACCAATTAAGTCGGGCGCTTGCAGCGTTAAGCTTTCTGGCAACTGGCGCGACAGCGCACGCCACTGGCCACCATGGCTTTGCGAACTATGCAGAGCAATACATTGCATAACAACTTAGGCCTATGGTTCGTTAAATATTACTACAGCACGTTACCGTAAAAATAACCTAGCAAGTAAGCCGCTTGGAACAGCATAACACCAAAGGTTCCTAGCACCCCATACGCACGGTACACACTGGTACCTATACTTTTCGTAAGGCCAACAGCATGGCTAATACGGGCGGTAAACAACACCCCACCACACACATACAGCATCATTGCACCTGCGCCGGCTAGTTCCATTAGGGCTAATAACAGCACTGCCATAGGCACAAACTCAATAAAGTTACCGTGAATACGTACAGCCACTTCAAGGGGTTTGCTTGCGCCCACACCAAGGCCAATTCGCTCACGATTACGAATAACAATAATACGAATTGAAAGTGCTAACAGCAGCAATGTTAAAAGCGCTGCAAACAAACTGGTAACAGGCAGAAAAGTCATTTTTAGTCCTTAGGTGGAGTTGCTAACTTGTGTTTGGCAAGCAATGTTATTAACCAAGCAAGCCTTTAAGCTGCTGGTGAATTACGTCTACTTTTTGGGTGCCGTCAATGCGGTGATACTGCACCACATTTTGTTTTGCTAGCTGTTGGTAATAGTCTACCAGCGGCTCGGTTTGTTCATGGTAAATAGCTAAACGTTTGCGTACCGTGGCTTCTTTATCGTCTTCACGCACCGCTAAAGCTTCGCCGGTAACATCGTCAATACCGTCTGTTTTTGGTGGATTATGTTCAATATGATAAACCCGGCCTGAACCAGGATGCACACGGCGCCCTGCCATACGGTTTACTATTACGTCGTCGGCCACGTTAAATTCAAGTACATGGTCAATTTCAATCCCTGCTTCTTGCATCGCATCGGCCTGCGGAATGGTGCGAGGAAAGCCGTCTAATAAAAAACCATTGGTACAATCATCTAGGGTAATGCGCTCTTGCACAAGGCCAATCATAATATCGTCAGAAACCAACTGACCGGCGTCCATAACTTGCTTCGCTTTTAAACCTAATTCCGTGCCCGCTTTTATTGCTGCACGCAACATATCGCCGGTCGAAATTTGCGGTATGTTGTAGGTGTTCATAATGAATTGTGCTTGAGTGCCTTTTCCTGCGCCTGGCGCCCCCAAAAGGATTATGCGCATGTTTAAATTCCCCTAAATAATATTTAATAACATCAAGATTTAGCGCAACTTTACCCGATACAGCCCTGCTAGGCAACGAAATCGGCTTTTTCCTCGTGTAATTGTTGCAGTAAATAAAGCCTGTACCAACAAAAAGCCCCGCTAAATTTAGCAGGGCTTTGGCTACTCGTGTGAGTTGTTAGCAACTACAACAGCCGCTATAAATCACTAGGCTAACTTTAATAGCATTGCGTTCATACGACGCACGAAGCTGCCCGGGTCTTTTAAACTACCACGCTCGGTTAAAGTTGCTTGATCCAAAAGCAGTTGCGCCCATTCAGCAAAACGCTCTTCGTCTGTTTCATCGGCTACACGGCTTACTAGCGGGTGCTCTGGGTTCAGCTCGAAAATGTACTTAGTTTCAGGTACCGGCTGGCCAGCAGCTTCCATTAGCTTCGCCATTTGTGTGCTCATGTCATGGTCATCGGTAACAATACATGCAGGCGAATCAGTTAAGCGATGAGTGCTGCGTACTTGCTTCACTTGATCGCCTAAAACTTTACTAAAGCGTTCCACCACCGGCTTAAATTTCTCGTCGCTGGCTTCTTGTGCCGCTTTGTCTTCTTTACTGTCTAAACTGCCTAAATCTAAATCACCACGGGTAACCGACTGGAATTTCTTTTCCTTAAACTCGGTTAAGTGGCTCATTAGCCATTCGTCAATACGCTCAGACAACAGTAATACTTCAATACCCTTCTTGCGGAATATTTCCAAGGTTGGGTTATTGCGCGCCGCGTCAAAACTGTCAGCCACTATGTAATAAATTTTATCTTGGCCTTCTTGCATACGGCTTACATAGTCTTCTAGCGAAACCCGCTGCTCTGCCACATCGTTATGGGTCGAGGAAAAGCGTAGTAACTCAGCAATACGTTCAATATTACCTTGGTCTTCTGCAGGGCCCTCTTTTAGTACATTACCAAAGGCGTCCCAAAACTTGCCGTAAGCGGCTTGGTCGTCTTTGGCTAATTTACTTAGCATACTTAATACACGGCGCGTGCTGGCAGAACGCATTGAACGGGTTACTTTATTGTCTTGCAGAATTTCCCGCGACACGTTCAACGGTAGGTCGTTCGAATCAATCAAACCACGCACAAAGCGTAAGTACGGCGGCATAAACTGTTCAGCGTCGTCCATAATGAACACCCGCTGCACATAAAGTTTAATGCCTTTTTGCGCATCACGGTTCCACAAGTCAAAGGGCGCCCGCTGAGGAATATATAACAAGCTAGTATACTCGTGCTTCCCTTCAACTTTGTTATGGCTCCATACTAATGGGTCTTCAAAGTCATGGGCTAACGACTTATAAAACTCGTTATATTCATCGTCTGAAATATCATTGCGATCACGTAGCCATAAAGCTTTACCAGCGTTTATGGTTTCCCATTCACCAGGTACAGCTGGTATTTTTTTACCATCTTCGCCTTCACGCTCGGGCTGCTCTTCTTTCCACATTTGCACTGGCATATTCAGGTGGTCAGAATAACGGGTAATAATTTGGCGTAAATTCCACCCATCTAAAAACTCTTCTGCATCGTCGCGCAGGTGTAAAATAATGTCGGTGCCGCGGCCTTCCTTCTCAATATCAGCCAAGGTAAATTCACCGTCACCCGCCGACTGCCATTCTACGCCAGCAGACTTATCAACCCCAGCGGCACGCGAGCGCACCGTAACATTGTCGGCTACAATAAAGGCCGAGTAGAAACCTACCCCAAACTGGCCTATTAACTGTGAATCTTTGGTTTCGTCGCCAGAAAGCTGGCTAAAGAAGTCTTTGGTACCCGACTTAGCAATCGTACCTAGGTTGGTCATAGCTTCGTCTTTAGTCATACCAATACCATTATCACTAATGGTCAGTGTACGGGCGTCTTTATTTACACTTACCCGCACATAAAGGTCGGCATCACCTTCAAACAAGGCGTTATTCTGCAAAGCTTTAAAACGCAACTTATCGGCCGCGTCTGAGGCGTTGGAAATAAGTTCGCGAAGGAAAATTTCTTTATTTGAATACAGCGAATGAATCATTAAGTTCAAAAGCTGTTTTACTTCGGTTTGAAAACCATGTTTTTCTGCGTTTTTCTTATCAGCCATGGCTGAATCTCTCCTGAGCATAAGCAATGTTGATGAACGATAAGTTAAACATGGGGGCAGGCACGACGTTTTTCAATTGTAAATTTTAGGCTAAATCTTTTTTCGACCTTGAAAGGCATGGCCAAGGGTACGGTAATCTACATATTCCAGTTCACCGCCAACAGGTACCCCATGGGCAATACGGCTAGTCACTATGTTGCAACGAGCCGCTGTTTCAGCAATATAATGGGCCGTAGCTTCGCCTTCAACCGTTGGGTTGGTGGCTAAAATCACTTCTTCAATACCACCTTGTTGCAAGCGTTGCTCAAGTACGTCTAAACCTATATCGCGCGGACCAATACCGTCTAAGGGCGACAGGTTGCCCATCAAAACAAAATACTGACCGTGGAATTCACCAGTTTGCTCTACGGCTATAACGTCGGCCGGCGACTCAACAATACACAAAATACCCTGGCTGGCCCGTTCAGGGTTGGCACAAATAACACAAAGGTCGCCTTCCGTTAAAGTGCGACATTGTTGGCAACGCCCCACCACTTCAAGAGCGTGTTGAATACTGGCGGCTAGTTTATCTGCCCCCGCACGTTGCCGCTCAAGTAAAAGAAAAGCCATCCGCTGCGCTGTTTTTTGCCCTACTCCGGGTAACACACGCAGCGACTGTATTAATGCCGCAATAGCTGGGCTATAACCTACCATTAGAACGGCATCTTAAAGCCAGGTGGTAAACCCATACCGCCAGTTACACTGGCCATTTTTTCTTTCGACGCTTCTTCTACTCGGCGCACCGCATCATTTGTTGCTGCGGCAATCAAGTCTTCTAGCATTTCACGATCGTCTTCGTCGCCAAATAAGCTAGGATCAATAGCAACACGCTTCACGTTATGGTTACCGTACATGGTAATTTTAACCATGCCAGCACCCGCTTCGCCGGTTACTTCTAAGCTTGCAATTTCTGCTTGGGCTTGTTGCATGCGCTCTTGCATTTGTTGCGCTTGCTTCATCATGTTACCCATACCGCCTTTAAACATGTGCTTCTCTCTTTAGTTATTGATAAAAATTAACACCGCCGTGGTCACGGCAGTCATATATTAACAGGCTCAGTCGCGGGCTTGAATACTTCCGGCCACAACTTCTGCACCTAGGCTTTGCTGTAACGCCTGAATACCTTCATGCTGCGCCACATACTGCTGCGCTAACGTTAACCGATAGCGATCAATTTCTTGTTGAATTAAAAATGGCGTGCCCGTTACGCTGGCAAACTGAATAGTTAACGGCGCTTGGCCAATTAACTGCTGCAAAACAGCCGCTAAATTTTGCTCCGTATGCACCGACGCCAAGGTTTGTTGCTGCTGCTCAATGGTTAATATATAACCGCCGGTAGCTTCATCTTGGCTTAATAGCGAATGTAGTAACAACTGTCGCACTAAACCATGGGCGTCAAGCCCAGCAATAGTCGCGCTCCAAGAGTCAATATCGGCAGCTACACGCACCGCTGGGGTTAGTTCACCCTGCTGTTGACTAATAAAATCGCTAACTGGTAGTGCTCGCTCAGCGGTTGACGGTACTAGCTCCGGCGCTGAATACTGCGGCTCAGGCGCCGGACTTACCTTTGGGCCAGGTGGTGGCTCCGTTGTGCTTGCAGGTGCCGGCTCCGGTTGGTTCGCTAGTAAGTCGCGGGTAGCCAATAGCGCCGCTAAGGGATCTGTGGTGTCTACCGTGGGTGGCAACTGCACCGGTGCCGTTGGTGTCTGCGGCGCTGGCGTTGGCGAATTCTGGGCCGCCCGCCCCGGCGCGGTTTGTTGCGCCGCTGCTTGATCAATAATAGCTTGTTGCTGCAAGGCCAAGTCCGCTGTAGTTGGTACCACCGGTGCCGGCTGCGCTGCTGCAGCTGGTGGTGCAGGCATAGGCGCCGGCTGCGCTACAGGAGCAGCTGGAGCTGGTTGCTGGCTAGCTGCTGGTTGCGGCGGCGGCAATGTCTGGCTTTGCCCAGCTGGGCGAAAACTTACTAACCGTAGCAAAGTCATTTCCACCGCAGCAAACGCATCAGACACCAAAGGTAATTCGCGCCGGCCTTCAAGCACCATGCGGTACCAAACTTGTATTTGTTCTGGGGCTAGTTGCTTGGCTAAGGCCTGCATGCCTTCTTTATGTGCTACCAAGCCCGTGTCTACATAGCTAGGAGCAAGCTGCGTTAAAGCCAACTGGTGCAGCAAGTTTTGTAGCTCACTAAGCACGTCACTAATGTCGGTCATACGGTCAGGTAACGAGCGTAAATGTTTTAGCGCTTGGGTTATATCGCCACTGGCCAAAAAACTTAATAGCGCAATATTGTCCCGTGGGTCTAGGCTACCCAACATTACCGCCACACTTTGTTCAGTTACTTGCCGGTCGCCTTGAGCAATAGCTTGGTCAGTTAAGCTTAAGCCGTCACGCATACTGCCTCGCGCCGCACGAGCCAGTAGTTCCAATGCGCCGGGCTCAAAAGGAATTTCTTCAGCGGTTAGTACTTTGGCTAACTGGCCGGATATTTCTTCCCGCGTTAGCGCCCGTAAATTAAACTGTAAGCAACGGGAAAGAACAGTAACAGGTAACTTGTCTGGCTCGGTGGTGGCTAACAAAAATATAGCGTGTGGCGGCGGCTCTTCCAATGTTTTTAATAAGGCATTAAAACTGTGCCGCGACAACATGTGCACTTCGTCTATTAAATAAACTTTATAGCGGCCCGAGCTAGGTCGGTACTGCACATTTTCTAATATTTCCCGAGTGTCCTCAACTTTGGTACGCGAAGCAGCGTCAATTTCTAGTAAGTCAACAAAGCGGCCTTCGTCTATTTGGGTACAGGCTTCGCACACGCCACAGGGCTCGGGGGTAATGCCAGTGGCACAGTTCAGGCTACGAGAAAGAATACGCGCAATGGTGGTTTTGCCCACCCCGCGAGTGCCAGAAAGTAAATAAGCATGATGTAATCGTTGGTGGCGTAAGGCATTGCTTAATGCCTGTAGCACGTGTTGTTGCCCTACAACTTCGGCAAAGGTTCGTGGGCGCCATTGTCTTGCTAACACCTGATAACTCATGTTCACTCCTGTGTAGACACTCAGTGATGGCTGTGGTTGGCTTTAGGTGTCGTACGCAATAATGGCGTAACTCGACACCCCTTTTTCCATTAGGCGCTTACGCCCTGGTAAATACAGCAGCTCGGCCACAAAAGCGGCTTCCACAATAGTTGCGGGGGTTTTTTGCACTAAGTTAATTGCTGCATTAATAGTGCCACCCGTCGCCAACATATCGTCCATTACAACCACTCGGTCACGGTGGGTTAAGGCATCTTTATGCAGCTCTAGGGCGCTATTACCGTATTCAAGTGCATAGCTTTCAGAATAGGCGGCACGGGGTAACTTGCCAGGCTTACGAATAAGCGTTAAACCTACCCCTAAACGGTCAGCCAACGCTGCCGCAAAAATAAAGCCACGAGCTTCAACTGCTACTACTTGCGTTAAGCCGTAGTCTCGGTAGCGCTCGTGAAATAAGTCAATGCTGTAACGCAGGGCTTTGGGGTTTGCCAGCATGGTCGTTATATCACGAAATATGACGCCATCTTGTGGAAAGTCAACCACGTCGGTAATTGATCTGGAAATGAAATCACTGCGCAAATCTGCACAAACATAATGCGTCATGAAACAATATCTCGCTGTCGAAGATGGTACAGAAAGTGAGCTAGGTTATTCGTATCTAAGGGCTTTGCCAATACATGGTCAGCACCTACCCGTTCGGCGCGATCACGCACCAAGTTTATATCATCCGTGGTCATTAGCACTAAAGGTGTTTGCTCGTAAGTTGCCAATTCACTTAAGTTACGAATTAAAGTAATACCGTCCATAAGTGGCATTTTGTGGTCGGTCAGCACTAAGTCAAAGTGTTGTTTCTTAGCTAGGATTAAGCCACCTAAACCGTCAACTGCCACCGTTACAGCGAACTTTGTGGAGTCTAATATTGATAGTATCGAATTGCGCGTACGCTCGTTATCTTCCACCAACAGTAAACTTAACGCCATGAATTAAATCCTTTTTTGGTATGTGTTAGCAACCTACTCGGGTTTATTCCTGCCCATTCTTACAACTAACAACGCGGTTAAATTAAACGCCAACCATTAATTGAATCACTCGCAATATTGGCCCTAGTAACGCTAGAGCTAAAAAAGCTACCGTGCCAACAAGCACATGGGGCAGCCCTGTTTGATCTTGAAATGTGTTATCTGTTTCCATATTGAATACCCCTAAAAAAATTTATCCAATCAATTTAAAAGCACCAGTGGCAATAGAAAAAGTTAGAAACATCGCCCACTAGCGCTGCGCATATTACCCGATCAAGCGCTTTTTTGAAAGTTAAACAATGTTAGCTCAGCCTTCTCCAGTTAATATTTTTATTTTCAAAAGGTAAAAAAAAAGCCCGCCAAGGCGGGCTCTTTAATAATTTACAAAACTACAGGTTCACACCACGTCGCTCTGCTGTTTCACGGATAAATCCGGCCCAGCTTTCAGCGTTACGGCGCGTAGCCGAATAGCGACTAGCATTTTCCATAGCTGCAATAGCCTGACGATACTGACGCGCATTAAAGTGTGCTTCACCTAATGACATATACAAACGTCCAGCATCGGCACCTTCAGCAACACCAACGTCTACTGCCCGTTGAAACGACTGCGCTGCCTTACGATAGTCGTCAGACAATGCGTAAGCGTCACCCTGCGAACGAAAAGCCTTCATCAGCTCTTCTTTGTCGTCGGTATATTTAACCACTTCGTCGTAAACTTGTGCCGCACGTTTAAATTCACGTGCCGTATAAAAGCTACGAGCAGCAGAAGCCCAGTTCGAACGAGTGCTTTCAATATCGCCGTTTTGTAAGTGGCGCGTCATGACTACACCCGCATGATATGGAACTTCAGCGTTAGAGTACATTTGTACCAAGTAACGGTAATCTGCTGAGCGGGTTAAATACCCTGCGTCGTAAGCAATGGCCAAGGTTGAAAGAGCTTTGTCGTACTGCTCGTTCATTGCATAGAATGCACCGAGCTGACTCCACCAACGTATCTGTTCAGGCAATACCACGACACCTTCTTCCAAAACTTTAATGGCATTAGGAATGTCGTTCAATTCAAAATACGCACCAACCAATAACACATAGGGGTTACGGTTTGGCGTTTCGTAATTTTGAATAGCTTTACGCGCAAAAGGTATAACGCTAGAGTAATTTTTCAACTCCATGTGAGCTGCGGCCATACGGAACAAAATATCTGCGTTCCATTCGCCGGTGAATTGCAAATAGCGTTTGAAGGTGTCAATCGCGTCTTTGTAATGCTCTTCTTGAAGTTGTAAATTACCTAACAATTGCAACGACTGCTTTTGGTCAGCGTAACTGAGAATGTCTAAAGCTACAGCATCACGCAGCAACTCAAGCGCCTTTACGGGCTGAGCGTTTTCTTCATCAAGTGAAGCGTACATAGTTCCTAAAAAACGGCCAATGTAAGCCCGCTCATATTCGCTACGAGGCGAAAGTGCTTCAAGAACGTTAATTGCTTCTTGCACTTCCGACGCTTCATAATGTTCAAACGCCTGCACAACGGCTCGCGCCAAGCGGTCACCTAATGCATGAGAACGACGGCTCTCTTGCATTGCGGTAACCTGCTCTAGTGTAGGTATATCAAAGCCTACACTTTGCTGCTGAGCTTGAGCTGGAAGGAATGCCATGCTCAGCAACGCAACCGCAGCACAAAGTGTTGTTGTTAAACGCATCATGAGCTATAACCCCCCATCCATTGTGAAATCTAGCTGTATCGTCATACCTTCTTGACGCACTGCCACACCATCTACCATTTTTGCGGCATAACGCCAGCGGCGTAGGGCTTGACGTGCTTCACGGTCGAATACTCGACGCGGCTCTGCTTCAATGATTTCGATATCTTCAACACCACCAATTTCGTTGATTGTGAAGCGCAAGCGCACCCAACCTTCGATACCGTCACGAAGTGCAGCAGCAGGATAACGTGGCTCAACCCGAACTAAAGGTTGTGCATCGCCATCTCGTGCCATACCCGTGCCTGGACCGGTTAGTCCAGTGTCTGTACCACCTATGTTAACGTCGCCTAATTCCAAGTTAAAGCTAACCGAATCGTCTGGCGACTGGGGCTCTTGTGGTGGACTTTTCGGCGGTGTTTCCGGCGGTGGTGGTGGCGGTGGCGGTGTCCGACGACGAGCGTCAACTTCTTGCTCCGCCTGTGTTTGAACAATATCGATCGTGGTCGGAGCCTCAGGCGCTTCATGCCGTTTCGCTCCGCCACTAATCAGGAATGCCATTAAGACAAACAAAGCGAAGGTGACAGCAGCGCCTAGTAATATTGATACTAATACGCGCACCATAATTAATCTGTCTCCGCTGCTATTGATATTTGAGCAATACCTGCTTCTTTAATCTGGTCCATGACCTTCACTACAATACCGTGGCGTGCGTCTTTGTCAGCTTGAATAACTACCATGTCGGTAGGCTGTTCAGCTAATAAGCGCTCAAGGTTTGCAGCAACCCGCTCAACGTCCACCTGGCGACGGTCCATCCATACTTCACCATTCTCACGAATAGCAATAAAGATGTTAGCCGAAGGCTTGGTTGTTGCTTGTGAAGCTTCAGGGCGACTTACATCGATACCTGCTTCTTTCACAAACGAGGTCGTCACGATAAAGAAGATTAACATGATAAACACGATGTCTAGCATCGGTGTCATATCTAGCGTTGCTTCTTCTTCTTCACGAATACGTTTACGTGCCATAATTCTACTCTCTTAATGATGAGGCATGTTGTCGATAAGCTTCGATTTCTCGCGTGCGACGCGAACGTCTAAGCGCTGAACGAAGAACATACCCGACAATGCTGCCACCATTCCCGACATAGTCGGAATAGTCGCCATTGAAATACCACCAGCCATAAGACGCGGGTTACCAGTACCCTGTACCGCCATAATTTCAAATACTGAAATCATACCGGTAACCGTTCCAAACAGCCCAATTAAAGGGCAAATTGCAATAGTTGTCTTTAGCAGCAGCATCCGCGCTGTTAACTTACTCGACGCTTCTGAAATCCATGCTTCACGGATTCTATGTGCGTACCAGGAGGATGTGTCTTCCCTAGCGTTCCACTTAGCGATGATCTGTTCCCGCTCGCGCGGGAACACACCAAGTAGGAACCAATAGCGCTCAATCATAACAATCCACATAATCAGTAGCGCTACTGCAACTAAGTATAAAACATTACCACCAGTGCCAATAAAATCCCTGACAGTTTCCCAAAGGCCTATCAGGTACAATTCCATGGCTTACTCTCCTTTCGCAGCTTTATTAGCCGCAACTTTAGGAGCCGCGTGTTTTTCAGCGTGCTCAGCAACAATACCAGCCGCCTGCTCATCTAAAATGTGCAGCACAAACTTGCTTCGGCCAGCAACGATACTATGAATAATAATCAATGGTAGTGCGGCTATTAAGCCTAGTGCTGTTGTTACAAGCGCCATTGAGATGTCACCTGCCATGATACGTGGGTCACCAGTACCAAATAGGGTAATCGATTGGAAGGTACCGATCATACCGATAACCGTACCCAATAGACCCATTAGCGGTGCAATCGCAGCAAGTATCTTAATAATGTTCACACCGGCTTCAACACGAGGCGTTTCACGTAAAATCGCTTCGTCTAGTTTCAGCTCAAGGTTGTCAGCGTCAACACTTGGGTTCTCATGGTAAACCTTCAGAATACGACCCAACGGGTTAGCATCCGACGGCTTATCTTTGTTCTTCAACTGAGCACGCATCTTGTTACCTACAATGGTCAAAGTAACCAATTTGTAAATAGCAATAATGAAACCTAAAATTAACAGCACAGTAATGGCATAACCCACTTCCTGACCGTTATGGTAGTGTTCCATTAAGGTTGCTTTTTGCGTTAACAAACCTAGAATTTGACCACGAGCTGGGTCAAGGAAAATTCCGCCAAAACCGCTTTGCAATTTCTCGAAGCTTTTAAGTTCTTTTAACACGTGTCCTGCCGGCTGACGTGCTAGAGGTTGCATTTGCTCAGAGCTGTCGCTATAGAGTAAATATTCACCGTCAGAAACTAGGTTAAACGAACCAAGACGAATTACATCACGAACTTCAGAACCACCACCAAGCAAAGTAACTTCGCCTTTAAAGCGCGACACTTTACCTGATTCAGTCATTTCAGTTAGCAAAGCTAACCAAAGGTCTTCAAGCTCTGCAATATTTGGTAGTTCACGTGCTTGTGCAAGGTTTTCTAGCACAATGTGACGACCTGGGTACTGCGCACTTACTACCGAAGTAGAAATACGACCGATGGTGTCGGAAGCAGCGCCACGAATTACACCGAAAATTTCACCTAAGGTACCAATCATGTTGTCGAGTTCAACTTCTTTGGCAGCAATGGTGCTTTCGTTGTCTGAATATTCTTGCTGTAAGCGTTCGCTACGTTTGTTCTCATTCACTAATTGTTGCTGAGCTTGGCGTAACAAGGCTTGTTTGTCGGCACGCTCTTGACGGAAAGCACTTTCGCGCTGTTGGTCAATACGCTGAGAGGCTTGACGGCTCTGTTGAACCTGTTCAAGTAATTGTTCTAATGTTTTTGCTTCTTGTGCTGAGGCAGAAAAAGCAGCACCCGCAACAAGTGTTAAACCTGCAACGGCGCTAATAAAGGTTTTAGCTACTTGTTTCATTCTGCATTCTCCGCGGCAAATACTGGTAAGCGAACGATATCAAACGCAGTTTGGCGACGAGACATACGAATTGCCTGAGTTAAAGGGCTCAGGAAGCTGTCATCTACTTTCGTCCAATTACGCGCATTGTTATCCCACAACCATGCACTACGGCCGTCTAGCGACTGAGCCATAAGTGTTACACGACCCATGTGGAAGAAGTCTACTGCGATTTCCTGGCCACCAAGGTTTAAGTTGCCGCTATAAGAGTTAGGACCAATTCCGTAGTCCATTTCAATTTGGTACGCTTCAATGATCAAACGGAACTTTTCTGAATCCGTTACATCCGAACGAGTCATAGTAGAACGTAAACGCTCAACCCGACGTTCGCGCGCTTCACTATGAATTGGAATGTCTAACCCTACGAACGTGTCTAAAGAGTCGATCATTTTGTACATCAATGGAACGATCCCCTGACGAGTCGCTTCAATTCCGTCAATTTGACGCTGTAAAGAAGCAATAGATGCGTTTTGGTCATCTACTAACTTCTGTACGTGGTTGTTGTACACGTTTAATGCTTCATATTCGGCGACAACACTACGGTATTCGCCTAACAGTTCGCGGCTTTGATCGAACAAGGAATCAATCCGGCCTTGCGATGCTGCTTGATTACGATGAGTCTGAATTTGCTCAGACTGCAGCTGCTGAAGGCTTGGGGTATTAGCTGCCGCTAAACCGCTTCCCGCCAGCGCCATCACACCAACCATAGCGGCGGCGATTTTGCTTCGTTTGATAACTGTGGTCATAGTTCCCAACCAATTTGACTTAACTTAGCCTTCACAAAACAACTCTAAATAACACTTACTGTTACGCAAGTAGCAAATTTAAAACGTTGGAAGGTCCTCGTTGTGTGAGTGATGAATAAAACAATTACACCGAATTAGCTACTTTTTAACAAATAGCCTTGTTCGAATACTCCCATGAACCCGCAGAAGCTGTCAACTGGGCATTTCATCTGGTCCGATGAATGTGAGTGAATTTTTGCATAAAAGAGACAATAATGCCACCAACAGGCGCTAAGTTGAGACGAAAAACACTATTCCGCGTAGCACATTTATTTTAATTATTTAGCTCGCTCTAGCACCGCACAGCATCTAACGCCCGTAGCGTTACGTTTTTCTGCTTTTGGTGCCGTTGCGTGGCTTAACAGAGATAACCTTACTACAGCGCTTAGAATTACCAAGCTAGGTCATTTTAGCCATAAAGCTAAGCTCTGTGTTGTGGCTTATAAGCGTTTGCATTTATTCCGCGCATAAAAAAACCGGCCCTAGTTAGGGCCGGTTTGCTTTATTTACACTTGTTTCTTAACTTTTTCCTTAACTAAGGAAGCCGTTTTTAGAAACGTTGGGTGTAACGAACGTATGTGACACGACCGTATGTGTTGTATAGGTCGAAGTTGTAGTCACGTCCGCCAGCACCGTACTGAGCACCTGCCCAAGGAGAAATCTTAGGTAGTTTCTCAAACGCGTTCTGTACACCTACCGTGAAACGACCGTTCCAAGGTGAGTTGTAGTTGAACTGTAAGTCGTGAGTAGTGTAGCTACCTACGTTACCACAACGAACTGTATCAATGCCTGCACCTGGGTCATCACACTTAACGCCACCAGCACCAGTACCGAAGGTACCGTCTGCACGGCGACCAAGTACTGTGGTGTACTGAGTGCCGATGAAGTTTAGGTTCCACGCTACCGAGAAGTCACCCAAGGTCCAAAGGTTCTGAAGGGCGATACGGTTCGCTGGTACACCTGGGTCTTTAACTTGGTTACGACCACCGTCAACTTTATAGTCAATCATGTGGCTCATTTGCAAGTTATTGCTAATGGAACCCATGCCGCCTAAGTCGAAGTTGGTGCGTAAGTTGAAGTCTAAACCAGTTGTTTTCAACGTACCTTCGTTACCATAACCCGTTAAGATTTCGGTAATTAAGCCATTGCCGTCACGGCTAACACCAAGTCCTGGAGGTATAGGGTCGCCAGAAAGCTCACGGTCAATTAGGTTTTGTGAACCAAACGAACGAATACGGTTATCAATTTCGATGCTGTAGTAGTCAGCTGTTAAGCTCATCCAATCCGTAGGCTGGTATGCAGCACCCAACGCAATTTGCGTAGACTCTTCAGAGCTTAGGTCAGGGTTAGCAATACGGTATGCGTTAATCTGACACTGCTTGTTTGCGTCACCGGCTAAAACAGCACAGGTTTTTGCGTCTACTACTGAGTCAGCAGAGAACGACGTTAACATGGTTAACAGGTCAAGTGACGGTGCACGGAAACCTTTACCGTACGACGCACGTAACATTAAGTTGCTCATTGGCTGATAACGCACACCAATTTTCGGTGAGAAGTCTGAACCATAGTCAGAATAGTCATCGAAACGACCTGCTACAGAAACTTCTAAGTCATAGGTTACTGGTATTAAGAACTCGAAGTAAGCAGCGTCTAGCGTACGACCACCACCTGCTGAGTTACCCGCTGAACCACCTACTAAGCCCGCTTCAGACTGTGAGTCATAAGCGTCTTCGTAGTATTCGTCACGGCTTTCAATACCAGCGAAACCTTGAATCATGCCGCCGCCAATTTCGAATACGTCGAAACCAACAGATGCATACATTTCATCGATATTAAACTGCGAAATACGTGAAGTTGTTACCACACCAGCAGCTAAAACATCGGCTGGGTTGTCACTTGGGCTTTGAATGTCATAACCATAGCGGTACGTTGATGGGTCAAACACTGTACGGTCAGCGTTATAACCTGGGTTAAAGTCGTTAACGTTCGACCATGCAGTGGTAGCAGCTAGGTAGCCATTACCAATTTCATAGGTTTTGTTACGAACACGACGTACACCGAAGTCTAGGTCGAAGTTACCCACACGACCTTCAACACCTACTAAGAAGTCGATGTTTTCGTTACTTACGGTAGAGTCACGGTTACCCATGGCCGCAAAGCGGTGATAGAAAATACCAGGGGTATTTGCACCGGCTTTTGCTGGGTCATAAGCAACAGCATGTGGGTTATTCGGGTCGTAGAACCAAGCATTCGGGTTGGTTGGGTTATTATAGCTGTCTGCTGGAGTAAACAAGCTAGGATAGTAACCGTTTGTATCTGGGGCTGGTGCATAACGACCGAAAGATTCAGTTTTCGCAATGCTAGCATTCGAGTACAAGGTCCAGTTATCGCTGAAGTCATGACGTACTTTAGCAAACAATGATTCGTTTTCAGTAGAAGCTTCGTTAGCGTTGGTGGCGTTAAAGTTATAACGACACTGGTCGTCATCAGCGTCATACATGAAGTTGTCATCACGACAACCATTTGGAACTGAAGAGAAACCACCGAAACCACCAGCTTCTAATGGACGCCAGTTGTTACCGTAGGTAGACGCACCAGGCGACACCCATGGGAACGCGTTTTCAAAAATGATTTCACGTTTGTTCCATGAAACACCACCAATCACGCTGGTTGTGTCGCTTGACGAGCCGAACACTAAAGAACCGTTCTCACGGTCTCCGCCGTCGCTAGGAATGCTTACTTCACCTTTACCGATGGAAAGCTCAGCACCGTTAAAGTCGCGGCGAGTAATAACGTTAATTACACCACCGATGGCGTCTGAACCGTAGATAGCTGAAGCACCGTCAGAAAGGATTTCAATACGCTCGATCGCACCCATAGGGATTGAGTTCAAGTCTTGTGAAGAACCAGTTGAAGGAGACATGGTTAAACGACGGCCATCAACTAGTACTAGTGTACGACCAGCACCTAGACCACGCATGTTGACCTGGCTCACGCCTTGGGCAGATGAACCAGACTGTGGACGGAATGAACCGGCACTGTTAAACGTTGTATTACGAAGAAGTTCTGCTGCAGACGTTTCACCTGAAAGCTCAATGGCTTCACGGTCAATAACGGTTACAGGCAAAGCCCCTTCCATATCGGTACGTTGAATACGCGAACCAGTTACCTGGATACGCTCAACGCGCTCTGCTTGCTCTTCGTCAGCGGCTGTGTCTTGTGCTACGGCTACGCCAGAAACGGCAGTTGCAGTTGCACCAAACATTAAAGCCAAACGAATAGACTTAGCTAATTTACTATTGGTGTGCATGTAAGTTCTCCCTGGATCACTTATCTGTGATTTTTAGGTTTATAAAGCCATGAGTTATTCTTAAAGTGTAACCCTTGGCCGAGCTTCGGCTAGCAAAAAACTAACCAATCGCCTTCGATAGTAATCAAAAAAAAACACAGTAGCAACACTTGTAAACAATGATTGTCATAAATTTGTGCCTGCGTGCAAACCGTGCAATTTTCGACCACTTTGATAGCTAAGTTACACTAAAACCCAACTAAAGTCACATACACCTTTAAAATCAATAGCTTATCTTGTTATTTTATTGTTTAGCAAAGGTCAAAAATAGGTTAATTTTCTCTCCAAAGTGGAAATAAACCGTGCCATCAGGCCCTTTTATATCAAATGCAATAGTGGAAAATAATTTTGCTCAACGAATAAATATCTAACTATTTTTTGCAGTTATGGAATAATCAAGCCCAACTTCACTTATTTGGAGCCAGCTACACCATGAACAATTCGCAAGAGTCTGTTGTTTTATTTAATCAACTCTATGCAAAGGCTGAGGAAGCAGCAACCGAGCTAGCTCGCCCATGGTTCGATAAAAGTTTGTTTAGCTGTCGCAGTACTATTATTAGCGACTATGTGAAAGAAGCCGAAAACACTTGGCAGCGGTGCCAACAGCTTAGCCAAACATCCGCTGGCAACAGCGCTCAACACAATTGGCTAATTGCTCGCTTAGAGCAACAATTAAACACCTTGGTGCAGGCGCTTTACCGCAGCAAGCCGCCACAAGCTAGGTCGGTAACTAAGGCGCAACTTCATGCCCAGCAGGAAAAGTTAACCACCGATTTATTAGGGTTATACCAACAGTTAAAAACCTATAAAGAATATGAAGTGCGGTTAGGTGACAACTTACGGGTGGTGCAACAGCAATTAACGCTGCATTCGCAAAGTAACACCACCACAATTAAGCAAGCTAATGAACAGCAAGCAACCCAACAACAGGTGTTGGTAGCTCAGCAACGGCTACAGCGTTGCCAAAAGGCAATTACTGCCGTTGAACGAGCAATTGCCAAGCTAGAAAGTTAGGCTTCTCGCTACTTACGTCGTAACGCCTGTTTTACGCTTTCAGGTAGCGGTGGTAGTATCCGCTTTGGCAATAAATAGGTAGCTAAATTCATAAAATCAGCAAACACCCGGTTGCGCTCGGTGGTTTTCCGTAAGTATTCGTGCCCCGACGAGCCGCCCGTACCAATTTTACTACCCAGCATACGTTGCACCATCATGACATGGCGAAAACGCCAAATAGTTAGCTGCTCGTCAATATCTACCAAGCTATTTAATACTTGCCAGGGTAAGTTAAACACTGGCTCTTCACGGTACATATAAATAAACAGCGCTGCTTGCATGGCTTGTTGCGACAAGCGCACTCGCCCTTCTGCCTGTAACTTGGCGTATTCTTGGTCGTCGAACAAAGCAACAAAATTTGCCTTGGTGGCGGCTAAGGCGGCTAATTCCGCAGCACGCTCGGCATCGGTAAGCAAATCATTACTCTCTACTATCGCTTCATCGTGGGCCATTTCCGTTGCTATTGCGCTTTGGTAATGCTGCCAAAAGGAAAAGTCGGGCGTTTCTAAAAATGGCATACGGCTTAGCCAGGCATCTACATAGCTAAACAAGTCTGGCTCTTGTTCAAGTTGTTCTAAATAAGCCCGATCACTATCGTTAATGCGGCTATAAAAAGACTCCTGATCAAAAGCCACCCGCCGATCGCGATTCAAACCTAGGCTTATTTCTAGCGCTTTAAACTGAATGCTTTGAAACCCACTGGCCGGTACCAAATAATCGCGAAACTCAAGAAAGTCTTGCGCTGTCATGGTTTCAATCACTTTTATTTGTTGGTTTAGCAGCTCTTGAATTACTACCACTCGGTGCAGCCTATGCACCACAGTCATTAATTGTTCGTCGGGCAAGTACTCTGCTTTAAACAAGCCATGCACCGAGCGTAGTTCATGCAGCATTTGTTTAAACCACAGTTCATAGGCTTGGTGCACCACAATAAATAAGGTTTCATCGTGAGCTTCAGGACCATACTTAGGGCTTACTGGCTGTTGGGCGTCTAACAATTTATTTAACTGTAGGTAGTCGCCATAATAAACCGGATCAGGCTTTCTTCGTTTTTTAAACTCGCTCATAAGCTACCTGCCTTAGCAGCAATAATTGCCTGTGTAGCTGGGCTGGCTAATATTTTTAAAAAGTCTTTTAACTCTAACGCAATACGCTCGGGCACAGGCTGAAACGGGGTTTTTAATAGTTTTTTGCTTAACCGTAAGCTGGCCCGCGGTTTGGCCGCCAGCGCCTGCATTACCTCAGCCACGGTTTGTTCCAGTTCAGCTAAAGGCACCACCTTGTTTACCATATTAAATTGCTGGGCTGTATGGCCATCTATGGTTTCACCTAGCAACAGCAGCTCCGACGCTTTCACATGGCCACACAACAACGGCAGTAATTGGCTTGAAGCCGCCTCTGGCACTAACCCCATATCTACAAAAGGCATCACAAAGCGAGCCGTATCTGCCGCGTACACTAGGTCGCAGTGTAGTAATAAGGTGGTACCAATACCAACCGCAGGCCCCTGTACAGCTGCAACAATTGGCACATGCACAGAAGAAATTGTGGTTAAAAGCTGAAACACCGGTGCATTAGCGTTCATTTCGCCGTGGCGTAAAAAGTCTGCTAAATCGTTGCCAGCACAAAACACATCGCCAGCACCGGTAATAAGTACCGCAGCAATGTCATCTGCGCGCGCATTGGCGCCTAGCAATGCGTCATTCATAGTTTGGTACATGTGCTGGGTTAAAGCGTTTTTCTTGGCTGGCCTATTCAAATGAATACGTAGCACGCCATTTTCTTCGCTTACTTCTACGTGGGTTGTTACATCTGTGCTCATGTTATCCCTCTTATTATTGTCATTGCTTTTTATTACAGCGTTTATGGCCACTTCCTAGCCAAACTGGCTGTTTTCTGCGCACCCCTGCTTTTAAAAGCGGTTATGCCTTGAGTCTTATCACCAGTTCTTGCATAATGCTTGCCGGTGGCCCTGCGGGTCCCCTCGCAACATGAACCAGCGAACCCGGTCAGGCCCGGAAGGGAGCAGCCGTAGTTGGGGTAGTGTGTGCCGGGGTGCGGCTGGTAGGGTCACCACCTCTTATTTAACCATCAAACTTTAACGCCTACGCTCTTCTTCGTTTGGATTATCTTTTTGGCGCTGTTCTAAATACGTCAACACACTCTGCACTGTTTCTTTTACACGCTCATTCATGTCAGCACGCTCTTGTTGCGACAGAAAGAAAGCCATGTCTACTTCATAACGAATGTAGCGTGGTGGTAATTTATTCAACACCAAGCAACATAAGTCTGCAATAAACTCTTTCTCGAAGCGCAGGTGTAAATCCTGCGCATAAATGTGTTCCATAACTAACTGTTCGTAATAATTACGTATGTCATCATTGACGCTCATATTTTTAGTCGCCTCTTTTTTTAGCCCACGCTGCAACTGCGCTTTGGTGCAATGGCAAAATAAGTTCAAGCGCAGTTTGGCCGTTATCGGCTAGCGTTTTCTGGTTATTGTTAATTGGCGTCACCCGCTCGCCCCAACGAATCAACCCAGCACCACAAGTTAAGCCCCCGCCAAACACCGCCGACATAATAGTATCACCAGGTTTAACCATACCTGTTTCTAGCGCTTCACAAAACGCTATGGGCAAGGTTGCCGACGAGGTATTACCGTATTTTTGTATATTCACCATGGTCTTTCCTTCTGGCACCTTACACATTTTAGCCAGAAAATCGATCAGTCGCTTATTCGCTTGGTGTGGAATTAGCGCGTCAATATCGTCTACGGTTTTACCGGTTTGTTTAAATACGTCGTCTATCGCCGCACTCATGCCTTTTACCGCGCGCTTAAATATTTCTTGGCCTTCAAAATTAAACTCCATTACACCATCAAAGTCATAGCGGTCGAAGCTCAAGCCAAAATCGAGGCTCAGCACATCCCGTGCTTCGGCGTCACAGGTAACCTTCGAGGCCAACAAACCCACTTCTTGCTCACTGGCTTCTAACACCATAGCGCCCGCTCCGTCACCAAACAACACCGCACTTTCTCGTTGTGTCCAGTCTAAAATGCGGGTTAAGCGCTCGGCCCCAATAATGAGCACTTTTTTGTGCATACCAGTACGAATTGCCGCCGTAGCGTAATGCATGGCGTATAAAAAACTACTACAGGCTGCATTTAAATCAAACGCAGCAGCATGAGTGGCACCTATTTCTTGCTGCACCTTCGACGCCATATTGGGAATAATTTCGTCCGCCGTACAGGAGCCCACAATAATGAGGTCTATTTCTTTGGCATCTAAGTTAGCGGCGGCCAAGGCATTTTCAGCAGCTATGCGCGCCAATACCGACGTGCCCACGTAACTCACACGCCGCTCTTCAATACCAGTACGGGTGCGAATCCACTCGTCTGAAGTATCTAAAAAGGTCGCCAGGTCGTCGTTCGTCATAATGGCTGGCGGTACACATTTACCCCAGCCGGTAATTTCAGCGTATGTCATTCTAGGAAGTTCCTCTTTAACCGCCACAACATGTAAGACAGAGTATAAGCCCACAACACAGAGCGTGACTCATATAACCTAATCGTATACCTTAATGGGCAGAACAAAAACCCTAAACGAGGCTTTGATGTTAAAGCGTTCATTTATTAAACCTTTTGCCCTCATGGTGGCTGCTTTAAGCAGCATATTGGTTGGCTGTGCCAGTACCGAACTTGCTCCGCTACAACTTCAGCCGCCTAGCTTAGCACCGCCCACCGCTACTTTAGCCATGCAGCGTGTGCGGCCGCAAAGTGCACGCTTAGTGGTGCTCGACCAACGGCCCCAGCACCATGCCCTGCGTTTGCACCAAGGTAACAAGCCAGCCCAGTTTGCTACCCTTAAAACCCCCATTGCTACGCTTATTCGCCAACAGCTGTTACCTTATGTGCGTCATCAGCCCGATCATGCACTGCTATTGCAGCTCACCGTCGACCAAGGGCTATGCATTGCGGAACAAACATTTACTCAGCACAATATGAATTGCACCTTTGTGTTGCAAGTGAGTGCGCAGGTGCCAAACAGCTCGTGGACTAAAACCTACACTCGCACCCGTAGCCGCGAAGGCAAGCTCAGCCTTAGCAATGAATATGTTCAAACCGACATTGTTGCTGTTTTAAACAGCGCCCTAAGCGACTTTATCAACGACCCGGAATTTTATAGCTGGTTAAATACCTATGTACCTAACGCTGCACATGTTATCGAGGAAGCTGCCAATGCGTTTTAAGTTTATTGCCCTTATCATCGCCACCTTCGCCATGCTTGCAACGCCAACAGTTTTTGCCAGCCAGCCAGCCGAACTTCAGCCCGACAATTACTTTCCCCGGCTAAAGTTTGTAACCAGCAAAGGCGACATGGTGGTAGAGCTTAACCGTATGCGAGCGCCACTTACAGTGGCTAATTTTCTACGTTATGTGGCCGACGGCAGCTATAACAACACTCACTTTCATCGGGTTATCGACAACTTTGTGGTGCAAGGCGGTGGCTTTACCCCCAACTGGACCGAATTACCTACTTACGACCCCGTAGTTAATGAAAGTGGCAACGGCTTAACCAATAGCTATGGCACCATTGCTATGGCCCGCCAGTCAAACCCCCATAGTGCGCTACGGCAGTTTTACTTCAATAGCAACGACAACGACAGCCTCAACCCAAGCCCGCGGCGTTGGGGCTATACGGTGTTTGGTCAGGTTATCGAAAATGCCGAATTACTGCGCACCTTAGCCGCAGTAAAAACCGGCCCGCACGCGCAAACCGGCTACGACAACGTACCTATCGAACCCCTTATGCTTATTCGTATTGAACTACTACCAATTGAATAGCTTTATTTGCTAACAGGAACGCCTGCCAATGGCACAGCACCAAGCCCCTCGCGGCATTATGAACATTGTTCGATTTTACACTCAGCGTCGCCTGCTCACTATTTTTTTGCTCGGCATGGCCAGTGGTTACCCTTGGGTAATGATCGGCTCGTCCATGTCGGCCTGGCTCAACGAAGCCGGCATGACCCGCAGCGCCATTGGCTATTTTGGTGCTGTGTATGTTATGTATTCAATAAACTTTTTATGGTCGCCACTTATCGACAGGCTAAAAATACCCTTACTTAGTCGCTGGTTAGGGCAACGTCGTAGCTGGATTTTATTTTGCCAAATAGGCTTGGCAATAACCTGCTTTGCCCTGTCGTTCATAAATTTTGAAATTCATTCACTAACCACCGCAGGCCTTATTGCATTAGCTATTGCCACTTTTTCTGCCACCCAAGACATCGCCATCGACGCCTACCGTATCGACTCTATTGGCGAATACGAAAGTGGCGTGCAGTCGGCTGCAGCAGCTATGGCCACTTCAGGGTGGTGGACAGGTTTTGCCGCCATCGGCAGCATTCCATTCTTTTTAAGTGAACTCCCCGGCTGGAACTGGCCCACCATATACAAAGGTTTAGCCATGGTTATGGTGCTACTAATGGCTGGCGTGTGGTTAGCCCGCGAGCCCGTTACAAACCGCGCCCAACTGCAACATGAAGCCGAACAAAGTTACCTGGCCGTTGCCCTAAGCCGCCCCCTACTTTCCCTTAGCTTGCCGGTTATTGGCTTTGCCGTTATTACCTTGCTGGCGTTGGCTATTACCCAAATGGGCGAAGCCAGTCGTAATTTATGGCTTGTTTGGGGCGCTATGCAACTCGGCTTAGTGGTGGCAATGGTGCGCAGCCTCATGGCGCTCGAACAAAAAAGCCTCGGTTTGATCACTATGAACACTATCGACAACGCCCGTATTCGTATTCAGCACCGTATGGCCGCCTGGCTTATTGTTACCATGATCGAACCCCTAGCCGAATTTTTCCGCCGTAATGGTGTGAGCTTTGCCCTGTCTATTTTATTATTTGTGCTGTTATTTAAAGTGGGCGAAGCCTTTCTTGGCCGTATGTCTATTGTGTTCTATCAAGAAGTGGGCTTTACCAACCAGCAAATTGGGCTTTATTCCAAACTACTCAACTGGTGGATCACCATTGTGTTCTCACTTATTGGTAGTTATGTCACCATGCGCGCCGGCATTGTTAAAGGCTTATTTATTGGTGGCTCGGCCATGGCCTTAAGCAATTTATTCTTTGCCGTCCTTGCTGTTACTGGTCCTAGCGTGCCACTTCTTACCGCCGCCGTGGTGGTCGACGGCTTTACCTCTGCTTGGTCTACGGTAGCTTTTGTGGCTTTAATTAGCCTAATGACCAACCGTGCCTTTACCGCTTCGCAGTATGCCCTTATGGCGTCTATCGCCACCCTTGGTCGTACCTTGCTAGGTAGCTATTCCGGTGCCTTGGTTGACTACCTCGACGGCAACTGGGCACTGTTTTTTGTGCTCACTACGCTAATGGTATTACCTAGTTTGCTATTTTTATGGAACATCCGTAAACCCATTCAGCGCCTTGAAGCCGAAGGCCGCCAGCGAGAATACGACCACCACAACAAGGACACCCCATGAGCCAAGCTTCTGTAACTGCACCCAGCTGGGTTATTGTTGGCACCGGCGCTGTCGGCAGCATTTTAGGTGCGCGCTTAATTCAGCAAGGCCAATCGGTGCATTTTGTACTGCGTAGCCCTGCCGAAAGTCAGCCAATGCAGTTAATAGTTACTGGCCATACGGAATTTTCTGCGCCCATTAAAACCCATACGGCCCATTCGCTGCAGCTAATTCCCCCACAAGCCGTTTGGGTGTTTGCGGTAAAAGCATGGCAACTAGAAGACGCCCTAAGCGCCCATGGCCCTGCACTACAGCAGGCCCAACACATTATTATTAGCCATAACGGTTTAGGCGCCGCTGAAGCCATGTTGCAACAGTTAAACCCCACTCAATTAATCGACTGGGTTACTACTCACGGCGGTTGGCGACATTCACCCCAGCACACAGAACACAGCGGCCTAGGCCAAAGCTGGCTGGGCTTTCGGCACTCCAGCCCACGACCCACAGCGCCCACTTGGTGGCCGCTGTTCGCCAACGCCTTGCCCCCTGCCGAGTGGCACACCAACATTGCCCTGCGCCGCTGGCACAAATTAGCTATCAATTGCGCTATTAACCCCCTTGCCGCCCTTGCCAACGCACCCAATGGTGAATTACAGGCCCCGCAATACCAAGGCCAGTTGCAAGCCGTGTGTGAAGAAGTTGCCGCAGTAATGGCCGCAGAATTAAACTTGCCCGTTAGCGCCAGCGAACTTCTAGCGCAAGTCCAGCAGGTTATTCAAGCCACGGCTAAAAACATCAACTCAATGTTGCAAGACCTACGCGCCCAGCGACCAACAGAAATCGACTATTTAAATGGTTTCGTGCATAAAAAAGGTCGGCAACATAAGGTGCCGACCCCGGTGAATACCATGCTATGGAAAGAAATTACTCAGGTTTAGTTAATTAACCCGGTGTCTACCGCAATCACCACTGGGTTACGCTCTACCGAACGGTACATATCTTCTTGATACCAAACGTTCTGGTGGCGGTAAGTCTTGCCATTAATTTCATAGTTAAACGCCTCTGGCTCGTCGGCATTCACTTTCCACGTATCGGCAGCAACCACCGCATTGCGAATACTACTGGCTACAAAAATATGGTCGAGCGAACCAACCATACCCTCTTCAACCGTTGTATAAGGCTTAACAGCCAAAGTTTCTGCCGCATTAAAGTAACCAGCTGCTTTAATTAAGCGAGCAGGATCTTCTAAAGTATAAGCATTAAAGTCACCGGCAATAACCACTGGCGCCGCACTATTACCAGTGGGGTTCGTGGCAAGCCAATTCAATAATGTTTGCGTTGCTTCGCGGCGTGCTAAACTTGCACAGGCTTGGCCGTCGCCATGATTCTTAAGTAATTCGCTGGCGTTATTGTCATCGTCACAATCACGCTCTGCAAATTGGTTACCAACCACAGTAAAACCCTTGCCCGAAACAATATGGGTAAAGGTTTGTGCTACAGCGGGCTGGTTCAAATCACCGTTAAAATGGCCGCTTGTTAACGCTGCTGCCACTCCGGCTTGGCTAACGCGATCTTGGCGGTACACAATACCATTAGTTTCATCGTCGTTGCCTAATGGGCCTGCTGCAAATTCAACAAACGCATAAGGGGTGCCTTCTTCAGCTTCGTTAAGCATATTTACTAAGTCAACAATACCACTGGCTGGGCCCGTACCATTGTTTGGCAGCTCTTGCAGTACATATACATCTGCATCTAAACCACTAAACAAGGCCTGAATTTTCGGCCGCTGGCGGCTAAAGCTATGGGTACCTGGTATGTATTGCCATAAGTTTATGGTCGCTACCCGAAATTCATTGGCATCTCTTGGCGGCTCATCAACACCTTCTACTTCGCCCACTTTGGGTTTTGCCGGCCGATGGTTGGTAGGCACAAAGGTTGGTACTTCGGAAGGGTGTAACCGATACACACCATCTTTTTTCGCTAACACACCTTGTAAGCCAAGTACTCGGTCGCCTATGCGCACTGGGTTGTACGAAAGTAATTCTGGCGCAGGGTAAATAACCGACTCTGGGTTTTCAACAAAAGAGCCGTCATCTAACACCAACGACATAAGTTTATAGCGCTCCGCATAGGTATTTGCTGCACTACCTGGTGCCATTACTTCCGTTGGGTAACTTAATACTTCAGTGGCCAGTAACAGCTCACCTTCCTCAGCTAAATTTTCATGGTCAGTAACATATTCAACACCCGCTAAACGAACTGCCATGCCTTCATAACGGTCTAAGCTAGCAATGCTGTCAATCGGAAACTTAATGTCTGAATACACAATAGTATTACCCGTTTTACAGGCAGCAATAGCTTCTACCGCACCAATTTGGGTATTGCCATTACTTTCCTGCACTACCCCACGCACCACCACTTCTTGGCCAATACGAATGGTAGTTTGCGCTGGGTGGTGAATAAACAAGCCTTGCGAGGCCGTTGCAGCATTATCAAAATTAGCTTTGTTCGCTTGAATATAAAAACCATTTAAGCGTTTGGCGCCTAAAAACTCCGCATGTACTACACCACTAACAGTTACCGTTTCACCTAACTTAGGGCTGCTTGCACCGGTACCTTGAATACTCGTAATAGGTAAGGTAGCTGCCGAACAACTTAAGTTACCTGTACTACCGCCGTCGCCACCAGTGTCGCCGCCACCATCACCGCCGCCACCGAAAACATCGTCCGACGAACCACACCCTGTTAGCAATACCACTAGTAATGCAGCCAGGCTGCCATACTTTAAAGCCATAATTAATTCCTTCGTTTTTTTAATGAGTATCTTCAATAAACTCGACAATTTCTAAGCCAAAGCCCGACAGCGACGAGTATTTTTTCGGTGAACTTAACAAACGCATTTTACCCACGCCTAAATTCGACAATATTTGCGAACCAACCCCCACATTTCGAGACTGATTCGACAAGGTCGCCTTTGGTCCAGTACCGCCTTTGTCTTCTGCTTCAAAGTGGCGCACTTGCTCTATTAAGTCTTTCGGACTTTGCTGCCGGCCCAGTAACACCAACACACCACCTTCTTCGGCAATTTTGCGCATAGCGCGATATAAAGGCCAGCTACGTCGAGTGGCACGGTCTGTCGCCAACAAGTCGTTAAAGGTGTCCTGTAAATGGACCCGAACCATAGTCGGTTGGTTCCCTTCAATAGCACCATTAACTAACGCAAAATGAACTTGGCCATCTACCGTGTCTTGGTAAGTCACACAATCAAATTCGCCATAACTAGTAGGTAAGCGACATTGCGCCACCCGCTCTACGGTATGCTCGGTTAGCGAGCGGTACTCAATTAAGTCGGCAATAGTACCCATTTTAATACCATGCTCTGCGGCAAACTTTTCTAAATCTGCGCGGCGCGCCATGGTGCCGTCTTCATTGAGTATTTCAACTATAACTGCTGCCGGCTCTAAGCCAGCCAATTTGGCTAAGTCACAACCTGCTTCCGTATGCCCAGCGCGGTTTAGCACCCCGCCTTCACGGGCCTTTAATGGAAAAATATGCCCTGGCATCACTAAGTCTGAAGGCTTGGCGTCTTTTGCTACCGCAGCCAAAACGGTGGTGGCCCTATCGGCCGCTGAAATACCTGTGGTTACGCCTTCAGTGGCCTCAATCGACACGGTGAAGTTAGTGGCGTAAGGCGAATTGTTTTGCCCCACCATTAAGGGTAAACGTAACTGCTGACAACGCTCTGCCGTTAGCGTTAAGCAAATTAGCCCACGGCCATAACGGGCCATAAAGTTAATGGCTTCGGGGGTCACACACTCGGCCGCCATAATTAGGTCGCCCTCGTTTTCCCGGTCTTCATCGTCCATAAGAATCACCATTTTGCCCGCTTTTATATCTTCAATAATCTCAGCAGTGGTGTTCAGTGTACTCATACTCGGGTTACTCCTTGGTTTGTGTTCGCTTGTTTACATACATAAATTAGTTTTACGTCGTGGCCTATGGGTTGTACCTCTTGCAAATGCAATTGCGGTACCTCAGCCATACTGTCGTATTGTGGCAGCGCCAGCATTGGCTGCGCACCTTGGCCCATTAGTTTGGGGCCAATATAAAGCCACAGCTCATTGGCTAACTGCTGCCCTACTAAAGCGCCCGCCAATTGGTGGCCAGCTTCACACCACACGGTATGAACATTCATTTTTGCCAGCGTTTTTAACAACGCTTTTAAGTCTACTTTACCGTGCCGATCAGGCACAATAAGCTCTTGCACATGGGCTGGGTAGTTAAGCCCTAAGGGTCGGGTACGAACCAAATAAACCGGCACCCCGTCGTCGAATATACCAGCGTTTAGTGGCACTCGGCCTAAGCTGTCAATCACCACCCGAATAGGTTGCTGCACGCAACGGTCGGCTTTGCTTACGGCCGGCGAAAACACGTCTGGCGGCATTTCATTTATACGCACATTTAAGCGTGGGTTGTCGTAAATAACCGTGTCAGCACCGGTTAAAATGGCACCCGCCAACGCCCGCCCTAATTGCACGTCGGCACGGGCTTGAGGCCCGGTAATCCATTTGCTTTCACCACTAGCTAAGGCTGTACGGCCATCAATACTTGCCGCTAGCTTTACTTGCACTAAAGGTAGGCCGGTTTTACAGCAATGCATAAAACCTTTATTTAATTTCGCTGCGGCACGGGCTTCTACGCCAACAAACACCTCAATGCCAGCGTTCCGTAGTTTTTCTATACCTCGCCCAGACACCGCCGCAAAGGGATCTTCCATCGCCACCACCACCCGCTTTAAGCCGGCGGCAATCAGCGCGTCGGCACAAGGCGGCGTACGCCCTTGGTGGCTACAGGGCTCTAGTGTTACATACGCGGTGCCGCCTCGGGCTTGTTCTCCGGCGGCGCGTAACGCATGCACTTCCGCATGGGCTTCACCCGCTCGCACATGCCAACCTTCGCCCACCACAGCGCCCGCCGCATTAATAATAACGCAGCCCACATTAGGGTTCGGGTGAGTAGTAAATCGGCCACGGCGCGCTAACACTAGCGCCCGCTGCATGTGGTGAGTGTCGTGGGGCAGTATGGTATTCATATTAGTCGTCAAGCCTGGCTATTTCTTCGCCAAACTCACCTAAATTTTCAAACGACCTATACACCGAAGCAAAACGAATATAAGCCACTTTGTCGAGCTGCTTTAAGGCTTCCATTACTAGGTTGCCAATATGTTTACTCGACACTTCGCGCTCGCCGGTGGCCCGCAGCGCCGACTTAATTGAATTCACATTTTTTTCAATCGCTTCCATACTTACCGGGCGTTTTTCTAAAGCCCGCAATAAACCAGCACGTAATTTGTCTTCATTAAAGGGCTCGCGGGCACCATTAGTTTTCACCACGCGAGGCATAACCAATTCAGCCGACTCAAAAGTAGTAAAACGTTCCTTGCATGCCGTACATTCACGCCGCCTGCGCACCGACATGCCGTCGGTTACTAAACGCGAGTCAATGACTTTGGTATCTTGCATATTACAAAATGGACAATGCAAAACGCTCTCCTTACTTTAATGGCCACCCATAAGGGTTTTACTGTTAAAAAAAGGGGGCAAAGGCTGCCCCCTACTTACACACAGTATAGAAGCTTAGCCGTATACTGGGAAGCGCGCACACAGTGCTTTTACTTCGTCACGTACACGGGCTTCAACGCTTTCGTCGCCTAGGTTGTCTAACACGTCGGCAATCCAGTTGGCTACTTGCTCGGCTTCCGCAACTTTAAAGCCACGGCGAGTAATAGCTGGGGTACCTAAACGCAAGCCAGACGTAACAAACGGCGAACGCGGGTCGTTTGGCACCGAGTTTTTATTCACAGTAATAAAGGCGCGGCCTAAAGCGGCATCGGCGTCTTTACCGGTAATATCTTTCTTAATCAGGTCAACCAAAAACAAATGGTTTTCTGTACCGTTCGACACAATGTCGTAGCCACGACTTTGCAGCACTTTTACCATGGCTTTGGCGTTGTCTAGCACTTGCTGTTGGTACACCTTGAATTCAGGCGCTAAGGCTTCTTTGAACGCCACTGCTTTGGCAGCAATCACGTGCATTAATGGGCCACCTTGGTTACCAGGGAACACCGCACTGTTTAGGCGTTTGTGTAATTCTGGGTCGTCTTTACCTGAAAGAATCATGCCGCTACGTGGGCCAGCCAAGGTTTTATGGGTGGTAGTGGTTACTACGTCGGCATAAGGTACCGGGTTCGGGTATAAGCCCGCAGCAACTAAACCAGCTACGTGAGCCATATCTACTAAAAAGTAAGCACCTACTTCGTCTGCAATATCGCGGAACTTTTTCCAGTCAATCACCCCAGAAAACGCCGAGAAACCAGCAATAATCATTTTCGGCTTATGCTTACGGGCTAGCTCAGCTACTTCCGCATAGTTAATGTCACCGGTTTCAGGGTCTAAACCATACTGCACCGCATTATAGTTTTTACCCGAAAAATTCACCGACGAACCATGGGTTAAGTGGCCGCCGTGGGCCAAGCTCATACCTAAAATGGTGTCGCCTGCATTCACTAACGCCATAAAGGCCGCGGTGTTTGCTTGTGAACCCGAATGGGGTTGTACGTTGGCGTAAGCAGCTGAAAACAGCTCTTTGGCACGGTCTATGGCTAAGTTTTCGGCAATATCAACAAACTCGCAACCACCGTAATAACGCTTGCCCGGGTAGCCTTCTGCGTATTTATTCGTTAGCTGCGAACCCTGTGCTTCAAGCACCGCGCGGCTTACGTAGTTTTCAGATGCAATCAGCTCAATATGCTCTTCTTGACGCTTATCTTCAGCTTGCATTGCAGCCCATAATTCTGGGTCGAACTCAGCAATAGAGGTATTACGGCTTTGCATGCGTACTCCTAACTTAAACAAAAAGAATGGGTCTTGCGCTTAAAGTATACCGCCTAAGCGCAAGCTTTAAAAACAAACGCAGCCCTAGCTTACTTGGCAATACGCTTATACTTAATACGGTGCGGCTCCATTGCGTCCGCGCCATAGGTTTTCTTCATATAGGCCTCATACTCACTGTAGTTACCCTCGTAGAAAGTCACTTCACCTTCGTCGCGGTAGTCAAGAATATGGGTAGCTATACGGTCTAAGAACCAACGGTCGTGCGATATCACCATAGCCGCGCCCGGAAACTCCAATAAGGCTTCTTCCAAGGCCCGTAAGGTTTCAATATCAAGGTCGTTGGTTGGTTCGTCTAATAATAGTAAGTTACCGCCTGCTTTTAATAGCTTAGCTAGGTGCACGCGGTTACGCTCACCACCGGAAAGTTCGCCAACAAATTTTTGCTGGTCGTTGCCACGGAAGTTAAAACGCCCTACATAAGCACGGCTAGGAATTTCGTAGTTGCCAATTTTTAGAATTTCATGGCCTTCCGAAATTTCTTGCCACACGGTTTTCTTTGGGTCCATGTCGTCACGGAACTGATCAACCGACGCCAACTTCACGGTTTCACCCAACTCTATGGTGCCCGAATCAGGCTGCTCCATGCCGTTAATCATACGGAACAAGGTCGACTTACCCGCCCCGTTCGGACCAATAATGCCCACAATAGCGCCCTTGGGCATACTAAAGCTTAGGTTATCAATGAGTAGCCGGTCGCCATAACTTTTACTTAAGCCATTCACCTCTACCACCTTGTCGCCTAAGCGTGGGCCAGGTGGAATAAACATTTCATTGGTTTCGTTACGCGCTTGGTGATCCGAACTTTGTAGCTCTTCAAAACGCGCCAGCCGCGCTTTACTTTTCGCTTGGCGGCCTTTGGGGTTTTCACGTACCCATTCAAGTTCTTTTTGAATCGACTTCTGGCGGGCTACTTCAGTGCGCTCTTCTTGCTTCAAACGGGCGTCTTTTTGCTCTAGCCAGCTTGAATAGTTGCCTTCCCACGGAATACCATGGCCACGGTCTAATTCAAGAATCCAGCCAGCTACGTTATCGAGGAAGTAACGGTCGTGGGTAATGGCTACCACAGTGCCTTCATAGTCGTGCAAGAAGCGCTCTAACCAAGCCACCGACTCAGCGTCTAAGTGGTTAGTAGGCTCGTCGAGCAGCAACATGTCTGGCTTTTCTAACAGCAACCGACAAATAGCTACCCGGCGGCGCTCACCACCAGAAAGATGTTCAATGGAAGCGTCCCAAGGGGGTAGGCGTAAGGCGTTCGCCGCGCGCTCAAGGGCGTTATCAAGGTTATGGCCGTCGTGGGCTTGAATAATGGCTTCTAATTCGCCTTGGCGTTTGGCTAGGGCGTCAAAGTCGGCACCTTCTTCTGCATAGGCAGTGTACACACTGTCTAGTTCGGTTAATGCATTAGCCACTTCAGCTACGGCTTCTTCAACAATTTCACGTACGGTTTTAGTTGGGTCAAGCACCGGCTCTTGTGGTAGGTAACCAATTTTAATACCCGCCTGTGGTATAGCTTCACCCTCAAACTCTTTGTCTACACCCGCCATAATGCGCAGCAAGGTCGACTTACCCGAACCGTTTAAACCCAGCACACCAATTTTAGCACCCGGGAAAAAGCTTAAAGAAATATCTTTTAAAATGGTACGCTTCGGGGGAACAACTTTACTAACCCGCTGCATACTAAATATGTATTGCGCCATGAATAAACCAATTCCTGTTCGAACGAAGAAATGAATAGGCTCAATAGTACCACATTGAATGATTCCAGCAGTAGCGTTCCGCGCTGCTTTAAGGTGCCTTGGCTAAATTGAAGCGCATTAATACCTCTTCCGTAACCAGGGTTACGTCAACCAAACCGGCAATACTCCACATTACCTCTTCTACTTCTTCTGCTCTGTGGCCAGCATATTTTTGCAAGTATATAAATTCATTAGCAATAAATTCAGTGTCTGGGCGCCCTGTGCGCATTAGGTCAAACTGCAAGGCGTACACATCTCCTTCCATTAGGCCGCGAACTAAAAACTTTTTCGCTTCTTTAGCATGGTCAGAATTTGGCACCGTTGGCAGTAACCACATACGGCGAGTACGCAGGGCATTTTTTTCAATGTTGCGGCGAATGATAATAGTGGCACGCCAAGGGCGACTGTTCGGCTCAAGGTCAGCCCACGCCTGCTCTAAGGTATCGCGAATAAAATGCTCCGACATAATCGACTGCAAATTCACTAACCCAGGCCCTGCATTTTCCAGCGCTTTGGTTTTCAATGGCTCCTCAAGCGGCGACAACCCCACCCTATGCAAGGCAAGTTTTTGGTTGCGCGGCTTCCTTAAAAACATCGGCAAACTCATTAATGCGTTGCAATATAAATTGCGCAAACAAAGCTCTAAGCCGTGTACTGTACCCGTTTGCTCGTGGGGCTTTAAGGCCCGCTGGTGCTTGTCTATTAAGTAACTAAAAAAGCGTTTCCCTACATGCTCTCGTTCAGCCGCCATTTTTAAGTGGTACACGGTTTTATCATTACTAATATTCATTACTTGGTAGGGCATTTTTCGCAAGTCAAAATCGGTAAAGGTTTTTGCCAATTGTGGCAGGCTAATAAACACCTTGTCACCCGCAACAATTGGCATCGGCCGTTCAACCTCAACTTGCAAACCACCTACAGAAAAGTCGCGCGTTACTCCTAGCTGCCCTTCACCACCAATTTCTATACGCATTTGACTGCGATAATTAAAGCGTCTTTCATGGCGATGATTCACAAAGTCGAACGACGCCCGCATCAACGACCGAATACCCCGGCGCGGGTGCATAAAGTTATTTAACACCCCTAATTCGTCGCGCACGTATTCATGCTGCTGATATAGCCCCACCGACGGCGTAATCTCGGTTAGCAAACCTACGTGGGTTAAGCCTTCCAGCTCTTTCATTACTTCCGGCGAAGGTGGCCGCACATCAAAACCTTCCGCGTCTACCACGTCTTTAGGAATAGTAGAAGGTATCCAGGCTTTACCAATATCTAGCCGAGCAAAGCTAAAGCGATACACCCGAAAATGAGCCCGGCGGCTCGCGTAGGCTAGGAAAATACGCCTAGTTTCCGCCGTGTTTAGCTCGCTGTCTAAAGCCGAATAAAAGTAACTTTGGCCGTTACGCAATACTTGGAAGCTATAAATAATTCTTGCAGCAATAGCTTTAGGCTGGTCTTTTATTTCCCGTATCAGGGCCGCTAACCGGCGGCCTGAAAACAAGCCTCCCACCACACAACGGTTCGACTCGTCTAACCAACCGTCTAAAATGGTGCTATTCATTTCCGTTTCTAACGCCAGCTTAGGAAACATGCGTTTTTCTTCCCGTTTAAAAAACAGCGGTACGCCGCCCATACGGGGTAAATAAAGCTGCTCATGGGCCTTGCTCACTAGGCCACGGAAAATGTTGTCAACGTTCACCTTGTACTTGTGTTTATAACCGGCAATAAATTTCGACAAAAAGGCATCGAAGGTATCGTTTTCTTGTTCTGCACTACGTTTTAAGCGTATATATGTGCCTTGCGGCCGCTCGTCCACTGCCATTAGGTTGTACATTACGCCTTCATCAATATCGAGAGTAAATTCTTGAGTAAAGCCAGTAAACTGCACCACTAAGCTTACTCCATGGCGTAAATCTAGCGTCGACAACACCTGGTTCGACACCTTTAAGCGCACTCGAATACCGCTCACAGAAATGTCCGAAGTAACTCCCTCAAAGGTTTTTTTCCCTAGCGTTACCAACACTGGTGCTGCGTAGTTCATGCGCTCTTCGCGCCGCCCCACATAACGGCCAAAGGTAAAGTAAGGCACTTCAATGCCCTGCTCTAACTGTAGCTCTGTCATATTTTGCTGAATTTCATCTTGCGGTGTGGGTGCTTCAGAAAGGTTTTCATTCATGCGTTTTGCTGCCAGTGCAAGGGTTTTTTCTTTCTCTTGCAGCACCCGAATATTGTTTTCTGCTTGGTGAATTTTATGGTAGGTGTCTTCGGTAAAAATGCCGTTGTAACGGTCAATGCCATCTTCAAAAATACTAATAGCAATAGGATCCATATAATGCACTTGCCCGCGGTAAGTATAGGGCTGTACGTCGCCCACCACGCGCTTTCGCAAGTCCACTTGCCGTGGGCACGGGGTGGCCAGCTTGCGCAGCTTAGCTTTCAGTTGAAAGCGCTCAGGCCCGCTCAAGTCGGTTGTTAACATTGCAAAAATCTTATCGAACTCAGGCTCGTTCACGATTGGCTTAAGTTGTTCAATAAGCTGTTGGCGTACCACGTCTTCCATTGTCGATGTTTCCTGCGATAATACGTTTGTTATTATTGTTTTCGGCCAGTAATCGTTAGTCTATAGTTTGCCGTCAAGAAAATCACCCACCACGTATGTATAGGAAGCTTACCTGCTTATGTCCAAAGCCAAACAAAAAACCGCTTATGTCTGCACCGAATGTGGCGCCGACTACCCCCGCTGGGCTGGCCAATGTAATGCCTGTAATACTTGGAACACTATTACCGAAGTGCGCTTAGGCACTGGCCCTGCCCGCCAACATGTACGCTCAGGCTTTGCCGGCGCAGTGCAGGCCAAAGTGCAACGTTTAAGCGAAGTCGATTTACAGCAAGTGCCCCGGTTCTCTAGTGGGTTTAGCGAGCTCGACCGCGTCTTAGGCGGCGGTATTGTCCCCGGCTCGGCTATTTTAATTGGTGGCTCGCCGGGTGCGGGCAAAAGTACCCTGCTATTGCAAACCATGTGTTTACTAGCAGAACAAATGCCTGCTCTCTACATTACGGGTGAAGAATCATTACAGCAAGTAGCCATGCGTGCGCAACGGCTGAAACTGCCCGCCGACAAACTAATGATGCTGGCTGAAACCTCCGTTGAAACCATTTGCCAACTGGCCGACCAAGAGCAGCCCCGAGTTATGGTTATCGACTCCATTCAAGTTATGCATTTAAGCGACATTCAGTCGGCACCGGGCAGCGTGGCGCAAGTACGCGAAACCGCCGCCTATTTAACCCGCTACGCCAAACAAAACAACGTGGCTATTATTATGGTTGGCCATGTTACCAAAGACGGCTCGTTAGCAGGGCCAAAAGTACTCGAACACTGTATCGACTGTTCCATTATGCTCGACGGCGACACCGACGGCCGCTACCGCACCTTACGCGGCACCAAAAACCGCTTTGGTCCAGTAAACGAACTGGGCGTATTTGCCATGACAGGCAGCGGCTTAAAAGAAGTGAAAAACCCCTCGGCTATTTTCTTGTCCCGCGGCGACGACCACGGCAGCGGCTCGGTGGTTATCGTTATTTGGGAAGGCACGCGGCCACTACTGGTAGAAATACAAGCCTTAGTCGACCACTCCCAGCTTTCCAACCCACGCCGAGTGGCCGTTGGTACCGAACAAAACCGCTTGGCCTTGTTACTTGCGGTACTGCACCGCCACGGCGGTTTAGCTCTAGGCGACCAAGACGTGTTTGTAAACGTGGTGGGTGGCGTGAAAATAACCGAAACCAGTGCCGACTTAGCCCTGTTATTAGCCATTATTTCCAGCTTTAAAGATCAGCAACTACCGCGCGACTTAATTGTGTTTGGAGAAGTGGGGTTATCAGGAGAAATTCGCCCCGTACCCAACGGTACCGAGCGCGTAAACGAAGCGGCCAAGCACGGCTTTACCCGTGCTATCGTGCCCATTGCCAACGTACCTAAAAACCCACCCAAAGGCATGAAAGTTCAAGGCGTCCGCAACATCGCCGAAGCCCTCGACCTAGTTTAATTGTGGGGTCAGAAGCAAACCTCTGCAGGCCATATAGCATGCGGAAAGGGTTAGCGTTAAGTTGTTCTGACCCCAATAAATTAGGCTTTGGGGTCGTTGTAAACTTCTTCGTCGAGCTTGCCTTCGCTTTTGGCAATAACGGTGGTAACCATAGCGTCGCCGGTTACGTTAACGGCGGTGCGGGTCATGTCTAGCAAGCGGTCTACGCCAATAATCAAGGCAATACCTTCCACCGGCAAGCCCACCTGCTGAAACACCATAGCCAGCATAATCAAGCCTACACCCGGCACCCCTGCGGTACCAATCGAAGCTAAGGTAGCGGTAGCAATCACCATTAGGTATTGGGTCATGGTTAAGTCTATGCCATAAATTTGGGCAATAAACACCGTTGCCACGCCCTGCATAATAGCGGTACCGTCCATATTAATGGTGGCACCCAGCGGAATGGTAAACGACGCAACTGAATTGTCTACACCTAAGCGCTGTTCAGCGTTTTTTAAGTTCACCGGAATAGTGGCGTTACTGCTTGAAATACTAAAGGCAAAGGTTTGCACATTCATCATTTTACGTAAAAAGTGCCGTGGGTTTAAACGGCTCATAGCACTTAACATTAAGGGGTAAATAACAAAACCATGGAAAATCAGCACGAAAAACACCGTGCCAAAGTACTTGCCTAAGCTCAACACCATGTCTAGGCCTAAGTCGGCAAACACTCGTGCCATTAATGCGAACACCCCGTAAGGCGCCACATACATCAACATTACCACCAACTTCATAATCACGTCGTTAACGTCTTCAAACACCACCTTTAAGCGTTGGCCCGGCTCGCCACTTACTGCAATAGCCACACCAAAAAGCAATGCGAACACAATAATTTGCAGCATATTACCTTCGGCCATGGCTTCTACCGGGTTACGCGGCACCATGTTCAGCAATACGTCTATAAAGGGCGGGGCGTCTTTAACGGTAAAGGCATCAGCCGGCGGTAGCTCTAAGTTCATACCCATGCCTGGCTGTACTTTCACCGCCACAATAAGCGCAATGGAAATAGCCACGGCGGTGGTTAACAAGTATAAAAATATGGCTTTACCACCCAAACGCCCAAGCATTGCTGGGTCGCTCAGTGAACTGGTGCCCACCACCAACGAGAAAAACACCAAGGGCACAACTAGCATCATTAAACTAGCTATAAACATATCGCCCATAAGGCGGAACACACCATCAACCAACAATGACTGAATTGCTGTGCCTTCAACACCAACCTTGTTTAGAATGAAGCCTACTATTGCACCAGCTATCATTCCGGTCAGAATTTTGCCCGTTAGGCCAAGTTTCTTCAAACGCATGTTTACACCTATGTTGTTATTTTTTAAGCGAGCATAACTTACCACACTTACTAGAAGAATTTACTCTCCCAACAGCGCTTCAACCTCTACTCTCGTCAGTTGGTGGTATCCGGCCCGTGCTACTTGGTAAATTGCTAAGGCCAGCTCTTTGCCAGCCTCGGTTTCAACCAAGGCACTATACACAGGCATTAAATACAATAAACGCCCCATACTGGTTAACATTTGTTCAACCCGCGGAAAAGCAGGCTCATAGTTATTACGAATCGCCACCACCAACCAAGTGCTTAATACTTCGTTATTTTGCGTGGCGGTTAAATTAAATTCCATATCCATTCGGGCCAGTTGCGCCGGGGTTAATTCGGTAGGCAAGCTACGTAAAAAATATAGCCGCTCGTGAATACTCCAAGCCGAAATATCTAGTGCTTCACCGGCTAACCAACGGGCTTGGTCCGCATCAACCCGATCAAACACATCTACGTTTGGCGTACTGGCTGTTGCCGGCAAGCCTGGCTCGTGCAGCCATTCATGCACTTCTGCCGCCGACACCACACCCGGGCTCTGCGCCAGCAAATGCTGCTCTAAATACACTTCAAACTGCGGCGTAGTAATACTTTTAAAACTAAAGTCGGCAAAATAATTACGCACAAAGGCATCAAAGGTTTCACGGCCAAAGCGCTCTTCTAAAAAGTATAAAAACTGCTGGGCTTTAATATAAGGCACACGGGTAAACGCCGTGTCGGGGTCGCGCTGCTCAAGTTCCACATACATCACCTGATAACGTTCACTCATACTCGGCAACGACCGCTCTAACGCCTGAGCGTCTAACATCCGCTCCATCAATGCCCGCTCGCGGCCGTATACCCGCTCCATAATGCGGTTTTCAACATACGAAGTAAAACCTTCATTTAACCAAATATCGCGCCACGTGCCGTTGGTCACTAAATTACCCGACCACGAATGGGCCAGCTCGTGGGCAATTAAACCCACCAAGCTTTGGTCGCCAGCAATGGCCGTCGGGGTAATAAAGGCCAACTGTGGGTTTTCCATGCCACCAAAAGGAAAGCTGGGCGGTAAAATCACTTGGTCGTAACGGTCCCAAGCATAAGCACCAAACATATCTTCCGTGGCGGCCATCATGTCGGTGGTATAACCAAATTCAGCCACCGCAGCAGCCAACACACTCGGCTCAGCGTAAATTGCCATGCGCTCATTCAAAGCTTGAAAGTCTAAGTCGCCCACCACCAACGCCATTAAGTAGGAAGGAATCGGCTGCCGGCTTGCAAATGTGTAATGGCCCGTGCGCTTCGGGTTGGGTGCATTATTAGCGCCCATCAAACCAATTAAGTTTGCTGGCGTAAACAGCTCGCCGGTAAAGGTAAAGCGCGAAGCCGGAGTGTCCTGAATCGGAATCCAAGTACGGGCATAATGGGGCTGCGACTGGCTATATAAAAACGGCTGCTCGCCGCCTGCGGTACCCTTGGCGTCTACCCAATCAAGCCCAGTGGCGTTTGGCGAAGAAGCATAATGAACTTTTACCTTCTCAGCGCCTGCCGGCAGCGCAATAATAAGCGGCGTACCTAATACAGGGTCAGTGGTACCCAGCTCGTAGTTCGTCATGGCCCATTCATTGTTACTATAGGCTTCTACGTACTGAATCAATAACTCCTCAGTGTCTAGCACCAAAGTAGTGGCTTTAGGCTCGCCCCGCTTATTATGAAAAGCTAGCGTGTACTCAGCAAAGCCAAACAACTGTTTTGCTTCAAAGTTAACGTTTAAGCTTAAATGCAAATGCGGCGTCGACACCTGGTTAGCATTGGCAAAGCTATGTAAATCGGTCGTTGGCGTTGCCACCCGCATGTGCTCGCTAAATTCGAAGCTAGCGGGCGCGGCCGCACTCGGTGTTGTTTCCGTCGTAGGTTTTGGCCCACAGGCGCTTAACACCAGCACCGCCGCCAATAACTTTATCCAATAACTCATGTTAAACCTCGCGAGTTTTATGAAACTCAATGTCAGGGTAACGCTCTTCGGTAAGCATTAAATTAGCCCGCGTCGGGGCAATATAAGTAAGGTTGTCACCACCGTCTAAAGCCAAGTTGTGTTCCGTTTTACGACGGAAGTCATCTAGCTTCTTAGCATCTTTCGAATACACCCAACGGGCCGTGTGTACTTGCACGCTTTCATAAATAGCTTCCACACCGTACTCCGACTTCAGCCTATGCACCACCACATCAAACTGCAGCACACCCACCGCACCAACAATTAAGTCGTTATTAATTAGTGGCCTAAATACCTGCACCGCACCTTCTTCAGCCAGTTGCACCAAGCCTTTTTGCAGCTGCTTTTGCTTAAGCGGATCTTTTAAACGAATACGACGGAACATTTCTGGGGCAAAGTTTGGAATACCCATAAATTTAAAGTCGTCGCCCCAGGTAAAAGTATCGCCAATTTGAATAGTACCGTGGTTATGCAACCCAATAATATCGCCCGGCCAAGCTTCATCCACCGCTTCCCGGTCACCGGCCACAAAGGTTAGCGCGTCACTAATGCGCACTTCTTTGGCAATACGCACATGGCGCATGCGCATACCTTTTTCGTACCGGCCCGACACAATACGCATAAAGGCCACCCGGTCGCGGTGCTTCGGGTCCATATTGGCCTGAATTTTAAACACAAAACCCGACAGGCGCGGATCTTCCGCCGCAATCACGTCGCCCTTATCGGTTACTCGGCCCTGGGGCTTCGGTGCCCAATCCAACATACCGTCAAGCATGTGATCCACACCAAAGTTGCCCAAGGCAGTACCAAAAAATACCGGGGTTAACTCGCCTTCAAGGAACATTTCTAAATCAAAATCGTTCGAAGCGCCCTTTACCAATTCAATTTGTTCACGCAGCTCTTCCGCATGCACGCCCACCCGCTGGTCTAGCTCTGGGTTATTTAAACCTTTAATAACATCTACTTTTTGAATACGGTGGCCCTGGCCCGACTTATACAAAATCGTTTCGTCGCGCAACAGGTGGTACACCCCTTTAAAGCTTTTCCCCGAACCAATAGGCCAAGTAACCGGCGCGCACATAATATTCAGCACGCTTTCCACTTCGTCTAGTAGTTCAAGCGGGTCACGAATATCGCGGTCAAGTTTATTAATAAAGGTAAGAATAGGCGTGTCACGTAAACGCGTTACTTCCATTAACTTAATGGTTCGCTCTTCAACACCCTTGGCCGCGTCAATTACCATTAAGCAAGCGTCCACCGCCGTTAAGGTACGGTAAGTGTCTTCCGAAAAGTCTTCGTGCCCAGGCGTGTCTAGCAAGTTAATCAGCGCATTACGGTAAGGAAATTGCATTACCGAGGTGGTTACCGAAATACCACGCTCTTTTTCCATTTCCATCCAGTCCGACTTCGCATGCTGGTTCGAACCACGGCCTTTAACCGTACCCGCTTTTTGTAGCTTGTGGCCGTGCAACAACACCTTTTCCGTAATGGTGGTTTTACCCGCATCCGGGTGAGAGATGATAGCAAAGGTCCTTCGCTTATTGATTTCATTGAGAAAATCTTGGTTTGCCATGTATAAATTCTTTTAGTTTGTACACGGATTTGTACACACTTTTGGAAGTACTCTCTTTTCAGTTCTTCGCTTGTCAAATCCGTCGTGTTAATCGTAATTGGCCGCTATTTTCGCTGATCTTGACTTTATAAACAATCGATGGTTATCTAATCGGTTACCATTTACTCTCAGCGTGCGCCAATGCTCAGTTGTACCTGTTTGCAATCGTTGCTTCTTCAGCTCATGAACAACTATGGCTAAACCACAAATTCCTTTGCTACCAGAAATCGATGATAGCTTGTCGTACTACACCGATGATGGTGCAGTTGCCGTTGATCGGTATTGCAGGGTATTGCGGGTTCAAAGGTTTTAGATACTTCTGTTCACCATCAATAACCAACTGCTTAAAGGTTGCTTCTTTCGAATCATCCAAACGCGCAACAACCAATGAACCTGAAGAGTAAGGTAACTCAGGATCAACAACGATCACTGCCCCCTCAGGTATGGATTTTTTCCCGCTTGGATTTTCCATACTGTCGCCTTTTACGCGAAGTGCGAAACAACCCTCATGTGCTTTCCCAGTGACTTCACGCCACTCCTCAGCATCTTCATGGGCAAATCCCTCCGCTATTTCAGTCCAATCACCAGCCTGAACCCAGTTAATGAGAGGAATTCTTCCCTTAATATCAGGCCCGACTTCTACATTACCGACCCCCAAGCCAATCTCGCCATCACCTGTGGCGAGCCAATGAGCATTCACGCGAAGCGCCTCCGCGATCTGCATGGTGTAACGAGACCTAGCCGATTTACCAGAACAAATCTGGCTGATCGACTGCTGTTTGATACCAATGCGACGAGCCAACTCAGACTGAGTCACCCCAGTAAGCTGCAAGGCATGGTTTAGTCGTTCGGATAAAGTTTTCATAAGCTCGCACTCTACAAATAAAACTGTAGCCTTTCAACAATATTAACTGTTGACTTATCTACAGTTTAAACTGTAACATTCAATCTTGTAACAGTTATTATTGTAACAGGAGACGGTATGGAAGTGTTCAACACGACACAAAAACATCTCCGCCGTGCCATTGACTTGGTCGGCGGGCAATCAGCATTAGCACGAGCCATCAACTCAAAACAGCAAAACGTCTGGTTTTGGTTGAATAAATCAGGGCGTGTTCCCGCTGAATTCGTTTTACCCATCGAACAAGCTACGCGAGGACAGGTAACCCGATCCCAGTTAAGACCGGACATCTATCCCGAATGCCCAAGCGAGCTGAAAGCCAGTAACCAGTAGGATTAAGGGCAAATAATGGTCAGCATTTTACGTAAACACAAAAGCGAGTTCCTCCATGCGTGATTATGGCAAGGTCTATACCCGCTTTTGGCTAAAGCAAAACGTTTTGTCCTGGAGTGACTCAGCGAAGTTGCTAGGACTGTATTTGCTTACATGCCCACATTGTAATTTGCTTGGCTGCTTTCGATTGCCGATTGGTTACGTTGCTTCTGACTTGAACTGGGATGAGCAACAAGTTGCCAAGGCTCTAAATGAGTTAGAACAAGATCAGTTCCTCATTCGTTGCGAGGAATCCGGTTGGACTTTGATTCGGAGCTTTCTGAAGCACAACCCAATCGAAAACCCAAACCAAGGTAAGGCAGCCTTTCGGTTGCTTAAAGATGTACCTGCCGACTTCGTTGGTATGGCATCGCTATTGAAATCTCTTGCCGCTTTTCAAGCTCGGCTTCCAGAAGAATTTTCATCATTGTTTATGCCTGATGGCAACCCGGTAAGGGACTCTCAACGGTCGGATGACTCTGAGAGAAGCAATAAACCAACAGTTAAAACTGTTGACCACATACAGTTTGAAGACTTCTGGGATGTACAAATACGCAAAGAAAAAAAAGCGAAAGCCAAAGAAGAATGGCTTCGCATGGGTCTCAATGAAGACCATGAACTCGCCTTGGAAGTGCTAACACGCTGGAAAGAGCAACGAGACAACCGATTGCAGTATCAAGATCGGACTAAGACACCTATGCCACATAACTGGCTTTTAAACCGGCAATGGGAAGACGAGTACGTTCGCATTGATGAAGTACAGCAATCATCGACGAGCCTAAAGGGCAGCAATCACCAATTGAATATTGAAGAAAGCAATCGCCGCATTGCTGAAAGCTGGGCCGGACCAGGTATTCGGGAGGTTCGTTCAAGTGCAGGAGGTTGATAAACGCGAGTTTGCTGAAGTTTGGGGAGCCGCTTGGGCCATGTATGGCAAAAGCGTATCACCACAATTGCTATCCATCGCATTTGAAGCCCTTCGTGCTTATAGCATTGAAGATGTGCGAATCGGTCTAACTCGGCATATTCAATCACCGGATACAGGGCAATTTTTTCCAAAGCCCGCTGACGTCATCAAGCATATCGACGGCAACTCAGGTTCAAGAGCCATGGTTGCTTGGAACAAAGTTGACAAGGCTGTTCGTCAGGTTGGCGCCTGGACATCCGTGATGTTTGACGATGCGCTTATCCACCGCGTGATTTCAGACATGGGTGGATGGGTTGAACTCTGCAAGGTTGATGACAGGGAATACCCCTTTAAGCAAAAAGAGTTTTTAACACGCTACCAGGCTTACTTGCTACGGGACGAAGTGGGTGAATACCCAAGGCTATTACAGGGTATTGCAGACCATCAGAACCAGCAAAAAGGATTTGATATGCAAGCGCCTGTTGCCGTAGGCGACTGGTCAAAAGCGGCACAAGTTTATACGAGAGGCATCGCCGACTTTAGCGCAGTGCCATTAAAAAGAATAAGCCCGAAAGCCATCCAGGCGCTTCTCGGAAATCAATTAGAGGACAAAAATGAAAACGATTAAAGCAAAAACCATTGCCCTAGTGATAGCCATGTCCGCAAGCACTTCAGTCTATGCGTTTCCGGGCTATCAGTGGGAAAAAGCAGCACAAAGCGTTGGTATTGATCCAGTCATGCTCTACGCCGTTGCCTTGGCTGAGTCGGCCTCACATCGTGGTCTCAACATGACCAGTCCATGGCCATACGCAATTCGCAATGGTTCAAACGCAACCTACGCCAAATCTAAGACAGAAGCAGAGCAACTGTTAAACCAGGCACTGCAAGAGACTGAAAAATATCAGCTCGATATTGGCCTTATGCAAATCAATTTGCATTGGCATGGGCATCGGGTGAGCTCAGCAGCGGAACTGCTAGACCCCATCACCAACCTTACGGTCGGCTCAAGTATTTTGGCCGAAGCAATCAAGTCTTCACCAAATGATTTAGAGCTTGGCATAGGCCGCTATCACAGTTGGAACGAAGAGCGTGCACGCTGGTATGGGCAAAGAGTGCTTTCTATCTATCGCAATATTTTACATGAACTGGAGGTCCGTCAATGACAACCAATCAACAAGACTTCTATCAATTAAATTTGGCGTACCTACACGCAGCACGAGAATTGGCGCGAATTGATCCGCAAGAGGCCGTCTTGCGCTTTGGACTTACACGCGACGTGGTTGATGCTCTGATTAATGCTGGTGTTGATGACCTGCAACGAGTGGCGACCTCATCATTCATGCTGTTTCAACCAAGGGGTAACCAAAGCCAACTGATTGAGATGGTGAAGAGCAAAGGCACAGGTATCCCAAGAATCGCTTATTTATTATCAACCCTAAACAACAAGGGGGATGCATGATTGATAACCTGTCCAAAAGTGAGCTATTTACCCGAGCCTCGCTGCTTATTAAATACGGATTTCGAACAACCATTATCGCGCTCGATACAGGTTTGCCAATCCACATTATCAGAAGGCTCCACAAAGAAGTGACTGGCAAGTCACCTTGTCCTGGTCAATTGCCAGAATCTGATGCCATCGTCAAAAGCAGAAGAGCATTAGTTGAAGGCTCCCTGCTGATGGCGCTTTATGTCAATATTGGTGGTGATAATGTCTACAAGCAATTAAATATTGATGCTTTGATGAAGGCTTACGATGCGTACTTGGTTGCAAGGGAAGAAGCAGATCTTCCAGCTGAGATCCCCTGGAAAAAACTGACCATTAATGAAGGTTGGGTTCTAGCTCGTGATTTAAGATCACAGCTAGCATCCTTACACCGGTGTCGATGCGGCAGTCTGTATTTGACGGTATCTCAACAGCGCATTCAGCTTAAATGTCCTGTGTGCGAGATTATGGCCGAGCAAACCACTAGAGCACTTTTTGAGAACTAACATGCTGATGCATGATTTGATTGTGCACCGCCCATGCACTTTGAGAGTACTAAGATGACAAACTTACTTAAATCTTTACCAGCACGCTGCTGGGTTATATCACTGGGGCTTTTTCTGGCGACTTTGGCTGCGGCTCATTTTTTTCCATCAGAAATATTAACGGCATCTGCCAAGTTAGCGGCTTTGCCATTTCTGATTTGCACCATCGTTTTTTTCAGCTACTTGGGATTCAAAGCAACTGCTAGTCCTATCGGCTTTATAACCATCACCACTATGTGTTTAGCAATCGCATATTGGCAAGCGAGTTGGGCAATTTTATGTGTCGGTTTAGCTTTCTTAGGCTTAAGCGGACTAATCCATTTATTTCAAAGACAACTGAAAGATACCGGTCGAGAACTAAGCCTGAGCGAAAAAAAATATTGGTACTGGGTAAACGAATTTGCAGACGGTCGCTCATCTATCCTCCCCAAAAGGCCAAAAAAATAGCCAGCCCATCACAAGCTGGCTACCTTCTGTTTTTAGTTCCTTCCTGATGCCTGGTTATAGGCCCTAATATCAATCAAGTTGTTCTGAGCATAATCTCCCGCAAGGGATGCATTTGAGATCACCGCTATCTGCTTATCCACAAATGCTTTATCTTCTTCAGACACACTGTCAGGGATGTAAGCGCCACTCTCATCCTTTTGACGATACTCATTTAGCATTTGCTCCCTTAGGCCAAGCATTTCAGGCGACCAACTCGATGAGTCTTCAGAGTTGAATACGCGCCCCGCCAAACCTTCATTGAAAGCTTGAGCGAACACTTGACTTTGAATCGGGGTCAATCCCATTCTCTGCCCTTCGCTGTATGCTTCCTTTTTAAAATCATCAGCATACTGCTCTAGGAACTCACCATATCGATTGTTAACTGCCGCACCGAATGCCCCAGCCAACATGGCTTCAGACTTAGTGCCCCAGTTTACTTCGGAAGCATACTGCGAACTCGATCCACTGTATGCATCATTAAACGCCGTCAATGGGTTTTCCAAAGAGGTTCCTGCATCAACGGCGGCTTTTAAGCCATCCCAGGTTGATTTGCTGGCCACCGTAGCGTTGTGCAAGAAACCTCGTGAGCCAGGATCTTCAAGCGCTTGTTCTTTGTAACTCTCATAGTCTTCGCCAAAGTGATTCAAGGTATGCAGTGCTGCATCAGTATGCTTGCCACTGAAATCACCAATAGCACTGGCGCTGTTGAAGAACATTTCAGCACCAGAAACTCCGCTATCATCAGCCATAATGCGTGATCGCCACTGAGATCCAGCTTCACTGTTTAGTCCAGATTGATAGGTACTTGTGTCAGTAGCTACGGCCTGCTGAGCTTGCTGCTGATGCGCATTCAACTGTCCATCTATACCAGACAGATTGGTTTGGTAAGCCGATTGAGCTGCGTTGAACTGAGTTTGAACTGTTGCTGCATCCTCGTAGCCGCCCAATACACCCGATTCAACTTGGCTTTGAGTACCACCAAAAGTAGGTGCAGTTGATGACAAGCCTTCATTTGAGCGCGGCTGAATTGATCGTAAATCGGCTCCGGTAGCCATGGCCATAACAGTCATTGCTGCTTGATAATCATTGTCCCGTTCAGCGGGCGTTGAAGAATTGCTATAGGTTAAAGACTCCATAGCTGCGGCCACATACGCCTGATTATCATCAGGTAACAAGCGCTGATACATTGGAAGGTTTTCACGTAATCGGTTACCGGCTTCAACATGCTGGTTCATATAGCGACCTAAATAATCCATGACTTCAGGATTATCCGCCGCTAATCGGGTTAACGTCGCACCATCAGTATTTCTTTGTCCTGATAGACTGTAGCTGGCCTGATCAAGCTCACTAAAGCGGTTTGATGCCGTGACAACGTCTTGTGCTGAACTCTGAAGAGACTGATAGTCTTGGTTAGACAAGGACATCTCAACGCCAGAACGTCTTGAATCTGAAAGGTCCTTAACCATTGCATCGCGATACTCAGCACGTCGTGAATCACTTGATGCCAAGCTTTGCATCTCCCCAGTGAGCGTATTTGCGGTCGTAGATCGAGAACTGCCTTCTGATGACTCAACTTGGCCACTAAAGTTACCACCTAAATCCAAGCCTGCTCGTAACCGTGATATTTTTGGTACACGAGATGCGTCTGGCTTATCGACTCCTGGCAAGTTGCCCCGTGGGGAGTCATTCCCCCCTGTACCAAGTAATCTTCCCAAGAACCCTTTATCTGCTACTTCTTTATCATCGGTATTTGTAATGGTTCCATCGCCACCGACCCTTAAGCCTCCCGATAACACGCCAGATACCAAGCCACGTACAGCATCTTTTTTATCGTCTCCAAAACCATACCGAGTTTGCAGGTCATCAGTAACCTGATTAACAACGGCGCTAGATGCGGAGTTAGATGAGCCGATCTGACGTCCAACCGAAGACAGGTTGTCGTAACTTAGCTTTTCACCAAAAGTTCGACTCATAGTATTCCCAACCTGACGACTAAAGGCTTGGGTTGCCTGAGTCATGGATTCTTTTGCAGAGCCGACCATTGAACCCACTGCGCTTCCTACAGAGAAACTGCTTAGTAGGTTTGACGCTCCGGTCATAGCAGAACCCGTAAGGGCTGAATTCTGGAACATTGACTGTGATTGCATTACCGGGGCATTTTTCGCGACATCTGGACTTGCCATCTTTTCATCAATGGCATCACCGTTTTGAAGACGTCCAGCCAAGTGGGTTGCAGTTATTGCTGAGCCATACACGAGCATGAGCGAAATTGCCGGAACACTCGACGCCAACATGCCGCCAGTAGCTATCCAGGTTTGCAGCACTGAATCCATCTGCATCATCCCAGCAAAAGATGGTACTTCTGTACCTGCAAAGGCATCAAGAGCCGACATTTTCCCTGCAACGGTTAAATGAATATACAGGTTAATGATGGCCATGACAGGCATCCAAAGTTGAATCCAAAGCAGGATTAACAAGTACTTCCCGGCCATTCGCATCCCGATTTGGCCAAGGGCAATCACAAAGGCCATCAATGGGGTGATGGCGTAAATGAAACCCTCAAAAAACGTCATCATCGGACGAACGATGCTTTGGAACAGGGTCTGCTCCGCCGCCCATTGCGTATTGCGCTGCTCAATTGCTTGGTTAACCATAACGGCTGCGGTGAAAGCTTGATCATCCATATACTTGCCCGTCACGCTTTGCTCATAAATAGGCAAAAGCACTGACGCGGTCATGTACTCTTGGGTGTTAACCGAAGCCAAACCAAGGTTATTCAGTGCATTTCGGATCACGTCATCAGTATCCGTTGCTGACGAAGTCCCCAATGAGGCTGACAAAACCTGTTTAAGCCTTGGAATGAAGGTTGATTCTGTCATGAGTTTCAGTTGGCTATAAGCATCGGTGCAGTCCAGATCGCTACTGCTACCACTGAGCATGATGCGCGTGCCATAAATGCGCGAATCAAACCTAATCGCAGTCATCGGGTTAGGATCACTCAGCACCTGATCGAGGTTCTTTTGGCCAATGTCGATACCAATCAAGGTGCATTCTTTAATGTAGTTAAACCACGATTGCTCGATATCCGAGCCGCCGACACGATTTGCATCACCCAACCCAGAGCGATCCATCACCTGTTTTCTCACTTTAATCAGTGACTGTAAACTGGATGCAAAGCCGTATTCCGTCATGGCGGGAGTTGAGAACGCCGTTTCAAACAATCGCGTGATTTGAAAGCCAACAGTTGAAATCGTACTACCTGCGGCAGCAACACCGATGGGCACATTATCAACCACTCGAACTTGCCCCGTGTACGCATCCTCAATGCTCACTCGGGTACTGGGTCCAAACATGGTTGCAAAGACTAGCCATGAGACTAAAACGTGCTGAAAGTTAATCCCACGACCACCTTGCATTAAGGCCTGAACAGAGACCATCAATACCCCTATGAGCAAGCCAATCCGAACCATTGAAGTAAAGTCGCCTGTACCAGTGATCATCGCGACAGCGTTCAAGACCTGCTCTAAAAATGCCGAATCCCCGATGGAATAGATCTCCCACATTATCTATTCCCCCAGCGCCGTAGATTTAACGGTGTAATAACGCTGTTTGCGAATGGTCTGAATCACCTGATTAAAATGCGCCAGCAATTCTTGCTCTGAGCCGTATCTTCGCTGCAACGCAGCGTACTCCTCATTGATTTGGCGACGTGCACGTTCAAGGTCTTCCGTTAATAACTTCGCATAGGCATGATCTTCCACACCGGAGGTACTTCTAGCTGCATTGAGCATGTCTTCAACCAATGCTCGGGCCATCTCAACAGCAATAAATGGCGCAGCTCTTGAAGCAAACGACCTAGCAGCCCCTTCATTTAATGCAGAAAGTGTTCGAATCATGCCGCCAATGCTTGCAGGAGCCGAGGTCATAAAAGCCTTTTCGGTGGTGCTAGCTGCCCCAGTATTTCGAGCAAACTTAAAAATAATGCCGTTACTAGAACCTGTACCAAGAAGTAAATTTTCGACCTGAGTTGATAACCCGGTTAGGGTCACGTTAGTGATTGTCGGATTTAGACAGCCGTCTTGTGTCACTGTGTCACATCGGTACATAGCGACGTTACCGCCATGAATTAGATGCTCAATAGTCACTTTATTGCCATTCAGTCTGGTCAGTTTTGGGGCTTTACCTTGGCCATCAGCGGCATTCGCTAAATCACCAACGATGATCGAGCCCGTCACTGACATAACCGCTTCAAGAAAACGGTCATCCCCCGATGCAAACCAGCTTGATGCCGAGTGACGTTTCAGTGCTCGCCAAACCAAGTTGCCTTTAATCGTTTTGTTCACATCAGATGCCGCGACACTTGAAGCGTTCTCATAAGGATTCTTACCATTGGACTCACTCCAACTGGTAAAAACGTCTCCGGCCCCTTTAAGTGAGCTCAACATGCTGGCTTCTGTTTGCCCCTTTTTACCAAAAGCAGCCAGAGTATCGTTCACGACTCCCTGAGCCATTTGACAGGAATTGCCAAAATATTCGTTCAACTGCTGGATTTTCTTTTGCAGTGTCTCCATGTGCTGGGAGCATTTCTCACACATAGCACTGAGCGCCAATTGGAATGCATATCCCTTGGCGTTTGCAGCAACAGAGCGAAGTAATTGAACAAACTGATCCGCGTTAACAAATGACAAACTTCCAGCGAACATATCAATGCCGCCACAACCGGCTTGGAATGACGGAGGCACCATAGAGACGAGGTTTTCGTTCATGATCCTGTTACGAACAACAACACTTCCACCAGATATAACGCCACGCCGCTGACTCTCGAATACGCCAGGCGCAGTGGTGTTGGTCATTGAACCAAACAACTGGTTCATCTCCTGTTGCAAGCTTGCTTGGCTCATAGACGAAAAACCAATCGCACAGACGATTAGCGATACTCGTAATACTTTTTTCATCGTTATAACCCTCCTTGTGCACGCAGATAGCGAACAAGGAACTCAGGGTCCTGTAATATCTTCTCGTTAAGCTCTTGGGCTGACATCGCGAGTGACACGCCGGGCTGAACAGGTCTGGTGGCATAGTAAGTTTGATCGTCAATCCAACCTGCTTGATGGGCTACGAGAATAATTCGATTATTGAGCTCATCAAGGCTCATTGCACCTTGGCCAATCGGAGTGATAACGTTGGGCGGGTCTACTAAGAACACAGCAGGGACAGTCGTAACGGACAAGGATTGCGCTTGTCCTGAGTCAACTTTGTAATGAGGAAACTCTCCTCCGGGTAAAGGCAGACCATCAACGGAAATAGCAAACACCTCGAACCCATAGTTCAAGGCCATTGATTCGATGATAGGCGCTTGAGCGTGGCAATAAGGGCAATCCGAACGATAGAAGAAGAACAAGCCTGCTCGCTTTGCTACTTCACCTAAAGCTACATCACGTTGAGCGCCAGCTTCTCGGTCCATCCGATTGGCGGCATAAGTCGCCAATGGTCTGCGACTGATTTCATCCAAAACAGGATCGCCCATGACCACCTGCTGACTAACATCAGCAAATAGTGAGCCTTTATCCATCATAACGCGCTGAAGATACAGATAGGCTCTGACGTTTTCAGTCGTTGGTTCATCAATTGCCTTGTCCATGAACGATTGCATATGCTCTCGGAACCATGCGGCACTGAAGGGCTTTAGTTCGCTCTGACTGGACTCCACGACACCAGTTTCCGGCTCTATCAGCTCATCAAGCTGCTCAGGTTCAGGAATAACCTGATACCAAAACCAGCCTTCCTGACCACGCTGATAGAATGGTCCATCACTGGCATGGGCGGGCAAGATGAATAGCAAGAAAATAATGATTGGGATGGTCACCCATAGGATGAACCAAGGGAACAAGGGGGTTCTCATTGTCAGCTCCAGAAAATTTCATAGAGCTAACATGCTAATGATCCCGGTAAGAGCGATTGGCCAGATAGATGAATGAATCGTGTGTTTTTCTGACTAGCTGCTGTGACCAGTAACAACAGCTAATTTTAACGAGCCAAATTTATGATTGGACCGCTTTGAGCGAATTGCGGAAATTTCTCTTCGTATCATAGTGCTCATTCAAAAGTATGCTTTGTTTGATATAGCGGACATTACCTTTTCGGATTTTATTGCCTATAAACTACTAAATTAAAACCCGCTTAATGTACCTTACTAATTATCTTTTAAAAATGCAGCTCTTCTATCCGACACGGTTTTCCGTATAAATAGCCTTGATAGGTGTGACACCCCATACTCTGCAATAACGCGCGCTGGGCTTCTGTTTCAACACCCTCAGCTATGACTTGCAGTTCCATTGAGTCGGCTAATGTTATAACTGCCTGAGCGATGGCCCTATCATTACTGCTATTGATAATATCTCGAACAAACCCTTGGTCAATTTTCAACTGATTTATAGGCAATTGTTTTAAGTAGGATAAGGATGAATAGCCTGTACCAAAATCATCGATTGAAAAAGTCACGCCGTGCTGCTGCAACTCTTTCATCTTAGCTTTAACATCAGGAATGTTATTTGCGAGCAACGTTTCCGTAATTTCCAGCTTTAGCAACTGTGGATTTGCACCTGAGGTTTTCAATGCATTTAAAACAGTCTGAACAAAATTATCTTTGCTAAATTGAACTACGCTTATGTTAACCGCAATGCTTAGGTGTTGTTTTTCGGATTCTAAAGACCATTTTGCCAGAGTGGCGCAAGCTTCCTCTAGCACCCACTCGCCAATGGGTACAATAAGACCTGTTTTCTCCGCTAATGGGATAAATTGCAGTGGCGACACCATGCCTTTTTCTGGGTGTATCCAGCGTAACAATACCTCAACACCAATAAACTGCTTCAGGTGATTGACCTGTTTTTGATAGAAAAGTACAAATTGCTGGCTTTGTATTGCAGAGTATAAGTCGCTAATAATTGCTGCTCTTGAGCTTACTGCAACTTGCATTTGCGGGTCAAAAAACTGCACATCATTTCGGCCAGCATATTTAGCCTTGTACATAGCCATATCAGCTTGCTTTAACAAATCTTCTTTTGACAGATTTTCACTGTTAAAAAGTGTTACACCAATGCTTACCGAACTATTGTAAGTTAGACCGTCAAGATTATATTCCCTTGTTAAATTACTCACGATGTTTTGTGCAAGTCTCTCAGCCTGGTTCGCTGCTAATGTTGGTTCATGACTTAAATCTGATGCAATAATAACAAACTCATCGCCGCCTAAACGCGCTACGGTATCACCTTGTCTCACTGAGTTGACAAGACGCTCAGCGACCTGACACAACAGCAAATCACCTTTATTATGACCAGCACTATCATTAAGGTTTTTAAAGTTATCTAAATCAAGAAAAAATAATGCTGAGAAGTTCCTTGTACGAACGCTATGATTTATAGCTCCCGTCAATCTGTCCAACAACAGACGTCGATTAGGTAGCAATGTTAATGGGTCATAAAATGCTAACTGGTGAATTTCATTTTCACGTTGTTTACGCTCAGTGATATCCCTGACAACACCGATAAAGTTAACTTCACCAGCCATTTGAACTTCAACTACACCAAGCTCGATTGGAAACATAGAACCATCTTTGCGCAAGGCCTCAAGCTCACGAATACGCCCAGTAATGTCACTGACACCACGTTCTATATAATTTGATAAGTAGCTATCGTGATGCTCTCGATGAGGTGCCCCCATCAACATGCTAATATTTTTGCCAAGCGTTTCATCTTCCGTATAGCCGAAGATTTCCTGTGCGGCTTGGTTAAATGTCAGAATTTTACCACGACCATCAATAGTAATAATGCCATCAAGCAACCCTTCAACAACAGCTTCCATCTGCCTTGACTTATCACTAAGCGCTTTTTCTGCAATTATTTGGTCATTGATATCAAAATGCGTACCCAATAACCATAGAGCTTTGCCATCATTTGATCTCGATGACACACGCCCTCTGGTATTTATCCATATCCATTCACCATTTTTGTGTTTCATACGAAGATTGGCTTCATATATAGGAATAAGACCTGCTGCGTGCTTTTCAAGAATAGTTGCACAATAAGCCAGGTCATCAGGATGCGTTAACCTCTCCCACGTGCTTCTGTTTGCAGGTAATAACTCAGAAAGTGTGTAACCCTGTAATGCGGCCCATTTATCATTGATAATCAACTCGCCTGTTTGAATATTAAAATGCCATGTGCCTATATTGTTAGCGTCTATTACGGCCTTAAGTAAATTCTGACTGTTCCTTATGAGCTCTTCATCCTGTTTCTCTTTTGTAATATCTGTTTCAATTGCAATATAGCCGCTCAAACTACCACTTTCACTAAACAGCGGGTTACAAGCTATTCTCACCCAGTAGGAATTTTGCGCTTTTGAATAATTTACAACATCAACATTAAAGCCGTTCTGTTGAGCAAGCGCATCTCTCATTATTGCAACAGTGGCCGGATCAGTGTCGGGCCCTTGTAATAACTCCCCAGGCTTTTTACCCTGCATTTCTTCAATGCCATATCCTGTAAGAAAGGAGAAAGCTTCATTAATCCATATAACTCGACCTTTGACATCAGTTATTACCACACCATTGGTTGTCTGCCTTGCAACTTCAGAAAGGCGTCTTATTTCTGACTGCGCTTCAACTTGTGCCGTGGTATTGCGTATGACCACTAATACCTCATTATCATCAATTTTTTTGTATCGGGCTTCGAACGATTGATTTGACTTTTCAAACGTGTAGTTATGATGAATCACATCGTTGTTACAAAAGGCTTGCTTGAGGCACTCTACGAGTTGATGACCTAGCTCATTGGGTAGTATCTCATGAACGGTACGCCCCAAAATCGCTTGTTGAGGTTTAAGTAAGTCAGGATGCTCTTTGCAAACCAAAAAACGAAAGTTTCGGTCAATAACAAATACCATATCAGGCAGTGTTGCCAGTATTGAGGTTGTTCTTGCCATGCCTTTTAAAAACTGCTCTTGAAGTCGAGCGTGATCTTCTTTGGCAATTTCATACTCAACCATGTCTGCAAATTCGCGCAGTTCTTGCTGCTCTTTTGCTGAAAAGTCTCTGGCCACGGAGTCAATGAGACATAGAGTGCCGATGGGTTGCCCACTTGTCTCTCGCAGCGGTGCACCCGCATAAAAACGAATATGCGGCGCGTGGGTTACTAAAGGATTTGACGAAAAGCGCTCATCTTTTGTTGCATCTGAAACAATTAAAATATCCTCATGCAATATCGCATGGCCACAAAATGAGATATCACGGCCTGTTTCACAAGCGTCAAGACCCACTTTAGATTTAAACCATTGCCGGTCACTATCCACCAAAGAGATAAGGCATATTGGCACTTTAAATACAGACGCTGCTAATCTTGTAATGCGGTCAAAGCGCTTCTCTGCTGGCGTATCCAGCAAATTAGTTCGCTGTAATGCAAGTAAACGAGCAGCTTCATCAACAGGGGATTCAGGTGCGTTCAAAACGTTACTCCAATAATTTGCTGCTTAATCGATTATTGGGCACCTCCAAAAATAGGCTAAATCAGTTTAAACTAACGCAAAGACAACAACAGTGGTCAAAGGCTCACAATGCAACCCAGTTTCTTCGATTTGGATGATCGCCACCGTAAGCTTAACGAACGCGATCCACTGATTTTTTTAAACAAACTGATTGATTGGGAAGATTTCCGTTCAACCTTAATCCAGGTTCGCGAGAAACCCCGTAAAAGCAACGCCGGTCGTAAGCCTTATGATGTTGTGCTGCTGTTCAAAATGCTTATTTTACAGCAGCTCTACAACATCTCCGATGACGAAGTGGAATTTCAAGTGCGTGATCGCTACAGCTTTTGCCGCTTTTTGAACCTCTTGCCAGAAGACACCGTACCCGATGCGAATACGGTGAGGATGTTCCGTGAAGATTTAACCAGGGCGGGCTTGCACAAAACACTGTTTGACCGCTTCGATCTTTTTCTGGACGAGCAGGGCCTAAAAGCCCGGCGTGGCCAAATCATTGATGCCAGTTTTGTTGAAGCACCCAAGCAGCGTAATAACCGTGAAGAAAACCAACAGATAAAGCAGGGAATTACGCCCAGTAGCTTTGAAGACAATGCCCATAAAAAATGCCAGAAAGACGTCGATGCTCGTTGGACCAAGAAAAACCAGGAAACCCACTACGGCTACAAGAATCATGTGGTTGTGGACAATGAACACAAACTCATTCGGGATTTTGCGGTCACTTCAGCAGAAGTTCACGACTCCCAGGTATTCTTTGACTTACTGACAGAAAATAGCTCGAAGGATGTGTGGGCTGACAGCGCCTATCGTAGCGAAGAAAACGATGTCATCTTAGGGGGCTTGGGTTATCGCAACCAGGTGCATAGAAAGGGCGCGCGTAATAAACCACTGACAAAACGGCAGCAGCAAGCCAACAGTAAAAAATCGAGTGTACGAGCTCGCGTTGAGCATGTCTTTGGCTCCATCGAAAATGAACAAGGCGGTTTATTTGTCCGCACCATTGGCTTAGCCCGTGCTACAACCAAGGTTTGCTTGATGAATCTGGTGTACAACATGAGGCGATATGTAACGCTTCACAGGATAGCTGCGTCTGCTCGGTAGACAAATAGCTCCAGAGGATAACTCTGGAGTAAAAATGGCGATTTAAATACGGATAGGGCGACTTTTTATTGAGCAAATAAGAATTCGTCTCAATTAAAACGTGAAAAATTCGAGTGATGGTTATTGGACGCTATGAATATGGATTTTTAGAGGTGCCCTATTATCAATTGTACTGCAAGAATACACTGTTAAATGTTTTAGGCTTTCACTTGAAAGATTACCGCTTAAACCGTACTACCAGTTCATGAAGCTCATCAGCAATCTTGTTCAAATAAATAATCGTCTCTGAAAGCTGCATCGAGCTGTCATTACTTAAATCGGCAAGCGTTGAAATATTTACTATTTGCCGGTTAATGTCCTCAGCAACATGAGCTTGCTCTTCAACTGCGGCAGCCATTTGAGTAGACATAGAAGCAATTTGACCAACAGACTCGGAAATGCCACTTAACATTTTACCACTCTCAATCACATGAGAAAGACCATCTTCTGCATCAGTCGCGCCAGCATCAGCGACGTGCACAGCATCACCTGCGCGTTTCGTTAATTCGGTGATAATACCGTAGATGTCTTTAGTCGATTCTTGAGTTCTCTGGGCAAGACTTCTTACCTCATCGGCAACCACGGCAAAACCTCGACCTTGCTCACCTGCACGAGCGGCCTCAATAGCAGCGTTAAGGGCAAGTAAGTTGGTTTGATCTGCAATCTGTTCGATTATTTGCGCGGCACTGGCGATACGTGAGGTTTGTTCTGACACACCGCGCACAGAACTACCAATTTGCTCTACCGTTAGTTTTAGCTTTTGAATAGAGTCGCGGGTAACATTCGCCACCTTAGTGCCTTTTACTGCAAGATGGTTAGCAGTATCAGCCTGCGTAGCGGTATCACTGACATGCTTAGATACTTCGGCAATAGTAGTCGACATTTCATTCATCGCAGTAGCCACCTGAATGGTTTCTGCTTGCTGACTTTCAATGTCTTTTCTGGTTTTATCCGTTAATTCTGCGCCTTTCTCCGATTCCTTAGCGACAACAAGCGCAGCACTTTCGATGCGGGTGATCACTGTTCCTAAATGCGCGAGCTGACTTAAAATAGCAACTTTAAGCTTGCCTAAATCACCGGTTTCATCTGTATAACTTTTTACCGCCAGTTCATCTGAAAATGCATGGTTAAGCATGTCGTTCAGCGCATTGAGGGTTTTCTTTCTGCTTAATGATACCCAAATAGCAAAAATGACCACTGAGACTAGCAGTACACCCTCAGAAAGTTCTTTGAAACCAAAACCGAATAAACCAGCACACAGGGCTATCGATAATACTAAAAAGGCATTTTCAAGCGATATGGGTAAAGAGGAGAGACTACTTTTTCCTGCATTGATATCACGATAAAGTTTAGTCGCCCGCTCCACGTCCTGACTTGAGGGGCAGGAGCGAACTGATTCATAGCCTATTACTCTGCCATTCTGTGTTACAGGCGTCACATACGCATCCACCCAATAATAGTCGCCATTTTTACAGCGGTTTTTTACAAGACCCATCCATGGCTTACCGGATTTCAAATAGTGCCACATCTTTTTATATGCCTCTGGTGGCATATCCGGGTGCCTAACCATATTATGAGGCTGTCCAATCAGCTCGTGCTTTTGAAAGCCACTGACTTCAACAAAGGCATCATTACATTCAAGAATAGTTCCTTCAGTATCAGTCACTGAAATCAGTTTAGTTGTACTTCCAAATGTTTTCTCTCGATCAGTAACTGGCAGGTTTTTACGCATAAATGTTCCTTATTTGTACAGGGCATTATAATTCAGTAGCTTCGTATGCTTTGCAATATAGTATTTTAACTATAAAAGGGAAACTCTTACCTGAATCAGTGACGAGTATTGCTTAAGATTACAGATCGGAGCAGTCACTGTTTTATCGCTCTTTAACAATCGATTTTATTCGTACTGATGTGCGCTTGCATTGCAGGCTACTGATTTTTGCCTATTAAAGGATTTTTCTCTGGTTAAAATTCAAACAATTTTGACCGATTTGGCATGCTGAGGCCTGGCTACTAGCCATGCAAGGAATGTTTGGTATATCGAGTATGTCAGGTAATGTGATACACGCGATTGAATGCGCTAAATCCTGGACAATGAGAGCCAAACTTAAGTGTCAGCTGTCTACCACTCTTCACGAGTCGGCAGGCCAGATACATCAACTCTTGCATAACGGTTTTCAATCGGCGACGTTTCGCTGAGTGCCGCACAGGTGAGTCAGATTGCATTAAGCCGCGTAAACCGATCCAGCGTAAGATGTTATAAGCCATGACGGCAAAGCCCATGACTAGATCGTTAGTCGCGAACTTCCCTGATGGCAGGCGCTCTAGATCCAAGTCGGTCTTGAACTCGCTATGGAACTGTTCACACAGCGCATGCCCTTTGTAGAGTTTAATCACCGTGGCGTCATCTGCCACATCTGAAGACAATGAGGTCAACCAGCCATCTAAGCTGATTTCAGGCTCCAAGAACAACTGACCTTTGGCATCAGAGTGTCTCACCGTGACTTTGATCACTCGACGCGTATTGGCCGCATCATCCAGCTGTTGAGAGAACACGGCTTCCATTTTACCGGGGCGTGTGTGTAGCCACTTCGCATGTGTACAGGCTTCATCGTACCATTGCCAGACATTCTGCTTTCGTGGGTTCCATTTAATCAGGAAGTCGACGTTTTGGTCGTTCAGAAAAACACGGTTTTCAAGCGCATCATGTGCACTATCCAGTCGGATCAGTAATGACTGATCGGTAAGCTGACGTGCTCTTGGAATCACCCGTTGAAGTACATTGATAAACTCAGCATTAGCATGTTGGCTGCCAGGGCGTAACTCACAACCTAAGCACCAGCCTTGTTGACCCAAATAGGCAGCGATCGGTGCATAGCCATCATGGCCTTTGTAGGTATACGAAACACCTTCCTTTTTGGTGTCACTGTTATCCATGGGGAACACGTCCATATCCAAGGGAATATACCCTGTTGAGAGCCCTGTTAGTGGAATGGATGCATTCTGTAAAAACTCAACACTGGCCGAACTTAACAGTGGCAGTAAATTAACGGCATCTTCATCAAAGCGCTGACGTAATCGCGCGGATGAGGGTGATTGTTTGATACCCATGGCGGCCTTGAAGTAGGGATCATGTCTGGCTTGTTCGACGGCTTCAAAGTCACTTTTGCCCAAGCAAACGAGTCCTACATACGTACGAATAAGATCGATATTAGCGATACCATGGCGTTTAGCGACATCACGAGAAGTCTTATGAAGTGATGTCATTTGGTTGATGCAATGACCAATGAGAGCAAGACCACCATGAGGTGTGATCACTTCGGTTTTAGACTGAACAAGCTTGAACTTACGCATGGTAGTAACATCACTGATTGGGTGAATGGACAGTGATGACTATTTTAACGTTGGAAGCCTTGCTATTGCAGGGTTTTGAACACATTTATTGAATCTGAAGTCACGGATTCAGGTCTTATTTCAAGATTTTCAGCAGACTCAAGCGCATCCTGCACATCGATACCAAGATAACGCACTGTGCTTTCGATTTTCTTATGACCGAGTAACAACTGAATGGCGCGTAAGTTTTTGTCTCGCTTGTACAGAATAGAAACTTTAGTTCTGCGCATGGAGTGAGTGCCATACAAACTGCTTTCTAAACCTATGGATGACACCCATTTATGGACTATGCGATCGTAAGCGCGGGTGCCAAGATGAGGTACAGTATGCTTTCGTGATGGGAATAAATAGTCAGTAGCGTTTAATTTAGCGTATGCTATCCATTTGCGTAACGACTCACGGGTATATGCAATTATCTCAAACATCACCGGCGTACCGGTTTTTTGCTGCACCACACTGGTACGAGTGAGAATATCGCCAGAGCGCATCACATCAGAGACTTTCAACGCCACCAAATCACACCCCCGTAACTTAGAATCAATCGCGAGGTTAAACAGAGCCAGCTCCTTTAAGTTGTTGGCTATTTCCAGCAGGGCACGGATAGACCAAATTTCTTGTTGGCGCAGCGGCGCTTTTTGGCCGATGATCTTGCCTTTGTTCCATGGTATGCGGCTTGCCATGATAATGCCTCATTATTTTGCAGTGACATTTCTTTATCGACAGAACAGCGTAAATAATGACCGAACTTGATGTTTCAATTAACATCACATAGCACACTTTGGTATGACCAGCATTTGAGGTTATGTTAGATCAAGACTTGATTAAGCACAATGCGCAAGTAAAAGTCACCGAACATAATTGGCATTTGAAATAGCAATGACCGCTTTGAGCTGCAAAGCAGTCATTGTTGTTGGTTTATGCGAATCTCCGCTTTTGGCACATAAGTAATATTCATAAAGTGCGAATACTACATTAGCTTACTTTACTGCAAAAACCGTAACCAATGTCTTCATTGAGTCACCCGTAATCATAACAAAGTACATCTTGCTCTCCACGTGCTGCCAGAATTCGGCCTCTTGTGCATATTTTTTTGCTTTTTTAGTAGCGACGCTTTCTGGTAACTCGGCTTTAGTTAGCGCAGAACATAACAGCTTTGTGCACAAAGCCTTCCAAGGATGCTTAGGTACACCGTCTGAAAGCCTTTCCACGAATCTTTCTAGTGCATGACGAGTTACCACGACAGGTCCAATGTTCGGAACGTTGATGACCTCATCGATTTCTCTCACTGTAGCATTATCGACGCTGTATTCTTCGAAGGAATGTGAGAGCCAATCGTCCCACTTCTCTACCGAGATCTGTGCTTCCTGGTATCGAGTGAGCAAAAACCTAGTCAGGCTGTAAAGTGAATGCTTAGTTGAGCGTTGTTTCTGTAACTTTTTGATAGCTCCTTTACTGACTCGGATTTGAAGCCCATTACCGCTTCGGTTACTCCCCATCACCTCTTTCACTGACAGTAGGTGATGAATAGCATAAAGCTCAGCTGCAATTGGCTTTTGCTGCTCAGGTAGCTTGTCGTATTGCTCACCTAAATCGACCTTTAGCTCACCACCTCTTCGAAGTCCGGTCTTCCAGTAAACCGTAAACTCACCATCAATCTGCTTTGTTAACAGGGTTAATACCATCATGTTTGTTTCTCCTATTGGTTATCTATTTTTCATTCTCCATGTTTTTTCAAATATGCAAGGCGCAAAAAAAGGGGCCGAAGCCCCTTGGATCAGATATGAACTTTAGGAAAGCCCATGGCACCGTAAACATTCAACACATCATTCCAATCCCAACTTTTCACGCCAAGTGACGTTGGTATCGGAGGGATCAACACTTGTGTCAGAATGCCTTTTTGCCAGGCTTTTTTCTTGAGTTCATTCGCTGCATTCAGGCCGGTCTCAGAGAGATCGTGATCTGCCCAGATGTACAGCATTTTCACATTACTTGGTGGTTCAAACCTAGCCAGTAGCGTTGCATTCACAACCGACCAACATGTTTGCCCCGTTGCTCTGGTTACCGCTAGGGCCGTTTCTATACCTTCAGAAACACCTAGTACTTCACCAGGCTCACCTATAGGAATGGCACCACCAGTGATTGTTCTGTCACTTGGTATCGGCATCATCTTTTTAGGCTTTTCAACCGGCGCTTTGAATCCATCTTCACTTAGGTAGATCCGATGGAACGTGGCCGAACGCCCTTGCTGCGTAACGATTTTACCTAGCAGCGCTGGGTAGCTATCGATAAACAGACCATCTTCATCATGGTAAGGCAAGTTTGGATGAAACCTCAGCACCGAATCCCATTCAGGACGAAGCCGGGTAACAATGCCACGACGATGCAAGTAGTTCCAAACTGGTTGCGCACGAGTATCTGCAAGAGATAGCGTTTCTCCCCAGGTTTGATTCAAGCGATGGATAATCGCTTTGTCCTCGTCCTGCTTTCTAGCCTTCCAATCAACAGCGTTACGCGTTATTGCCCGAGAAGGTGCTTGTATTTGTCCGGGTTGAATACCAAGAACTTGGCCAATTGCTTCAATAGACTGAGCAAAGTTCCACCCATTAATCCAAGACAACAGTTCAAAGCCATCATGAAAGATACCGCAGGTATTACAAACGCCACCACCGGTATATTCAGCATCTTTGAACAGCCTAAAGCCATCACGACCGCCATGAACAGGACAAGCCACATGACGGCCTTTTCGAGCAATAGCGGCATCAAGTTCTGGCACCAATGCCGCTAATACTTGAAGCCATTGGCCATTAAGATATGGCCTTACTGTTTCAATTTGTAAAGGTAACGCCATATAACCTCCTTAAGTAAAAAGCCGACTCCTACCACTGGTGGTAAAAGTCAGCTTGGGTCCTACATTAAGCCGTTTGGTTAATGCAGGAACGTTAGTCAAGCTGGATACCATGTCGTCTTAATAGCCACATGATGGAATCACGAAGCACATCAGGATCGACAACCGCAGCCATCGCGCAAACACGAAAGCAAAATGGCGCTATTTCGTCATTTTGAATCCACGACAACACATCCTTGCGCAACCGAGTGCTGACACGACCGTCCAGCAATACTCGGATCGCATCCAATAGAATGCCTTCGCGTAACTGCCAGATTTCCGTGTCAGACCAAGTGACTGGGGCATCATCAAACTCAAATAGAAATTCGAGCTGTGATGATGTGTGTTGATGGGACTGCTTTTGTGATGTAGGAGAATGGGCAATGCGCCCATTCATTAAAGATAACCGCGTTCGGCAAGCGAAACGCAGCCCTCGGATGCGACTACGACATGGTCAAGCGTTCGAATATCAACAAGTGACAAGGAGTCACGAAGTCGATGAGTGATGCGTTTATCAGCTTCACTAGGCTCAGGATCACCCGATGGATGGTTATGAACCAGTATCACTGCTGCCGCATTAAGTTCCAATGCCCGCTTTGTTACTTCCCTTGGATATACGCTCGCCGCATCTAAAGTGCCTTTAAATAGCTCTTCAAATCGAATAACGCGATGCTTTGTATCAAGAAACAGCACGCCAAAGACTTCGTGCTCATACTCGTGCATCAGTGTTTGCAGGTATGAGAACGCCGACGATGGCTGTTCAATTTTTCGACCTTTACTCAATCGACTACGGGCAAGCTTAAGCGCCATATCTAAGATATCCGCTTCAGTCACTTGCTCAGGAACGATATAAGTACCGGCCTCTTCGCCAGCTAAGAACTTTTTGTTTTTCATAGGAGTCTCCAAAAAAAAGCGGAGACGAACCCATGCCCTGACGGAGACGGAATCGTCCCCGCAGGGTGGTAAAATTGATGTGGTTACTGAATTAACAGTTGTTGTGTTACTTCGAATAACTCACGCTTTAGATCTTTGACGTCATTAATCACAATGCTTTGAGGAAAGAATTTCTCAACACTGCGTGTTTGAATCCCGATCCCCAGCAGCTCAAAGCCACTGCGTCTGCACCGGTCAACAATGTCATGCGTGGCAGCCCAATCATCTGGGTCACCATCCGTTAGCACTATCATTAGCTTTCGCTTCTGTTTTTGTGCCAACAAACTGTTTGCCGCAAACCACATAGCTTGTGCCATAGGCGTACAACCTCGTGGTTTTTGGTCAAAACAGGCGGCCCGATGTCGAACCGATTGCTTGGGCAATAACGCGATAGATACTTCCTGATGAATACCAGGAAAATAACTGACCGCAGGTACAACACCCGGTATACCTTCCAATGCCATGGCCAAAGCCAAAGCGGCTTCATTGGCAACATGAAAGTACTTGCGATTACCTTCGCCAATGGGCTTACCCATTGAGCCCGATATATCGACAAGCAAGTGCACAGCAGCATTAGGCGCAATGCGCGGCTGCCTTTGAATAAACAATCTCGATTCACCTGCTTGTGAGGCGGCAAGACGATGGGTTGCAACTCGAAGACCGTGCCGTTTGGCATGATTCCGATTGTCCTGACTGGACTGAACCATGCCCCTAAGCCTGGCTCGAATTTGAGCGGACTCAGACGCCGATAAGGTCAAAATGGCCTCATCACCCAACATAGCCTGCTCTGCTTGGGGCAAACTGAGTGGAGTGACACCCTGATGTCCTTCAGCTTGTTCCGACAACACTTCTGCCACTTGTGCAAAGGTATCGGATTCAAACTGAGCGGCACTGGCCTCTAAGGCTTGTCGCAAATTGTCAGCTTGATCAGAGTTATCAGAATCTCCCGTTTCAGCAGCATCCCCCGTTGCAGACGAACCTGTTTCCGGGGTTTGACTGTCACTACTGCTATTGCTGTCATTACTCGCATCTTGTCCAATGTCATCACCGTTATCAGCATCCGACTCATCCTGTGGTGGACGAGATTCTTCTTCCAACATGGCAACGATGGCATCGACAAGTTTCAGCACTTCACCTGTAGATGCCAGGCTAGGCACTGCTGTCAGCATGGCGCTTAACCGGCTCATCGCTGCGGCAGGAAAGAGTTGTCTCACTCTTTCATCAACAGCTTGATACAAAGGCGTCAGTGCTTTCTGGCCCAGAAAATGGCATCTCAAGCGAAACAACAACCAGGCTTGCAAGTTAGATGCAGGCTCAGGCTGTTCAGGTACACACATTTGCTGTGTGTCCACCATGTACTCAATCACTTGCGAAATACTGCGCCGGGTTCCGGGGTAATCCTTTGCCAATTCGTTTTCAATGCGAACGTCCTCAATGATATTGAGAAGTGCCTTACGGATCGGCTTGGACGACGCCTTCTGCACCATGTCAAAATTGGTATGCCGAATATGCGCCGCTTCATGAGCCAGATAACCCCAAGCTATCTGTTGATAGTGTGGGTCGTCTGGGTTTGCTGTTGGGATCACAATCCGCTCACCATCGGTAAACGCATCTTGTCCTTGAATAAGCACCTTCACACCAAACTTTTCGCCATAAGCGGCGGCAACGATTGGCAGTGCGTTTTTTAATGGATGATTCATGGGAGTCTCCTAATCATTAGGGGGAATACTCCCTCAGCGGGAGCGTTTCCCCGCTGGGAATGTGAGTGTTTAAACCTGTGCTTTTAGCTTATCCAGATCGTATTTTTGACCTAACCAAGCCACCAATTGAGCTGGACTCTCGTGCTGCTCAAATGACGTTTTAAGCTGGTCTAAACTCAGGATGTCATCCAATGTCAGACCGTACTGGTCTTGTAACTGAGTAGACACCTCGTGTTGATATTGCAGCCAGGCCCGCTCAAAAGCGGTTTGCTGCAATGCCATGTTTGGAACAAATACCATGGCCGTTACCCAAGCTCCTTGTGCGTCCGCATCTGCGATCAAAACAGGGTTCTTGGGGATCACGACACTATGTGTTGAGTACGATCGTTGTACTAACGTTCGACAACACGCCACTTCTGGTATCGATTCACTTTCAACCGCATCAGTCACACCACGAAAATGTGCTTCAAACTGGTTCAGTTGGCTGGGGTTATGGATGGTTGATTGCATAATTTCCTCTTACATAGTTCAGAGGACATGCGCCCTTAAGGGCAACATGCCCTCAAGGACGTTAGAAATAAAATGAGTTTGGTACAGTCGAACCAAGGTTTGGTCTGACGGTTGGTTGTGGTATTGCACGTAAGTTATCTGCCTGAGCAGATACTGGCTGTGCGGGTTTAGGTTCAGGTTTGGGCATCAGTTGTCTGATATCCAATTGACCTTCACCGTGCATTCTCATCTTGTCTGGATCAGACAAAATTAAAATGGTCGCCATCAGTTCGTGATAGAGATTGTCTGTCACAGGGCCGGTCTTCGGCAGACGAACAAATAAATTGTCCATCGCTTCAACCATTGGCTGAACTCGGTGATCCAGGAATGACAAACCATCCAACTTGTCTCTTAACCGCTTCAGAGGATTAAGAGCTCGCTGGCTGATTTGATTCTTACCTGCAACGGAACGCTCAAACAGTTCATTGGCATCACGAGCCACCTCCCTAAAGAGGGTGTGTCCCATGCCATTGACCTTGTCATCTAATCCACCAGCTTGTTCAGCTGGTTGCATTCGATAAATGGCATAATCGAACTGAAGCCGTTGTTCCACGTCTTCGATGGGTGATAATGCACGTCGGATTGCATCTGCAAATTCCGGGTGTTTCGCAACCCAGTCAAACGTCACCTGATCATAGTTGTCCAAGAACAACTGCTTACACTGCGCAAACTCCTGACCGATCCGGTCAAGCTCTGGAACAATCTGATCAATTCGGTCTTCAGGGACGGCATAGCCACCTAAGAACCGCACGCCGACTTGCTCACACAAGCGCTGCGCTTCTTTCTTAAGCCTTTCAAAGTTCGCCAATGCCTCAGGGTCGCAAATTTTTTTACTCCCTAAGCTGGCAACATCCTTCGGTGGAAGTTGGCTGCCATTGGCTAATCTGAAATCTTCAGGCCTTAGTTTTTTTCTACCGCTCCAGATGGAACAGTCGATGTGACAAATCAAAAGTTTGTCGAGGGTTTGAATACTCATAGTGCATCCTCATGCGAGATGGGGACGCACCACTCCCAGCAGGAGCAATGGCCCCCGTTTGGGTGGTAGTAGTTGACGCGCTAATGGCAACATCACTATCAGAAATAGTAATTTTGCGAATCAGGCGACGATTGGTTGAGATCGATCTTCGCAGGCATTAAGTCCAGTGCTTCAGCTATCGGGCGAACCCGCTCTAAATCACTGCCTAGCAAACGCAATACATCTTTTTCCAACTTCAGTTGGTCGGATACTTCTATCCCTTCAGGACTCGCTACTGTAAGCGAACACAGTGGTGGTAATTGACGCTTAAAGGCCAGTAACAGCAACAATGGCCACGGGCCATCATCAGTGTTAACAATGCCAGCGCCTTCACCTGACACCATGCTGATTTGATTGGTACTAGGTAATCCGCTTTTGCAAAACGCTAATGACCATTCTCCAATCCTGACCTGGTTATCATCAATAACAGCCAAGCCATAGGCTTCAAGCAGCTTTGCCATATCGAACAACGCTTTTTGCGCCAGCGAGATTTGGCCATTGACGTCCTTGCGAGTACGAAACTCCCAACTGACGTTATTGGCGCACGCGACGCTATCAAGCGCATTTGAGAGTTCAAATGGCCGCCCTTGATGATCAATACCGACGTGTCCAACAAATCGATAACCCTTGTTGATTTTCTCATTGATTCGTCGGTCTGCTTCAGCGTTAGGATCAGTCGAATCAATCAATCGCTGCTGCGACAATTGACCGGCTTTTCCAAACCGAACTTCAATCTCCTGGTTATCTGCTCCAACATAAATGGCCCATTCTTTGGCTGTCCCATCAGAATGACTGTAACGGTAAAGAGCAAAGCACTTTTCCATCATCAATCCTCCCAGTGATCACCGAATACATCAGCAGCAATACGGTGAATGGCTTCTCGTTGCTCCAACTCAGCACGAGCCGTCAAAGACCGAACCAGTGCATACTCCACTGCGTTAGGAGCACCTTTAAAAGCAAGTGTTAACTTTGCCCAGCGCACCAAGGTCCGAGTGGACATGGTGATACTAAGCTCCGCACCGCCATCCGCGCCCCCAATAAAAAGACGACGAATGTCACCAGCCACCTTCACCATTTTTTGGCGAAAGACTTCTGGCAAGCCCGGCGCAACGTTCTCCAGAATGGCTTCCTCTACAGAAGGCTCTGCATAGGTCGCTTCGATGATTCTAAAGCGATCAAGAAAAGCCAAATTCTGTTGAAGCACACCTTGATACAAGCCCGTCTGGTCACCGCTGCCCGCACTATTGCCGGTTGCGATAAAACGAAACTTGTTATGTGGCATGATGATCTCACCGCCATTTTGTGCGATGACCAACGGGGCACCTTCCAAAATGTCATTGAGCCCAGCTAGTTCAGCAGGCTCAGCAAGATCCATTTCATTAATGATCAGCAAATGGCCATGTTTGACAGCCAGTGCCAGCGGTCCATACACAAAGGTCATGTTGCCATTAACCAGCGTGTGGTGACCGATAAGATCGGACAACTCCAATCGACCGTGCGCAGTAATTTGCTGAACAGGCCAATTCAATCGAGAAGCAACTTGGCAAATTAGCGAGGTCTTACCGCATCCCGTGGGGCCTGTAATATACAAACCGTCACCGTCAGGGTGAGACAAGAACGCCAATACGTCACGTAAGTCTTCTTTTCTAAAAACATACTCGTCCTTGCGAACGGGAATGTTTGGATGGGTAGTGTCGGCACCAAATCCTTCCAGAACGAAAGCATCAGGAGCCGGGACATTAAACGCTTGATTCACTTGAACCAAAAATGGGGATTGTTCAGTCATGGTAAACCTCATTAGTTTTGACGAGGCCCCATGCCCCAACAGGGAATGAAGTCCCCGTCGGGTGGTGTGTTGATTATGGTATGGCTGTGTATGTAAGAGTTCAGCTCGCTCTATCATTCGTACCCAGCATTGGCTACGAGTGAAACTGCTTTCTGATGCACTCGATGTAAGCGCATGAGAAAGGAGCCGAAATCGGCTCCAAGTGAACGTTAAAAGTAAAATGAGCTCGGCGAGTCACCTGGCAGAACCAAGTTATCTTGCTCAAGACTGATTTTGATTGGTGTTTCAACGGGCTGCTCTGGCTTATTGGTGCTAATGCGCAACCGCTCTTGTGGCGCTTTTCGGTAAGCGGCTAAAACCTGTTCATCCAGCTCGCCTAACTTATCGGTGGCCAATTGCTTATAGTCCACCGTGCCCGCCATCATGTAGCGGCTGAGTTTGACCCCAGCATAGTCGGCATGAGCGTAGTTACCCATCATGGCGACCAATTTTGACTGGGCGTCTCGCATTTCCTCTTTCAAAGATTTAATGTGATTTTCCAGTCGGACCACTTCGGCATGTGCTGAGCAATACTGTCGAGACAGCGATGTCCAACGGTATTGGGCTTCACCCTTGGGAACAAAACAATCTTGCTCAGGGCATTTTGACGGTTCTTTTTTGGTCTGTACTAACTCCCAAAACTGAAGCGCTGTTTCTTGCAACTCAGTTAAGAACGCCGCGTCTCGTTGTATTTCAAACTCAATCAGTTGATCCTCAAAATAGAAAACCAACCAACCTCGCGTGCTATTGGCGACCAGTATTTGATGCTGTACCTGCACCCAATACAACTGGTACGCCTCGCTTTGTTCTCGGTGAACTTGCACATCCTCAAAAACTGACTGGCAAGGACATTTCAGTTCAACGGGTTCGCCCGCATCGTTGATGCCATCAAAGCTGGCTCGAAAGATTGCGTTATGATCGGCTTCTGCACATAGAGGCAGAAGAAAGTCATTATGCGCATTCTCAAATGCTCGCCTTGCTTGAGGCTCCAACCGTATACCGCGAAGCACATTAGGATTATTCGACAGGTCTTCCGGTAATACGAATCCCGTTTTTTCTGCCCATAATCGCCAAGGTGTTTTGTAGGGTGAACGCCCCATAATAATTGGGGCTTCAGATGCCGTAACCCCTGCAATGCGCCACTGGTGCCATGCAGGAGTACGTTGTGATAGGTCGATAACCTTCATATTGCCTCCTTTGAGGGGAGACTCCCCTGAAGGAGAGAACTCCCCTTCAGGGTTTAGTGGTTACTTTGCAGCTTGTGCTAACGCTGTTTGATGCTGAACAACACTTGTTTGAACCGAATCAATTGCCGCTATACCGGCTTGAATCGAACCTAAGACAAGGGCAACAACCAATACGAAGCGAAAAAGTGAGGCTGATTTAGTCATGGAAGATCTCCAAAAAAAGACGAGACCTTCCCCCTGACGGGAGAATAATCCCGCCAGGGTTAGTAAAATGAATGCGTGGCGCTAAGAAGCTAAAGGCTGTGTGAGCGCTTTGGCTGCCTGTTGCTGTGCATTAAAGATTTCTTGTTTCGCAAACGTCAGCTCAACACCTTGAAAATGTTCATTGGCATATTCCAATGCACTATTCCATGCGTTTGAAGCTTCCGCCCGCTCGATAAGCTTGTAAACAAGCCCTCGGGTTCGATCATCAACTTGCTCGGGTGAAATCACCGATGGCTCAACAACGTGTGTTGCTTGGCCTTCGATAATTCGCTCCGCTTCGTCTTGATCGAAAATTCCCACAAAGCCAAACGCAATGCGGGAACACTGGATCATGGATTTATGTCTTAGCATTCGCTTAGTGTGCGTCTGCCATGGACCATCTACCCGGTAAGGGCCATTTTTGCCGTTACCTTCAAAAGGCGGTCGATAGACTTCATCCAAATACTCAGTGATTTTGACTGGGTGCGAACGGTCGCGCCGATAGATGATGCATTCCATCCATTCCGGGCATTCTTTCGCGCCATCTAGGGAGACTTTGTTTTCTGAAGTCTTAAACTCCATGCCATCAAACTGGTCGTGTTGATTGATGATGCGAGACCATCCATCGACACCTACCACTGGAATAATTCCAGCTTGTTTATCAGGGAACGCAAAAATCTCTTTGGTGAAAGGGTTCAAGCCGTACTGATCTGCAACCACCAAGAGCGCCATCATCTGCTCATTGGTCGGTGCACTACCGTCACGTTGCTTGAATGCTGTTGCTTTTAGGGTATCGAACAGTTTGTTTGGATCGACACTAAAGCGCTCAGCAAAGCGTTGGATTAGCTTTGGTTTTTCCATTGTGGACTCCGACAATCAAAGTGGGAGTCTGCCCCTGACGGGAAAGTACTCCCGGCTGGGTTAAAGCGTTCTTGCTCGGTTAAAAATCTGGTTCAGGATAAGTCTGTGCCCAATTAGCTTGGGAGCCCGCATCATCCGCCGCTGATGGCTCAGATGCTTTGTTCACACTATCAAGAAGCAGAAACTCGTCCGCGTCAACTTCGGTCAATCGATGCTTAATACCATCTTTCTCCCATGAGCGCGTGCGCTGAGGCCCTTGTACAAAAAGCTTCGCTCCTTTTTGGATTAAATCTTTTGCCCTTAGCCCTAACTTAAATCCACCACGATCTCGAAAAACGACCCGATGCCATTCCGTATGCTCTTTGAGCTCATTGGATTGACGGTCGCGCCATTTCTCAGAAGTGGCCAGTGAAATGCTGGTCACTAAATCACCTGATGGATAGGCTCGCGTCTCTGGCTCAGAGCCAACGTAGCCTATGAGTGTTACTTGGTTTTTCATGATGTTCTCCTCGTCTTAGTTGAACTCTGTGCACACAGTTGCTTCTACCCGGCTGGGCAAAGAAGACTGACGACGCAGATAGGTTGGTATTTCGAGTAAAGCCATGTCGTACTGATGTGGCTCTTTGTAAAACGCAGATGTCAAACGGGGCATACCAGGAGCTTTAGGCACTGCCATTGGACGACGTTTTGGTGTTGGTGTGAGCAATCGCTTGATTTGAGTAAGCACAAATCGAAACGGGCGCACGCTTTGACGAGCAAGCAATCGCAAAAGCGACCAGCTCAGTTTTGCAAGCAACATGATGCCTGCGATTTGGATAATAAATCCGAAGATATATTCCATTGGTGACTCCTTAAGTTGGTTTTGAAGGAGTCACCCCCAACTGGGGAAAACTCCCCCAGCTGGGTGGTGAAAAGGCGAACCGTAAGGAACGCATGGTTGAGCATGTAAAAACATGCAGGCTATTTGTTTAAGGAGGCTAGCTACCTCTTAGTACCACTGAGAAAACTCAGCGGCGGGCTTCCTTTGAGCTCATGCTCTCAGGCGCAGATATCACTGAAACAGATCAGCAATATTTGATAGTCAGTGTAACCGTCTTATCCAGACAGGATAGTTAGAAAGATGCTCAATTCTTCCACCTAGCTGAAAGGCCATTACCTCACAGAGGATTAGTCTAGGGACTGATTATTGTCATATCAGGAGCAAACTTATGGCCCAAGCAAAACCCAATTACTCAAAACCCATCTTTGAACAATCATTCACAATTAACAGCTTACAGGCGCAACGTGTCGTTGACCGTGTTTTTAGACGGACGGTCAGTGCGCTTTACGGAATCGATGTCATCCTGCGCATCATTGGCGATGAGAACGAAATTGATGAAGTGGAACAGATCATTAGCCAGTTGATCGAGGATTGCGCTAAAGCGGTAGACAACGAACAAGCTCGTTTGGACAAACTGATGGAGTCCAACGGCATCGATGAAGTACCTGACTACACCGACCCGATTACCTTCAACGCCAAAATCAGCTCGCCTCAGGTTGGCCAGTTTGTCGGCTTAGTTCGCAAACTCGATGCGTTGATGATCTCAATGGACACACTCTGGTTGTCTAGCGTGCTTAGCAACAAACAACGTGTTGATGGCAACTACGCATGGCAACAGCGCATTATCAAACTTGCACGACGCATTATTGATATCGAAATTCGAGCACGAAAATCAGCCCAAGCTAAGGGTAAAGAAGCAGAAGTTGAGCAAGCGGTGCCTTCAACCGATGACGATATCACTGAAGAGGAAACAGATAACCCCGCCAACTAGCCAACTAGGCTCCCATCAACCAGCCCCTCTCGAAGGGGCTCTTCATCTTGCTGTATTTTCTATCAAAATCGTTAAAATGAATTTAACTGTCATTTTTGGCCAATTTACATGAATAGAACTAATTTACTCGTTAACTTCTTAATAGCGTTGTTCGCTATCCCTGCATTTGCAGAACACCCAACATCGTTCAGCCAGGCAAAACGATTTGCCCGAGAAGTTTACCAAGACACCCAGAGTACGTTTTACTGTGGATGTAGTTATAACAATGATGGTGCGATTGATGCTGCATCTTGCGGATATGAACCAAGGAAGCAACCGAAACGAGGAAAACGCTTAGAGTGGGAGCACGTTGTCTCAGCTTGGGAAATTGGCCATCAACGCCAATGCTGGCAAAATGGTGGTCGTCGGAACTGTGAAAAGAATGATCCTGAGTTTTCTAAAATGGTGTCGGATCTCCATAACCTTGTACCATCAGTAGGAGAACTCAACGGGGATAGATCAAATTTTCGATTTGGCATGATTCCGAATGAACCAAGAGCCTACGGTCAATGTGATTTCGAAGTTGATTTCAAAGACCGCCGTGCAGAACCACCAGCTAACCGTCAGGGTGATATTGCTAGAATTTATTTCTACATGCGTGATCAATACGGCCTAAGACTAAGCAGGCAACAAACTCAACTATTTGAAGCTTGGTCAAGAATGGACCCTTTGGACGAATGGGAAAAAGTACGTGATTTGAAGATTAAAGGCATTCAAGGTAATTCTAATTGCCATGTATCAGATAGCTGTTAATTGAAAACTAGCTAGAACAAATTAGTTGAATAACTCTTATTCCCGCTTACTCTATTATAATTTAAATTTTTGCAGCTTCCCGTTAAAATATAAGCCATTAAATTTATAAGGTGTCACGATGAATGCAGGTGAGATTGGCGCAGCAGCTGGACGAATTTTTAACTATAAAGCGCCGCTTAATTGGATTATTAGAAGTCAAGAAGATCAGGATGATCATGGTATTGATTGTGAAATTGAGCTGAAAGATTCAAATGGTAGAGCTCTTGGTCAAGAAAGCGTGTTTAAAATTCAGCTTAAAGGCCAAGAGAACTGTTCATTTATTGAGGATGGACAGAAGCTGTCTTTCTCGGTTTCTCGCGCACGTCTTCAGTATTATCTCAAGTTCAATATTCCAGTGATATTGGTAGTTGTTGAAGTGTCTAGCGAAGATATTTACTGGGTTTCTGTTACTGGCAATCAAGAGATCTTGGAGAAAGTAAGAGACTCATCTACAGATACTTTGACTGTCCATTTGCCCGTTGAGAAAAAGCTAGAAAAAACCGATACCGCAACATTCGATAAATTGTTGGTGGCTGTTCAAGAATGTTGGGACTTTCTGTCTTTAAGAGATCTTAAGCTTGCGGTTAACAACTGTAAAACACTGCAACCAGAAGCTTTGAATACATGTATCGAACAAGTAGGTGACGCTTTGTTCAAGGCTTACCATATCAAGTTAGACCAACTCCTACTTACTAGATCATTTAATGATCTTTATCAGCAAGCCAGTGACATTATTCAATCGCGCATTGTGCCACCTAAAGATAGGTTCTTGGCTACACTTTACTTCGATTATGCTTTTAAGGTCGCTCCTTATAAACAAGTAAAAAACGAACAAGTTGAAGAGCAATTTAAGTTATGCGAATACTTAATTATTTTTGCCAGAGAGCAAAAAGAGTCAGCTTATCGTCTTACAGCTATAGCAAAAGCAAGAAGCTCACTGTTTAACTTTAAAGTTGAACAACTTCATGCGCACCATCATTCAAATGAAAACTTCAAATCGGATAGTTTTGAATACTTGTTTATGAACCGAGAAATACATAAGCAATACCATGATGCTTGTGCTCAGTTGCAGAAGATAATAAACATGTGCCATAGGCTGATTAACCTCGGTCAGTTTAATATCTTGGCTGATTTAATGTGTGATGTGGCATTATCTATAGGTATGTTTAAAACCATTCATAATGCACGTGGTTCAAATGAAGCTATTGCATTCCTAGATGAGTGGCTTGAAAAGATGCTGCACACAGTATTGATGTACTCGTCAATTGTTAGTGAAATGAGAAAAATTGAGCAGCTGTATCTTATGGTCAATTTGCAGTCCGAACTCAAAACTATTGTTAAGTTCGACGTTAGATATTTAATTATCGAGCATTGTCCGAGTTCTGAAGAGTTATTGGATGCACTTGACAATGTAATGGCGAGTAAGGATCAACCCAAACCACTTTTTGAAACCAGCATTGAAGAGCAAAAGCAATTCTTTGCTTACATGGCTAAAAACCTTGGTATGGACCCAGACGATCCTACTTCGAGAGAAGGTCAGTTCATAGCAATAGGTTTAGCCAACTATGACCCTACAAATATTATTGGTCATTGTGAGCATATGTTTGTTGATTACCGACCGAGAGGGATGATAGCCCAACAGCTAGGAATGCACTCTCTAAGTATGCCGATCATGACTTGCTTAAAGCATAAGCACACAGTTGGAACGGGGAACTTGTTAATCAAAGCATTCGATAACTCTGATGGACCAGAGTTTGCGTTAGGATTTAAGCAACGTCATTGTGATAAGTGCTCTGATTGTTCACCAAGAGCAGATGATTGGGTTTGGAGTTTGAAATGGCAGCAAGAAGAACGAACAAAACATGTCGAGTGGCTTGATAAGATAGACTTTTAAACAGCTTATACATGCCACTTTGAAATCAAAAAATAGATGTGCTGTTGCGAACATCAACTTAGCTTAGCCTACTACAAATTAGTCGCAGTTAAATCAAATCAAAGCATATTTAATATTTTTTATATGCTCCATTAGCCCAGCAAACCCTGGCTAATGGAGCCATTTCTTTTAATTATTCCCCGAAATTTCTTCCGTCGCCTCCTGACGCAGTTTCTGGGCATCCATTCCGTTTAGCCGTTCAATGGCTCTGTCTGCGGCACTCTGACGATTTCCATCAACGTTTAGCGTACTTCCTGAGCCAGTGAGTCTCTCAAGATCCAGTGAAGGTATTTCAGGTAGGTTGCCCGTGATCGACAAGATACCTATCCATTCATCGAGATTGACTTGGCTCCAGTCTACCTGGTTTAACTGACTCGCGGTCAAACCTTCACAGTTTGGTGACTTCGCACTGCCCCAACCAAGGCCCAATTGCGGACGTACTTGTTCTTGAATGATCCGTGAAAGCGGCGAAGTAAAGCAGCAATATGATTGCCGTTTCTCAACACAGGCACCTAAGAACTTAGACTTGCAGTAAGAGCCTACGTAGTGGCAACTCTTCAATACCCGCTTGGCGTTCATTTCAAACTCGCTCTGCTCACATTTCCAGATAAGCTGAATGAGGATCATGGTGACTGAATAAATCATGTAGGCCGTCATAACCGTACTCAGAACCGCGCCCGCAGCGCCACCCAGCGCAAAGTTACCACCCGATACAACACCATCGGCTCCAACCGCGCCACCAACGTTACTAAACAGTGCCGATTGCGCCCCCGAACCAAAGGTAGAACCTACCCACTCAGCCGTTTTGTTGGTCAACACCTGCATAAAGCCAGTCGCAGCTTGCTCCGCTCCCGCGCCAGCAGCCGTTGATGGCCCAGCCCCCATGAGAGAGTCCCATGCAGACACAAAAGGCTCTTTAACCGCACTCCAAGTGCTCGTGATTGGCTCCCTAAGCGTATTCCAGGAGCCATAGATTGCCGAAGACGGATTCATGGCCATGACTGCCGTATCAAGCTTGTTAACCGCCACTATCATCGTAATGTAGTCCGATAGCGACACGCCACTTGGCTTTTCACAGCAATCGACTATGCCGCCAACGGCTTTTTTGCACTGGCCAGCATTACCTTTAAAGACCGTACACTCGACGTTATCTTGGCCATCAACTCCCGTGCATGACATATCATTGGTCATAAACTGCGCCGCATTAAGCATCGCAGCGGCCTCTGCAAAGTTAGCCTGCTTGATTGACTCTGGCTCTAAACAATCTGTGCCCATGCAGCGAACTGGCCCCTCACAGTTGTATTGAGTTTCCTTTCGAGCGTTTTGCACTTCGACGCTTTGTCCGCAGTCATACACCAAACTTTGGATATAGCAGAAGCCTTCATGACCAGCCCCGCCTTCAGTGCATTCGGTTCTGACGTACTGGCAGGCCGGGTTTTGCTCCAGCGCGGAACACGTATTGGTGGTCGTGTTTTGTCCGTTATTGACGATGGTTTGTGTATTACCATTGGCATCTACCCAGCTATCTGAGCTGCCCATGTTGAACTCTGGATGAGCAGTCGAAGCATTGTAGGTCGCTTTTGCCCTCCAGCATGAGAGCCCCAGTCCATCAGAGCTGCCACGACTGGTTAAATGAGCAGGAGACGAAACAACCGTCGGATAAAGGCTTCCAAGATTGGCCAACTCGCCACTACCAACTGTTAACCCGTCGATTCGTTTTATGCCCGTATCCAAACACTGCCACTGCACCGCAGTGAACTGATCCGTTTGCATCAAGCATTGGTCTATGCCCGGATCACTTGATTGATGAACAACGTCTTGCTCTAAGTATTTGCCAGAGAAGGTCAAGGAAGCACTCAGTTTCGCAGGAGCCAAACACTTCTGAACTTCTCGGCTGCAAGTATCGAAATCGACTTTGTTCCAGCCGGACTCACATCTGGAACGCGTGACTTCCTGTGGTTCATGCCACGAAATATTCGACCCATTAACGACCTTGCACAATGAGCCAACCAAGGTTCCTTTTGGACAGGTCATTTCAGGGTATTTAATGGACGGTTTCGTCTCTGTTACCGTCTCCTTGTTGCCCGTCAATGAGAGTGTCGTTTTCCAGCCATTTGCCTTGGACGGCGACTCGGTGATTTTTATCTCAGTATTTTGATTATCAAACACTCTCAGCGTCGCGTTTCCAGTTTGCATAGTGCTGCTGTGCTGTGGAACAAAGCTGAGCGTTTCAGAGCTAAAGCAACCGCGCTCAATGGACCAGCTTTGTTGATGGGTTTCAGCGGATACACGTCGTTCTAACTGACACTCAGTAAGCGTGCTGATCTTCTCGCACACCTGGTAATCCGGTACATGCTTGGTTTCAGTAAATGGCGTAATCGTCTGAGTAGGCTCACAGGCCTCAAAACTACTCGGCATAAGATTGGATACCACGCACTTTGGATCGTTGGTTTGCAATCCACAGTCAAAGGTATCGGTAAAACGAATGCATTCACCTCTATCATTGGTTTCGGCACATTCTGACGACATGAAGCCACAGGAAGGGTTCGCTTCAAGCACTTGGCAGGCCTGATTTTCAATCCCTTTATAGCTTTCATCATCCACACTGACTTGTACACGCCGACACAAAGGCGATATGCCAGCCACTGGGCTTGGGGCAAAGTAGGATTCACAAACTGAAACACCATTGACCACCGTACATCCGTTGGTTGAAGACGGCTGATCCGTGCATTGAATGCTGTAGTCTGAAAACTTCGTCGGGATATCCGCTGCTTGTTCGATACAGGACTGTGGTGACCAACTATCATTCATCACCACCTTGGTTGGATCAAAGCGCACCTTGATGCGTGCATAGCCCTCACCACTACCCGTTACCGATACGCGAATTTTGACTGGCACTTCTAAACCGGGCTCTACCGCTTTTAGCTTGGCGGTGAGGTCAGTATTAGGATTGCGTTCCCAACTGGTACTAAGCTCGCAGCGACCTGCCGTTTCTGGTGGAAAGTTATTGTTCGGCCCAGACCAGACTTTCTGATCGCCAAGCCACACTTGCATGTAGTCATCCCATTTTGCGTACTCAAGAACGGCTGAGGTAATCGCTTCGGGGTTGACGACTTTGAGTGTGATGGCCTGTTCGAACACTTTACAACGACCACTCCAGTAGTTGTCGCCAATTCGTCCTATCCAAACTTCAAGACACCCCTCACCACAAGAGCGAAGGTTCATCGGTCCTGAAACATGCTCAATAATGCCTGCCGTGTAATCGTGAGTAATAGTGCAGCTGTTAACCGCTGTATTGAGTCTGTCACATTGCTGGTAATTTGGGCTGCCTTCACCTTGAGACTCACAGCCGGGGAAGCTTTGGGTTAATAGATTGGGGTCAGTTTGAACCGCATCAGTTAATGCCCAAAGCGGATCATTGACCATATCTGGCCGAGACCTGTCTTTGATTTGCTGTAGCGAGCGAAATGCCTCACCCGTAGCGCCACTTTCGGATACCATGCTCTCTTGGCGCTGCGTCCCCAATTGATTCATGCTGGCATCAGAGCCATAAACGCCCGTTAAGACACCTAATGAGCCTTGATCCATACCAGGAAATAGCTCTTGCAAGTTAATGGACTCATTACCACTGCCACTCGGCACCAACAATGTATTGCCGTTAAGTGCGGGCATCGTCCAGTTTTGCAGCAATTGCTTACCTTCTTGTTGTCCGCTTAGGCCGGATTGACGCTGCACATCAGCGGCCACGCCATGTAAGGGCAGGCACGCCATAGTGATTGATAAAATACCCGCTAACACTCGGGTAAAAAGTGTTGGTTTCATGGTTAACCTCCCGAGTTACAGCAGTCTTGCCAGCGCCACAAAATGTAGAGCGCATCTTCACCGGCACCGGGGATCGTTCGCCACTCTCCCCATTTCATGGTGCTTTCACCGATAACATGAGCACTTTCAGTTTCTGGTACAGGAAAGAACATACTCATCTTGTATTGGGATTTCGGTAGCATAGGTTCGATAACAGGTCGGCATAGCGCACTGTTCCCCATTGTTCGTCTAGCAAGACCACGTCTGTGTTGAGCCGCGATTGCACGCGCCGCTAAATGGCTGGTGTTTTCTGCTAATGAGCCAAAGGCTAAAGTGTGGCCAGATAAGGGATATAAATGGCCCCAACTGCCAGCACACCAAAACAACTGGTCGATGGGTTTACCAAGCGTCGATGAGGCAGCGTCAGCGGTACAAGCCGAAATAGCCAATGGATTGGCAACGGCCGCCGCTTCAGGCTGAGTAAAAAAAGCCAGTTCATCGTTCAGCCATGTTGGGTCCAATTCGGACAAATACATCAAGTCAAAGTCCATGTAACCATCGGCATTGCAATTGCCATCCATGAACAAATCGAGCATGACCAAAAGCGGAAAGGCGTAATAATGGTAATGGTAGAAAGCAAGATCACCGGTATCGTATTCACCCTCGCCATGACCACCTTGCAGTCGCCTATCACCTAACGGTAAACGAATCCCTCCCAGGGAAGGCGAGCAACCCGGCGTTCTGACCAGTTCAATCAAACGCGCTGGCTCCCACATGCTGGTAACAATACCTGGCCTTGGCACGCCTAAGTTGTCTTCACATAAGCAAAATGACTTATTTGATGCGCCGCTTGGGACACTGCCAGAGCCAAGCGGAAGCCCTGCAACCCGGATAGGAAAAATGCATGACCAGCAAACATCCGTCAGCAACTTACCCGACAATAAACCCGCGTCTGGGCAGGTCAGTTCGGCTTTAGCAGGAATAGATGCGCCCAGGACAAGCATGACAACGAGAGTACGCAACCGACGATACGTATTATTGAGCTTTTTCATGAACAAGCTCCTTTGCTGGAATTTCTTCTATTTCAAACGCGAGTCCCTTTGCTTGAACAAACGATGGGGTGACTTGCAGATCAAAGCGCTGCTTTAGCGAGACATTGAGAAGGTAAACAGGACTGTCCAATGTCTTTTCGATCGCATTGAGGCGATTCCAGCCTTGCGCACGGTCGAGCTGCGTGGTGATAAGCGTAATGCGGCGCAGTGTCCTATCTTGCGTCTCAAGCCAATGCGCAACTGCGTCTACTTCTTCAGCGTCCGACGCATTAAACACCACGAGCTGCTGAGTAAATGGCAAGGCTTTGAGCGGGTTAATACGCGTTCCTGCTGGGATCAATGTTCGGCCATTGGCATCCAATAGCGGCCGCTGCAAGACGATGGTTGGATCAACCGTTCTTATCCGATACTGCGTGGCTTTGGGTAAGTCAGTAAATGTTTGGCGAGACCAGAAACGCTCAATGGCTTTTTTCTTTAATGCGCCCAGATCAATCGACTGTAAACGCTGCATCGCTACTTGCATCAAATCCGGTTCTAAAATCGAATGAATAGGACCGCGTTGACCCAATGAACCGGTATTGCCTGTTTCAATTTGACGCTGCAACCAGTCCTTGCTGTAAACCCCTAGTGCACTTGCAGTCACCTTGTCATCTTCTATGCGGAAAATGGCAGGCACGCTAGTCACCCGCCAGTGCACAAAGGCTCTCGGATCTATTCGAACCTGAGGAACAGGATCAAGCCCCGTCATCAGGGTATGCCAATCACGGATAGCCGCCCCCAAGGTCTTTCCTTCAGGAATTCCCCGAAACAACACAATAGCGCCGGTAGCACTGGCCTCTTTAAATAGCTGCTTCAGTGAGGAATCCCCCAGTGAAGACGACGCAAATATCAACCATTCATCGTTGTGTTTGAGCGACGCAGGTTGTTCAATCGGTGAAAAAGGCTCGATAAATTCAGATGAACCATCCACAGCACTTTGTAAAATGCTGCGGCTCATTTCGACGATCTTTTTGTCCTCGTCAGACAACGGATAAGGCTCTTGTGCCCAGGACACTTGCACCCAAGCCAATGGAGCAACCAACAAAAATAAGAGGCATAGTCTTCTCATCATCCACCTCCTACCAAAGCGGCCAAGCGCGACCGACAATCTGCTCGCGCTTAACGGCATTCCAATAACGGGAGTCGAAACTCGTTGCGGCCTCACCAGAAAACCAATATTCGTTTTCTTGCAGCGTCAATGAGCGGCTAAATTGTGATTCCGCCACACCAAGACGCTGGGCTAATGCCATGCCGGTAGAGACTTCAGCACCGTTCACCAGCACATGCTCAGGCGTCACCTTGACTTCATCCCCAGGCATCCCTGTTAGGCGTTTAAGCATCCGAGTACCGTCGTTATATAACGGAGCGAGTCCTTTTGAGTGGAAGGCATACAAACCATCCTTAACGGGCTCTTTATTCCATAGGTCAATCAGATACACCGTGGTATCAGGCAGGCATCGCTCTTGCTGGGTATCGATACCTATTCGGTAGCGCATCATGGCGTAGGTGCCTACCACGGCCATGATTAACGCGAGAGCGGTCAACCGGATGAGATATGGCCGCCAAGGCATTCTTTTACGGAGTATCTGCATGAGACACCTCCTTTGAGCCTACTGGCACAAATACGGAGTCATCAGCACCCACCACCGCCTGGGCATCCAGCACGATAAAACCGGCTGCTTTTAGCTTTTCAATTTGCTGATTGGTCTGAAGCAAACTGGATTCGATGTCTTGTTCGCTGGCATTGGGGCCCAATGACAACACCGCCTCACCAAAATCCACGACTGCAATAGGCGTACTTAACGCCAACTGGCTGTGGATGGGTTCGAGTGTTTTCATTAAGAGCCAACTGGTCATTAAACCGCTGCCTGCAATAGACAAAGTAATAGAGGCCATAAATGGCCAAAGCGTGGTTTTATTCATAGCCTCGCTCCTTCAACAACTGAGAGATGGCATCAGCAACAGAAAGGCCTTTGCGCGTTAACTGTTTAATCGCGTTTACATCTTCTGCACGGGACGAGTACAACAGCTTGTGAAACGGATCGACGATGAGGCGGCCAATCCCGGTGCCCATTTCGGTAATAAAGAAAATTTCGGAATAGACACCAGTGACGGTATGAACCGTTTTCAGGTATTCATAGCCGCCTTCACCTAGTGGCAAGCGGCCTTCTTTTTTGAGCGCGTTGATGGTTTCAGCTTTTTGGCCAAGCAGGTACATATTGGCCGAGTTTTCAGCGATGGCTTTACCTGTTGGGCTGTCATACAAATCGTTGACCGACTGCGTTACCGTTACAGCACTGCCGCCATATTTTCGAAATCGACGGTAACCCGTCTCGATGAACTTACCGACATCACCTTGAGTCAGCAGATCCCAAGCTTCGTCAATGAACACAATCTTGCGACGATCCCGCTCACCTAAGTACATCTCTTGTTGGATTTGGTAGATAAGCTGAAGCAACACCACTTGTTGTAGATGCTTACGCCCCTTGAGTTCTTCTAACTCCAAAACGGTGAAACGGTTTTTGAAGCGAATATTGTTGTGGCCATTAAAGAAGCGGCCATATTCGCCCTGTGTCGTAAACGGATAGAGCTGCTCACCCACGTCTTGCACACGTCGGTCTTCATGATTTTTTAAAGCCTCTGCCACATCATCAACCAACATCGCACGACCTTTTTTCTCCCACAGTTCACGGGTCTGACGTTTTAGGTTGGCCATCTGAAAATCGGTTAATGACTGCGTAGGTGCGGCCATTGCGGCCAATAACCCAACCAGTACATCCGCTTCTTCGTCATAGTCCTCAACGATTTCAAACGGGTTTAAGCAAATGCCACTGTCTCGCCCGAACTGTAAGAACTCACCGTCATAGACTTCACACAGCTTTTCATAAGAGCGGCCAACATCAATCACCCAGCATTGCCCGCCTTCTGATAGGTAGGAAGAGATGATTTCGTTCACCAGGAATGACTTACCCGATCCCGATTGCGCCGCGATGCAACAATTGTAATTACTGCCCGAGTCATAAAGGGACACACTCATGATCTGGCCATTACGGGAAACAAAGTTAATCACCGGCGTGCCAGTGCCTTTCCAATCCGCAAACAAAGGCAACAGAGGGATCACATGCCGTGTCGCCATGGTCTTGAATCGAAACAAGTCGTTCATCGCTTGGCGGTCAGCACCAAATGGCAAGGCATTCAGGAAAATGGGCAAACAGAAGTACTTGTCTTCCATCAGCTCAAATCCGAGTTCTTTGAAATAAGTTCGAGCATTTGAAACAGAGCTGATGGACGCTTCTTCCGTTGGTGAAAACAGCGTCAAAGTCATATTGGCCCGAATAGGACGATCACCTTCTTGCAAAGCTTCAAAAAGAACATCAAATCCCTTTTTCTTGGCTGCAAGCACCGGCACAAACTTGAGCATCGGGCCATAGGCCTGATTGACCGCCCATTGACGCTTCGTCTCTAGACGAGATCGCATCGCCTCAGCTGAAGGAAAGTGAATGGTGACATTTAGCAAAAAGCTTCCGCGTAAACCGCGACTACCCGTCATCATATCGCCCGCAAAACTTGCGGCATGGCCAAACCAGATCCGCTCAGGCAGGCGCTTAAACGATAGGGTTTTAACTCGGTAATCACCCAGCATCAGACCTTGACTATCCACTTTGATAGCCCGGTCATAATCCAACACTTGCTCTCGAAGTGGCTTATCTGCCTCACTGCGGATTGGTGATGGATTACGCCAGGAAGCATCTTTTCCCCAGTTAAGCTGCGCACTTAATGCCGCGAGCCAGTTTCGGTCAGTCATCTCAGTAACGCGAAAACCAACCGTTGCCAGCGCTTGAGAGAAAGAAGCCCGAAGCGCGGATGCTCTACTCAACTCACGCTCCGTCGGTATAGGATTTTCCAAAGGCAATTTGCAGGTGACTATCAGTTGAAAGTTGCGTACCTGAGTCTGGGTCGATTCTTCTATCGGTTGAACCGTGCCCCCATCGAGGAAATCCGCACGTTTGCGAATAGACGCCCTGAGCAATGGATCGGATTGACGATGCCGTAAGCCCATCATTCGCTGAATGTCGGTTTGAATATCAGGCGAGGCGTACAGGCCAAATTGCAGCAAAGTGTCTTTTGGCCAGTCGTTGTTGAGTAGAACATTAACCCTGTCTGCAACAGACTCATCACCACCGGGCAATGGGTCACATAGAAAACCAAAGCCAACACTCTGGTCTTCCATGAAAAACAGTTGCTCATCGTCGGAATAGGCTAATACTGGCAAGAGCTCTGAAGCGCGTTGCCCTGAATACAGAGAGGCTTTCATTAACGCCCCTCCAACCAAGCAGAAAGATCATAAGGACGGCCTCGGCTGATGCGACCATCATTGGCGACAATGAAAGGCACACCTTGAATGCCCAGGATTTGAGCCGTCACCAAGGTACGCTGCATTGGTTCTAAGTTGCAGGCATCATCCTGTTCTAGGTTACCAATCCGGCCATTCAGCAATGCATCGGTGGCCGCTTTTTTGTCACGCGCACAGCCAAGCTGGCGAACCTGACGCTCTGAATCAGGACCAAGCACTGGCACAGGGAGTATTTGGAAGGTGTATTCTTTGGTTAACGGTAAAGCTTGTTTCAAAAGCTCATGGCAGTGCGGGCATCGTGGGTCAACAAAGACCACCACTTTCTTTTTGCCTTCACCCAGCGTCAGTGGATTCAAATCATCCATTTTTAAGCCAAGACGACTTAAGTCCAGCGTGTTTCCCGCTTCTCGAATTTCTTCAAGGCTGGTAAGCGGCTTTTTCGACCAGGCATCATAGAGCGTGCCATCAATGACGAACCGGCCACTGTCTGACATGAAAACAATACGGCCATTGCTTTCGACCGCTTTCATACCCGTGACAGGTAAAGAAACCATGCCGTCAATTTTGCCAACTGGCGACACTTCAGACACAGGTTCAGCTTGAACCAAAGGAGACAGCGCAAGCGCCAGAATGATTGGAGATAGTTTTCGCATGAGGAGTCCTCGTTAATGTAAATCGAGGCTCCAGTCTATGCAGTTGTCCTATGTGGACTCGGTTAGATAGATTGAAGAATTGGATGCCTTGCTAGGGTGCCACTTGTTGTTACGCACTATTAGTTCAGGTATAGCTTTCATTCTGGCAGTCTTACAGGCTTCCCCCAATTCATCTAGTTTATCTAAACCCGCTTTTTCACACTCTGGGTGTTAAAATTCATCACTGTGTAAACTAACCAAGTCCTTTTAATACTCCCAGAGGTCAAGTTGACAAATTTGACACCTTTTAGCGTCATTGTTGTCAACTTGCGCTCCATAAAAAATAAGTCTACACTTATGGCATGTTTAAGTGTCACCCTTGATAACTAGAGGCGTATTGTGAAAAAGGCTGAGGCAATTAAAAAGCTCTTAGAATATGACAAGCGTGGTCGCTGTGTTTTTACTAATTCAGATCTGGCGAAAATCTTTCATCAAGATAATGAACGAGCATTGCGTGCGGGAATTAAACGTTTGCAAGACGATGGCTTACTCACCCGAATCATTAATGGTGTGTACTTATACAATTTAGCGCAGTCGAAAGGCAGCGATACGTTGGAGCAAATTGCTAAAACCATTCGGCGTGGAGAATATAACTACATTAGCCTAGAGTCTGCACTTTCTGATTTTGGAGTTATTTCGCAAATTCCAGTAGATCGCTTAACTGTTATGACAACGGGACGTTCCGGTGAATTCAAAACACCTTTGGGTACAATTGAATTTACGCATACGAAACGAGATCCAATGGATATTTTAGAAAATACCAGTTTAGTCGGCAGACCGCTTAGGTTAGCAACGAAACAAACTGCATACAGAGACTTAAAACGAGTTGGCCGAAATACACATTTAGTAAGCAAGGATGGGCTATATGAAAATTGATCAAGAAAATTTCGCGCAATTGGTAAATAAAGCAATGCAGGTTGAAAATGTATCTCATATGCGTTCAGTGATAGAGAAAGAGCTCTTACACTACGATATTTTATTTGCGCTAGAGAAAGGTGGACTTCTAGATAAACTAACTTTTCAAGGTGGCACTTCATTGCGCCTTTGTTATGGCGGCAATCGTTTCAGCGAAGATCTGGATTTTGCTGGCGGGAAGGATTTCAGCTCAGCAATGTTGGCAGACATGAAACATTGTATAGAAAAGTACATTGGCGAACGATACGGGCTTGAAGTGACAGTAAAAGAACCAAAGGATCTAAAGCAAGATCCTAAATATTCTGAATTGAGCATTGATAAGTGGCAAATAGCGGTAGTGACTTCTCCTGAGAGAAAAGATCTGCCAAAACAAAAAATCAAAGTAGAAGTGGCAAACATTCCAGCCTATACAAGAGAGCCGCAACCTCTTCAAATAAACTACGATTTTTTGCCTGATGGATACAGTGATACGCTAATTCTGACAGAAAGCTTGGATGAGGTCATGGCGGATAAAATCATTTCTTTACCTGCCACTACAAGGTATGTCCGCCACCGAGATGTATGGGATTTAGCTTGGTTACAGCAACAAGGCGCGACACTCAATATGGACTTAGTTAAAAACAAGGTGTCAGATTATAAACTTGAGCACTTCAACAAAATGTTGGAAAACTTTCTCGAACGACTTCCTGATATTGTGTCTAGTGAAGCGTTCATTGCAGAAATGAAACGTTTCTTACCAACAGATGTATTTGATAGAACCCTAGCTCAGGATAAGTTTCAAGTTTACCTGCAAAATACTTTGGCGAAACTATTTAAAACTGTGAGTAACGAGTTACTAGGCAACGTTACTAATAATGAGTTTAGAATGTAAAAAATCGGGTCTAAAAAGCAGTGACTTTGTAGACCCAAACCTATTAAAAGGCCTCTTTTGAGTTTATCAGGTGCCCAGTAAGACGGCGCTGATTGCTGGAACAGTTGTGCCAATAACTTCTTGAGTGCTGGCAACAACAGGTAAGGTTGCAGACATAACACTTTCAACGACGGTTGGCGTATTGTAGAGACCCATACCGCCACCAATGCCCAAGGCAAAAGCCATCAAGCTTTGGCGGGCGATACCGCCCACAATACCCACCAGAACCATGGCTCCCGCTACGATCCGTCCCAAAGTACCTTGGGTCCAATCTTTTAGGGTATCCCACACATCAGTGAAAGCATCACCACCGGTGCCCGCAAATGAGGGCTCCGAAATCATTAACGCCATCAAACCAAGCGCACCAATGGTCATTAGGCGCTGAGTCTGAATGCTGCGAACTGCATTTGTCATTCGTTAGTTTCTCCGTAGATACTCAAGTTATCGCGCATACCATCAGCTCCCGCTGAGGCTGAATCGCTTTGAGTCTGAAGTGGACGTAGCACTGGCGAAACCGTTCGAGGTGCTGACACCCCAATATCCCACCGGCGCGGTTCAATTTCGGTAAACACGTAGCTGGATAAATTCAGATCTCCACGGTCATCCTCCCAAGGCGCAATCCAAATTCGCATCACCCTTGAAGGAATACGAATAGGTGCAGATTGCTGCGTCTCAGGTAATGCTGGATGGCTCAGCAGCCCTGTCTCTAAATCAGATTGTGAATACCCAGAGGGAGAACCAATTCGAGTCGCCACAGCATCAATCGTCTTGGGTGCAGCCCCATTACTGGTAAGCTCATAGACTTCACGAGCGGATAAACAGCGCACACCGTCAGGCATACCTGGGCATCCATATTCACTACTCCCAAGACCCAATGAACTACAGCCAGACAATAAGGTTGAGCCGACTGCCAATAAAAGTAATCCAGCTTTAGACCACTGTTTTGACTGGTGCTTTGGGTTGTTCTGCATTGATGTCGTCATGGTTAACTCTCCTCTGGATACACATCTTATTGTCTGAAACGGACTTCGATCGGTTAGCAACATGCAGGATTTTTTCATCTTCTTGCACCTCCCCCTTGCGAAGCGGTCAATGACAATGAGGCCCCACGAGTGACTATGACTTCAATTTTCCTTGCAGCGTCTACCTCTATGACTGGGAACATATTTTCAGCCATGTCCAAATAGAACTTGGCCACTCGATCCAATGCTTTACCTGTGCCTTTAATCGCAGCGCCTTGTAATGCTTCTTGGCTCATGACTTGCTGGTACAGCTGAGTATCACCGGCATTACCTGTCTGAATCGTTGGTACAGGATTCACATCAAATGCGCCAGCCAAGCCCTGAAGGAATCCGGCCATCATCGATTTGGCCACCAGCTGGCCTTGTTTCGACACTAATCGGCCACGAATACCGGCTTTGCCGTCTTCACCTACGGCATAAGAATCCAGTCGCGTTTCAATGACGCCACCATCTTCTCTCACACATGAAATGGTCTCGCCTCGCAAATAGGCACGCTCAGAGCTCAAATCACCGTAACCTGCGGCGATTAAGAAACACTCTTTGATATCCGCTCTAAATCGGTTGGGTAAAATGGCTTCCTTTTGAATCCTCAGCAATGCAGGAAAAGGCTCGCGTCTTGCGGACTCGTGAGTAGGAGCATCCAAACCTGTGATCAAAGTACCTGAGATGATGCTGCCCGCCGGTAGATACAAAGGCGGCGCTTCTTGTACAACAACCTCTGGTTCAGCAACCACTTCAGGCTCAATCATACGAATCGTGATGGGCGGCAATGGAACATCCCGAGCTCGTGTACCTTGGCCATTGGTTGGCTGCTGATAGAGCGGATCAGGCAGCGGCGCATTGGCAAAATAGTCGCCTGGGTTAGACGGCAGTGGCTTTTCGTCTTTAGGCAATTCCATGGCAGATAAAGGCACTTCGAAACGGCTATTTGTGCCTTCAACTGCTGCATCACCTCCAGCGCGAACATCATCAAGTTCCGCTCTAAGGCGGGCCAGCTCCGCATTGACCTCACTTGGTATAGAAGGTGAACCAGGGCTTAACCGTCCTGAATCAACGTCACGGCGCAAGCGTTCAACTTCACGGCGTAACTGCTCGTTGCGCTCACTGAGTAGTTTTACGTTCGCAGCCAAACTATCGACCCCAACATCACGAGTATTGGTATCCGTAAGAATGTGCCGGATCGTTTCCTGTCGGTTCCGACTGCTTGAGCCATCGTCAGGATTAGGTGAAAACACCATCACCATAAGGATGAGACCACCAGCAATACCAGCAACCGATAGACCCCGCTTCATGTTCGGGCTCATTTGTTCCCATTGTGCTTTCATCGTTATTCACCTCCCACAAGAAGCGAAGGTCGCTGACTTTCCACCGCTTCTTCACGATGATTACGAACAACCACATACAACTCAGTCTTTTCACCCGGCAACAAGATATTGCGAGGCCAGTAGGCGCTTGCCACTATATCTGGTGCATGACAGGCTGTTTCACTGGATTCTATCGGTTCATCGGCAAAGCTTTCAACCAGTCCTACATAGACAGTGAAGTAATGTCCCGTCACAATTTGCCCCTGCTTAAAACCAAACTTTAAACCTGGCTGAAAACATTTCGGGCTTGTGTCAGTTTGGCCAGCTAAACGGATGTCATAGCTTTGTGGTAACTCATTTAGTGCAAGGCGTCTGAGTAAATCACGTAAGCTATCGACGTATGGCTGAGCCGTTTCCCAAGTGGCGGCTTTTCGGTTAACGACGCCCTTAATAGGCCACTGCTGACCATCAATAGCTAAGGTGATTTCACGCGGTGGAATACGACGAGGTACTAAGGTGACTGATAATGCGGGCGCTTCCTGACCAGGCGGAGTGATGTAAAGTGAAACCGGTGATTCTTTGTCCGTGGCCACATATACAACATTCCCCTTGATTTGCGTCTGAGCATCACTGGTTGTTCTCACCTGAGGCGATTCAAACGGCGTCACAATCCGATTCAGATGCCCAAGAGCTACAGGGATCAGTTCATTAACCCCCGGTGTCATCAGTAACGTTGTTGGCACATCCGTTGAAACCGTATTGGTTTGAACAGGTGGATTTGCTGTAGCAGACTGCTTCATCACACTGGCTGGCACAATCGGCAATTTCACGTCTGCATACGACGCTTGAGATAACAGGACGCCACTCAAGCACATTGCGATTAAGCCTGGTGTCATCAATCGACTAATTTTGGTTCGCATCATTCACCCTCCGGTTTTGCTCTTGGGTCAACTTTTCACGAACTCGCTTCGTTCTAGCTTGCCCTTCATACGTATCCATCCAACTGAGCTTTGGACGGTATTGCTCAATATCGATATCAAACTCATAGGTGCGAGTTTGGCGCTGTTCATCTCCAGATGGTCCAGAGACCAAGGAATAACCGGTCACAAAGACATGGCCGGTTTCATACTCATACTCCACTTGTCTGGGTTGGAATTTGAGCGTGACTCGGTCTTCGCGGATTTGCCTTGCCTGAATCTCCAGTGCATCGACCACTTGCTGGTACACCGCTGGAGAAAGTAGCGGCTCAATAGCAACCCGGATAAAAGACACATTACCCGGCGTCACGTTGCCCATAAGCTCAGCCAGGTAGAGTCCCCAGGATTCCAGGTAAGGTTGAGTAGCCTGGTTTCGTGACACTTCAGCCGTTTCAGACAAGGTTGGTGGTTGAATGGCTACCACTGTATTGCGAGAAAATGCTGCTACCGCAAGCAGCAAGTTAGATAGCACCAGCACTGCAATCAGAAACCGTTGCCATCGGTTCTCTAATTGCGTGCCTTGCCATGATTTTAAAAACACGTCGAACTTCACGGCAGATAGCTCCTGATAAATGGGTTAGGGATCGTCTTGGCTTTGGTTGGCAACAGTCCGGCCCAGTAGATGGCGTGAAGAATAAAACCATCTGGGCGACCATCACGAAAACGCCGATAGAGCTTGGTTGTCACCAACCCCAACAGGCATAAAACCAAGGCATTACCGGTAAAAATGCCGATCACTAGCCCCAACAGAATGGGAGCCATCTCATCGGCACTCCAAAGCAGGAAGTGCGGCGGGTCATCGATATAGGACGGAATACTCACAGGTTCCATAGTCACTCCTCGTTGTTTGAATTGAGAAGTGAAGAATGCCTTGGGATTGACAGCTTCAGTGGTCAGCTAGATGCCGAATTCTTGAAGGTTTTGAGGGTTCTACTCAGACAAGACGGTTAAGTTCTAGACAAACCGCGCAACCAGAGTTATCATTTATGATAACCTAAGTTAAGGATACCCATGAGCTGGAAGATCGACTTTTACGATGGCGTTGAGGATCAGATCCTCGATATGCCACCCAAAATACAAGCTCGCATGATTAAGCTTTTAGAGCTGATGGAAAAGCATGGTGCAAACTTGGGGTCTCCTCATACTGAGTCTATGGGCGATGGGTTATTTGAAATCCGCGCCAAAGCTCAAGAAGGTATTGGTAGAGGCTTATTTTGCTACTTAAAAGGGAAGCACATTTATGTGTTACACGCTTTTGTAAAAAAATCTCAAAAGACGCCCAAAAATGAGCTCAATCTTGCCAGAGATAGACAAAAAGAGGTTCAAAAATCATGAGTCTGCAAAAACTGAAACAACGTGCTTTAGCCAATGCTGAAGTTAAGAATGAGTACGATAAGCTTGAGAGTGAGTTCAGCTTTATTGATCAATTGCTTACCATGAGAACAAAGGCAGGACTTACTCAAGAACAAGTTGCTGAAAGAATGCATACCCAAAAAAGTAATGTCAGTCGTTTAGAAAAAGGTAATGCCAATCCAAGTTGGTCAACTCTTCTAAAATATGCTCACGCATGTGGCTTTGAACTAACACTCAAGCCACAAAAAATGAGTTAACGTCATTCATGAGGCCTAACTGGCCTCATATCTTCTTCTGCAAGTGACTTAACGCCAACCCCGCCATTAATGCTAAACCGATGATCAGCGACGGTAACACCACTGGAGGAATGGCCAGCGGGGCGAACAATCCCATAAACAGCAAAATGACACCTGAGCCCAGGATAATCATGCTGTAGCGGTGAATGATAGGGCTCGAAAAATCAAAGGTTGTCTTCTTAATCTTCCAAGTCATTAAGCCGTCCCACAACGCCGGTAACATGAGAATAAGCGCAAAGGGCAACCAGACCATCAGCAAAGCAAATCGCGTGAACACCTGGTACAACACATCAAAAAATGCCTGAATACGGTCTTCTACCCAGACAAACCAAAAGCCTCCCATGTTCTCCATCCCTTTAGAACGCAGTCGCTGCTCTTCAGTGGGGATCAGAAAATCTCGCACAGATTGCTCCATCTGCGTATCCACAACCCATGACTGATACCAGCCATGGCTAGTTTGACCAATCCAATAGCTTGTTTGTGCGCCCAATTGATTTTGGATCACCTGCTTCTCTTTACTAATCACTCGGCCAGTCCAATCACCGGGCACTAACACGCCAATGGCAATAATCTCCAGCATCAGTGCCAGACACAGCAGCCAAACCGACTTATGCTTGCTCATGCCAAACATCCTCTTCAACTCGCGCCAGCATGGCTGCAACGGTTGGCGTCATAATCCGGGCTTTAATCACTTGTTGAAGCCGCTTTGTCGTCGTATGACCAGTGACATAACGTACATCGATGTGTCCTTCAGCCAGATACGTCATTCGATTTGGACGATTACGAATCCAGGTGTGGAAATACACACCATCCACGGCGGCCCACTCGAAATGGTCAGGATCACGCAGGCGAATCCCCGTTAAAGCACTGGCGGCAGTCCAGGTCAGTGCCTCAATGAAATGCCAAAGGCGTACACTATCATCACAACTGACTTCGTCATAACTGCCCAAGCCATTACACAGACACAAATCAAAGATGGAATGGCCATCTAACGTGAACGCATCCGTTAAGTAGTCCGCCAAGCAATACACCGAGGCCAAAGCATGAGGCCAGTCGGTTTCAAGCAGTCTTAAGGTTTCCTTGAACTGGGGATTATGTTGCTGCCACTGAGCGAGCATTTCTTTACTGGTAAGTGTTGTCATTTTCAGACAGACAGAATGATGCATACAGACTCCTTATGCTGCCTGTGTAGAGCTGGTTAAAATAGGAATACGGCCTTTGATCACGCGGCCACCTGAAAGCTTGGCGATGTACTCCAGGTTAGGGAGCTGGCCTAATAACTGCGGTGGAAACATATCGCCTTCTTCCTCCATCAAGCGTTCGCCATGATTGCCGGTAAACAATGCGGGGCTGTCCGAGTTGGACGACATACCTTGAGTTTGCATGATGTACTGCAACCGAGTCTTTGGCAGATTGTCAGTAATGTACTGCTGCGTTTCGGCGTCCATCACCCGAAGGGCTATCAAGTTGTTGATGTTACCTAACACCTGGCGAGCCTTAGCTTCACTGCCTGTTCGAGCTGCAAAGTCAGCAAATGTCTGAGTAGCAATCACACAACGCATTTTTGCGCCACGGCCTTTGTTGAGCAGTTGAATGAAAGGATCGTTGACGACTTCAGCCGCCTCATCGATGAAGATATTTACGGGACGATTTTCAACACCATAGTTATAGCGGTCACCGGCCACGGCGGTGAGATCGGATAAAAGCAACGAGCCAATGGCGCTGCCCACCATGGCATCGGTCAATGAATCCAAGCCGATATAAGCCACTTGGGCATTGTTGATAATACGGCCAGAATCCGTAATTAACCGGCTGTCATCCACGTCGTTTGCAATCGGTGATAACAGTGGACCAAGTTCACTTGATGTGAGCATATTGAGCACCGGCATCAGTGAAGCCACCATCTTGGAATAGTGGGTTCTGTCATGCTCAAACATACTCAATAGCCCTTCCAAATCGGTATTGGCAGCAACTGGCTGAATGCGTTCGTAGTAAAAAAGCAGCATCGCCATGGCTTGTTTAGCCAAGGTATTGGCCTTTTCAGTAAAGCGCTTAATCTCCACACTAAAGTTCGGATACACCTGCTCCCCCCAGGCTGTGACTGCTTTTACTACCAAACCTTCTGGGCCACCTTCCAAGAATCGTCTCAGTGTTTTCAGATCAGGACGTTGTGAAGTAAGCAACAAACCTTGCACTATGTTATTCAGTGCCATTTGGCCAAAGGCTTTAAATGGATCAGCACCGGTTTCGGATGGGATTAAGGCCGCAATTCGGCTGGCAATTTCAGTGCCCCGGTTAAAGTTTCTCAGGGGATTAAGACGTACTGAATGCTCTGGAAAACCCGGATGAAAATACACAAAGCGCTCAGGACTACCGGCGGCAATACAGGCTCGCTGTGCATTATCCTTAAGTTCTTTGTCTCCCTTGGGGTCAATAATTATCACGGCTTCATTGCGCAAAATGGCCTGAGTGATCATCGCATCAAAGCATCGGGTTTTTCCGGCACCGGTCGTACCAACTATTAAGGTATGCCCCTCAGTGTGACCAACTGGCTGGTACACATCTTCTTCTTTGGGCTCGACACCATGAATCCAGGTCGAACCCATTTGCTTGCCGTGACCTTGGTTAAGCAAGGTTTGCTTATCCCGCTTTAAGATTTCATAAGCACGTTGAGCATGGCGTTGGTCCCACTCAAAGCCATAACCTAACCACAATTCATCAGGATGTTTTGCCATTACCTTTTGCAAATGCGACAGCGCCATAAATGCCAATGGTTTGCCTTTTAGCCCCTTCTGCAACTTATAAAGACGGTAAGCCTCAGGCAGGCGATACAACGCCATGCCCGAGGAAATCCCTGTCATCCACCAAAATGGTTCGGGCGGTAACTCTGTCAGCATTTCTGCGGCAATCGCCCCAGTGGCCCCAACCAGCCAACCTGCTGCTGCCATGGCCTCATAGTTCGTGCGCCAGGGCATTTCGTATTCGTTTTCTTTCATTCATGCTCCGCAAAATAACCGTTTGCAATCCACTTAAGTTCAAATGAATTAACGTTTAGAGTGAGCGGTAAACAGAACCGTTTCCCCCTCATCAAACTGGCATTCGTCACTGGCCGAGATCCCCCGAAGCAGCTGTCCGGCTGGAATGCCATGCGCATTGGCGACTTGGCGTAAGGTTTGAATCGTGACGCGAATACCATCGACACTATGATCCACGTCTGGGTAATCACCATCGGTCAGTAAGATGGGCAAATCTTTCACAAAATTAACCATCTTTTGCCGCTGCTCGTGTTTGGGGTCTGTAATTGAGTTCGCATTGGGCGCAATCGGCTTTTGATTACGCTCCGCTCTTGTGGCGGGCTCTTTTGCTTGGGCATTGGTTATCTTAGTTCGACTCGGACGCTGTGAAGCCTCTTCGTTCTGAATTGCTGCCGCTGATTCTGCGTCTTGTTTGGGAAGGTCAATCAGTGCAGTAAGCCCTTTAGAAATCGATACTTTCAGCAGCAACCCTTGCTCCTGAACGCCATCATTCGTAGTAATAGTTCTGGCCTTACGTGTCGGGTTTGCGGGATCTAGTTCAAGCCAATCTAATCGACTGAGTTCAGCAAGCAGTTTTCGGGGGGCACACCAGGGTCTTACTCCATCGGGATAGCGGATCAGTATCTGTTCACCAACCATAACCAACGCACTGCTGGCCTCTGGGAGCCACGCCAAAGGTCCAGGGAGATTAAATGCGTCTTCATCGTGCTGGTTTACGTTATTTGAGATAGCGGCGTTGTTTGAATCGTTAGGCTTTTCACATCCATCACCCGGATCATTTTCAGTTGCCTGGGGGCTATTAACGTCGCTTGCACGACTGAGTTCATCATCTTGTTCGGACGATTTTGTCGATGGCGACTCAGACGAATTGCTGTGTTCAATTGATGATGACGCTTCAGGCAAGTCTAAATGCTCACTGGAGCGACTCTGAGGCTCTGCTTCTGTTTGCTGTGTTGCTTCCCACTCAGATTTGTTAAACAGTGTCACACCACTTGGTACATTCGAGCTGAACAATAAATCGGCCTCAGATATATGCAGCATGGGTAGCCAGATTGGCTTGCCGTCTTTGATCAGTACTTCAGGGGCAAGGCTTTCATATCGCTCATTGGAGGCGGATTTAGTGGCCAATCCTCGCTCAATGAGGATGTCCGCAAGGGTATCGGGCTCTCTTGGAATGCCAGGTATCTTGTCTTTGGCCAATAGCTCAATGATGTCCTTAGCCGCGCTTTTCCAAACCAGGTAAAGATTGGTTGATTGATTCGATTTTCGTACCCAGACTCTGGCATCTCGCTGATTGACCAACCACTGGGAACTGGCAAGCAATCGCCTCATGGCATCAAGTAGATAGCGTTCAACTGGGACACCAAGGGCATTGTCGTCAACGGAAATTCGTTGAGCTTTCAGGTCTCGCTGGACACTGGTTTGGTCAGCTTCAATAACCAATTTAGACAGGACATGCTCGGGATCGGTATTGCCAATTGCCTCCAGCATGGCTTGCAAAATTTCAGGGCCAGGTTGTGTTAACCAAGCGAGCAACTCTGGCATCATCACCCGGTTTAACACCAGAATTGAAAATTGCTCGTGCCGTTTGCACCGTCCGTCGCGCCAGCGAATAAAATAACGTTCAATGCTGTTGTTACTGGTCCACTGAGATAATGTTTCTAAAAAAGGGTTCCACTGATAGCGTCCTTCTTCGTCTGTGATGGACAGGTCTGAAACGGGCTTACCAATATCATGGAACAAACCGCCTAATGCCGCCGCAACACGCCACCTTGGTTCCAGCTCTTTTTTCTCAACCGGTGTGCCACTGGCAACAAAGATAATCCCTTCCGCTGCTTGTGCCGCCCAGAAAGCAACTTCCAACGAATGACGTAATAAACCACCCGCACCACTGTGATGATGATGCTCAGAAGCTGGCAACAAATGAACATAAGCAGCCAGATGATCAATGCAGGGCTGAATTAACCTTTGAAACTCACGCTGATTAAATCCAAGTACCTGGCGCAGTTTGGCAATTAGCTCGTCTTGTGTGGACTGCAAATCCTCGGGTGACGCAGCTGGCAACCCCTTCAGAAATGGCGGATAGCGCGGAATTTCTGTATCCAGTTGCGATGACAGCTCTGGTAGTGCTTTGGTTTGAAAAAATAGGTTTTTGAACATAGTGAACCTCCGACACGATAGTGTGAAGGTTCAATCTGGCGTTGCCGGTTGATTAGACTCAAAAATCCGATATGTATTAACACATACGCCATAAAATGCTGAGGGAGCTGATTAAGCTAAGGCGTATTTCTACTTGGCCTTTTAGTTTTTTTTCCAACTCTCCTTTTGGGTTTTTCAATCGGTGTAAAAGCTTCTTGTAGGTGATCGCGAAACCATCGGCGTCGCTCAACTTGGCGAAACTCGTTCAAGACAAACCGATAGTCACACGAGCCAAGACGATCACCACAACCACATGGACACGGTAATTTATTTGCCTCACGCTTGCGCAAACCTAACGCTTTCAGTGCCCGTAGAACTGATGCTTTACCATTAACATTGAACAACTGAGAATAATCATCAACCAGCCCTTTCTCACCATGGTCCAGTTCGCCATAGGGAAAGTTGCCAAATTCAACCCTATGGGACACCGAATAAAGAAACCTGACAACAATCTTTTCGAAAAAGGTTGTCAATGACGAGTCGGTTTTCAAAATTGACTTAATTTTCAGGTCTGAGCCAAGACAAAATGATCCATCAGAGTAAGTATGGAAGTCCTGATTACGAGGAAAGTAACCAGCGGTATCAAACACCACTGGTAAAGCCCTAGGATAATCACTTGGGCATACAATCCTTAGAGAAAATGTTCGCTCTATAAACCGACTTCCAGCTAGCTGTGCTTTTAACAGATACTCTCCCTGCAACTCAACCTTATCTGCATGGACATCTACTAATCTAATGTTCGGATAGGCCGAGAGAAAAGCCTCTAGGCCTACAGCCTTCCAGTGCTTCATCTATTGCTTAAACCATGGCTTTGGATCAGATGATTGAATTGCGAAAGTTGGTTTTGCTGTCACCGCAGGAATCCCCAAGAGACGTGCTACCGAACTTGAATCAAGCTTCAGATCCAAACCATTTTGCGCCGCATTTACTATTCGTTGCGTATCATCACTTGAGCAAAGAGCACTAAAATCAGCTCTAGCTTGATACAGCCATTTATAAAAGTTTTCTTGTAATCGGTATTGAGCAGATTTTTCGTCATACCACTTGTCTGCAAAATCTTCGGCTGGGTTAACTGGGTTCGGAATCATTGGCGCTTGTGCAGAAATATGGTCATCCATCTCGGAGAGCACCGTATTCAACGCTGAAGCCAAATCACTTTCACCTTTATATGATTTAGCTGCCAATGTAGTGATGATTACCGATATTGGCTTACTATCCTCATTGTTTTTGAACATAGTGTCACGATGACGCTTCAATAATTGGATCACCTGTTGTAAGGGTGTCTTCCATTGATAATATGGCAGACTATCTATACTGGCTTTAAATCGCATTTCACGTTCGTTTATCACTAACCGTGCCGTCTTCATGCGCGTTTCAAACCATCGAGCATATCCTTCAGGATTGCTGATACGCCAGTTTTCATTCACAACTGCATAAGTGGAATCTGTGTTGTCGGTAATCGAAACTGCAAGCTGAGACACGTTTTGAGCCAAGTTTTCATCAAACTTAGAGTTTTCGACCATCCGCTTTTTCAAAAGTCCTCTTCCTGTCTCACTCTCTGGCACACACGGAACTATGTCCATGTGAAAGCTAAGACCATCGGCATACTCTAAGCGCCAACAGCGTTTCTTCTCGGCTAGCTCTTCCTTAATTCCTCTGGCGTTTCGATAAAGCTCTAATTCATGACCGACTAGGTGCTTTAGTTGCTTTTGAGTGATAGACGTTTTATCCAGGCCACGCCGAAGATTGCACCCCATGTCTAGGTCATACTGTTCTTCTGAATCGGGCCTAATCGCCGTACCTAGACGAAAGGAACCTTGAGAAAACACGTGGGGATCAAAATTCACACATGTTGACTCTGGGCGATGTAACCAATCACCTAGATCCTTATAGCGTTTTTCAGCCTTTTCATAAGCACTGTCAGGTAGCTCAATTTTTTCGAGAATTGTGTTTAGAACATCGTTACTTTTGCTATTACTCATATAGATCTCCTCGAAGCTCGATTGCCATTACAAATTGTTGTGTTTTTATGTCGTGGTCATAAATAAGCCATGGCATATCAGCCTTAGGCATTCTGGCCCGTCCTAATTCGACGGCACACGATACTGGCATCACAGGAAAAATTTGCAGTGGCGTCGCATCCCCGTGTGTATTTTTGATTTCAACAATCAGCTTTCTTATGCACTTTCTGAACAAGGAGAGCTGCTGCTTTGACTGCATGAAATCATTATGAGGCTGCTTGATAGTCACTTCCCAAATCGATGTATCTGGCCCTATAACCCGAGTAATTCGCTCATGCGACACATGGTCACTCAAAGAAAGTAGCAGGGCTGGCTTTCCCTCCATACTTTGAGGTCTGTTGATGATGTACTCAAAATCATCTGAACAGTCTTGCCAAAACCAGCCTTTAGGCTCTCGATGCAGCTGATAAGTCTCGACGTCAATTTTGTCGGTGAGCAAAGCGCCAAGTTTTATTAACAATGGTTGAGGAGCTAACGCGAACAATGAAAAATGCTTACAAGAGTCCTCTTCGATGATTGATGAAATTTTACTTTGAAAACGCTTCGTTAGGTGTTGCGACTCTGCTTGCCAAAATTGTTCAGAGTGATCCTTCAGCTCTGATACCATGGATAGTGTCACTGGCTTTTCAGTTGCCGGATACCAATTCGGAAACATTGCCTCAACACAACCGTGATAATTAATCGGTGATCTTTCAGTTCCAATATTGGCACCACATAAAACAACATTTGATTTGCGATCAGGAGCAATGCCTGTGAGGATTTCTATACGTTGCTCATGCTGCATTTTCCAACTAATCAAGAGATCGGCTGGATACCTATCTTCGCTGCCTTTCTGGTCAATTTTTTTGTGACAGTCATAGCACATCAACATGAGGTTGCTGACGTCATTCAAGCTGGTTGGCTTGGTTTTAAAGAGTCCCCAACCACGAGGCCCATTCTCAGAAAATGCGTAAATATGAGCATTTTGAGAGACATTGGCCGATTCCTGGGTCACCGCTGATTTGTATAACAATTTATTACACCCGCTAAACTGACAACGAGCAGCTGCGCGAGCCCAAAGCTCCCGCTCAACAGGACGCTTAATGTGCCTCGTGACTTCAACGACCATTCAAAACTCCTATAGTTTGCCAATTAACGGAAGTGAGCGCGGTGTTGTCGCATCACAGAGCAAGTGACTGACATAAGCACATCCGGCTATTAGCCCCAGCCCGCGAAGACACTTATCAATTGCCTCTTCCGGTTGCCACTCATACAAATGTTTAAGACCAACACCTAGTGCAGTTAACACCAATAGACTGTGGCAAAACTGACGATGGTGAGGGTTACCCAAAGAGGGTTCCAGAATATCTGGAAGCTTGCCAAATAGAGAGCCAACCGTAATGGCAGTTACAGGATGGTGACTGGCAGCTTGTTTTTTGTTGTCCGCCAGAGCAACGGTTAAACCAACCGCAGCCCCGACGACCAAATGGGTTTTACCATTAGCCAAACTATTTCTCCTTTCTGACACCTTTAAAAGGTGTTTTGTCTGATGTCTTTACATCCATGAATCGACCAGTATCAGCATCTCGCTTTACCCAATGTCCGCTTGGCGTCTGAGTCTGAGATCTACCTTTAACGGCACCGTTTCTGTGTCCGTCACCTGATGGGGGATTTGTAGCCATAAAGCCTCCTATTCTGCTTAACTTAATCACATTTATCAGATATTAATAAAAAAGATCCAAAGGATCTGATCAAATAATAAACTTCAATTCTGATTAACGCAAGCAGATTAACCAGAAAACCAAAAAAAACTACACAATTGATCGGTAGACAAATTCCAGTCCACCTGACTCTGCCACTTCTTTTTGCCCTAACACAAGACCTGTAGCATGAAGCTTCTTTAATCGACCACTGGCATTCTGTGCTGAAATGTCAAAGTGCTTAGATACATGTGACGAAGTCACTGTCTTTTTTGCAATAACAAAATCTAGAAGCTCTTTGACGGTCGCACTGAGTTTTACACCAAGCACTTCGTAACCGCTATCGCTCTTGACTAGAAGAGGTTGATCCTTGGCTGTAGCGCCATAAGACCAATTGTCCAGAAGGTCACGACTCGGTACATTAAAAAGGTAAAAACCTTTTTCTCCTTTTAATGCTTTAGCCAACGAGATTATACTTTCACGAGGAAATGAAGCATCAGTGAATCGAATCCCTTCCAAGCTGATAGCAAAAATATCGCATGATGGGTGACCATCAACGATCTTTTTAATCTTCACATAGGCTTCACTACCTTCATCGTTACCAAAGGCATGGTCAGAACCTACGACTTCTGAAAGAAGAATTTTATGAGTTAACTGTTTCATCTGCTTAAGTTGACACTATTTATCAGAAATTGTCAACATAGAAGTCAAAACAGATATGGGTTCCTGTGATAGGGACCAACCCTCGATCTTCAGAAACATTGATGAGTTGACCCTTCGAGTATTCCAAAGCCAATGAGAAAGTTAGCTGCCTAATTACAATGATAACTTTCTCTTTGCTAGCGTGCTCTCGACTACTCTTAAAGCCTAGCCCCCGGCCTTTACCAAAGCGACTAACCTCACCAGATGTAAATGCTTTTTGAACAAGCGCAATGTCATTCTCAACAGTTTCCGCTGAAAACTGTGCGTACAACTTCGGATGTTCACTTTGTAATGTTGTTCTCAAGGTAGCGGCAATACCTAAACCAGAGTCGGATATGACTGTTTGAATATGCTTTGGTTTATTATACGGTCGATACACTTGCAGACCTGCTAGTCCAGGTATTTTGGATTCACTGTGATCAGTAACGTTGCCTACAAGCTCTGAAAAAACAGTCTTAGCCGCTAAGAAATAGCTGGCTGAAGAATGCTCTACAAACCTGTCGCCCAAACGAATTACAAGCTCTTTGTTTTGGGTTGGCTGTGCAATCTCTCCTAGTTCGACCAAGGTATCGCTATTATCCCGATAAGTTTTAGCAGCTGACATCGCGGGCCTTTCAGGGAAACAAGTTACACTTTGATTAAGATAATCAAAGAAGCCATTTCTGCTAAAAAAACTGTGTGTATTAGGACATGCTGTAGTATCTATCACCACATCCTTCCCAATAGCAGTGAGCTGATTCGCGAGAGCAAGAAAACGGGCCAATGCTATCAGCAAAAACTTACAATCGATGCCGAATCTAAATGTTATCTTGTTTGCATCTTTTTGATACGCAAGCTTACCGATAGCACTCTCAAAGGCTTTCTCATCAATCCAACCTGTACCGAAATCAATTTCCACATGCTGAGCCCGTATCAAGCACCATTCATGATTTGAGTTTTTCACAAACGTATCCTGGTTTTTGTGAAGAAACGAGTTCACTTGGGACTTATCCAGTCCCAGCTCCTTGGCAATTTGACGTCCTTTCAGGCCTGGTGACCCATCTAATAACTCTGAGACTGCCTTCAGCAAACCATCACTCCTTTCTACCTACCTACATACCTACCATTCGTTGCATACTTTGCGTCCACGACGCTTTAAATGCTGAATCTCCTGCGAACAACTTGTAGAGCTCAAGTTCATCTTTACGGCGTTGCAGCATAATTTCCTTGAGCATTTTTTCGAAGGCCAAATCTCGATTATGAGGATCTGGGTTGTTTTTGTATTTAGATTCAAAATCTGGGTGATTGCGGATACTCTCAGCGATGTTCACAAACTTAACTTTTTGCTCTTCAGGTGTGGCACTCCAGCCCTGGAACCATCGCTCATTAAATGTGCGAATGATTTCATCCAGCGGGTCAGTTTCTTTATCACCGCCATGCGCCCCACGTGGGTTCGGATTTTGAGGATCAAGCTCCGCTTCTTGGTCACTAAGTTTTATGCTGTGGTTAAGCTTCACACGTTGCAAACCGTATGAACTCAGATCGACAGAATCGAGAAGCTCATCAATAGCATCTGCATCGGGATCTTCCACTTTCAATTTCGGTATTAAAAACTTCAGGAACCAAAACAGTTTTTCCCAGCTGACCATTTCATAAGGCATGATAGAAGCCATCTGCCCATAGATTTTAACGAACTGTTTGGCTTTAATCTTAAAGTCAACTTTAGCTTCAGCTTCAAGCTCCAGCTCATGGTCAAACCGAGCTGCTGCAACATCAATGATTGGGCTGAGTGTTTGGGCGTCTTCATTCTTGAAATAACGCGTCACAAAGTCTTCAACCTCATACCACTCGTACACACCGACATCGTCCATTTCATCTTTCAACTCGTGCAGCACGTTTATATCTGTAGCCTGGGACAATGACGTTGCAGTGTAGAAAGGGTCGAATGCTGACTGAATATCTTCAACTGAGTTAAAAAAATCCAGGATAAACAAGTCTTCTGTTTTCTTCCCTAGCTTAGGTGCACTGCGATTTAGCCTAGATAGCGCCTGAACACACAAGACACTGGCGAGCTTCTTATCCACATACATGGCGCAAAGTTTAGGCTGGTCAAACCCAGTCAAATACTTGTTCGCAACCACTAAAAGTCGATACTCATCGGTATCAAACATATCTTTGGTATCTGACTCGGCAAAACCATTAATATCTGCTTCGGTATATTCAATACCTTCAACTTCTTTGGTTCCTGAGAAAGCAATGGCAACTTTAAAGGGGTTCCCTTGCTCCTCAAGTATCCGCCTTATCGCTTTGTAGTATCGAATGGCCGTCTCAATATTTTGAGTGACCACCATTCCCTTACCTTTACCTTTGAGCTTTTTCGCATTCACAACATGTGGAACAAAATGCTCCAGCATAATCTCTGCTTTGGTATCAATTGTTTGCTGGCTTCGCTCTACATAAGCTCTGAGTTTTTTCTGCGCCTTTTTGGTATCAAACTCAGGGTTATCAGCGATTGATTTCTCAATCTCATAATAACTTTTGTATGTCGTATAATTTGCCAGCACATCCAAGATGAAACCTTCTTCAATGGCTTGTTTCATCGAATACAAGTGAAACGGCTTGAAAGAGCCATCTTCTTGGCGCTGGCCAAATTTCTCCAAAGTGCTGTTTTTTGGTGTTGCAGTAAATGCCAGGTACGACGCATTCCCACGCATCTTGCGTGATTTCATCGCCTGAAGGATTTTATCCTGGGCATCTTCGGCCTCTTCGATTTCAGATTTGCCCATCGCTCGGTTCATATTGTCATGCGCCGAACCAGACTGTGAGCTGTGTGCTTCATCAATAATCACCGCAAAGCGCTTGTCACTGAGATCGGCGATACCATCAATAATGAACGGAAATTTCTGAATCGTCGTTATAATGATCTTTTTGCCATTCTCCAGCGCCTGCTTAAGCTCAGAAGACTTGTTCGCCGGGGCAATAATGTTCTTTACTTCAGAAAACTCTTTAATGTTATCCCGCAGCTGCTTGTCCAATAGGCGTCTATCGGTGACCACAATCACAGAGTCAAACAATGGCTGCTCCAAGCTTTTTCCGCCTGCCACATCAGACGAAGCAGGATAGGTTTCAATTAACTGATAAGCAGCCCAGGTAATCGAATTAGACTTACCTGAACCGGCAGAGTGTTGAATTAAGTAAGTCTGACCGACACCGTGCAGGGCGGCATGGTCCACCAATTTTCTCACCACATCCAATTGGTGGTATCGAGGAAAGAACAGGGTTCGCTTTGGTAATGGATCTTTGCTTGACCCATCCAGACGCACAAAATGCTGAATAATATTCGCCAAGCTTTCTTTGGTGAATACTTCTTGCCATAGGTATGCCGTTTTATGGCCCCCTATACCGTCAAAAGAGCGATTCGGCGGATTGCCTTGGCCAAGATTGTGACCTTTATTGAACGGCAAGAAGAAGGTACTGCTACCTGATAACTTGGTGGTCATATACACTTCGTCGGTATCGACCGCCATATGCACTAGGCAGCGGCCAAAGGTCAGCAATGGCTGAGTTGCATCCCGATCATCTCGATACTGCTTTTGGCCGTGATAACGTGCTGTTTGCCCGGTCCATGCGTTCTTCAACTCCAGCGTTATCAAGGGTATTCCGTTGATAAACAATACCATGTCGATTTCTTGTAGGGGATTTACCATGGAATAGCGCACTTGGCGAGTACAACTAAACACGTTATCTGCAAAGTTTTGCTTTACCTTCTCACTACTACTTGCCAAAGGGGCTGGATAGAGCAAATTGAAATGAGCATCGTCTACACTGAGCCCTTTCTTAAGTAAATGAAGGATGCCGTGCTTCTTAATCAGTCGGTCAAATCGTTCGAGTAACTTACGCTGCCAATCTGAGGGGTTGTTCTTTTGCAGTTTGGCCAGCTCTACTTCTTGTGTCTTTTGCAGAAATTGCCAGAAGAAACGCTCATCAATGGCATATTGCATATTGAAGTCTGATGCGAAACCAACCTGATAAAACCTATTGTGAAAATCAGGTGCAATTTCTTGCACGCCTGCTTTGAGCTCTTCCAGAGTTGTACCCGTTAAACACTTCTCAATCGCCGACTCTAATGCTTGCTCATTAGTTTGACTAACCATACTTATTCCCTAAACTTACCGTTTTAACCCATATGACACGAAAAAAAGTCTATCATTACCATTGACAGAACACCCTAAATTAGTTCAAACTTCCAATCGCTCACCTACTACTAAGTAGAAAGAGGTGACCGTATCGCCCGGTCCACAATAGGCGACCATTTCTTTTCATGCTGCGCTTCAAAACCATTCACATCCTGTTAACTCGACATCGCCACGACAATAATTGTTATAGCGTTTTTCAAAGTCCCTTCGCTTCCCGTCATGAGTGATGTAAAAGCTCGTTACCAAAAACGTATTTGACCTACCTAATTTCTGCAATATCACAACAAAGTCTTCTTCGTGTGCCCATAAGTACAGGCGAATATCCCTTTTTTGATTCGACTCCCTGTGATAGAACAACTTAACAGACTCGTGATCGTGATTAATCAGCATCTGTTTTACCCACTCTAATCGGCATGCTCGATCAAAATCGGGGTAACGCCCAATCACTTTCCACAAACGTTTACCATTCTCCCAGACCTGCTCTTTCTCATCACGAGTGGTTAAATGCCAAAAATCTAACTCTTTACCCTCGTCCTTACGATAGCTTCTAGGTTCGATGTAAATGCTATTGGCTAGGTAGGTGCGACTGGCAACAAAGTCCCTATGAAATATGCCATACAAGCAATCAATAATCTTCGTTGCATCAACCTTCGAAAAATCAAGTGGGGTACTAAGCATTGCCTCTCCTTGGCTGAAAGCGGAAGATATTGAACTGCTCCTCCCAAGGTGGTGTAGCGTAATCAAGTGAATACCCAAGCTTAGATTCCAGATACTCAACAAACTGTTTCTTTATAGCACTGGCGTGTTCTATATCCTTACGATTCCGATACGCAACAGCGCCAATCAGTAAATCACAGAGTTGGATTAATTGAACTTCATAGGATTGAACAATGGTAGCTACAGCACTTAACTGCCAGTACGTACGATTTTGCAAAACCTCACAAAGCTTGCGCGTTTTTTCTGCGCCGAGCGTATCCATGTAATCTAAATAAATTCGATATTCATTTTCTTGCTTTAGAAAGTCTCGAAGGGTGTAGTAAAACATCTTGTAGTAAAAGTCACTGTGCGAACCCGCATTGTACTGATGATGGTCAAGAATATTCTTATTCAGCACAACGGTAGATTTAAATTTCACATCGGTATCATCGATAACCATATCAATGAGATCGCGATAAAGTGGCCATTGATGCTTGTTCAATTTACTCCACTTTAGCTCAGGCTTGTAGTTATGCTGATGTCGCAGCCATTTAATGTGCTTGCTCAGCCTCGTGGCCTTATCTGCGCTACAATAAATCGCACCCAGCACCATAATGTCGGCACCATCATGTTCCAAATGGCAGCTTTCATCACAGAATATTTTATAAACCGTCATACCCCACCTTAATCAAAATTCTTTTTATTTAACGCATTTACCGCGCTATCCAGCGCCAGTAAATCTAAGCGTTCACGGCCTGCGTCCAGCACAAAAGGAAAAAGCACAAAGCCATCAAACTCCTTTTGAATAACCAGTAGCTCTTCACCGAGTGCGGAAGGCTCGTGTGCCAAGCGCAGCCCTGAGCGGGTAAAAAACTGAAGATGCTTGCGCTCAGTAAAGCCCAACTCACTGAACTTCTTTGTCCTAACAGGACTAATCCTGTTGGTCTGATGATTTACCGTGAACATAATCGCATCCTATTGCTCAACCATTTCTGGGGTGATTTTTATTTTTCCTGTCACGGCGCTGTTGATCAGGGTGGTTTTGTATTCTTTGAGCTTTTCGATTTGTTGCAAATAAAAGCCCTCTGCATCATTGAACATACCTAATTGATCATTAATAAAATCAACAATAGCTGTTTGTTCAAGAATTGAAGGTAAAGTTATGGGCATTCGTCTGACTTGATCTTGACTAATATTAGGGTCGACACGAGAGCCTTTGGCTACAATCATCCAATGTGGTCTATAAAATTTCACATAGTAATACAGAAAATTTGGTACTAACTTATGACAAGGTAGAATTGCACAAACTGCCTGATTAACTGTTCCACTAAATTTCAGCAATGCATGCTTACCAATTGTTCCTGCACCACCATACATTGCAACACAGACAGATTCCTCTGGAACAAGCTTGCATGAAGTCTCCCTTAGAGCCTTGTAGGTGATTTTTTCAGGCGTATCGAATAGTAGGTCATCATTCAAATCCGTTGTCCTTACCCATGGAATATTGCCATTATAGTAAGCTTCAACGTTACCACTTTGGGGAGTACTGCCACTGGTAGTGTTAGTGATATTCGAAATTTTTGTAATATCCCAATGCACTGGAATCTTGCCAATCCAATCCACACCGGAGTCTTTCATTGGCACATTAGGATCAAGCCCTTGCGTCACCGCCTGTTGGATGATGATCTGCTTACGCTCTTTCAGCAGGCTAATTTGCTTCTCTTTGATCGCAATCGCTTCATCGATTTGCTCGGTTTTCTTGTCGAGAAAGTTGGCTATTAGGGTTTGTTGCCCAAGGAGAGGAACAAACGTCTTAAAACTCATGAATGAATCTTTAGGAATTGTATTTCTTAACCCCCTATATAAAGGCTTTAGGCGTTTTGTTGAATCAAGATTCAGATAAAAATAATATAGGAACTTATTGTCGAACCCTGCATTTGTCTGGAAAACGGTGTAAGCACCCGTAATCATCCCGTCATAAGAGGACAAACCAACTGTTCGAGGTGTCTCTTCCACATCAAAGAGACAAAAAACAAAATCACCACAATTAACTTCTTGATATGTATTAAACTCAGCAGGAAATTTCCCCTCAGGATTATCCATATCTCGTTTAATTATGCCTCTAAGGGTTAGAGAAAGAAGGTCATAATCAGCTGACCTTTTACCGACAAGTTTCTTCTTAAGTGTAAAAATATGCTTATTCGAAAGCAGCTCCCACGAGTCCGGTATATCTCCTAACCATTCTGCCCCAGACTCCTTATAAGACTCATATTTCGGCATCAACGCTAAACGTTCCATTACGCTTCTCCCTGAACTTCCGCCACTTTCACACCCAATATCTGTGCAATAAGACCTTCGGCTTTTTGTTCTAAGTTGATGATGTCGGTTGCCACCTCTTCTAAACTACGCAGCGGTTTATGACGGTAGAAATACTTATTGAAGCTGATTTCATAGCCAATTTTCACCGTATCCAGGTTTATCCATGCTTCATCAACATGAGGCTTTACTTCGTCTAGGAAGTACTGGTAGATGCTTTGTTTCAATGGAACAGATTCTGTGTCACGCAGGTCTGAGTTCGTCTCGTAAGTGATATACTCGCCTTTTTTACCGCCTTCTGTGGTAGGAACGGGGTAATAACCAAAATCTGGCAGGTCAGCGACTTCACACTCATATCGCTCCAGCAGGTCGTTTAATTTTTCACCGCTTAACTTAACTACTTTTTTAACCACTTTCTTGGCGGTTTCGTCATACCAGCTCACCGCGTTCAGGATGGCATTTTTCTCAGGTGCTGAAAGCTTAATGGCGTGGGCTTTTAGTGATTTATCAACTTGGGTTTTAAAGCTATTGAAGTCATCAAATTCAATGCTACCGATGTCAGCCATCAGCGTTTGTGCAGTTTCAAGCAATGCTTTTAGCGCTAGCCAGTGTTTCACATCAAGCAGTTTTGCCTTAGCCTTGGCATTGAGACTGATGTCGTTATCTTCACACCAAGAAAGAATGTCCTTCTCAATGGATTTCAAGAAGCTCTTTTTCTTGTCAGAACCATAGCCAGTTTTTTCGTAAACACGTTCGCCGTGCTCTGCGTACACGTACTCCATCACTTCACTGAGCTGCTTGTCAAAACGCAGTGGGGCTATTGCGTCTTGAGTGAACTTGGCTCTTCGGCGGTCTGGGCGCTCGATAGTGACTTTGTAGTAGCCAAAGTCGTCATTACTAAACACCTTACTGGCGATACCGATAGGATCATTGTTTGCATCAAGCGCTCTTTCAACATCCTCACACGCGAGGTAATTCTCGGTAATTTCCGTGATGTGCTCAGGCGCAAATTCGCAGTTTTTGTTACCCAAGTTCTTACGCAACTTACGGTATAGCAAGCTGGCATCAATCAGTTGCACCTTTCCTTTGCGTGCCTCAGGTTTATTGTTGTTCAACACCCAAATGTAAGTGGTAATACCGGTGTTGTAGAACAGGTTATTTGGTAACTGAACGATGGCATCTAGCATGTCGTTTTCAATGATGAAGCGACGAATGTTACTTTCGCCACCGCCCGCATCACCGGTAAAGAGCGATGAGCCGTTGTGAACAGAAGCAATCCGGCTGCCTAATGGGCTTACGCTCGGATCTTTCATTTTGTTAACCATTTCCATTAAAAAGAGTAGCTGGCCATCACTTGAACGTGGCGTGGCATCCACCACTTCGAGATTTCCCCAATAGTCTTTCAGGCTAACCTTAAAACGTGGGTCAATCACATCACTGCCGTCTTTAATGTGCTTCTGTTCAGACGCCCAACTCTTACCATATGGCGGGTTAGACAACATAAAGTCAAAGCGAGAAGCCGCAAACTCGTCGGTAGACAAGGTTGAGCCTACTTTGATGTTCTCAGGGTTGTTACCTTTGATCATCATGTCCGATTTACAAATCGCGTAGGTCTCGTCGTTGATCTCTTTGCCGTAAAGATAAACATCTCGGCTGTCGTTTGGATATTTCTCTTCAATGAAGTTTTGAGATTCAGTCAACATACCACCGCTACCACACGCAGGGTCATACACTGTCATGGTAAGCGGCAACTGGTCTTTCACTGGGTCAAACACCAGGTGCGTCATCAGTTCAATAACTTCACGTGGCGTAAAGTGTTCGCCTGCTTCTTCGTTGTTTTCTTCGTTGAACTTGCGGATCAACTCTTCGAACACGTAACCCATACCCAGGTTGGTAAGGGCTGGCATCTTGTTGCCATCCGGGTCTTCGACCGTTTCATGAGTTAAGTTTATGTAAGGGGAAACAAACTTCTCGACGACATCAAGAAGGACTTGCTTGGAGGCCATGTGACGAATTTGCGACTTGAGGTTAAAGCATTCAATGATTTCTTTAACATTATCGCTAAAGCCAAGCAGGTACTCTTCGAAGTTGGCGAGTAATATCTGTTGGTTATTAGTCGCGGTGTTGAACAGGGATTTCAGAGTCCATTTAGATGTATTGTAAAAGACATAACCACTGGCCGCCTTCAACGGTTCATCATCAAGCTCTGTGGCTTGCATCTCTTCTTTTTGGAACTTTACCTCTTCAAGCACGGCTTCTTTGGTAGGTTCTAGTAACGTATCTAAACGTCGTAATACCACCATAGGTAAAATCACATCGCGGTACTTACCGCGAACGTAAACATCACGTAAACAGTCGTCGGCAATGTTCCAAATAAATGAGATGAGCTTGTTATGTACACTATGATCCATTTTCTTTTCCTGTTCAGTGTTGGTTGCATCCCACTAGGTTGCTGCAACGGCTTCACTATAAATTTAAAATTCTGTTCTTTCTGTAACGCCTCAATGGCCGCTACATCGTTCGATTAACTTGTTCTGCCCGGCGCAATTCTTAAGTTTGTGACACCATAAAGTGCTTGGCTGTTACGCAACCAAAGCTGATACTCAAAGCCCATTAATGAGTGTTCCGTAGAACAATCCACATGCCATTGGCGAAGCAAATACCCAGCAGTTGCAGCTCTAATCTCAACCTTTAGAACGCCACCCGTCATGCCATAGTCCAGCTCTATCGCTTCGCTGTGCTCAATACGAGGATGCGGCACTAACTCCAGCTCAACAAATCGGTTCCATTGCCGGTCTTGGGTTTCGAGCTCGGTTTCAGATAAAGTGGAGTCTTCAAGCACAACCGCTGCTTTAATTCGGGTCAGTACAAAGTCTCGAAATTCACCATGTTTGCGGTCAAAACCACGAACGTGCCAACGCAGGCCATTATCCACCAGCGTATGCGGCACAATTTCCCGCGTTGTTTCACCGCTCGATAACGACACATAGGTGATACTCAAGGCTTTGCCTTTGTGGATGGCCTCGGTGACTTTCGCTACTATCGATAAACTCGGCTTGTTAAGGTGATAAGGCGCTTCACAAGCCAGAGGTGGTTTTACCTTTCCAGTGAAGCCATCTCCGTAGCCTTGGCTAATGGTTGCCAGAGTTCTCACAACGTCGTAGTCGAACAAGGGCTCAAAAGCTTCACCACGCTTGTGCAACTTGAGCTTTTGGTCATACTCAATGTTGCCTGGCGCAAGCTCTCTATACATTGTGAAGTCTTTCGTTGCTTGTGCAGCAGCTATGCTGAACCGATCTACTAAGTCTGCCCGTACCGCTTCTCCCTTAAACAATAAGGTGAAATCGATGTGGGCAATGCGATCCCTGGTTGCTTGTGGCAACTGCGCTATCTGCGAAAGCCTATCTGGCTTCACCACTACCGTTTGTTTCAGACCATCATTTGTCATGCGTCTTGTTTATCCAATTCAACCAGATTCTTAAAACTCTGTTTATAAAGTACGGTCAGACATCGCGTAATCACATTGAATAGTGTCACTCAATGCTGCTCTTCATCCGCAATGAGTAATCAATCTCTACCGGTTGAAGCTGGACCGATGGCCATAAAACACTGAATAGGCTTCAACCTAATTAATTTTATTAGGTATCATCCTATCACAAATTATTTTGTAGGGAAGACTAAGCGGCAACTTTTTGATCTGGATTGCAATTGCCGCTCAGGTATCGGTGTGAAGACCTTGTTTGGTGCCATCGATGATAGCCGCTATCAATGCGCTACCCGAACCAGTGGCACCACGATGTTACCGCGATGAGATACCCCTTTGTCCGACTCTGTAGACATCAGGGCTCGTTGCTCACTCTCCCGAATGCGCCTGGCAACTTCTGCCTGAGCTGGTAGCAATGGCAGCATCCCTTCAGCAATCGCGTCCGGTGCAGATTCTTGGCCACAGGACATCAAATGCTTCCATGGATCTTTAAGAAAGCGCTCGAACGTGATGCCAAATTCAATGATGCGGGCAGAGACGAAGATTTCGCCCCAGTATTCAATGTAGGTGTCTTGGTACATGGAAAGATTCCTCTTGTTGGTTAAACCATAAGTTCACTTTCCATTTTCCAGAGGTTTTCAAATATGCAAGGCTTACCTTGTAGAGAGCTACAAAGCTTTAAATCGATTGCGGGCATCTTTGTAGTCATAGTGGGCATGTTCTGAGCCACGATGATACAAATCATCCAGGTAAGTTTGTTCCTGCGGCAACTCGTCTTCGCTGATTTCGCGCCACCAATGTTTGTTGGCACCTTTAACACCGTCATGCCAGCGGTAACCACGTTCTTTTAAATAGTCCTTTACGTCAAACGGTGCACCAAACGCACGAACTAACACAGTTCGCCTGTCTGCTTCAGACAACAAGTTTGCAACGGACTCGGGCAACAAATAGAACAACCAGGCCATCGCCAAACAATCGGTTGCAGCTCGGTGTCCTTCATAGAACCAACCTAAGCGAAGCAGCAGGTACTCAAGCTTTCGACTTTCAAAACCCAGCGCCTTCCAATCTATGCCACTGGCTGAACAGGCCCAAGATAGATGGCCTAATACAGCAAACCGCTTTTCAAAGAAAGGACGATCAAACTGTGCATTGTGTGCAACCACCAGCGGATCATCGGATAACCAACTCGCTACCAGTGAATCATCAATGTGCTGGCCTTGCACCATCTCATCGGTGATGCCGGTTAACTCGGTAATCAGCTCGGGGATTGGCTTGCCGGGATCTTCATACAAGCTGATCACATCAACAATCGACACAATCCGCTGAGCAGAGGGGCTGTAAAGCACCTTAACCATACCAAGCTCAATAATGGATTCGTCCTCGGCAGACAGTCCGGTTGTCTCTGTATCGAGCAGCACCATTGGCCGTTCATCACCGACCACAGGAGAAAGTTCAAGTGGCCAAGTCTGCGGCTCACGCGTTAATGGAATACGCTCCAGCAATCTAAAATCTTCTGGTCTTTCTGGGATATCCGCGAGGCGCTCTAGCGGAAATGGCGCAGGGGCTCTTGTCATTGATGGTTCCTCTTCAATTCTATTGTTCGCTTTAGGTGATTTCACTGTGCCACAGGTTTTTCTAAATGCACCTTGGATACCTCAGCGTTTTTTTAATCTTTCTACTGGGTGAACCCATGTATGAAGGCTTTGGCTAAGCCTTTCAGAAAGCCTTAGCTAAACCCTTTAGGTAACCCTTACCGATACCCTTTAGGTATGGCTTAGCCAACCCCTTTTCAAACGGTTGAAAAAGGCTTGAACTGAGTTCGACTGAGCATTTTAATGATGCTCCTGACTTCGCTTTAAGCCAGTAAATTCAATACGAAGCAGAATTTTACTAACTGTTTTTAAACCCTTTGCAAAGGGTTCAACAAGCCTTGTTTGACGGTTACTTGACCCATGCGTTAACCAGTAGCAGTAACAGGATCAGTAACAGAAACAAGAGCAGTAGGCAGAAGCAGTATTGTCCAAGCCTTGCAGGCTTTGACGAGGGCGAGCAATCCCCACATCAAGCTTTTCAACACAAAAAAGAAATCACCGACAACACAGCGTCTTACTCGAACAACACCAGTTTTACCTACAATTTTACTTGTAGAAATCAGCATAGCATTAGATACTGTATAAACAAACAGTATTAATTATGATTTTTCGAGGTTCGTCATGAGTGTCTCGCTGATAGGCCGTAGCGGCGCACTTGCCTTCATCAAAGCAAAGCGCCTTCGTATTCCATTGTTCATGGAACGTGTTTCTGCTGGTTTTCCCTCACCAGCGCAGGAATATGTTGAGCAAACGCTCGACCTCAACGAGCTGTGCATCAAGCGACCGGCTGCAACGTTCTTTGTGCGTGTTGAAGGTGATTCAATGATTGATGCCGGGATTCACCCAGATGATATTTTGGTGGTTGATCGCTCTGTCCAAGCAGAACACGGTGACATTGTCATCGCGGGAATCCATGGAGAACTCACGGTAAAGGAGCTTCAACTAAGGCCGTGCGTCAAGCTGATCCCAAGAAACCAGGCGTATGAACCCATTCATATTCCTGAAGGGACAGAGTTAGAGATATTTGGTGTGGTCACCAATGTGGTGCGAAATATGCGCCGTAAGTCGTGACTATCCCATGCCTGTGTTTGCCTTGGTGGACTGCAACAACTTTTACGCCAGTTGTGAGAAGCTGTTTCGTCCTGATTTAAAAGATACACCGGTTGTGGTGCTGTCCAACAATGACGGCTGCGTGGTTGCACGGTCGCGCGAAGCTAAGTCACTCGGTATTAAAATGGGCGTACCCGTCTTTCAAATCAAAGCTGAAATGCAGCGCCATGGCATTTTGGCATTTTCGTCCAACTACGCTCTGTATGCAGATTTGAGCAGTCGAGTGATGCGCACTTTGGAAGAGATGGCACCACGAGTAGAGGTTTACTCCATTGACGAAGCGTTTTTGGACTTAACCGGTATTGAGTCTGCCCTATCCCTTGTCGAGTTCGGACAACAAGTGCGAGAGCGCATAGGCCACTGGATTGGGATCACCGTCTGTGTAGGCATTGCACCGACTAAAACACTCGCCAAACTGGCCAACCATGCCGCCAAGAAATATCCCGCTACTCAAGGAGTTGTAGACCTGACCAATCCAGATCGGCAACGTCGATTGCTCGCATTAGTCCCGGTTGATGATGTTTGGGGCGTTGGTAGACGGCTTTCTAAGCGTTTAAATGCGTTAGGTATCACCACAGCCCTAGACCTCGCCAATGCCTCTCCTAGAGCCATCAGAGACCAGTTTTCAGTGGTTTTAGAGAGAACCGTCAGAGAGCTCAATGGTGAGTCGTGCATTGAACTTGAAGAGATCCCGCCAACTAAGAAACAAATTGTCTGTAGCCGTTCATTTGGCGCAAAAGTAACGCAATTTGAATTGTTACGTGAGGCCGTATGTGAATACGCAACCCGCGCCACTGAGAAGCTACGCAAAGAACAGCAGCAAGCCAAAGTGATGACCGTGTTTATACGTACCAGCCCCTTTAAAGACAACGAGTCGCAATACAGCAACTCCGCATCGGGCGAGTTGTTGATACCCAGTTGTGATACTAGGGATTTTATCGAGCTGGCCAATCACTTACTCAAGCGGATTTGGAAGGATGGTTTTCGTTATGCCAAAGCGGGCGTCATGCTGTCTGACTTTTACGATCCCGGCATGTTTCAACCAGGACTATTCGATGACGTATCGACCCGCTCTAATAGCCAGAAGTTAATGTCTGTATTGGACACCATTAACCAAAGCGGTGCCGGAAAGGTTTTCTTTGCTGGACAAGGTACGAAGAAAGATTGGTCGATGAAGCGAGAGCATTTGTCTCCCGCCTACACAACACGCTGGGACCAGTTGCCGCGAGTTAAATAGCGCAATTGACTCAATACGCATTCACTCTGCGACGCAGCATGTTGAGCTTATCAACCTGGCGTCGAATATCACTGAAAAATTCTTCTTTCTCCATGGCCAGCGCTAACTCCCATTCTTTGGCCAAACCTTGGCAGTCCAAAAATGAGTATCTCAGCTTCGTCTTTGAGATACGCAGTCCCTTGCTAAAGACCACGCGCTTGCCTCGTTGACCGTGAAAACTGTTGATGTACCACTCTATGCCAAAGCCATACTTAAAGTCTCTGATACGGACACCAAGCAGCCCCCAATCTTTAAAGGGCGCATTCTCTCGAACCTTGTAATGGGTAACCCAAAAGTCATCAACTTCAGCTCGTGCCAGCGCTTTTAGCCTGTCCGTTTCTTGCTGCAATAAATTTGATACTTCTGATTTCCATTGTTCATTGACGATTTCTACCAAACCAATTTCCCCATCCAATTAACCCCAAAAGCCAAAACCACTATCCGTTTGGCTTTTGGATCGAAACGCCAAACGTAAAACTGCCGTAACAATCGCTGTTTGGCGTCTCGATATAAATCAACTCGCGCAATCCCATACCTGACAAGGGATGCAGCCCGATTTCACTTAAAAACGCCTGAAAAGACGTATCGTCATGAAGATACAAACCGTTTGGCGAGTTCAGGCCAGAAGGCAAACGACGTTTGGCGTCTCGATTTTTTTGGCTCAGTCATCCGCCGCCAAACAGAGCCTATTCTCATACTTTTGCGAAAATGCAATAGGCAGATAGATGAAAGGATTTGTCACCTTTCTGCCCACCGCCAGTGCACCGAATCCTGATAATGACATTTGAGTGAACCGCCAGAGCACTTGGAAATGCCCAAGCGTGACCTGAGCGGTTGATTGAAAACTGTTAGAGCACTTTGAGTGCACAGGAGATAAGTATGTTTGTACTAGGCGTAGATATCGGTTACTCAAACCTGAAGCTGGCCATTGGCCAATCAGGCAGTGAACCGAAAACCATTATTCTACCTGCGGGTGCCGGTCCTGCGGATCGTATGCCGGAGCGTATCGGTGGAGGCGATGATGACACTTGTTTGTATGTCTCTGTCGATAATGAGCGTTGGGCCGCTGGTGTGCCAGCTGGACGCCTTCAAGGCTGGGAACGAGAGCTTCACCCGGAATATCCGACCACAAAAACCTATAAGGCGCTTTTTCATGCCGCCTTGTTAATGGCTGAAACAGAATCTATCGATTTGGTTGTCACTGGATTACCGGTTTCCCAGTTTCATGAACCACAACGTAAGTCTGACCTTGTGCAGCGTTTAAAAGGTGTCCATCAAGTGACGCCTAAGCGCAGCATCACCGTTCATGACGTCAAAGTACTGCCGCAGCCTGCCGGTGCCTATATGGATCTGGTTCAAACAGGTGGAGATTTGGGCTTGATTGAAGAAGGTCGCGTCGTCGTCATCGATCCCGGCTTCTTTTCTGTTGACTGGGTTGCCCTTGAAGCCGGAGAAATTCGCTACAGCTCATCAGGAACCAGTCTTCAGGCAATGTCCGTGCTACTGGAAACCATTGATAAGCTGATTTCAGAAGATCATGGCGCCAAAGTGGGTATGGATCGACTTGAGAAAGCCATGAGAACCGGCGACTTGCAGGTGCTGCTATTTGGAGAAAAAGTCGATATTTCACCTTATCTGAATTCTGCCATGAAAAAGGTAGCGCCTGTTGCTCTTACAGCCATGCGCCAATCCATGCGTGACGAAAGCATCAATGCGGACTTGGTATTGATCGCCGGGGGTGGAGCCATGGCTTATAAGGAAGCGGCCAAGGAGATTTTTTCACGAAGCAAGATCATCGTGCCGGAACAGTCTGTTTTGGCGAACGTCCGAGGCTTCTGGTTTTATGGAGCCTGATCATGAGAGTTGTCGTCAACATTCCCCCAGGGAGCCACCCAGAACTACTCAAAGAATTGGAAAAGACGCCACCACGGGAACGTGCTGAGCGTCTGCGGATGCTGGCCACCTTTGGGTTAATTCACATGAGCCAATCCAATCTATCCACGACATCTGTACCGGTGGATGGTCTTGCACCAGATGGTGAAGTTACTTCTGAGAGTACAGCGCCAGAACCCAAAGCAGAATCACGTAAACAATCATTAAAATCAAAACTAGGGCTGGGCTTATAACATGGCGTTATCAGTTAGCTGGCTCGATGCCAGGTTAAATAAAGAAGCAAAAGAAACCGTAGTAAAAGCCGACCGAGATGGGCTAAGTGCTCGGGTATCGCCCAAGGGCAAAATTGTTTTTCAGTTTCGTTATCGTTTCGATGGCAAGCAACAGCGGGTAGACATAGGTACTTACCCACTTATGAAGCTTGCTGAAGCCAGGAATGAGCTGGATAGGTTAAGGGCAGTACTTGATCAAGGCCGAAACCCCAAGCTCTACCTACAGCAGGAACGGGCTAAGTATTCTGCTAATCAAAGCTTCGAATCGATTTTTCGAGACTGGATAGACTCTGCCGGTAAGCAAGGGCTAAAGGAGAAAACGTGGCACTATCAAAAACGCAGCAGTGAAATATATTTGCTACCCCGACTTGGCAAGTACCCATTAACTGACATCAATGAATTATCATTGCGTAACTGTCTTCGTGAGGTTTCGGAGTCGTCCCCTTCAAACACAGAACGCCTAGTTTCTGTGCTGCATAAGTTTTATGACTGGCTGATAGATGAACAGATTTTGGAAATTAACGCCGCCGCTGGGATCACTGCAAAAAAGGTCGGCGGTAAGAAAGGCAAACGAACTCGGGTGCTAAACGACAACGAAATCAGGATACTTTGGCGCTATTTGCATGAGTCAAAAATCACTGAGAAGAATCGCATCTACATAAAACTGCTTCTCTTATTGGGAGGGCGCAAGGGCGAACTCATTCAAGCTGAAAAGCATCACTTTGACTTGCAATCTGCAATGTGGACAGTGCCCATAGAGATCCGCAAACAAGGTGAGAAAATTGGAGCGCCGATCATGCGGCCATTGATTAGGCCTGCTATCGAGCTGATTGAACTGGCTATGCAGATGAGCAAATCAACCTACTTGTTTCCCGCTAACGGACAAGAAGAGCTTGCCACAAATGGCTTTGATACCACTATTCCTAACAATGTGAAAATCTGGGCTCGCAGATCGCTCGGTATTGAGATGGAACACTGGTCTATGCATGATCTTCGCAGAACGATGCGAACGCGAATGTCTGCCATCACGACGCAAGAAGTTGCCGAGTTGATGATTGGCCACAGCAAAAAAGGGTTGGATGCTATCTACAACCAATATCAGTACCTGGATGAAATGCGTCATGCTTACGACGTTTGGTATCAACAACTAGAAACCATCATCGAGCCGACAGGCTTTCCATTCAACTGGCGTTTCGGACAATAAATAAATTACTAAAATCAAATAAAAGGAGTTGGAACTCTTAAAAGTAACCGAGCCTAATGGTTTATTTAGACTCGGTTTATTCTTCTATACTTGAAGCCTTCTTTACATTAGGGGCAGACAGTTCTTCAACTGGTAATTTGGGGATAGCGCTAGAATCAGAGCTCACTTCAACTGACATTTTATTAGGCTTCGACTCAGATACAACATCTATCGAAATAGCGTTTCCAGAAATAACATCACTATTTTTCTGCTGTGATATAATGCTTGACTCTTGATGTGGCACCTTAGAAAAAGCAATACCACTTCGATTATCATTCAATACAACAATTACAAAAACGATGGCTAAGCAGCAAATAAGCCATATAGAATTTCTCATGAAACCAGAGTTTTTCTTAGCTTTATCTATTAAAATTGATAATTCAGAAATTGTTTGCTTTGCCCTTTTTCTTATTTCAACCTTCTCATTTAGTACATCATACCGTTTAAATTCTGAAGTGATTTGCTTTTCTATGTGATCAAACGTGCTTTCATGTACATTTAGGGAGCGGTGTACGATCAGTGTAGTCATCAACATACCAATTGCAACTGCAACCCCATCAATCATTTGATCAATTTTCATCACAGCTCCAATTACAATTAAAGCTCCTGGTATCGTCAACGCTTTGTTCTGTGCACTCGACAAGATTTCATTAATCTTAGAAGTATAATTTAAGTCTTTCTCATTAATCTCATGAAGAACTTTGTTTATACTAAAACGTCTCACAAAAATATCGTGATGCTCTTCATAGCGTTTATGAAAATTATCGATAGAATTTATGACTTTTTTAAATATTTCTGAGCTAGAATGACAAGTAGAAATAATTTCATGAAATGCAGAACGCATAACGGATCTTCTCTCAGAATCTTGACTATCACCCAGAGTAATTAACTTGCGTAACTTTTCAATCAAAGATAGCTGACCATCTTCAGTAAATGTTTCTTTAAGTTCACTCCACAATAGAGTAGGTTTAAAGTCATACTTGACCACACCATCTTCCGTTTCAATTATGTAAAACAACTTACGGGAACCTTTGCCACATCCATCCTGGGGAGGTTCGCATTGATCGGCTAATGAAGCTAGTAACTGTCTGAGGGCACAAAATAACTCTAGAGCGCGCTTATTTTGTATGTCGTCTAACGAGGACTCCATTGTTTCTAAAACGTAAAAATATGAAGGTAATTTCGACGTATTTTCAACGATAGTAAATAAGTCCTCCCAACTAAGATAAATTGGACAACTACTTGACCAGTCGGATGCATTGAGCGAGAGGTTTACCTTTCCTTGCCGAATAGTTCTAACGTCGTCAAATGAGTACCCTACACTTGTTAACGTTTCTTCAATTTGATGCGATGAGACTTTAGTAGACAACGAAAGTACTAGTTCGCCATCGTTCATAGTTGGCGAACTTTCACTTAAAATACTAAAAAATGACTGAAAATTTTCGCTATTCATTTTCTGTATTAGCAGTCACGAGCTTGACTAGCTCTTTCTTCTGCTCCTGGTCAACGATTAAAAATGTTAGTCGCCCATCTTCATATTCGACTAAATGACCGGAGCCCGCCGGACCAATTTGCTTTTTTAATATTTTAGCTGAAAAGCTTTTATCACCTGCAACCACCTCAATGGTCTGCCCTGCTTTAACGCTATTTAAAGTAGGTTCTATGTGATGATTAATTTCATAGCCACTATTGTTAACAAAAGACTCGAATGTCCCCTTTAATAACGAGTCATCAGGTAACAAACCGTCAACGGCATTACATAACGTTGATAGTGATATAGGTTTACCATTCTTTTGGGCTGTCTCAAGTAATTTTTCAACTTTTGCGCTGGCTTCCATGTAGAAATCATTAGATAATTTATATTTATCTTGGTAATCACTTACTGCCTGTCGAAGATTTTTTATTGAATCGACATTACCTACATTCCTCTCATCACAACCAAACGCAATTTTAAAAAAGGCACCGCCAGATGCGCCCTTGATGAATTTTAAATAAGTATCATCAGAAGGAATGTTTGGATAGACCTCATCAAATAAAGTAAGATCAAACAATGCTGCTTGTCTCAACGCGTCAAGGTTTAAATGACTACTATCTTTTGGCACTAAGCTCTCTTTGTCAAAATCAAAACCATCTTTCTTAGTTACCCAGATTGCCAATAATCGCCCTATATCAGTATCTTCATGGCTTTTATAGTGCATAAAAACAATATTACCGCCAGAAACTTTATGGACACCAACTTCTTTTGCCGAAGAAACAAGAGAATCCATGAATTTTTCTACGAGCACTGAAAATGTAATGTTTTTACTAATATATGTTTTAAGTATATTGGGTGCTGAATTTAATGAGTTACTTTCTAAAAAGTAACTGTGAAATTTGTTTTTCCCCTTAAATTTTCTTTCTACTTCAGAGATGAGCTTGAAACTCACCCCATCATTTTGGGGCCAAAGATCACCGATTTTTGCTTCTAATTTTGAGCTGCCAGTTGTGGTTATTAATTCCGCTGTCATAGCAGCGACAGCAACAAGAACAGGCCGCTCAGTCACATCCAATTCAACACAACGGGGACAGTTTTCTAAAGTATCTTCATAAGAAAATCCACACTCAACACAATTCAGCACATTTTTTCCTTATACTATTGTATGCTTGATAACCTAAGACAGCACAAGTAATACTGGATGTAAACACAGCATACACTATCTTCCATATTAGCCAATAGTACAGGGGATTGAAATTTTGCGTCAATTGGATTATTGAGCTCGGGACAAATACCGCTTGACTACTTAGTTAACATTCCTTTCATGCTCTTCCAAGTCTTTAATGTGCCACAGCTTGTTTCGTGTATTTCGGTTGATACGAGGTTGCGGCAAGCTGCCATCTTTTATTCTTCGCCAGAGCGTCGTATAGCTAATGTGGTAACGAGCCATAACTTCGTAAGACGTTAAAAAAGGGGTTACTTGGTGCGCTACTGCTGTCATCTGCATTCTCCTGAAAATCAATGTAAAGCTATCATCGCCTGATTCATCACTTGTTGATGGTCAGAAAGATGCATGATTTGTTCAGAAGATCAGGTCCATACAAATGAACTTTTAGGATAGCAAGAAAGCAACCGGTAACAAACTCAACCAGCAAACAATTAGAGATAATCGCAAACGTCTTACCATCATTTCTCGATTTTCGGCATATAAAATATAGGTAATTTTTTGCCAAAACCCAGTAGCCACGGGGCCTACAGCTAGGCTTGTGTCATGGAATTTCGCTAAATACGGTAAATATGGCGATTTGTACTCAAGTTTGTACACACTTTCCGAGGTTACGCTTGAACATCATTGAAAAGCAAAGAAACGAGAAAAAGACAAAAAGCCTTTAAATTCAGTACGTAGAGATGTGATTGTGGTGTGCAATGAAAGGTGGTTTTAAGCGTTGAAAGGCTGGACGGCATCAGGGTGAGAAATAATGGCAAAAGTACGGCGTTTAGCCACTTCACTGGCAATATCAAGCTTAGGCATGGGGAATCTTCTAGTTATTTGAACGTTCAAAACAATAGGCCATTTTCGCTGAAATAGCAGAAATATACAATGCTGGGGTCAGAACCACTGCGCTATAAACCGCCAAACACGCTAAATCAACCAATAAACTTTGTTCTGACCCCAAAATTAAAAAAGCCCAGCGCGGGGCTGGGCTTGGGTTCTATTGCGTGTAAATAAACGGCAATTAGAAGGTGTACGTTAAGCTTCCGTATGCACGGCGGCCTACTAGGTCGTACAGCGGGTTGTTTACATAACCTGGGGCAAGCTTGTCAAACAGGTTACGAATACCACCGCTTATTCTTAGGTTGTCGGTAACCATGTAACCGGCTGAAAGGTCATGGGTTACAATCGAACCTACGTAGTTAGGCGAAATGTTCTCGTACGACTCCAATCGTGGGGTCACGTCGAATAACGCTGAACGGTCTAGGTAACGTGCAGTCCAAGAAACGTTGAAACCATCTAGTCGGTAAGTGGTCGAGAACCGTGCTTGCCATTTTGGCGTGCCAATTTGGCCGCGGTTCACGTTATCTTGGTCTGGCTTGTCTTGGAAGTTATACGACACCAAGGTGTCTAAGTGGCTTACAAACAGCGAAGTTGCAATGCTGCCTGGTAAGTCGAAACCACTTAGGTCGGTGTAGTACTTCGCTTCCATTTCATAACCAGAAGTTTTTAGCGCGGCTGCGTTCAAATAGCCCGACTCAACTGCTGTTAGCTGCTTAGTGTCAGGGTCACGAGTTACTTGGCCACAGTAGTTATTGCCAATACCCGATTCTGAATCAACACAGTTATTAATTACCGTTTGTGGATCAATAAAGGTAATTGCATCAGTAATTTCAATGTCGTAGTAGTCTAGCGTTAGTGAAAAGTTCTTAATAAAGCTAGGCATCCACACCACACCAAAGGTTTTCGAATCCGACTCTTCAGAGCTCAAATTCGGGTTACCACCACTAATTAAGTCAATACTTACGTTCGTTACGGCATCAAAACCAACCGGTATACCTAACGCAGCACAGTTCGCTGCACGGCTTGGGTCTTTGGTAATGTTGGTTACGTCACATGGGTCGTTAATATTAACAAAACCAGGCGAACGCGGGCTAAAGGCTTCGGCCACGTTTGGCGCACGCACCGCTACCCCCATGGTGCCACGGAAGCGCACATCTTCAATGGGCGCGTACACAAAGCCAACTTTCCACGCATTGGCAGAACCAGCGTGGGAATAATCTGCGCCACGGTAGGCTAAATCAATCGACAGTTCGTCAACCATTTTAACACCACGCAATAATGGCAAGTTTACTTCCACAAAGCCTTCCGACACATCAAACTTACCAAATTCGTTTGGCGTTGCGGCGTTGTTGGTTAAACCACGGCGCGTAAATTCGTCGGTAATAGTGCCCGACGTTTCTTCCCGCCATTCAAAACCAAAGGCCACGTCAATTGGACCACCTTGCAGCTCAATAAAGTCGCCTGTGTCGGTAACAAACGTAGCACCCACATATTCCTGGGTTATTTTGTCTTCTCGGGTTACGTCAGCTGTCATAAAAGCAACGGCTGCCGCTGAAGCATTTTGGCCAAACGGGTTGTAAGCAACACACTCACCACCCATGTTTACACCACCAGCATTTTTGTCACGGCAAACTATGTCACCTGAGGCATTACGAATGGTGTCAACGGCTGCCAGTACGTTACCGTTAATTTTTTCGTTTTTGGTTACCCGCTTGTTTCGTGTTTCACCATAGCCGTAGTAAATGTCATACAAGAAAAAGGCACTACCTAACTCGAAGTCACCTTCAATACCTGTACTTACTCGGAATAGCTCACGACGGTTTTCTGCCGTACGGTTACCCCAGTCTTCAAAAAACTTGTACATGGTCACTTGCTCTAGCCCTTCGCTTAGCAAGTGCGCGCGCAAATCTTCATTCAAGTACGGGTTGTCAACTACGTTAATTCTAATATCAGTGGCAAACGCCGGCTGAAATTGCTGGGTAATGTCAGCATTGGTGTACTTGAAGTCCGCGTAAAAGTTGGTTGAACGGTTCATTTCAAAATTTAACCGTGAACCCACATTTACCCGACTAATTTCAGGCTGGTAGTTGTCATAGTCTTCGTTAAAGGCGCAGGTGTCGCAACCAGCATTAAACGAACCAAACAAAGCCGAGTTGGTACCGTCACGGTCAGGCTGTACTACCCATGAACCGTCTGGGCGGAAACCGTACAGGTCGTCACCGTGCAGTACGCCATTGCCAGAAATGTACTCAGAACCAACGTTTTCTGCCCAAATGCGGTCTGGAATACCGTCTAAACGGCCCGTATCGGCTGGGTTTAAAATAGTACCCCAGTTGTTCGACTGGCGAATATCGTTTTCCATGGTTTGCTGCGTACGGCTTAAACCTGCGTAAAACACCGCGTTACCACGGCCTTCAGCAAAGTCGCCACCACCTAGAATATTAAATTCGTGGTTACGCGCGCCCACGCCTTCAACTGAACTTGCACCACGGGCGTTAAATTCTAAACCTTCAAAGTTCTTCTTCAAAATAACGTTCACAACACCAGAAACAGCGTCTGAACCATAAATTGCCGAAGCACCACCGGTCATAATTTCAACCCGCTCGATCATGCTTGAAGGAATGGTCGACAAGTCTACCGACGCCGAGCCAGGCGAACCTGCTACGTGGCGTTTGCCGTCAATAAGAATAAGTGTACGGCTGGCACCTAAGTTACGTAGGTTTGCCGAGCTTACACCCGCGCTGCTGTTGCTGGTACGGTTACCTATTAATGTATTGCTCGCACCTACAGCAGGTAATTCCGCAAGAATTTGACCCAAGTCTGGCGAACCAAAGCGTTCAATATCTTCTTGGTTCAAGGTTACAATAGGTGCTGCCTGTGAAAGCTCAGGACGTGAAATACGCGAGCCAGTGGTAATAATTCGTTCAAATTTTTCTGCTGTTTCTTCGTTATTGTCTGTGTCATTTTGGGCTTGTGCCATTACTGGCGCTCCAACTAGAAATACAGACCCTACCCCGGCCATTAACACCGTTTTTATTGATTTAGATACTAAAGACTGCTTGATCATTTTGATCCCCTAGAACTACATCTATGCAAATGTTTTATTTTTAATAAAGTTAATTTTCTTTACACACAAAATACTCATTAACAGTTCAAGCAAACCATATTTAATTTTGTTAAGCAACACTCTAAAACGCGCAATAACATAATAAAAACAAATACAAAACCACTTGCAAATCAATGCTTTACAAAACCACAAAGAAATCACAAATTTACTCAAAGTGACTGTAAAGACACTATTTAAGTTATTAACAATTGGTCGAATTAAGCCCATAGCGATCAATAAATAATCGCAGTTTATGTTTAAATATTGAATAAAGCAGACAACTTCCAACAATTGTAATATATACAGGCAGGGCAGTACGCGAATGTAATTTTAACGTATCTGTTTAATTAAACAGCAAAAACTTCTACACAATAAGTGCAGAAGTTTTAAAAAATAATTTCAATTAAGGCCTCAACTGCTTGTTATTTAACCATTTACGGCAAGTAACAACCCGTGCCGCAGGCTTAAACCACGGCGGGGCGCATTCTTTTTAACAGAGCGGTTAATAGTAGGCCGTATAAAGGCACGAACAATAGTAGGCTTATTAGCAGTTTTATGGCGTAGTCTACCACCGCAATTTCTACCCAGTTTTCTGCCATAAAGGTGTTGCTGCTGTGCCAAAAGGCAATTGAAAAGAACACAAAGGTGTCAAGTAAGTTCCCCAATACCGTTGAGGTACTCGGTGCAATCCACCAGCGGCGCATTTTTCGCAGCCGGTCGAACACATGCACGTCTACTAGTTGGCCCACCACATAGGCGGCAAAACTAGCGAGAGAAATACGAAACACAAAACTATTAAATTCCAGTAAAGCGGCGGCACCATGGAAACTACCTTCCTGAAACAGCGCCGACACCACATAGGAAACCACTAAGGCCGGCAGCATCACCGCAGCAATAACCCGCCGCGCCGACTGTTTGCCCAGTAAGCGTACGGTTAAGTCGGTAGCAAGAAAAATAAATGGGAAACTAAAGGCACCCCAGGTGGTATGCCAACCCAGCAATTCAACAGGAAACTGAACCAGGTAGTTACTAGCGATAATAATTAAAATATGAAACGCAATAAGCGCAATAACAGCATTCATTAGATTGCCTTTTTGAATGGGGCGAGGGAACCATTGCCTAACTGCTTAGCAGCGCGGCATTACCAGCGGCGCATTATACGCACATCTGCTGCTTGCGTCAGCTTTGTTTGAGGGCCTAGCGCTAAGCTGCGTATACTTCATTATAAGCTAAATTCCAAAGGACCCCACATGAAACATAATCTTCAGTTGGTTAGCGCCAGCATTTTGCTAGCTTTAGTCGCCAGTGGTTGCTCACTTACTTCAGCACCAGCGGCAACCACAGCGCCAGCAACCGCGCCACAAATGGCGCCACCAACAGCCCAGCCCGCAGCTAACGACAACACCCACCGTATTGCCAACGATCTCGAGCAACAAATTATTGCTTGGCGCCGCGACATTCACCAACACCCAGAACTAGGCAACCGTGAATTTCGCACGGCGGCACTGGTACAACAACATCTTGAAGCGCTCGGTATCACCGTACATGCGGGCATTGCCCACACGGGCGTAGTGGGTATTTTACAAGGCGGCCAGCCCGGCCCTGTTATTGCCCTGCGGGCCGACATGGACGCCCTCCCGGTAAAAGAGCAAACCGGTTTACCTTTTGCTTCTACTGTTATGGCCGAATACCGTGGCGAACAAGTACCGGTTATGCACGCCTGCGGTCACGACATGCACGTAGCTATGTTAATGGGCGCAGCAGAATACCTTGCACAGCATAAAGAAAGTATCAAAGGCACGGTTATGTTCATTTTCCAGCCCGCCGAAGAAGGCGCACCCCCAGGGGAAGAAGGCGGCGCTCAGCTTATGCTCAAAGAAGGCCTGTTCGACATTCTTAAACCCGACGCTATTTTTGGTATTCATGTGGGCTCAAATTACCATGCCGGCCATGTGGGGTATAAATCAGGCCCTGCCATGGCCTCGTCCGACCGCTTTCAAGTCACCGTGCAAGGTGTACAAACCCACGGCTCGCGCCCATGGGGAGGTGCCGACCCCATTGTTGCCGCGGCCAGTATTGTTACCAACAGCCAAGCCATAGTTAGCCGCCAGCTCGACCTTACCCAAGCGCCCGCGGTATTAAGCTTCGGTATTATCCAAGGCGGCATGCGCAACAACATTATTCCCGATCAAGTGTACTTAGAAGGCACCATGCGTAACTTCGACATGGACCTTCGCGCCCGCATGTTCGAGCAGTTCAAGCACCTGGCCACCCACACGGCGGCAGCCCACAACACCACCGCTACTGTTACTATTAAGCAAGGCTACCCGGTTACTATTAACAACCCAGCGCTTATGCAACAAATGTTACCCACCACCGAGCGTGTAGTTGGCAGCGACAAACTTAGCCCCGCGGGGTTAGGCACCGCCGCCGAAGACTTTAGTTTTTACGCCCTTGAAGTACCCGGCAAATATGTATTTTTAGGCGGCGCGCAACCCGGGCAAGATCCAGCCACCGCCGCAGGTAACCACTCGCCCTTCTTTAACCCCGACGAAAGCACCATGAAAGTAGGCACCGAACTGTTTATAAACTGGGTGTTCGACTTCGGCGCCCAAGCCCAAGCTCAAGCTCAGGCCAGGCTCAATAAAAGCCCAGCAAAAGCCCAGTAAAGAAAAAAGGGAATTCCATATCCGTGGAATTCCCTTTTAAAGTTCAGCTCTAACTCCAGCTGAGTGTTACCGAGTGCGTTAAACGCATGCTTTCAAACTATGGCCGCTCAAGCATATATTGCATTAAAACTTGTGCTGCGGCCTGTGCTGTAACAGCTATTTCGTTGCGGTCGGTTTCGTCGCCAACCTCGTAGGTTACCGAATGAATGCCATACACATCGGCCATATACTGCTTAAAAATACCACGGCCCGGCGACGTACCCGCTTTCTCTTCTACTTCATAAGGCACAGCGGCGGCTAGCCGTTGCAACCATTCAGCACTAAAGTTTGATTCGTGCTCCAAATAGTCCGCAGGAATCGTGTAATAAATATTACGCCAAGTGGAATGAAAGTCCACCCCGTACACTAACTGCTCACCACTGTTCACAATGGCCTGTAAATAATCATGTACCGCTGTGGTTTCAGGCTGGGTGCGATCAAACCAGTCGCGGTTTAAGTCGCCACCACCGGTACTATGGCGCCAGTTGCCTAAGGCCACCCCATCAGGGTTTAAGTTCGGCGCTAACAGCACGTTATAACGGGCTAAAAACTGCTTACTTAAGGCACTACCACTAAATACTTCAGCTACAAACGCCCGTAACGCCATGGCCCCAGTTAATTCAGGCGGGTGCTGCCGGCCAATTAACACCAGCCATTCGGTGTTACCTTGCGTTTGTTTAACTAACGCCGGCAGCGGTCGTTGCTGCGCACTTTGGCCTAAGTTAAATAAGGTGCTACCACTTAATTCACTTATACTGGTTAGCCAGCGAATATAATCACGGTTGGCAAATATTTCTTGCCCAGCCACATAATATGGCGTTGGCCCCACCGCTAAACTAAAATAAATAATATCGTTTTCTTTCACATGCTCAATATTGCGCCAGCTACGCAAATCGGTACTTGCCTTCGGGTTGTACCTTGCCATGCCACGGCCTAAAGCTTCAATGGCAATATTTACCTGTTGTGGCTCGGCCGCACTAATACGAAATGCATACCATGGGCTTGGATTAATCGGCTCATCTTCAGGTGCTGTTTGTATTACTATAGCCCCTTTATCGTTCAAATAACAACCATCTATCTTGGCCGCGGGAAAGTCATACTCAATGGTTATCCCTTGTAACTCACAGTGGGTATCGGTTACCCGCGTTTCGGTAGCACTGCCAGCACTCGCAACAAAACCCGTTAACAGCACTAAAATCGGACCAAATAGCCCCATACGCATCAATTTATCCATCTGTTTATATCCTACTTCAGGCTTTTCAAAGCAAAAAGCAGGCAGCATTACTACTGCCTGCTTCACACTTACACCAAATTAAAAGCGGAAGGTTACGTCGGCATAAGCATAACGACCACGGTTTGAGTGCACATCGGCAATATACCCAAAGCTACCACTGTTCACCGGCGGTGCTTTGTCTTCCAAGTTACGTACACCTATGCGAATACGCGTACTCTCCGACCAACCCGTCGAGCCAAAGTCGTAGCTAGCCATTAGGTCGTAGGTGCGCCACGTCGGTACCGGCAAATTGTCGCCCGCCGCGGTACGTACCCACGAACTTTCAAAGCTACCTACATAGTTCATGCGGGCATGCACGCGCCACTGGTTTAAGCTCCAGTTAATCGAAGCTGTACCGCGCCATTCAGGGTTACCGTTAATACCTAACAGGTCGCCTGCTCCTAGCACCGCAATGTCATTCGGCACGGCCGGGTTACCTGCCTCTTGCGCCGCAATTACTAACGCACTGCGGGGGTCTGGGGTTTGCTCAAACTTCGACAACCGCGCCACGTTCACATTAAAGTCAAAGCGGCCAAAGTCGCTAAACACACTGTATTTAACCGAGGTGTCCATGCCTTGTATTTTACGCGGGTTCAAGTTCGAGTATTGGTTTTCAATGTGTATTACATAGCCGTCCGTATCGCGCACAATGGCGTCGTTCACCGACCCTTCCGAACGCAATAAAGCGTCGTAAAGTAAGTGGGTTTGGCTATTCAATACGCCCACAATGCCTTCTTGCTCAATGTCCCACCAGTCGAGGGTAATCATTAAGTTGCTCACTGGCGCCAGCACCACACCATACGAAACGTGGGTGCTTTCCTCAGGCTTCAGGTTGTCGTTACCACCACGCACTTCCATCACCCCGTAGCGGGTGTCTAGCAATGGGTCATAACGAGTATTGGAACGCTCAACCCCCACTTCTACCACCTGCGGTAAGTTCGGCGCACGGAAGCCTTCCGCATAGGCAGCACGAAACTGCACCATGTCGTGAGGCACCCACGAAAGGGCCACTTTCGGCTTTAACACCGACCCCACGTCAGAAAAGTTCTCAAAACGAGCGGCTACCTGCATATCTAAAGTGCTATGTAAGGGCACGTCTAGCTCGGCAAATGCCGACACCACACTACGGCTACCGCTGGCCGAAGGCGTCGAACTGGTACCTAACACGTTGCTGTCCGACAGCATTTTTCCAGTTACGCCGTCTATTTGCGGTACCGCACCACTTAATAAGGGGTCGCGAATATCTTTATAACTTTCATAACGGTATTCCACCCCGGCGGCCATACCAATGTCGCCCGCGTACCAAGCAAAGGCTTCTGGGTTCGACACTTTAAAGTCCCATAGGGCTAGTTCGGTTTCGCTCTCACGGGTTACGTTCACGGTAAAGGTATCAATTACCGCTTGCGAGTTACGCCGCCCAAAACCCGTATTCATATTCATTGGATCACCACCAATAAAAATATTATAGGCTTTGGTCGGGTCGGTTTGGTTTATTGCCGCTTGAAATTTATCCGCACGAATACGGTTGTAGTCTGTGTCTAAGGTGTTCGCCACCGAATAAAGCGCTGCAGTTTCCCAGTCCCAACTTTGAAACATGCCTCGTACCCCAGTTAGTAAACGGTAACTATAGTCGTCTACCACTACCCGGCGCAGCCCCACATCCGTGGGCCGAATGTTGCGCAGCTCTACGTTTTCCCCAAAGGGGTTAAAAGCAGCGTTTTCAGCAATAATAAAGCGCTGGGCCGTTAAGTTATGGTTTTGCTCACGTAGCCGCTTGGCTTCCGCTGAATACCAAAGGGCCTCGGCAAATACCTCCGTGGTGGCGTTCACTTCATGGGTTAAATAAGCAAAGGCATTTAACCGCTCCACGTCATCGGTCATCGACCTATCCGGTGCCGCGTCGTAACGCAAATCAGCTGGCAAGGTGCCATTTACTGCACACACCTCGTTATCAATTGCTGCTTTACAATTAGCCGTGGCGCGCGGCTCTAAGTGAAAGGTTTTTAGCGAAGCACTATTAAACACGCCCCAAGGGCTGCCCAACAAACGCCCGTCTAGCCCACTGTTACCCTGAAACTCAGCTGGAATACCAGGGTGAAAACGGTTGTCTAAACTGGCGGAATAATCACGCTCGCTGGCCATCATGCCGTCGCGTTTGTAATAGGCACCCGAAAGGCTTACATAGGTACGGCCGCCATTAAAGCGCAGCCCTGTTAAACCATTTATTGTGGTTTGCCCAAACGACGTACCATCACTACCACCGTGGCTTAAAGAAAACTCACTACTGTCTACGTCGTCTTTCAATACGTAGTTCACCACCCCAGCAATGGCATCCGACCCATAAACTGCCGCCGCACCGTCACGCAGTACTTCTAACCGCGCTAAGCCACGCACCGGTAATGTGTTCGAGTTTACTGTTGCCACCGGCACAAAGTTTTCCGTTTGCGTACCCGGGTGCAACACTAAGCGCCGACCATTTAAAGTGGTTAGCGTATAGCCGGTACCAATGCCCCGTAAGTTAATCGACGACACGTCACCTCGGGCGTCGTTCACGCCACCAATCACGCGCTCGCTGGTAAAAGCCACGTCGCCAATTTGTGGAATCGCCCGTAACAGTTCGTCGCCGCTCATGGCGCCAGTATTAATAATGTCTTCTTCGCTCAGCGCCGTTACCGGTAAGTTACCTGCCGATCGCGCCCCCCGAATGTTCGAGCCCACCACTTGAATACGCTCAATGCGTCCCGTCGACGCGCCCGTGGCAGCACCTTCAGTTGCACTGGCACCACGTACCCGCACCACATAAATATTATCTGCCTGTTGTACTACTTCTAGTTCGCTATTGGCCAAACTACGTTGTATTGCTTCAAACACAGTAAATTTACCCGCCAAGGCAGGCGCATTAATCGCATTTAAGGCTTCCGGCGAGAAAATTATTTGCACATTGGCTTCTTCGGCTATTTCTAGCAACGACGAAGCCGCACTTTGCGCAGGTATGTTAATTTCATGAATGGTTTTAGCATCGGCGGCCAGCACCGGAACGGCAACTGTGGCGCCTAAAGCCAGCAAGGTGCAACGCACCAAGTAGCTTAGTTTGTGTGTGTGTTGTTTCATTAGTTTGCCCTTTGCTTTTTATAAGTTTTCTACAGGTATATACGCAGGCAAACAAAAACCCCTCAATTATTTTATCAATTAGGGTATTTTTCGTATTAAAACTTCGTGCCCCGTTTCTTCTAACTCTATTGGCAAGCTTGCTGTTAACGCCTGCAGTAAGCCGTCGCCGTCGTTAAAATGGAACACGCCACCAATGCGTAAATTGGCGGCGCTTTCATCCATAATGCGAATTTTCTGCGAACGGTAACGGTTAAATTCTTTTACCACCGCGTCTAGCGACGAATCATCAAAACGAAATATGCCCCGGCGCCAGCTTTGCGCTTCGCTTACTTGGGCAAAGTTGCTTTCTGCCACCACGTCAGCCGTGGCCGAAAACGAGCCAACCGCACCGGCTTCTAAAAAATAGTCTTTGCTGTCAAAATCAATTTCTTCAGCCCTTGGCGTACCACCTTCAATAGGCATTGTCGGTAACCGCGACACGGCCACCTTGCCCTCTACAACAGCAACGCGCACCGCCGACTCTTCTTTACGCACGTTAAATTTAGTACCCAACACCCGAATGGTTTGCTCGCCCGTGTCAATTACAAAGGCCCGCTCCATGTCCGACTTCACATCAAAAAAGGCCTCGCCGGCCACCAACACCACGTAACGCTCTTCGTCATTAAAGGCAATTTGCAGGGTCGTCGCCGTGTTTAAAGTAACCGTCGAACCATCGGAAAGCGCCACGGTGTCTACTTCGCCTACACCCGTGCGTAAGTAACGGTGCTCTTGCGGCACCACCGCTGGCACCCCTGCCGCGGTAATCGGCTCAATGCTATTCACCGTACTCGCTAGCGCTTGCTCAGCAGGTTGTTGGCTAGTTTGGCTCATTGGCTGCTTAATGGCAGGCCCCGCAGCAGGCACCCAGTCGGTGGCTAAATAAAGCACCCCAGCACTTAGCAACACACCCGCCGCCGCCGAAATACCCCACGACCGCAAACGCCGCTGCAAGGTGCGCTTTTGCGCCACCGGCTGGTATAAATTATTACTCAGCTCCCACAAGGCCAGCATGGCCTGAAACGCCTCTTCGTGCTCTGCGCTAGCCTTACGCCACTGTTGCAATTGCCGCTCTTCTTGGGCGCTTAGTTCGCCAGAATATAACCGCGTAACAAAGTGGGCCGCCTGCTCTTGCACCGGCTGCTGTAGCGCCAGCTGCATAGGTTGCATGGGTTGGTCTGGTTTATTCATCATGGCAACACTCGCTCACGTATGGCAACTAAAACCGCCGATATATACTTCTCTACCGTGCTCACTGAAACGCCCATAGTATCGCTAATTTCCCTATAACTCATATTGTCCATTCTACTTAGTAAAAACGCCTGCTGCAGCTCAGGTTTTACATCGTTTAGTGCTAATTGAATCAGTTGCAAGGTGCGTTTACCTTCCAACTGCCGCTCGGGCGAACTTAGGGTACTCCCTAAGGCACCATATATAGTCGAAGGCTCATCGGCATCTACATGATCAAACTCGCGCCGTACCACTGCTTTGCGGTAGCGGTCAGTAATAATATTCACCGCAATTTGAAATAAATAGTTCCGCACCGTGTCCATTCGTCCAGCCACCCGCTGCTCAAGCTGGCTCATTTGTGCCAGCCTAGCATATACGTCTTGCACCACATCGTCGGCGTCGTCTTTTTGGCCCACTCGCACCCGCACAAAGCGCTGCAAGGCCGCTCCGTGTTCAGCAATAATTAACTCAAGTAACTTGTCGTTACTGGCTTTTTGTACTTTGTCTTTAATTACATACAGCACTGCCGGCATTCCACCTTAAAACATGCTTCTATACAGTTATACGCAACAACAGCGCGCTCCCTCCATTAATTTGTTCGGTGTGGAGCTATTTTCCACCCAAAACAAAGGTTGCTCAGGTACACTATTGCCCATTCATAACAGCACACTGGCGTAAAATAATGAATCAGTACTGGAAACTATTTGTAAAAGGCATGGCCATGGGCGCCGCCGACGTGGTACCAGGCGTGTCGGGCGGAACCTTGGCGTTTATTCTTGGCGTGTACGAACGCTTACTCAGCGCCCTTGCCTCAGTTAATATAGCGGCCATTAAGTTGCTGCTTAGCGGACAAATTAAATTAGCTTGGCGCCATATCGACGGCACTTTTTTACTCTGCCTGTTTGGTGGCATTTTAGTCAGTATTTTTAGCCTAACCAATATAATTACCTACATGCTCCAGCACCAGCCCGTGCCCTTATGGGCGTTTTTCAATGGCCTTATTTTAGCATCTTTGCCCATTCTTATACGTAATGTAACTTGGAACTGGCAGCGGGGGCTATGGTTTGTGGTTGGCACTATCATCGCTACCTGCATTACCCTGCTTACCCCCATGCAAAGCGATCCAACCCCATGGATGTTTTTCGGCGCTGGCTTTATCGCTATTTGTGCAATGATTTTACCCGGCATTTCTGGCAGCTTTTTATTGCTAATTATGGGCATGTACATACCCATTACCACCGCCGTTAGTAACTTAAACATCAGTTTGCTACTGCTGTTCGCGTTAGGTTGCTTTAGTGGCTTAATGGCTTTCTCGCGGTTATTAAAGTGGGCCTTACAGCGCGCTCAAAATGCCATGTTAGCCTTTTTAAGCGGCATCGTACTTGGTGCCCTGTACCGTATTTGGCCATGGCAAATAAACGACCAATTGGTCAGCCCAGCTAGCTACGCCGAAGCTTTTGGTAGTGCGCAGCTGCTTCTTGCTGCGGTGGCCTTTGCCTTAGGTATTGGCGCATTGTTATTGTTGCGTTTGTTGGAAAAAAAACCATAAAAAAAGTAGTTCAGGCAATGCCTGAACTACTTTGATTTTTATCTGCAACACTGTTCCGTTATGTCAGGCCATGCCTAACTTACAGTTTTACCATGCGCAGGTAAGGGCGTAATTCGTTCCAACCCTGTGGGAAAATGTCTTTCGCTGCTTCGTTGCTAATCGAAGGTGGAATAATCACATCGTCACCTGGGCGCCAGTCGGCAGGGGTAGCTACTTTGCTCTTGTCATTCAACTGCAGCGCATCAATCACTCGCAGAATCTCGTCAAAGTTACGGCCCGTCGACATTGGGTAAGTCATGGTTAAACGAATTTTCTTGTTCGGGTCAATAATAAATACTGTACGCACCGCTGCTGTTTCGCTTTCACCTGGGTGAATCATGTCATACAGCTGGGCTACTTTATGGTCTGCGTCGGCCACAATCGGGAACTGCAAATCAGTGTTTTGCGTATCGTTCACGTCTAAAATCCACTTGTCGTGCTCTTCAACCGTGTCGGTAGAAAGGCCAAGCGACTTCACGTTACGCTTTGCAAATTCATCGTGTAGCTGTGCCGTACGGCCCATTTCTGTGGTACATACTGGGGTAAAATCAGCCGGGTGGCTAAAGAAAAACGCCCATGAATCACCAATCCACTCATGAAAGTCAATTTTGCCTTTGGTGGTGTCTATTTGGAAATTAGGGGCTGTATCGCCTAAACGTAAAGACATAGTCGTACTCCTGTTTGTTTAAGTTAAAGTGGCTCTTGCTGAACCGATGAACCTACTATAGCGCTTATAACCAAACGATATAAGCTTATAACACCTATTGCCTCAATCGATTTTACCTATACACGCTGCTTACAGCTATTTTTACAGGTACGATAAGCGCACAACGGCTTACAATAAAAAAAGGTGGCGCCATGCTGTTCTTTATCGAAAAATGTTTTCTTCATGTGTACATGTATATTTTTAAAATAGTAACGCGCTTGCTGCCGTTCAAGTGGCCGCTACGTTTTACAGGTCCGGGTAGTTCGCAACAACTGTTGCAACACATTGCCCAACAAAACCACCAACACTTACTTATTGTTACCGACGCCACCTTAGTTAAACTGGGCCTTATTCAACCCTTATACGATCAAGCCACGGCGCTGAATATTAAGCATACAACCTATTCAGGTATTTTACCCGACCCCACCTTAGAACAAATTGAACTAGGTTATGCCTTATTAAACCAAGTGGGGGCCGACGCTATTTTAGCCATTGGTGGTGGTTCAGTTATCGACGGCGCGAAAATGATCGGCGCGCTAGCCAAAAATAACAAGCCACTGGCAAACATGACCGGGCTATTTAAAGTGCGTAAAGGCATTTTGCCGTTATACGTTGTCCCCACCACCGCAGGAACGGGGTCAGAAGCAACCATAGCCGCGGTAGTGTCCGATCCGGTGGCCAAACGTAAGTTAGCCGTACTCGACCCTAAACTCATGCCCACGGCGCTAGCACTCGACGCCCAAATCATGCAAGGCTTGCCGCCAGCCATTACCGCCGCCACGGGCATCGACGCCCTTACCCACGCCATTGAATCTTACTTGTCGCGCAATGCCACCACCCATACCAACGAATGTGCCCTGGAATGTGCGCGCTTGGTATTTCAGCACTTGCCCACGGCTTATCACCAGGGCAACAATTTAGAGGCGCGCCAGCACATGGCACAAGCTTCAATGCTCGGTGGCATGGCCTTTACACAAGCTGGGGTAGGTTACATTCATGCTATTGCGCATAACTTAGGCGCCCTTTACCACGTGCCTCACGGCCTAGCGAATGCTATGGTCATGCCCTATGTATTAACCTTTTCTTTAGCCGGCAGCGCGCGGGCTAAACAACGCATGGCGCAGCTGGCTCGGCACTGTGGAATTAGTAGCGACAGCAACGATCAAGCCGCCGCCGAAGCGTTAATAGCAAAAATTGAAGCCTTAAACGAAGAATTTGGTATCCCGAAGCACCCGCCAGAACTGCAAGCGGCCGACATACCTTATATTGCCAAAGCGGCCCGCAGCGAAGCACGGTTTACTTACGCCGTGCCCCGCTACATGAATCAAGCCATGGCCGAGCAATTGCTCACTGAAATGCTCGGCCCAAAACATTTAAACGAAAAGCACTAGTAAAAGAAGCGGCTATTCTGCCACCAGCGTAGTAAAGACTGTTCAACTGCAACAGTGACTTGCTGCGCTAACTTCTCGCCCAATTTTACCCGCGGCTTATATTGTACGCGCAGCACGTCTTTGGTTTTTACCGCCTGCATCAACAAGTCGTCGCTGGTACCAATGCGGTCGGTTAAGCCTCTATCAATGGCATCTTGGCCAAACCACACTTCACCGGTGGCAACCGCGTCTATATCTAGCTCGGTGCGGTGCTCTTTTACGAATTTCTTAAACAACGAATGAATATTTTCCACGTCTTCTTGGTATTTTTCCCGATCTTTGTCGGTGTTCTCACCAAATACCGTTAAGGTACGCTTAAATTCACCGGCGGTAATTTGCTCAAAGTCCACGTTGTTCTTTTTCAACAAGCGGTGAAAGTTAGGTATTTGCGCCAACACGCCAATCGAGCCCACCATAGCAAAAGGTGCAGCCACAATTTCATTACCAATGCAGGCCATCATATAACCGCCACTGGCAGCCACTTTGTCTACCGACACGGTTAAGTGAATGTTTTGCTCACGCAGGCGCTTCAATTGCGCCGCAGCTAAACCATAGCCATGCACCACACCACCGCCGGTTTCCAAGCGCAGCAATACTTCGTCGCCTTTTTCCGCTACCGACAAAATAGCGGTAATTTCACGACGTAACGACTCCACTTCTTTGGCATCTACCGAGCCTTTAAAGTCGATCACGAACAAACGGCCGCTTGGCTTTTTCTCTGCCGCCTTGCCTTTCCCTTCGGCTTTGGCTTTTTTCTCTTCGGCTTTTTGCAATAACTTGCGCTCTTTACCCGAGGCAAGATTCATTTTCATTTGCGTTACCGTGCGCTCTAAGCTTTTGGTTAGGTTATCTACCCGTAACTCACCGCCGCTTTCTCGCTGCCGCCCAGCGGCATTAGCAACAATGCCCACCATAAAAATAAGTGCCACTACAATGGTTAAGGTTTTTAAAAGGAAAGCGCCGTAATCGGTCCAAAGCGCTAATAAAAAGTCTGTCATGCGTTATTAACTCCGCGTTCAAAAGTAGGCGCTTATCTTAACACAGGCCAGCAACAAAAAAGGCCTGCTAAACAGCAGGCCTTCCATTCATTTCTTTTGCTAACTAAATAGTTGTTACTGTTTCACTAGCGTCGGGTCAACATTCAGTAGCAACATGCCGGTGCCAAACCAAGCAGCAATCGCTGTTTGCTGGTTCGCCGTGGTTGCTGCATCGTCGGCTGGGCTCAGTAAACCAGCGTGGCCGCCTTTCAAGTAACGGGCCGCACCAGTAACTGGTTTGCCATCCGTCGACTGAGCTGGGCCTTTAATGCTGGCTAAACCTAACAAGCGAATCATTGGCTCGGTGCCACCTAATGGGTGCGCGGTACTGTTTGGAATGGTCTTATCGCCTAGTGCTTCAATTAAAAACACTGGAGTTTTCGAACTTACCATGCGGCGCATGTAGTTCAGTGGGTCACCTGAGTCAACAACCGTTTGTGCGGCAAACTGGAACTGCGCTAACAAGGCATCCCGTGCGGCAGCTTCAGGAGCACTGGCTACACCGTTAAAGTACATGGTGTAGTACACGCCAAGCTTATTCATAAACTCGTCGCTACCAGGAACCACACCCGAATTAGTTGCTTCTTCAAGTGCAAACTCAGCAAACTTCGGGAACGACTGGAACGACAACATACCGCCAATTAACGGACCAAAACTTTGCGACTCAAGTAAGAACGGCGCAATACCAACACCAGGCATACCTAACGCACCGGCTTTCACCTTGTACAGTGGGTCTACCATTGGGGCCATGTCGCCACCAACAGTGGTGTTTGCCAAGGCAACAAAGTTATGCCCCGCCATCGCACCCAGCGAGTGGCCAGTAAACTTCACGTCGTTACCGTTAATGGCAGCGCCACCAAAGTTTGCCGCACCATTGCTTAGGCTTAAACGCACACCTAATAAGTCCGACACCGACTGGCGCAAGTTATCACGGGCGGTTAATAAGCTAGCAAGGTTCAAGTAGTTGGTTGGTGAACCTTTTCCTGTAGTGGCGTTAATACCACCTGGGAAACCACGTTCACCGTGCAATGGGTGGTCAATGGCAATTGCCGCATGACCAAACATGGCAAAAGTACCCGCAATAGCTAAGAAGTTTTCTTTCGAGCCAGTAATACCGTGCTGGAAAATAACAATCGGCCAACCCTCGGCCGGTTGCTCTAAGGCAGGTAATTGCTGAGCTGCACGTAAAGCGTTAGCAACCGCTAAGTTAGGCACCGACATCAGCAAAGGTACCTGTGGTAGGTTTTGCGGACGTGGAATCGGGTTAAACTTCGTTAAGTGGCGGCCTTGGTCTAAACCACGTGGGTTGGTTTCAGGGTGTACCGCTTTAGTTGGGTCAAAGTTAGGGTTATAAAGCGCTAATGGCGCCGCTTCATAAGGAATTGCACCCGCCAGTTTACGTGGGTCGGCCAGCACTTCCGCTGGGTTTAAACCCAAACCAACTAAGGTTGCAATCAATTCGTCTTGGGTTAACGCACCTGAACCAAGCGCAATTTGAATCGACGCTGGGCTTACTGCAGTAGCCTGCCAACGACCTTTTAAAGGTGCATCTGGCTTCGCTGCGGTTGGTTCTGGGCTGAAGTAAGGTAAGTTCACCTGGCCGGCATAAATGTCAGCGGCAGTGGCAACCATATAGCTTTGGCTACCCGGGGTAACTTGGCCTGCTTGTGCCAGCAACTGGCCCGCATTCGCGCCAGTAGGGCCAGCAACCAACTGTGGAGCTAAACTAGGCTGCAGCATCATTTGCTTAATAACGCCTAACACGTCACCCACCGACTGGGTAGTGAACGAGTTGGAATGAATCACCGTTCTTACGTCAACACCGGCGGCGGCCAAAGCGCCACGCTGGCTGTTAATCATACCTTGCAGGGCCTGCTCTGAAGCCCCACCAATCGGGTCGGTGGCAATCGGTTTGCTCAGCGTATAATAGGTGGTAGAAGGCGCTACCGAACGGCCAATTTCATCTACAACGTTATCGGTAATGCTTACCACATAGCCAGTTTTCGGTTTTAGTGGTTTCAGCGGAATAACCCGTGCTTTATTATTTGCCCATACCACCGTGAAGTCTTCACCATGGCTTAATTCACCGGTGATAGTACATACCGCACCAGCAGGAACTGTGGCACAAGCTTCGACACTCATGTCGGCACCCATCACAGCTTCATACATGCGTATAGAGCCAACCGCAGTAACACTGCGACCGTCTATACCAATTGGGTCGCCGTTTTCATTAAAGGTACCGTCGAATTCAAAATCAAACGGCATTGCTGTCGACCAACCGTCTAACGCAGAAATAGCCGCAGAAGGGTCAGCATAATTATCACGGTTGGCCACTGGCAGCATTAATGTGCCGTCGGTAGTGCCACCCAATAAAATATCCGTAGGAACAGTTAACTTACCCATGCCTGGGTCGAAGACAACACGCGTTGCCGAGATGTTAATTTCTTCATGTGTTACCGGGGCGTTGTCGCCATCCGATAAACAGCCCGTTAAACCGAGCGCTGAAGTGACTGCCAATGACAGAAACAATTTTTTCATGAGATTTCCCCAATCCTTGTTGTTCTAATTCTAGGCCCACCTGGGCTTTAAGTGCTGGCCCACTTTGGGTAATTGTTAACGAGTTTTATACACCGCTCGCGCGTAATGTTAAAGTTATTTTTATCTATTCGCACGTACTAGCTGAGATCGTCTTAAGTTCTACTGTACAATATGGACAAATCAAATGCACAAGTCTAATCAAAAAGTTGGAAATATGCAGAATCATCAAAAATATAAGCCACAAGCAAACGCCTTAGCAAATAAAATCATTCTCGTTACCGGTGCCGGCGACGGTATTGGCCGTGAAGCCGCCCTTAACTACGCTAAATATGGCGCTACCGTTATTTTACTCGGCCGCACCGTGGCCAAACTCGAAGCCGTGTACGACGACATTGTTGCCGCCGGCGGCGCCGAGCCAGCAATAATACCGCTCGACATGAAAGGCGCCACCGAAAACCATTATCGCGACATGGCAGCTACTATTGTAGACCAATTTGGTCGTTTAGACGGTTTGTTACATAACGCTAGCATGTTAGGCATACTGTCGCCCTTCGGCCACGTCGACTTACCCACCTGGAACGACGTTATGCATGTGAACGTAACCGCCCAGTTTATGATGACCAAGGCCCTCTTACCGGCGTTACTTAACTCTAACGCCGCCTCGGTTATTTTCACTTCGTCTGGTGTTGGCCGTAAAGGGCGCGCCCATTGGGGCCCTTATGCGGTGTCGAAGTTTGCCACCGAAGGCATGGCACAAGTGCTCGCCGACGAATACGAAGGCACCAACTTGCGCGTAAACGTAATCAACCCCGGTGCCACCCGCACCAAAATGCGCTCGCGCGCCTACCCCGCTGAAGACGTCAATTTATTAAAAACCCCAGCCGACCTAATGCCTACTTATTTGTATTTAATGGCCGACGACAGCCAGCCAGTAACCGGAGCCTCACTTAATGCGCAATAATCTTCCCGTTGTCCGGCAGGCACGGTCTGCCGCTATGCTTTTGGCCTTGTTATTCGCGGCAATAATGCCATACCAAACCCACGCTTGGGGTTTTCAAGGTCATACCTATATTGGCGATCTCGCTTGGCAGTATTTGTCGCCCGAAGCCCGCGCTTGGGTTACCGACAAACTACAACGGGTCGACGAGCCTTCACTAGGCACCATGACCACCTGGGCCGATCGTATTCGCAGCACGCCAGAAGGTCGCGCCATGGGGCCGCTGCACTTTGCCAACGTGCCACCCACGGAAACCAGTTTTAATATGGAACGCGACTGCCCCAATCACCGCTGTGTGGTGGGTGCCGCTATCGACGCCGCTGCTATTATGTTTAGCAAAAGCAGTAGCAAGCAAGAACAAGCCGAAGCGTTACGGGTATTTACACACTGGATAACCGACTTACACCAGCCGTTGCATTTAGGTTTTTATGAAGACAGGGGCGGCAACAGCATTCGTGTTACCTATAAAGATCACAGCACCAACCTACATGCCCTATGGGACACGGTTATGCTGCGTGAAGGTATGTTATTAGAGCCAGTACAATTGGCCGCCAATAACCCATTACCAGCGGCGCCGGCCAACTTAAACGCCGCACTACTCGAATGGGCCACCGACGCCAACCACCTTGCGCGGGAATATGCCTACAAAGGTATCGAACACCAAGGCGAAGTTAGCCAAGCCTATGTGCAGCACGCCACGCCTATTGTGCAACAACAATTGTTACTGTCTGCCCAGCGGCTGGCTTACTTTATCGAAGCCGCCGCCCGCCAATAGCTTTGGCGAAAATTACGGCGTATTAACTTGATACAACTGATTATCGGTGCCTAGCAGCCAGCAGTGTTTGCTACTGCAAGTAAAAGCACGGGCACCGATACTTTCTTCGCTGTTGTTTAAAACGTTGCTTAAAATACTTTCCCACTTGGCATTACCCGCCATGGTTTGCTCTAACTGGCTAACATAGGCGCCATGTTGGTTACCTATAAACACTTTGTCACCCTGCTGAAACAACACCTCAATTGCACTGTGCATTGCTGGCGTGTTAACCGCGTTAAACTCACCTTGTTGGTAGGTATAAAGCTCGCTTGTAGTGGCATTACCGCCAGCCAGTAAAAAAGTAGTGGGGTTTAGCGGCCACACGGCACTAATTCCAGCCAGCGGCGTGTCGCTCACCTGAAAGCGCAAGGCGTTGTCTTCTTTAAACATAATCCGCGCTACGGCGGCATTTTGGGTACCCATTAACCAGGTATTATTTTCAAACCGCACACAGCTGTCGCTGGTGTTACTGGCTTGTTCGCCGGGCAAGGTGCGCTTGGCAAAGCCACTGCGCGAGGTATTCCAATGCTTACCATTATTCGACCGCACCACATGCCAATGTTCATTTTGGCTGTCACCCAATATCCAAGCTTCACCGGTTGGGTTTATAGCCATGCAGCGTAACTGCTCTTGTTGCTCACCGCGATACAGCGGGCGCCAACTAAAACCGCCATTGCGGGTAATATACAGGCCCGAGCGCGCCCCCTCGCCCGACGTTAAGGCATAACCATGGTGGTCGTCGAGCACCGTTAACTGGCGTACATGCAACTGCTGCAAGCTGGCATCTGCGGCTAACCGCGACAGCTCAAAGGTGTTACCGGCGTCCATCGAAAGCGCCACATAGCCGTCGTCGCTGCCGGCCCAAACCACGTTATTCACGGCCGAAAGGCTAACCCACCGGTGCTCTTGCGGTAAATTTATGTCGGCGCTGGTTGCTACTACAGTGGCTTTGGCTTGAGTGGCAAAGAATGTAGCAGGAAGAAGAATAATCAAGCTTAACAACAAAGGTGTTCGATATAGAATCATTTAGGCATTAGCCCCATTAAGAAAGCGAAGTACGAACTTTGAGTGTGTTATAGTGCCGCATATTCGATGGGTAAACAATGAAGACAGCGAATGATGCTATTTCAAAAAATAATTAAAACAAAGGCTTTGGCCTTGCTCGCGCTTAACGTCGCGGCGCTGCCAGTGGCCATGGCCGACACAATGCCTGCCGCGCCAACCCAAGCTGAACTGCAACAACGGTTGCTACAAGCTTTATCGGGCGAATACTCAAATTTTCACGCCTTAACCGAACAACCAACCACCGTGGGCGACTTCCCGCCCATTATTCAGCACGGCGAACCTATTATTCTTGCCAACGGCGAACAGGCCTTGTTAGTTAAGCAGGGGTTTCTTTCTTCACGCGCTAGCGATGCAAGCAATAGCTATTATCGCCGCACCCTGTATGTGTTTGTTACCCCACGCAATAGCAACGAAATCGTGCAAATAAGCTACCCACTAAGTGCCAGCGTGTCGAAGCAAGCCTTAACCGAGCCCGACGCCTTAGCCGAATTGCCCCGCTTACCCGGCTGTGAAATTTTTTGGCAGTACGAGCCAATGGCAAATGGCCACGACAGTTTTAATGGCTACCGTAGTCCCGACCGTTGCTTTTTTGTCGATGAAAAAGAAATACCTGTGCATTTAGAAACCATTGTGCATGTTACCAACAACGAATTACAAATGACCGAAAGCCTGCTCGACAGCAACGGCGAGCCCTTGTTAGAAGCGGAAATAGGCGGCACCATAACCTTAAACCCAATTCGTTTTTTCGATATGACAGTGTCGTTTCTACCCGATGGGGCCAATAAAGACGATCCAGCAGCCTGGATAAGTGTGCAGCCCGACGGTTTAATTCACGACCATGGCCAGCGCATCAACCTGCGCACACAAAAAGAACAACAAATTTTGCCCTACCAAATTAAGATAGTTCGCGCCGACAGTAACCAAAACCTGTTACAGGTGCGAATTTACTCCTTAGGTTTAGACACCCCGTTAGAAGACTTAACGGTAGAATTAAACGACGGCGTTGGAGTGTTGCATATCGACCCATTGCGGGTCGAAATTGAACTTCGCAACTAATTTTCTTGGCCGTTAAAAGCGCTCAACAATAAACAGGCCGTTGGCTTTGCTGGCGTCGCTAATATAACCAATGGCGTTGTCGTTGGCCTGTATAAAGCCAATAATATCTTCGTCGCTGCGCAATATACTTAGCTCCCAAGCACGGCCAGTAAACACCAAACGCGACCAGTGGGCTTTCATTTGTGCGGGCGTACGGCCAATAATTTTCTGCTCGAAGCGCTCACGGGTTTTATCCCCTTCGGGTAAGTTTACAGCAATAAAGTCGCGCTGCTGGCCCAAGTACATGCGCCGCACCACATCAAGCTCAATTTCTTTACTACTTACTATGGCGCCTTTGCCAAGGTTCGCTTCGTCACCGGCCGCGTGGGCATGCCCTGTCAGCATATTAAGCACCGCAGCGGCAACAAACAAACTTAAAATAACAATGCGGCTACGCATTCCTGCAATCACGAATGCCCCCTTAAAACACTGTTTGCACAGCAAAAGAAATTAAATTCGCATCCGCATTACCGCGTGTGTCGTTTAATTTAGTTATATCAAGCTTTAACGCTACACCCCGATCAAAATCATAACGCACCCCTAGTGTGTAATAATCATATCGCTTCACTTCACTTGCAGCGGCCCCTTGCAGAAATCCGGCAAGCGCAGAATAAGGCGGCAAGCCTGGCAATTGCGCTGTTATTGGTGGCACCGTTGGTAGGTGTCGTTCGGGTCGTGCCGGTGAATCTTTAGTTTGCTCAAAGGTGCCGTGCACCGTGTAATTACCGAAGCGTTTGCCCAAGGTTAAGTACTGAGAAAATTGCCGTGCCACCATGCTGCCAGGCACCCGCAGCGCGGTATATTCGCCACCAAAAAAAAAGTCCGAATTATCATACATAAAGCCCACACCACCAAAGCTACCTTTGTCGCCTTCCGCAAGTAAGGCGTCGGCCGCTTCTGGAACACCATAGGCTCTTAAAATATCGGCCAACCCAAGCAAGTTAGGGTTGGTCACGTGCAAACTCACATCGTTCGTCACAAAGTAACCACCCCGCAGGGTCCAAAAACCCTGCTCTGCGGTCGTGTTAAAGCCAATAATATTATGCACGTCGGCTTGCACTGGTTCACGGTTAAAGCGAATTTCGTCATTAAAACGACCAGTTATAATCTGCGTACTTATTAAAGCATTACCCAGCATCATATTATTGGTGAAGTTCATGCCCAAAATAGTATCGAAAGGTGCTCGGTATACACTCGCCGGCGGTCGCAGCCAATGGTAGGTGTAACCCACATCAAGGGAATCGGAATAGCTATACATAGGCAGCCTAAGTTTGCCCGCATTTATGGTCCAGCTGTCAGAAAGTTTGTAGCGCAAATAGGCCCATTCAACACCCACGTCGAAATCGTCCTCGCCGCGGGCCATAAATTGCACCGTCACCGAAAGGCGATCAGAAATAAAAGAAGAGGCTTGCAAAGCAAATAGGGTGTCGGGCTTGAAGCCAAGATCGTTAGTGTAACCCAGTAGTTCTTCGTCGCTCGCAGTGGTAAAACCACCACCGAAGCTGGCAAAACCACTCCATTCAACATCAGCGCGGGCGGGAGTTGTTGTCAATAAGAGAACAAGGCAGAAGAGTATAAATGAATTTTTTTTCAAGGCCTTGTCCTTAACAAGGTTGTGTTATTCGTAGGGCAGGCATGGCCTGCCGTGGCGGTAACCATCATCGGTACGGCGTATTGGTGACAACCATCATCGGTGCTGCGTACGGCAGTGCCGTACCTACGGAATACCGTGCGTCACACGATACGGTTTTCTTGCCAAGACTTCTCGCGGGTGGCGCGGGTGCGTTCACGCTCTTTGCGCGCTTCGCACGGGTCGGCGCAGTCGCATGCTTTTTCCATGCCTAGCGCGCCAATGCCGCCACAACTGCCAGCAATCGACTTACGCTGAACTAAGAAGCCTAGCGACATACCAGCGAACACAATCAGCATTAACACAAATGCCAGTATAAAAGTTTGCATAAATCACCTCTTAAGGAAAAGCACTACTATTATAACGCTTAACCGCGCCATTTACATGCTGATTAATAACTATCGGCAAGTCTAGTTGCTCCGCCACAATTAACGCTTGCTGTGGTTCCATCATCGCCAGCCACTGGGCCAAGGCCGAAGCCAATATGGTGGTTTTGTTCAGCACGAATACCTGACTACCATTTGGGGTTATGGCGTAGCCAAGGGCGAAGTTCCGTGGCTTAGCGCCCGTTGGTTCTGACCCCAACATTGTTGGTTTTAACATTTCAAGGCGGTGGTGGCCGCGGGTGCGGCTTTGGCCATTAATAGTAATTCGGTACTGCTCAATGCCCATTTGCCCCATTAAAATGGCCACTCGGTCTACTACAAAGCCACTTAGCAAAGAATCGAATTCAAGTTGCAAACTGGGCTCGGTTTTTCGTAACTGGTGGTTGTCTACCAGCAGCAACGCATTTAACGGCTCAGTAGCCGCTTGCCCTGCCGCAACGCTAAATAAAGCCAAGTCGCCTGCGGTTACTTCATTGGCCTCTAAGCTGGCCCGCACAAAGTCTTCTAGCTCGCGGGTTAACACCATGGCTTCAGTACTGTGCCAATTATTAATTCGTGCTACTTCCGACCCGGCATAGGTCGTTGAAAGTTGTTTTTCCAAGTGGCCCACTAAACTGCCAATGCGCTCGGCGGTTCGCACCTCAGTTTGGTTTGGGCTTACTGGCAAATAGGCCACTTGAAACTGCAACTCACCTACTTCCCCTGCTGCTAAATGCGCTTCCGGCGCGTCGCTGCAAGCGGAAACGAAAAAGGCCAGCCCCAGCGGGGCCAGCCAATATCTTATGGAACGAGTAACGTTATTCACGCTAACAGGCCCAACTTAACCACCGAAGTCGTCAAGCATAATGTTTTCGTCTTCTACGCCAAGCTCTTTCAACATGTTAATTACCGCAGCGTTCATCATCGGCGGACCACACATATAGAATTCGCAGTCTTCCGGCGCAGGGTGATCTTTCAAATATTGCTCATACAACACGTTATGAATAAAGCCTGTAGCACCTGTCCAGTTGTCTTCTGGCTGCGGGTCTGAAAGCGCTACGTGCCATTCGAAGTTGTCGTTTTCACGGGCCAACATATCGAAGTCTTCAACATAGAACATTTCACGCTCTGAACGAGCACCATACCAGAATGACATTTTACGCTTGGTGTTTAAACGGCGTAACTGGTCGAAAATGTGCGAACGCATTGGGGCCATTCCTGCACCACCACCTACAAACACCATTTCCGCATCGGTTTCCTTGGCGAAGAACTCACCAAAGGGACCTGAAATAATGGCTTTATCACCTGGCTTCAAGCTGAAAATATACGACGACATTTGGCCAGCAGGTAGGCTTAAGTCACGTGGCGGTGGCGTAGCAATACGCACGTTCAACATGATAATGCCTTTCTCTTCTGGGTAGTTCGCCATGGAATAAGCACGAATTACTTCTTCGTCTACTTTCGACTCTACATCAAAGAAGCCAAAGTGGTTCCAGTCGCCACGGAATTTCTCCGGAATATCAAAGTCCGAGTACTTCACGTGGTGCGGCTGCGCTTCAATTTGCACATAACCACCGGCACGGAAAGGTACTACTTCACCGTCTGGAATTTCTAACACTAGCTCTTTAATAAAAGTAGCTACGTTATCGTTCGAGCGAACCACACATTCCCACTTCTTAACCCCGAACACTTCTTCGTCGAGCTCAATCCGCATGTTCTGTTTTACGTTCACCTGGCACGACAAGCGCGCACCTTTACGAGCTTCACCACGTGAAATATGGTCACGTTCGGTCGGCAAAATGTCACCACCGCCTTCCTGAACATGCACCACACACTGGCCACAAGTACCACCGCCACCACAGGCCGACGATACAAAAATGCCCGCATTTGCAAGCGCACCCAGCAATTTACCACCCGGCTGGGCACTAATTGTTTTTTCTGCGTCATCGTTAATAACGATCTGCACGGCACCAGTAGGTACTAGCTTTGAACGGGCGAACATAATCATCGCCACTAACGCCAGTACTATAATGGTAAACATGCCTACGCCAAGAATTATTTCTTCCATCGACTCGTTCCTTATATTCCCGCTACTTCTTTATACCGAGGGGTTACAGGGATACGCCGGAAAACGACATAAAGCCCAAACCAATCAGACCCGTGCTGATGAAGGTAATTCCAAGGCCACGAAGGCCGTCTGGAATATCCGCATACTTCAGCTTCTCGCGTACCGCTGCCAACAAGGTGATTGCAAGCGCCCAGCCCACACCACTGCCGATACCATAAACGACAGACTCACCAAAGTTGTAGTCACGCTCAACCATGAATAACACACCACCGAAAATTGCACAGTTCACGGTAATCAACGGTAAGAAGATTCCCAAAGCGTTATACAGCGACGGCAAATACTTATCCAAAGCCATTTCTAACACTTGAACCAACGCAGCAATAATGCCAATGAAGGTTAAAAAGCGTAGAAAGCTTAGGTCTGCATCAGGAAAGCCAGCCCAGCCTAAAGCGCCCGGCGACAATATGTAAGTGTTTACTAAGTTACCCGCTGGTACCGACAAACCCAGTACCACAATAACCGCAACACCTAGTCCAAATGCGGTGGTTACTTTTTTCGATACGGCTAAAAAAGTACACATACCGAGGAAAAACGAAAGTGCTAGGTTCTCAATGAACACGGCACGGATAAACATGCTGATATAGTGTTCCATTGCTTAAACCTCCTTCGCTTCAACTTGGTTAGGACGGTAGGTACGAATTATCCAAATCAACCCGCCAATAATAAAGAACGCGCTTGGTGGCATAACCAACAAGCCAACTGGTGTGTACCAGCCGCCGTCTGTTACTAACGACATAATTTGGTAACCGAATAAGCTACCTGAACCGAACAACTCACGGATAAAACCAACAATTAACAGTACCGCTGAATAACCTAAGCCGTTACCAATACCGTCTAAGAAGGAAAGTCCTGGCGACTCTTTCATCGCAAAGGCTTCCGCCCGTCCCATAACAATACAGTTGGTAATAATTAGGCCAACGAACACCGACAATTCTTGCGCAATGCCGTAAGCAAAGGCTTGCAAGAACTGGTCTACAACAATTACCAAACTAGCAATAATTGTCATTTGTACAATAATTCGAACACTCGAAGGAATGTAGTTACGAACCAACGAGATAGAGAAGTTCGACATGGCGGTAACAAAGGTAAGTGCAATACACATTACCAAGGTTTTATCCATGCTCGAAGTTACCGCAAGGGCCGAACATACTCCAAGAATTTGTAAAGCAATGGGGTTGTTTTCCAAAATTGGACCAAACAACGTATCTTTAACTTTCTTTGAAAGCGCCATTACTTAGCTCCTCCGTCACGCAGCTGTGCTAAGAAACCACCGTAGGCTTCGTTGCTTAACCAGAATTTCAGGGTTTTATTCACGCCATCGCTCGTAATAGTAGCGCCAGAAAGTGCATCTACTTCACCTTCTTTAGCTGCTTTACGCACTGCAATGGTTACATCGCCGCTAGCGTCTACAGCTTGCAAGCCATTGAAGCGAGCGGTCCAGCGTGGGTTCTGAATTTCACCACCTAAACCTGGTGTTTCACCATGCTTATAGAAGTAAATGCCGCGAATATTTTCACCATTAGGTTCAATAGCTAAAAATGCGTACATCATGCCCCATAGGCCAGCGCCACGTAGGTCTAATACGTAGGAATCGGTTACACCGCTGTCGTTTAAAATTTCGTATACCGGCACCACTTGGTGCTGATCACGCACACCAGCTTCAGTACCTTCTTTGCTTACCGTGAAGGCGGCCGAATTTTCAATCGCACCTTCCAGTTGGCCAAGGGTATCGAAACTAACAATTTCATTGGTTGCTAAGTTGTAGCCTAAGGTTTTCACCCGCTTATCAAACAAGGTGGCAATTTCTGCGCCCTTTGTTTCAATACCAGCCGTGGCCATAATGTTCAGCTGCTTTGCTTCAGCGGCATTCGCCTGCTGACGCGGTTTTAACAACACTGCCGAACCTGCCACAATAATTGAACACACTAAGCAAAGAACAAGTACCACAGCAAATGTTCTTCCAACTGTTTCTTTGTTATCAGCCATGGCGTGAAACCCTCCGCTTAATATTAGCCTGTACGACAAAGTGGTCAAATAGCGGTGCAAATACGTTGGCGAATAAAATCGCTAACATAATACCTTCTGGGAAGGCCGGGTTTAGTACGCGAATCATAATGGTCATAAAACCAATTAAAATACCGTACGCCCACTTACCATTGTTCGTAAACGACGCCGACACCGGGTCTGTCGCCATAAAGAACATACCAAACGCAAAACCACCAACAACTAAGTGCCAGTACCACGGCATCGCAAACATGGCGTTGGTGTCGCTGCCAACCAAGTTAAGAATGGTTGCAAATCCTGCCATACCTAGCATAACGCCAGCCACTATGCGCCACGACGCAATGCGGAAGTAAATTAGCGCTAAACCACCAATGGCAACGGCAACCGTAGAAACTTCACCAACTGAACCAGGAATACGGCCAATAAAGGCGTCCATCCAAGTTACTGCGCCAATTGCTTGGCTCGACAGCTCACCAGCAAATTTGCCCGCACCGTTAAAGGCTGCGCTTAATACCGTTGCACCTGAATGGCCGTCAATGGCGGTCCATACTTGGTCGCCAGAAATAGCCGCTGGAAACGAGAAGTATAAAAACGCACGTCCGGTTAAAGCTGGGTTTAAGAAGTTACGGCCAGTACCACCGAAAATTTCTTTACCAATTACAATCCCGAAGGTAATACCTAGGGCCACCTGCCATAAAGGAATGGTAGCGGGAAGAATAAGCGCAAAGAGCACCGAAGAAACGAAGAAGCCTTCGTTAATTTCATGTTTACGCACCGTTGCAAACAACACTTCCCAAAAACCGCCCACAATAAAGGCGACAGCGTAAATTGGTATAAAGAAACACGCACCGTACCAAAGCATAGTGCCCCAGCCGGCGTTTTCAAAACTACCACCAAGCATTTCAAACAGGCCAACCTGCCAAATGCTCGCTAGTTGATAACCCTGCTCAATCGCCAACGACGCTTGATAACCAACGTTATACATACCGTAGAACATGGCTGGAAAGGTCATCATCCACACTAAAATCATAATACGCTTTAGGTTCACTTGGTCGCGCACATGCGTGGCGCCCTTGGTGGTGCTCCCTGGCGTATACATAATTGTTGCCACTGCTTCATATAACGGGTACCACTTCTCGTGCTTCCCGCCTTTTACAAAGTTCGGCTCTATCTGCTCAAGATAATTCTTTAAGCTCATGACATCAGCCCTCTTTCTCTATCGTGGTCAAAGCCTTACGCAGTAGCACACCGTAGTCGTATTTACCCGGGCATACGTAAGTACACAGGGCTAAATCTTCTTCGTCGAGCTCCAAACAACCCAGCGCTTGCGCACTTTCAATGTCGTCCGAACATAGGTCGCGTAAAATCATAGTAGGCAAAATATCTAACGGCATTACCCGCTCGTAGTTGCCAATTGGCACCATCGACCGTTCTGAACCGTTGGTAGAAGCGTTCATGCTGAAAAGTTTTTTCGGGCTTAAATGCCCAGCATAAGCGCGGGTCACCGAATGCATGTTTACGCCAGGTTTACCCCAGCCCATGAACTCTTTCTCGGCGCCTTCTTCCAGCAACGACACTTGCAAGTGAAACCGGCCTAAATAGGCATGCGGGCCAGCCGCAGTATGACCATTTAACACCGAACCCGACACAATGCGCTGTTCGCCTTCAGCCAATTCACCTTTGGTAAGGTCGTTCAAATTCGCGCCCAAACGGGTACGAACTAAACGTGGCTTAATTGCACTTGGGCCGCCAATCGCCACAACACGATCCGTAAACAACTCACCCGTGGTGAATAATTTACCAATCGCAATCACGTCTTGAGCGTTCAGGTGCCACACGTGGTAGGTCATATTCACACCTTCTAAAAAGTGAATATGGGTACCCACGTTGCCGGCCGGGTGAATACCTTGAAAGGTTTCGTGTGTCACTGGCGCATCGCCAAAGCTAACGTCGGCGTTCGGCGCAGTAACCACATAAAGCTTACCTTTGGTTAAACGGCTTACAACTTTCAGGCCGTTTGCAAAAGCGTCTTTCTGTTCGTTAATCGCTAACACTGGGTCGCCCGCAAGTGGATTGGTATCCATCGCGTTTACGAAAATGGCTTTCGGTTCGCTGTCTAATTTAGGCGAGCGTGAATAAGGGCGAGTACGTAAAGCAGTCCACAAACCCGACTCAACCAGGTTGTGTTGTACTTTTTCGCGGTCAAGCTTCAACAGCTCATTCGCGTCGTACTTGTCGAACGTCACCTGCTCGTCGCCATCAATTTCGATAACGACCGACTGCAGCACACGACGCGCGCCTCGGTTCACTTCTTTCACTATACCGGCTGCAGGAGCAGTGAATTTAACACCCGGATTCTTTTTGTCTTCAAAAAGAATTTGACCTTTTTTAACACGGTCATCCACATGCACATGCATGGTCGGGCGCATTCCCACATACTCTTCACCAAGTACAGCAACGGACGAGATGGCAGCACCATCTTCGATAATCTGCTGTGGAGCACCCGCAATCGGGATGTCCAATCCTTTCTTTATCGTAATCATACGCGTTTGCACTACTCAATTTAGGGAAGATTGAAAAGCTCAAAATTCGTTTCGCGACAGAATTAAAAACAACCCTGCACTTTACAGGGTCGGTATTCTAGCACTTTCCACACTAAAATAAAGGACCATTTCCAGTTGGTGGGGTCAGAAGCAACATCCTACCAAAATGCTGGGGTCAGAACTAACTTATTAGGTAGTTTTGTTGCTTTTGCTGGGTTTGCGAGCTTTGGTTCTGACCCCACAATTATGGGGTCAGAACAACAATTGTGGGTTTTGGCATAAAGATCAGGAAACTTTGTACATCGCGGTCTACCCTTTGTTTCTATTCAAAAGGAGATTGAATATGGCTCGAAGAATTCGGGTGAATTTACCAGGTATTCCGCAGCATGTGATTCAGCGTGGCAATAACAAAACTCAATGCTTTCATGAGGTAAATGATTACAGCTTTTATGCAAAGTTATTGCGTGAATACCAAGAAAAATACAAAGTAGATATCCATTCCTGGGTATTCATGACAAACCACGTTCACCTGCTATGCACCCCGCAGTCAGACTATGGAGTTAGTTTAATGATGCAAGCCATTGGCCGTCGTTACGTTTTATATTTCAATAGGCGCTATGGCCGCACGGGCACTCTTTGGGAAGGCCGGTTTCGCTCTAGCCTAGTCGACACTGATGAATACCTCCTAACCGTTTATCGCTATATTGAAATGAACCCCGTGCGAGCTGGCATCGTCACCTGCCCAAGTAAATATCACTGGTCTAGCTTTGCTTCAAACGCTTACGGACGCGACTCAACCATACTCACACCGCATCCGGTTTATTTAAAGCTAGCAGAGCACCAAAACGACCGATTGCGCGCCTACCGACGCTTATTTGTTAACGATGTTAAAGGCGAAGTTCTTGAGCAAATTCGTGATGCTCTACAAGCTAATATGGCCTTCGGCCACGATACTTTTAAAAAGCGAATTGAACTGGTAACAGGCCAATAAAACCGGCAAATGGGGTCAGAAAGTTTGTTCTGACCCCACAATTAAAGCTACCAGGAAACGAGCGGGTTGACCTCGGCTTCGTAGTCGACGCCTTCTATGCCGAAACCAAATAAGCGCAAGAAGTCGGCGTGGTAGCCTTTATAGTCGGCTAACTCGTGGAAGTTCTCTTGGGTTACTTGGTCCCACACGCCTTTAATAACCGCCTGGGTGGCGTCGTTGGTTTCTTTGGCGTCCATGCGTAAGCGGTGCGCTTCGTCTAGCTCGGGCTCGTCTACATACAAGGCTTCGCTGAACAAACGGTAAATTTGTTCAATACAACCTTCGTGGGTGCCCTGCTCCTTCATTACCTTATACATCAACGAGATATACAACGGCATTACCGGAATCGCCGAGCTGGCTTGGGTTACTACCGCTTTCAGCGACGACACATAGGCCTTTAGGCCGAGCTCGTCGTAGTCTGCCCGCAACGCAGCTGCAGCACGGTCTAAATCTTCCTTGGCTTTACCAATGGTGGCGTGGCCATAAATAGGCCAAGTCAGCTCTTTACCTATATAGGTGTAAGCCGTGGTTTGGCAGTTTTGCGCCAACACACCGGCCGCCGAAAGTGCCTTTAACCAGCGCTCCCAGTCTTCACCGCCCATTACCTTCACCGTATGGGCTATCTCTTCTTCGGTAGCTGGCTCTAGCGAAATATCATGCACTAAATCTTTATCGGTATCGTAGGTTTTGGTGGTGTAGGCTTGGCCCACTGGCTTCAAGGTCGAGCTATACAAGGTGCCGGTTTCTGGGTCCATGCGCTTTGGCGACGCCAAGCTATATACCACTAGGTCCACTTGGCCTAGCTCTTCTTTAATCTTGGCAATGGTTAGCTCTTTCATTTCATCTGAAAACGCGTCGCCATTTAGGGTTTCTGCGTAATGGCCTTCAGCACGAGCTTTTTCATGAAAAGCGGCAACGTTATACCAACCGGCAGTACCGGTTTTACGCTCGCTCGGCTCTTTTTCAAAGCACACTCCAACGGTTTTAGCGCCCGCGTTAAAGGTCGACACAATACGCGACGACAACCCGTAACCGGTGGAACAACCAATAATTAACACCCGCTTCGGGCCGTCAACTTTTGGTTGGGCTTTAACAAAGTCAATTTGCTCTTGAACATGAGCAGCACAACCAACAGGGTGGGCGTTGGTGCAAATAAATCCGCGAATACGTGGCTTAATAACCATAATGTCCTTCTCTTTTTAGCAGTTTTAGCAGTAACTAATGCCGCTATTCTACCCCAACAGCAGCAACTTAACTCATCCGATGATATGCCCTGCCTCGGTGGCGAGCAAACCGCGACATCTCAGCGAATAAGAGCAGCCCCTAAAGAGGCATCTAAAACCCCAGCATACCTACGGCGGAGTACTACTACACCATTGGTACACATCAACTGTGGGCAGTTGCTTTTTTGACCGCTTATGTTGTTTAATTTGGTAGTTGCTTTAACAATTACACTACAAGGTATATAAATGTCAGGAATTATTGATAAATTAGGCTTTAAAGGTAGGCTCATCGCTATGCTCGTTTCTCTTGTAGTAGCGTCTATCTTAATCGTTGCAACAACAGTTTATGTGCAATACCGCAATTCGGTTATCGACGCTACCATCGATCGCCTCGCCAGCGCCGGCGAAACCACCAGCACTAACTTTACCGACTGGTTACTTGAGCGCCAAAACGTCGTTCGCATGGCTGCTAGGGCCCCCGCTACCGTTAATATGGACATAGTACCCATGCAAGGTGTCATCACCAATTTGGCTGAAGGCCGCGGTTTTTTCGACACTATTTATGTGCTCGACACCAACGGCAAGGGCATTATGGGCGTGTCCTATGCCAACGGTACATCAACCTTTATTCCGCCAAGCGAAGCAAATAGCTTCCAAGTGGCCGATCAAAGCTGGTTTAAACAGGCTATTGAAGGCAACGACGTTATTTCACAACCGCTTATTTCAAGAGCCACCGGTAACCATATAACTAATATGGCTATTCCTATTCGCAGCAATGGCCGCATTATCGGTGTGCTTCGCGCAGCGGTAAAGTTGGAAAATTTAACTCAACAACTACAAAATCTTAAAGTCGCTAGCAACCCCAATGTGTTTTTAATTGACAGGTCACGCAAATTAATCACCCCTTCGCGCTATCAGTCCGACATGACCACACCAGTTAACACTCATGCGGCCGAGGCGATTAGTCGCAGCCAAACCGGGGTAGACTTCTACACCAACTCCCGCGGCATGAAGGTTATTGGTAGCTACAATTACATGGACATTCTCGGTTGGGGCCTTATTGTTGAACAGCAAGAAAACGAGGCCTTAGCTGAAATAACCAGTATGTTTTGGCTAGTTACCCTTATTGTCGCCGTAATGATAGCTATCAGCACGGCCATCAGCTTATGGATAGCCAATAGCGTACTTAAAGTACTCGGCGGCGAGCCTAGTTACGCCACAGAAATTGTCAGCGCTGTGGCCGAAGGTGACCTAACTCAAACAATAAACCTGCACGGCGCCGAACAAAACAGTTTGCTGGCTGCCATTGCCCGTATGCAAGCCCAGCTGCGCACTATCATTGGCGACATCAGTAGCTATTCAGAACAAGTTGCTTCTTCCGCCACCGAACTCTCGCACATTAGTGACAGTACCGAAGCAGGTATCGAGCGACAAAACGAGCAATTAAGCTTAGCCGCCACTGCAGTCAACGAAATGAGCACAACTTCAGCTGAAGTTGCGCGTAATGCCCAAGAAGCTGCCTCAGCTGCAACACGCACCAATGAAGAAGCTCAAACCGGCCGTGAAGCCGTAACCGCCACCATTAATAGCGTATATGAACTCGATCAGGAAATTCAAAGCACCAGTGTTATTATTGACGGCCTTAAAGCCGATAGCGATCAAATTGGTCAAGTACTTACCGTAATCGAAACAATAGCGGAACAAACCAATTTACTCGCTCTTAACGCCGCCATTGAAGCTGCACGCGCGGGAGAAAGTGGTCGCGGCTTTTCTGTTGTAGCCGACGAAGTACGTACATTAGCGAGTCGTACTCAACAAAGCATTCAGCAAATACAAAGTGTCATCAGCAAATTACAAACCGCTACCGAACGCTCTGTACAAGCTATGTCTGTTAGCCGCCAAAAAGCAGAGGGCTCGCGCGAGCGTGCAAACCATGCCGGAGTTTCGCTTGAGCAAATTGCTGAAGCCGCCACTGTCATTAACGACATGGTGCACCAAATTGCCAGCGCCACAGAAGAGCAAACCGTAGCCACCAAGGAAATAACCGAAAACATTCAAACCGTGGCCGACGTTGCGGTAGAAAACGCTGGCAGTGTTAGTCAATCCACCATCGCCAGCGAATCTCTTGCTAACCTAGCTGAAAACCTACAAGGCTTGGTTCGTCATTTTCGTATTACCCCCATCAAAGCGGTTAATTAGTGGGGTCAGTAATTAGTGGGGTCAGAACCAACTAATTACCCACGCCCATACAATTAGGCGAGGCCTGCTCTTGCGCGCCTCGCTTCTCCCACTCTGCCGGGGTAAAAGTATGCATAGCTAACGCATGCAGCCCCTGGGCAAATTCATCGGCCAAGGCTTCGTTAATTGCTCGGTGCCGCGCCAGCAATCGTTGGCCTTCAAAGTGGGTGCTTACCACCACCACCTTAAAATGCGACTCAGCGCCCTTGCCCGAGGCATGCATATAGCTTTCATCTTCAACTTGCAAAAAATCCGGCGCAAAGGTGGCCGTTAGTTTGTTTTCAATATTTGTGTGTCGTGACATGTTTTATTTCCTGTTTAATATGTTAACCGTTAACCATCGTGCGGCGTACGGCAGTGCCGTACCTACAAAATATTTCCCGTGGCCGTTGCCGTTAACCACCGTGCGGCGTGTGGGAATGTTGCCGGTTTCCCCCAACCGTAGGGCATGGCATTGCCTGCCGTCAATCCGTTGGTGGTCGTTACCGGTTGCCCCAACCACCGTGCGGCGTACGGCAGTGCCGTACCTACAAAATATTTTCCGTGGCCGTTGCCGTTAACCACCGTGCGGCGTACGGCAGTGCCGTACCTACAAAATATTTCCCGTGGCCGTTGCCCCAACCATCGTGCGGCGTACGGCAGTGCCGTACCTACAAAATATTTCCCGTGGCCGTTGCCGATAACCACCGTGC
>NZ_JAMFTN010000011.1 GCF_023922585.1 Aliidiomarina quisquiliarum
CAGGCTTCAAAAAAGTGGACTATGCCCATACGCAACTGGAAGCCAGCGATGGCACAGTTCGAGATTATATATCAGGATCGGATTTAACAGTGAAACCAGCCATTTACACAAAATCTTTTACAGTCTCTTTACCTCATGCGGTGCCTGTGATTTGACCGCTACATATGCCTACACACCTCATCAAGCCTGTGGATTTTTTGTGGGATTGGGCCTACACACCTTGTCAAGCCTGTGCGCTTTTAAATGGCAACGGCCTACACACCTCATTAAGCCTGTGAACGAACATCGTCGATTTGCCTACACACCTCATTAAGCCTGTGGATTTTTTGTGGGATTGGGCCTACACACCTTGTCAAGCCTGTGCGCTTTTAAATGGCAACGGCCTACACACCTCATTAAGCCTGTGAACGAACATCGTCGATTTGCCTACACACCTCATTAAGCCTGTGGATTTTTTGTGGGATTGGGCCTACACACCTTGTCAAGCCTGTGCGCTTTTAAATGGCAACGGCCTACACACCTCATTAAGCCTGTGAACGAACATCGTCGATTTGCCTACACACCTCATTAAGCCTGTGGATTTTTTGTGGGATTGGGCCTACACACCTTGTCAAGCCTGTGCGCTTTTAAATGGCAACGGCCTACACACCTCATTAAGCCTGTGAACGAACATCGTCGATTTGCCTACACACCTCATTAAGCCTGTGAAGGTCTATCGTGTAAGGCCTACACACCAAGCCAAAACTAGCTTAACTGATTTATCATATGTCTACACACCAAGCCAAAACTAGCGAGCTGCCATATTGGCATGTCTACACACCAAGCCAAAACTAGCTTTTCTTATTTATCCCAAGTCTACACACCAAGCCAAAACTAGCCTTTGCTAACGCAATGCTAATATATGTAGATGATAAATGCAAAATAATATGCTAGATTTGATTGTCGGTAATGACTATTAAGGTGGCTAAATTGCAAACTGATTTATCGGAAATAGAGTTTAATGATAGCGAGGGCGTGTCGGTATGGATTCCTTATCTGCAATCACTTATCAAAAGCGATAAAGCGAGGATTTGGCAGGCCGAGTTCCAAGGTGGTTCTATCCGACTTGATTTAAGGAAAATTCACACGTTAATGCTATACGGTGCGTCAGGCAGTATCCCTATTGAGTTTTTACTGGAAGCGGCTAAGCATGACGTCACTATACTTATCCACTCAAGTCGCACGAGAAAACCGATGGTGCTTACGCAGCATCATCGAGCGGGTAAGCGGGATGCGCTAAGTGCTCAAATTATATATCGAGCAAACGAGCGAAAGCGTCTTGTCATCGCAAAGGCGCTTGTGCATGCGCGTATTTTACAGATGAGTTGGCAGCTAGGTAGTGCTCAAGAGCTGGCAGGCCAGGCGCTTCGCAAGAAAAGCTTAATTGAGCTGCGTGCGCATGAGGCGGTAGTAACCAAGCGATACTGGCAGCGTTTTTATGAAGAAGCTGGGTGCGCGGGCATGACGCGCCGAGAGGATAGCGACATCAACCAAGCTTTAAATGCCTGTGGTTCATTTTTAGTGGGTAAAATCATGCGCTGGGTGGTCTTTCACCGTTTATCGCCTACGCATGGATTTTTACACGAGCCGGTGAGTTATGAGGCGTTAGTTTATGACTTGCTGGAGCCGGTTCGTCACTGGGTTGAGTGCGCGGTCATGGAAGCAAGTAAAAGTGACACCTCAAATTTAATTGCGCACAGCTTGGCAGTCTTAAAGAAAATGCTTGGTGAGTGGGTTGAGGTACCGTCATTGCAAGTGGAGGCAAAACGTAAACAGGTTTTGCATGGTCATGTGCTGGCGCTTCGCAGTTATTTACTCAACGAAACACGGAAACTTAACTTACCAATCGATTCGACGGAGCGCGCCTCTGGAAGGCCAGTAAAAGTGGCTTATCAGATCCCTGGTGCGGTAAAGCGGTACCGCTAAAAAATGAATAGAAGCGTGATTTTTCAAGGCCGAGAAAAGGACAAACCCGCCGAAGCGGGTCTGTGAGTTGCGGTAGACTATGGATGCTTACGCGTTCCCACCCGCAACACTGTGTAAGAGGAATATCGCACGTCGAATAATTAAGGTCAAGAGCAAAGAAGGGACAGCATGAAAAAATATTATTACGCTCACAATCAAGAAAACGGCACGACGCGCAAGACCAGCCTGAGTGAAATGAGTGCCACACGACTCAATAGTGAGCTCAAAAAGGCGCTGCCGTTCAACAAAAACACAAAACGGACTGAAACACTCATCTTCCCACTAAAGCATGTTGAGTCCTTTGACATCGATGTGATTCGTGCGCTTGATAGGCAGGCATCTGGATTTGGACCAGGCTCCGTGACATGGTTTTTAGCGCAGCTCTCGTTGGCCGGCTTTATTGTTTGCGACGCGACCTCAAAAGGACGGCAATATCAAAGCGCAATCGATAAGGCGCAAGACATAAAAGCAATCGACGCATTATGTGAAAAGGCCGGTTTTAAGAAGGGATTTTACGGAATATCAGAGCTTATTAGCATGTCCCCGCGTGGAACCAATAAAAGCTGGGACAAAGAGACCGTCTACAAAGTATTTTCTCAACGTTTAATTGGCAAAAATTTGGATAACGAGGTTATCAGCTCGGCGGTCAATACTGTAGTGGCGTCATTCGATGGGTGGGGGGAAGAATCTAAAGCACCATTTACGCCGGAAGCGCGAGCGAGCCTTATTGCGGCGACGTTGAACAAGGTCAGTGGTACGAGTTTATCTGACCAGTATTTATTGAACTTATGCACTGGCACGTCCTCACGAAAGCCTCTTGAAGAAACATATCCTGAATTAAAGACATCGCCATTAGCATGCCTTCCTTCTGTTCGCCTGAGTGACGCCAAAAGCAGAGTTCAGATCATTAATAGTGATAGCTACGTTATCGAGGCGAGCTTACTTTGCGCGCATGAATCATTAAGTGCCGTCGGGATTGATTTCGACTATAAAGCAGCAACCAGCGTACTGGCCAGTAATGGCCCCACATACAATGGACTTTCATGGCTTTTAAATAAAGGCATTAGAGTTTTTGCTGAAGCACCACTTGATGATTTATGTGATTACTTTTCAGTAGCCCAGGATTTAATGGAGCCGGTAAAGGCTTCGGCCAAGCAACTTGTCGGCATTAAAGATCTCAAGGATTATCGCTCCACCATTGGCGGCAGCATCAGTTCTTTTGCAAGCAAACTATTCGACCGCATTCATGAAATTGATGCAAAGCTAAACACGATTGATGCGATATTGAGCGAAACGGAAGCGTTAGACTTCCCAGAAAGCCTTTTTGAAGCCGATGTCGAGCGTATTTATTGGGGGAGTGGATTAACCCCTGAATCTGCGCGAACGTTTTTTGCGCAGCTTCCTCATGTTATTGCTGAATTACAACGAGACATCCAAAACCTTTCAACAGGGAAATTATCAGCGAAAAGCATTAGCTCCGTGCATAGGGGTATAGATTCACTGAATGACTATAGCGCGATACTCAACATCATAGGAAATAACATCCGAAATGTTCAATCCGATTTGGATGCGGCGAAAGCCAACAAGACTGATGCAGTAGATGAGTTGCGCGAACTATTAAAGAAAGCGGCATTTCCTGATATTTGGCTGGCGCTGGCTGACCGTAAAACGGATCTTAATTTGACGATCACTAAGCTACCTCAAATTCGGTTTGAAAGTGAGACTCCAACAGAGAGTATCGAGCAAGCAATTGACGGGATAGGGCATGCAAACAAATTAATCCCGAAAATCATGGCCAAACTGCTTTCCACGAATGAAGTTGATGATATTTCGGCATTACTCCCTGGGCTCGTTGAGTCGTATAAAGATACGCTAAAACATCAAGATGCCCGCCATTTTAAGATTCGCGGGTTTAATATGGACGATGACGTTATGGAAGAGCGCGCCCGGCGCCATTTCCTGCATATTTGGTTCACATTTTTACGCAACCTGTCACCATCCTCAGTTGAGTCAGCACGTAAGATTTTAGACTCGCTGGCGCTTTTGCCGAATACGCCGGTAAACGGAAACCCAAGATGGCGGTATGTGGTGCATGCGTTCATGACGGAGCGCAAAGGTTATTTTTACAAATCTTTATTTGCGCGAAACAAACATAACCCCTACCCATTCGACGCAGCGCGTCTGTTAGCGCTTCCGCTTGCCGATGTCGTACAAAGAACACTGGATGCTGTCGTGGACGAGTTCGACCGCTACGAAGTGATATGCAAGTTAATGGATATGGCGTGCCGCGTAAATGAACGTTCATTCAAAACCAATGAACTTTATGCAGATAGCTGGCCACTCGCTTTAGAGTTGCAGGGCATTCTGGCGAGCAGTCATGAGAACCAAGTGCCTGCTGATTCACGTCAAATTCGCAAGCTAATCACTAAATACACTGTGAGCATACGTAATGCTGCAGGTTTGGTATTCAATAACAATCATTTTGAGACAGCATCTTTAAGCCCAGTAGATCCACTGAAAGGTTTAGTTTATTTGCCAAAACTCACCAATGCAGATGGTACTAAGCGTCAGTGGCGGCCGGACCCGCGATTATTTAAAGAAACTCACCCAGCTCACAATGCATTCATGCATTTAGGGTTAAAGGTTGGGGAGTCTATCGATGTGGAAGAGGCCATAGAGACGTTAGTAAGCACCAAGGCCCATAAGCGAGGCGGTAATGACTCAGGGCATTTATCTTTCCGTTATTTGCTGAAACTTATGCCGCATCACTGGGGCGCATATTTGCCAGGTTTCACACTGAGGCAAGAGGCCAATTTCATAAGCAAACTTTCAAAAGTGATCGTCATTGAAAAAGGGGATACCTCGGTTTTATCATTTAAAGATGAACAAGCAGGTCAGCTCTTTTCTTTAAACCTTCCGCCGCATTATCAAAACAAGCTGGATGAAGTGCTTATTAATCTGCGCGCCAACTCGCCAGGTAAGTTAAAGTTTAAATGGAAGTATCAACTTCAAACAGATAACTCAATTAGTATGACTCCAGATCGCGTAGAGCTTCATTCTGTGCTCATTCAACAGCCTGCAGAGAGCGAGAGTGTAGACACAGCGTATTTAGATCGTCTGGTCGGCATAGATTTAGGTGAACGAGGCATAGGCTTTTCAGTGCGTGAGTTATCCGCTGTCGGAGAGCAGGTGGCAAGCCAGGTCATCGAGCGGGGCTTCATACCGATACCGGCGCTTAAGCGCATTGACAATGCGTTTGAGGAGTATCGGCGTAAAGCAAATGCCTGCGCTCATGTGCGTCGTCCCTTCGTCGACTACTCCAAACTAAGAGAGTCAACAGCTGGGCATGTCGTTGCAGCAATAAAAGCGCTTATGGTGGAGTTTAAAGCGCTTCCTGTCCTTGAGGCGTCAATGAATCGTCCGAGCGCTGGCGATGGGCTTTTAAAGCTTGTGTATGACTTGATTGTATCTGAGTTTACCTTTCAGAACGTAAAGACCGTGGATGCGGCTCGTGAAAACACATGGGTTGGTGATTTCATAACGCACCCAGGATATCAGCAAGTATTAGTAAGTGAAAAAGGTAAGGAAAGCATTAAACCATTCAACCTATTCCCTGGCACCTCAGTAAATGGAGCGGGGACATCACAAGAATGTTCCTGCTGTCTGGTCAATCCAATTAAGGCGGTTAAGGAGAGCACAGCCAATGAGTTTGCGATTGAGAAAGGTGGTTTAGTTGTTGTAAATGAAGAGCTGACACTACGCCTCTTTTCCCCTGCTAGTATTTTAAACCCCGATTCAGGATTGTCATTTATGCCGCAGGGGATTTTGAAAAAGGATAAGCTCGTTACGCATCTTCGTAAGCACATGAGGACTGGCAAGAAGAACAAAAAATCGAAGGATAGCTCTGTAAGTCAGTTCCATTGCTTTAATGCTGAGTGCGAACATAACCAGCCGGCCAAAAAACTACATTCCGATGTGAATGCGGCAGACAACATTGTTCGACGTAAGATATCTCGACTACAGGTTATTTGAGGGAGCAGTCACCTGATTTCGACATGTTTCTTACTTTTAAAACCTCAACCACAATCATTGCGTGGTTTTTGCTGATGTTGGTTGAGGTTTTGTATAAGAAAGTAATAACTGCGGCGCTGTATATAGAGCTTTTATTGCAGCGCTTTCAGAATCAAACGCAAGGCCTTTTCTATAGCTTCCGCGATGCTCGATAGGTCTCAATGAGGAGCTTTAAAACATCGTTATAAGAGAGCCCTTCATGCATGCTTTTAATCATCTCCAGTTCGAGCTTAACATCCTGTGAAATGGCGACTGTCTTGAGCGCTAAGTGTTTACTTTTGCTCCGTGAACTTCCTTTGATTTTTCGATTCACGGCCCGCATCGCATTGCTGTATGCCTTTGGTGGAATATGCTTCTGAGCCCATGCAAACACTTCTTCTGTGATGTTGTCGGAGAATAGATTGATTTGACGCAGCTCCGATCTAGCATTTAGTTGTTGCTCATCAGTAAGAATCGCTCGATAGCGACTCCAATCGCGAAAGAAGCCTTGGAAATACCGAATGAGCTCACTAGCTTGCTCTTTGTTAGGTACTGTTCGTTTTTTCATGCGGTTTCCTTATCGTGCGCTATCGCACGAAGTAGAGCCAATTAAAAAGCCCGTATATAAAGGCGCTTACGCTATTTAGTGCGGTGTCGCACTAATTTAAGATAGCATTTAGCGTTTCCCGAATCAACGATATAGGTGGGAATGGTGCGCTATCGCACGATAAGGTGTCGCATGGTATGGCTTTCAAGAATGGTGTCTAGGCTATTCGGTGCGTTGTCGCACTTAAAGGGGTCTTTGCCTGCGTGATGGTACAAGTTGGCATTCTCTCTGCCGAATCCAGCACAGAGAATGCCAAGTGTATACAGAGATTAATCCTGCGGATCGTCCTCTTTGCTGTGAATCCGGTTGTAGATTTCCTCTCGATGAACAGGCACATCGCTTGGCGCACTAACACCTATCCGCACCTGATGCCCTTTTACACCAAGAATTGTGACTTTGATATCGTCACCAATCATCAACGTCTCATTGTCACGCCTTGTCAAAATCAGCATTTAAGCCTCCATTGCTTGTAGTTAAGTAGTAGCACTCGTTAGGCTGATCATGTTTGGCAGTCGGATTGATTGCCAATTCAGAAGTATTAAATCACGAATAAATAATAGCGCAATAAAATAATTGCTGTAGTATAAATTGTACTCTAGCGAATTAGGTGTGCTTATGTGGCAGTTAAATACAAGAAGAAGAGATGTCGTCATTCAAAAAAGGTTGGCACCGCAATGCGCCAAATGGCTTGTGCAGCACGCTGAGGAAGCGCAAGCGGTTTTAAGCGAAGAAGATGCCAATCGATTTCAACGGCTTCTTTCCACGGCGGTACTCAATAAAAGTGATACGGAATTATGGCCACGATTTAGTCGTGTTGTGATGAGCGTGTTCACCCCGGAACAATGGCAGCAGATTCGTAAGCGCTTCTATAATTACCGGCGAAAAATGGAGCAAGACGGTACTCAGAAAGCTACGAGAACCATTCAGGTTCCGGTATCTATCTACCAAGAGCTTGCGGATATAAAACAACAAAACGGACAGACGTTTGCTGAGGTAATAGACGATCTACTTTCAATGCGAAAGTCACACCCAAACAACGAGGAATAATAATGTTTTCGCTAGTCCAATGCTTCATTGACGCTGGCCTGGCTGGTACTTTTGGGGTTAGTGATTAGCATGTTGTTTCCTACATACTTAAAACCTTTTTCATAAGCTAGTTTACTCTTTGCTGATGAGTCGTTGTAGGGAAGCCCGGCTGCGGCATCATCAAATCCTTGTAGGTAGTCTGGGCCATTTACTTTTGCGCAAGCACGATGAAGCTCACTAAAATCGACCTTTAGTTTCAAGGCAATCTCCTTTAGGCCACTTCGTATGCAGGTGGCTTTTGTTGAATAATCAATTCGTTTAACAGGGTTTTAAATGGCAGTGAAGAAACAAGCATGAGCCATGCAGTTGCCATACAGTCAGCACTGGCACGTTGTGATTCAAAGAACCAACCGTAATCAAACAGAAGCGACTCGAGTGACGCTAATGTGTGACCGAACGCTTTCCAGTCAATGTTGTTATGCGCACATACCCAAGGGATGTGTTTTGGGAACCTGGAGAACCGTTGATAACAAACGGATCGTTGAGTGGGTGCATGGTGAGTAATAATAAAATCTACATTTTCTAGGTGCTCATAAACAAATGAGTCACAAATAGACTGTCCTTTTAAATCGCTATTCTGAATGCCGGTTCGCTCAGTAATGGTGCTTGAAAGATTCACGTGAGGATCTTCAAGTAAAGAAAACGCATAATCGAGTCGAGTGATGCGTTGCTGACTAGGGCTATATCTTCCGATAAGAAGGCCTAAGTCAATAAGTGTTCCATCTGATGAGTCTTCATGTGTTGTTTTGCAGCCAATCACTGCAAATTTGCGCTCTTCCCCAAGTGATTTCATGTCGATATTGAGTCGCAAACGTTGCCCACTGGCTATAGAGTTAAGTTCGTTTGTTAGGGGGACTCGATTTAAGATGAGTGCATTTTTACCTAATGCGAATGGAGGGCGGCAGCTATGCTTGAGCATAATATCGCTGGGAAGCTGGCTCTGATATATCTTTAAAGGCTTCATAAATTCAATCCTTCAATAATGACGTCAGACGGTCGTGAGTAGAATGAACTGACATAGCATTGTCGCAATTAATTCAGCCCGCAAAGTCTCATTTAGGTGCCGTTTTTGTGGTGTAAAAGAGGAAATGTTATTGTCCTGTAGGCTAGACTGGTCAGAGTTAAGTAAGGGATAGAGTGATGCACAAGACAGATCTAGCTGCCCATAGCGCCATGCTCACTGCAGAGTTAGCTCGGCGTTTTGCTGGCCAAAAGAATAACGGCATTTGATATTGAAGATACACATACATTTGAGGGCAAAGAAAAAGAGCAGGTTACTCAACGCGGTTTTGTTGGAATGGCAATTTCGCAACGCAAGGTTATCGATGAGAATGGTTGCTTCGATGATTTGCTAGTGCTTTCTGTATTTGCGCCGTGTGAGGCTTCTCGGCTAAAAATTTTGGGTATCCGGATTTGGCTGTTGTTATCAACGCTTGAATCCGATTTAGGAGTGTGATGAATGAATGAAATGTTAATGCTATTTTCCGGTGCACTGCTGGCTTGGATGGCGGATTGGCTCTTTAGTTTTTGGCGTCGAAGCCAAGAGGATTCTAGGCGTAGAGATGCAAGACTGCTCCTCAAGCGGCACGGCCTAACGCCACAGCGATACCTTGCAACTATTGGCGAAGAAGACTTGGAGTTACGTTCTGCGCTCGATGCCTTCGCGTTTACTGGATATGTCATTACGGACTCCAAGGGGCAGGTGGTAGGAAAGTTACTCCCAACACTCAAGAAAGGGCCTCACTTGCGTCTAGTCGTGTCTAACGATTAGGGGTTTGGTTGTTGTCGTCAACCGTAAAATCCGGATACCCAAAATTTTAAGCACATTTCAATTGTTCGGGTTTGATTTATTCGTGCCTGAAACAGAGGTACAACCCAGAAAGGTTGGTTTCATCAGCATTGTTGGCACAATGCTTCAACAACAAAAAGCAGCATAGAAGGTAAAATATGAACAAAAGTGAATTAATTGATGCAATTGCACAAAGCACTGGATTATCAAAAGCAGATAGCGGTCGCGCGTTAAATGCGGTGACCGAAAAGATCACAGAAAGCTTAGCCAAAGGTGAGGAGGTTGCACTTGTGGGTTTTGGAACATTTAAAACCTCGCATCGAGCAGAGCGGCAAGGCCGAAACCCGGCTAATGGCCAGACAATCACGATAGCGGCAGCTAAGGTTGCACAATGGAAGCCGTCAAAAGTGGTCAAAGAAGCCCTCAACAAATAAAGAGAAGGGGAGCTGGCGTCGCTGAACCTAGCTCCCCTCGCTTAGCAAACTTCGTTAAACAGCGCGTCTTATGTAGTGCTGCCCTTTCGCCTCAATAACCTCCAAGCAAGCAACACAGTGTGCTGACTCTGGCCTCTTGATGAGCCGTGCAACTGGAATATCAATACCGCACTCTTCACAGTATCCAAACTCATTCACGGACAGCTTCACTAGCGCCAGCTGCAATGCATTTAACTTCTTCCGAAGAAGGCTAAGCTCACTTGCCAATACGCGGCGCAGCTCAAATTGACTGGCTACGTCGCTATCATCGGCCAAATTACCGGACGCTGCATTGACCTGCTCTTCTTTGGCTCGAATAATTTCGGTTGTCAGTGCGATTTGTTCTTTAATTGTCGTTTCCCATGCTTCAGAGGTGTTTTCATGTTGGATTTTTAGTGCATTCATAACGTCCTATTCCTCGTTCTTTTAGGTGAATATTGTCAAAGCGTGGTAAATGCGCAACGCACTGCGTGAGGGCTGTTACTACATCGTCCAAGTCGTCATTGATTTGTTTATTTGAAACGCGAAGTAGCAACCAACCAAAGCGTGCAAAGTCCGTTTGCTTTTCGCGATCACGCTGAAAGCCTTCTTTGTATTTCCCGTGAAACTCCCATCCATCCATTTCGATACCAAGCCGATACCGAGGGAGCGCCATGTCGAGCGCCCATTTTCGCCCCGTAAAAGGAGCGTTCATTTCACACACCACCTCGCCGGACTCATCAAAACGTCCATAGCGAGCCACTACAGCCCGATAGAGGCGAACAACGGGCAGTGAAGGGGGAAGAGTGCATAATGTATCTTCCAGCGGCACAGTGCGTCGCTTACTGCTTGATTTGATAGCTTTTCGCAAAGCGCCAGCATCCGCTTCTTTAATTCGTCCTTTAGCGATTAATTGCTCGAGTGTTTTTGAATCAACAATTCGTATGGCCATGATGTCCTCTTTCAGTGTTAGCCATGACGATAACACGAAGTGTGATCAAGGCAATTTTTTGCACCCTGCATTCCTGACTGAAAGATTCAGGCTGCAATCATTGATAAACGCATTATATGGGGAGGTCTTTACGTTCTTTCGTCATTTAGGGAGAAAAGAACCACTCTAAATGAGCAAAAGTGGGGGTTTAGGCGGGATATAGTTGGCATGAACGAAATCTGGTCAAAATGCGAGAGGGTGCGGCGTGATTGAAGTTAGTCTTCATTTAATAGAGCGAGCAACGGGAGTTGAACTTACTTATGAGGGCAGGGAGCTTTTCGATGAAAAGTTAGTGGAGCATCGCCAAGAGGAGTTAAGTCGGTTATACCGTCAATACGATGTGGTCTGCAGTTGTCATGCAGACGGGGTTCGAATGCACGTTAAATTTCGCATGGACACGGGGCTTTATTATCTGGCTGACAATCCAACGTCGCCGGCGCATCGTGAGGGGTGTGAGTTTCAAAAATCGCATCGTTTTATGGATGAGCAAGAGAAGAGTGAAATGAGTCATGATGCGGACGCTTGGGATTTGCCTCAATCCTATACGTTTTTTGCTCATGCGAGCAACGAGGGTAGTAAGTCAACGGCCAAGGTATCACGGCGGGGGCAAAAGGGGGCTGTAAAGCCTTCATTATTTAAGCGTCTGGTGTATACGCTTCTCGATGAGTCATTTTCTAATTTCTATCACGGCAGCACGACCACGCCATACACGGCTGCAAACACCATCAATGAGAATGAAGCGTTGTTACAGCGTGTGCAGCCTCAAAGTCCTGAAGAGCTTCCCTTTAAGGTGCATTACGGTCATCGGGGTCACATGGCATTAGGTAAGCAGCTTTTGACGTTGGCGGCGTCGGGTGTGTCTGGTTTTGGTTTGTGGTTTGAGAAGGCCGATAGTTGGGAGGTACGTGACGGAGAGTTTCATTACCGTCTTGACGAACAGTGGTACCGATGTCAATTAGCGTGCCCCGCTCCGGAGGTGGACATATCTGGCCCCTATTTTATAGCGGGTTTATTGGCGCCCCCTGTGGGTGAGGGACGCTGGGTAGAATTGCGAGCGTTATTGGTATTACCTGTAGCGACACGCCGAGCTATGGTGGTGGTTCATAGTGAATCAGAAAGGGAGTTTGTTGAGGCGGGTGCTTCCGAGGTGATTAAAAACCGGCATGAGAAGCTTTATATAGGGCGAATGCTAAGACCATGGCGATTTGATGAGGAGTCAATGGACGGTCCATTTTTCATTGGCAAGCGAGTCGAGCCGCGCCATCGTGTGATTACATTGCTCGATGATTGCGGCATAAGTGTGGCGGAGCGTTATGAGCGCAGATTTAATGCGTCGATGTATGCACCTTTGCAGGCGTTATCGTTATTGAAAGGTGAAAATTGAATACATCATACCTTAACTCAAAGAAAAGAATGGGGCTGCATATCCACCTCCATCTGTTGAATTTACATTTGCAAAACCTTCTTTTTTTTCTTCTTCTTTTCTTCTTCTTTCTTCGATTTTAGGCGCGCGGTCGAGCAGGACACCAAAAGGTTGTTCAGGGAGAGCCCAAGCGCCAGCGGCGCGAGGGCAGGGGTTAAGGATGGATAAAAGGTATGATGTATTCATAATGAGCTATACTAAAGGATAAACCCATGGAGCTGACCGAGAAGCATCGCCTTAAACGTAAACGAAAACGCTTAAAACAACTGCTCTATGCCATCGCATGCCTGCTTATCTTGCTTTTAAGCCTGATCAGCTGGCTGTAAAAAGCACAACGTGAACGAGGACTCCACAATGAATCCCATTAGTATCATGCAGGCATCACTGACCAATATGGATACTCACCTCAGCGAGTTTTGCGAACGACTTAAACATGCACAGCTCATCCAAGCCGATATCTTTCAAATACCACCGGCTACACTGGCCGATGAAGGGAAAATGACTGTTGACGATTTTTCTGTCACTCACCTTTGTGGACAAACCGCACTAGATCACATGATGTCCCATGTTCGCTCCTACTATGCCAAAGAAGATGAAAGCCGTCGCATTGCACGACGTCTCCCTGGATTGATCGTCATTCAAACGCGCGAAATCGAACCGCTATTGGATTGTGCGTATAACATTCGCAAAGAAAAGCATGATTTTTATAACGCACTGCAGCGCCTCCCTGGCAATGCAGAAGAACGCCATGAAATCGTGCACAAGGCACTTCCAAACCTGATTACCCTCAATGTCACCCGCCAGCTGACAATCACACAACTGCCTATCCGCTCTGCACGCTTCTCATGGGTCCACAAACACTCCATGAAACGTATGAGCAAAGCGCAAGTCATTGAACAGCTAGAAAAGGCATTGAAACATGGTAGCAATCGTACACTCGACCAAGAAGCCTTTATTGATGGCGTCAATCGAGAGCTCATCGACATGCAAGCACTCCCTAAAGACGCATTCTTAACAACACGACGGCCATTACGAGTATCGCCCATGGCGAACCTCAGCTACCAAAACGAAAAAAAGCGAGAAAGCGTTTCCGCTCACTCGCCATTTATCATGCTCTGTGATAAAACCATAAAGTCGGTAAAAATCACTCCGTTAAAGAATTACCAAACAAAAACGCACCAAACCCCAGACGGCTACGAGCTTATTCTTCCTCGTCTTCATCTCTACCGTATTCGGCACCGAGAAAGTGACGCCAGCTGACAAACTCTTCGTAGTGACGTGCGGGAATCGATGGAATACCTTTTGGCCGCAACCCTTTGCGGCAAAATTCCCGCCAATCATTAATGGTTTCAAGATCGTACTGCTTCATGTAGCTACGCGCCTGTTCATAACTCCACCAACGCGCATTTTTATCAGCCAACAACGCATCCCACCCTTCAAATTCATCAACGTAATAATTCTCAGGGTTCATCGGCGCATTAATGAGTCCGTAACGAACCGCATCTTTATACTTGGATTTTGTGTCTATTTGACGCTTCTTGCATAGCTGACGCAACTCATCATAAGTTGGGATGTCGTCGATGGTGTGATTACTTAAAAGGTATTCACGGCCACGCTGGAAAAAATCGACCCAGCTCTCTATGTCGTCATAATAAACAGTAGGCTGACTCGGTACATCAGCGGGGCGCTCCATGCCTTTAAATTGCTCTCTGCCGGCGCATAACTTTAAAAAATCAGAACTGTTTTGACAGCCCATCATAATAAGCTTTGCCGCCGCCTGCTCGCTAGGCAGCTTTGGGACTGATCGCGATTTTGATTTGGTCATCATCTTTTGAAATTTCCAACTGCTCAGGATCAACACCAAACGTAAACATAATACGTCGAATTGCCTTTAAAGCCTCGGTGAACGAGGTGTGCCATCCCTCAAATATTACCCCACCATCAATCGGGGAACCTCCTGTTGTCACAAACCAAAGGGGAAAGTAAAACGATGTAACTCGACAAATCACTAAAGGCTCACTCAAGTTGATCGCGCGAATTAATGCCCGGCGCTCTACTGTATCATTTTGAGTCAAAATTACGCTCCTAACTCGACGTTTTCTTTAGTATAACGAAGTAAAATATCTATCTACTTTCATTTAAGAGTCAAAAACGCAGTGAAAAAATAAAATTGCGTCAATGCCAATTGCTGATACGTTAATGACAAAAGGAGAAGCCATGAATACTGCATTAACAACCGAAGTTGTAGCATCTATATTCTTAAAGTACCTCACATTGCAGCCAGTGGAGCTACTGCTTGACAGTAATAACACTGAGCATGAAATTAAGCTGTGGATATGCCCTGATCACGGCACGCCAGCAATGGGCGCCGGCATTCAAGACTTACCCTTGGACTTGCCGGTTGCGTGTGTATACCCATCTAACTTTAAGTACAAACGTAACGATGAAAACATAACCAATGTAACGCATAACGATGTTCTTAATCAACTTTTAATCGCTTTAAGCCGGCAAATGCGAGCTCAGCTTCACTCCTTTGATGTTTCAAATAATCAGAAAGCAAAAGAAGCACTAATGAAGCTAATTGAGCAAGATAAAGACATTATTGAAATCGCAAACACGTTCTTCCCGATGCACCAGAAAGTTATGAGTCACTGATGTCAAAGTCGAATATCAATACAACCCTTTGGGTCGCTCGATACCAGCCAACAGCCATTATCATTGCAACCGTATTAAGTGTGTGCATTGCAGTGGGTCTGTATATTGTGTTTACGCACAACGTCGTCCATGGCCACGGAAAGCTACCGACCATAGGATGGTACTGGGGAATCCCCGCAATGATGCTGGCGCTGCTTACAAACCTACGGATCAGCCTTTGTGCTGACACGCTAGAGTATGTGTGGCGAATCGGTCCAGTGAAATTACATCAACCCATCACGTATGAGGGCGGTAAAGTCCATTGGAATAATGTCCGAGGAAAAAATAAAACCTACCAATTGCGTTATCACCTCGATGAAACACAGCATCATATCATCACACTCAACCAGAAAGGCGCAATTATGGTTTCAACAGTAGTTGCCCTTTTGGAAAGAAGTGTGGGAGAGTAATAAATTTGCACACTTATTTGAACCCATGTAAACTTCAATCAAACTGGGTTCAAAAAAGTATGGCGATTTATGACTGTATATTTAAGCCTTGGCAAAGATACACAGGGCAACTTTCATCACATTGACTCTCAGAAGTCAGGCAAGGGCGATTTATCTTGCCCTTTCTGCCAGTGTCCGTTAATCGCTGTGAAAGGTAAAACGAAAGCGGCTCACTTTAGACATGACGGCGAGACTTGCAACGAGTCTATGAATGAGATCCCGCAGATTCCCGCATGGCATCACTTTCACCTCAACTATCCATTAGAGGTCATCGACGCATTAAAAGACGGCTATCAAGCGGATAGCAAGCCGCCGAACATGTTTCAACACTGGAAATCTGGATTACATCGCTTTACACGTACAGCCCAACAAGAACTGTTTAGCCGTGACGACTGGACAGATAACCTTATCTTTTCACCAACCGCGAGAACCATCCTTGGTAGCTTACCGCTATTAGGGTTTAGCCAATGGATGCGTAACACCTTACAGATGCGCGTTCACACGCTGCGCGAAGCTATTGAACAAGGGACTCAAGATCGAGCTTGGCTCGAAATAGAGGCGCACCGCCAGCAAGCGATTCTCAAGGCGTCACTGTATCTGTTTGAGTACCAACTAGAGGATAACAGCGTTATTCACAAGGTTGGGAGAACATCGAGAGAGCCTGAACACCGCTTGAAAGAAACGGTACTCGATCTAGAAAAAGCCACAGGCAAAGCTGTAGTTAAAAGCACTGTTTTACGCAAAGTTGCGAATTGTGGTCACGTTGAAAAGTATGTTTTTCATCGTTACAACAATCAGTTAGCCAACATTGGCTCACGCACAGAATATCTGGTACTTGATGCTAAATCATTGAAGCGATTGAAAGCGGAATTTACCAAGCTGACGAACAACAATGAATCCTTCAACAAAGCGGAACGATTCATTGTTACTGGACGTTGGAAGTATGAAGAAAAACGCCTCGCAGCGTCTAAGCGTGGCATCGAGCTAACCCAACGCGAAAGCGGTAAGTTTGGTCGGCCTAAAGGAACTACGGTCAGCACTGACGAATTTCTAATAAAGCACTCTGATATTGTTACCAGTTTAGAGCGTGGACGCTCTATCAACCAAACCGCAGAATTTACAGGTAAAGGACGTTCAACCGTCAAGCGCGTAAAAGCAGCCATGAGCAAAAAACGAGTATGATACTTTAATACTCAATATTAGCTAGATTCAGACTCGGTACGAGCAATTAGTATGATGCTTTATTTTCTGATATTGGTCAGTTTTCTACGGTAGAACAAGGCTTGCAATGACATTGAGTATGATCCTTTATTACTCTCCTACAAAAAGTGAGCACGAATAATAGTTGGTAAATTTTCACCACGAATTTACAGTGAAAATGTAAAAAAAGTATCGGTAATCTCAAGTAGCATGATCACTATGACAAGATAAAGTGAGCTCAATTATGCTATCCAATCCCGATACAGAATGCATTGGCGCCAATACGGAAACAAACAAGGTCACACGACCTGTCTTTCATGCTCAGGCTATTTTCAGACTGGGTAGCGAAACCCGAGAGGGGAGGGAGCTTTTGCTTCGCAACTACGCAGGGTATTCGTTGGCCGAGATATTAAAGAAACCAGAGCTCTTTATTACGCTCATGCCAGGTCTTTTTAATACCAAGATAGATTGCATCAAAGGTATTTGCCCCAGCGAAGGAAAGAAGATTTTCATTAATCTTACCCCAGGGCAGATCAAAAGCCCTCACTTAGAGGAGTGCATTACGCGACTTCTTGAGGTAGCCTCTCCTGAGTTTAAAATTGTACTTGAAGTAACCGAGAATGAAGTTGTCGATGACTGGAATTACACGCTTAGAACACTTCATGGATTACAAGAGCGCGGTATTGAAATTGCCATTGATGATTTCGGGGCCGGCTACGCCAACTTGAAGTCGCTCATACAAATTAGACCAACATACGTGAAGGTCGATCGTCTCATTCTCGATAAAGCCTGCATTCAACCTCAAGCCGAAAACTTTGTATATGCATTAGTAAACTTCATTCACAATCTTGAGATGAAAGCGATTTTGGAAGGCATAGAAACAGCCAAGCATTTAGCTATAGCTATCAAAAGCCGTGCCGAATTCGGTCAAGGTTACCTCTTTGAAAAACCTAAAGCGATTGTATTACCTTAATACCCAAGTCGCGACGGCTCACGCCATAGACGAGGGTTTACAGCGTTTTTGCTAATGAATGCAGACGCCAATTAATTCACCACCTGACATTTTATTCCAGCTAGCAACGGCTGATTCAGTGTAAGGGCTTATCTCTATTTGAGCTTGCTCTCTTCTCATCGTATCTGGATTGTACGCGGGACGAATACTCGCGATATTTGTATGGTAACTATATTTTTGCCCTCTACCCCAACCGACATCCCGCATACCTCGTACTGGAGCGCGGCGCTGAGTACCGGTGTATATCTCACCGAAAGGGCTACAAATTGACATCCGCTCAATGATGGTATCGATATTAATAAAGGGATACTGCTCTGAGTAAGGCTTTAGTATTGCACTAATTTCCTCATGCCACGTAATTAGCCCTTCAGGATTTGTCATCGAATTTTCCACCGGAGGCAAGCGAGGCGTGTAACGGTAAGCGATCTGAATCACATTACTCTGGCGATTGTTGGCTAAAACTTCACGAGTCACATTAGCTACTCTCATTGCCTGAATAGCCGGCACAAAATAATGCAGGTACACATCTTTCATCACCTCAGCTAACACTCGCTCTTGAGCTAATCTTGTATTTATTAGACGCTCATCATTTGAGGCAAACTCTTCCGCCATGGCGCTTTCATAGCCAGCACGCGCCCTTCGCAGGAAATGTTCTGATAGCATTTGCGAATCAACCTCACGCACGGCGTCATATATTTGCCCTGCTTCACGTGCGCTTCGCTGGGTTGCTGCAACTTTAACAATGGCCTCTATCACAGCGGCTTTGTCGTAGTGAATAACCGAGGTGAACTCAACTACGTTTTCAGTATGGTTAATACTTGTATGCGTGAATTCATGACGCAGGCCAGCCAATCTCCAACTCTCAATGCGACTGGTATATGCACCATTCGTCACTTGCTCTCGCCCTAGAATTAAGGCGGGCAATTCATGCATCCCATACTCCAATGCTCTTTCTTGGGCAGCTATCATCGCTTGTTCGAGCGTTTGATTGGAAATATCGACCGATTGCTTGTACTCGATTGAGTCCGACGCACGCGCCGGTGACATCGAAACAATAAGAACCAGGAAAATTAAAGTAACGACCTTCATCGAGTTTCGGCAAGGAGACTCTGCGCTTTAGGGCAGAGAGGAATTGCCGCTCCATAGGTAAAGTTGTATCCATCGCTGCGCTGAAGTATCCGACAATGCTTGTGGGATACCCCCTGCACAACACCTGATTTGGTTTGAACATTGAACGAACCGCTGCTACGCACCGCAACCCGTCCCACATACACTCCTTGTTTCTTGCCCGTTGGCACACTGGCCGCCACCATGTCGCCAGTTTTAAAACCGTTAACGACCGAGGTTTTTTTGGCGCGTGTTGCGTTTAGCTTCCCGCTGCGCTGTGAGCAAAGCTGCGCCCAGGCATTAGGGTACAGCGAGCCTTTATCCTCGTTGCAGGTGCGACAACTGATGACATGGTTTGCCCGCCGGTTGCTGCCACCCAATGCCCGGGGAACAATGTGTTCTTTCTCCAGTACTGCATCGCCCGCCAGACCGTCGCAATAGGCACAGGTATGCTTGTGGCGATACAACAGGTATTCCCGAAGCTCCCAGCCGAACAATGAGCCTTGCTGATAGTCCATGCCGGCCATGTTCGGGTTTTCCATAATTTGTGTATCGAAGCGAACGGTTTCCACGTTGGCGCTTACAATAGGCGCAAATTGGGTTAACCGTTTTGCCCAAGTTTCGACGTTATGCACGCGTGACACGACGGATGGCGCTAACCAGCCTCTTGGCCGTGTGCGATTTAAAAACCGCGGTGCCCGGCAGCGGGTTTTGCGGTTTCGCCGTGACCGGCGAATGCCGCGCCGACCGTCCAATACGGATTTAATCTGCTGACCACGGTGGCCAATGTGTAATGCCCATGCTGCGCACTGGCCGCGCTGATACTCTGCAACCAAGGCCACGCCGGTTGTTTTACTGCCCGGGTCAACATTCAGTGATAGCGGCTGCGTATCACCGCCCGCTCTGTCTTTTAAGATAATCGTGAACGGATAACGACGAAACACCGCAGCCTTGCCATCGCGCAAGAGCTGACGGGCCCGTGCGCTGCTGCATGGCATTAACGGTTGTTTCTGATTATCGAGCACCAAAACTCGCACGTATCCATTCTCCAAAGTAATGACGGTTACCCGTCGTTCTCCACCGAAGTGGGTTATGTGTGCCTCGACCGTGTTATTCGAAGGTTTTTCCAAAACGACACTGGCTTAACCCATTACACCTGTTTAATCGTTTTGCGCAGAGCGAGGGACTGGCAAGTCATCCCACGGTGCCTATGTATTTTTCGATAACGGCTCCATCAGTTGCCCGACGGGGTCTGGCCAACTCAGGGCTTTTGCAAGCCCGCCCCTTTAGGGGGGGGGTAGTTGACAATGACTCCTAAAAAAGGTTGCATACCTCACGATACACAACCTTTTAATTCACGCAATTTTTTTGTCAAAGCCGCAGCAAGCTAAGCCAATACCTTAATCTGGATCTTCGTCAGCGAATGGGTCGATTGACGGTAGACTGTCATTATCACGGTTAGCTTTTCGCGCACCTTCCTTCCTTGCTGCATCTAACTCGTTCTGTCGCTTAATTCGTTCCCTATTCTCGTCAGAAGAGTTAGGTGTAGATGACGAAGCTGGATTTGCCTCTGGCCGTGCCGGTGCCACTGGCTTGTCGTCCTTTGTAGGCGTTGACGTTGGCGCTGACGTTGGTGCTGACGTTGGTGCTGACGTTGGCGTTGTTGACACTGACGGTGCTACACCACTCACAGGCTTATTGTCTTGGCTCTCTGGCCGTGACGGTGCCGCTGGCTTATCGTCCCTTGTAGGCGTAGGCGATGGTGTTGTTGACACTGACGGTGCTACACCACTCACAGGCTTATTGTCTTGGCTCTCTGGCCGTGCCGGTGGCTGATCGTCCTTTGTAGGCGTTGTTGCCACTGGCTTGTCGTCCTTTGTAGGCGTTGACGTTGGCGCTGACGTTGGCGTTGTCGACACTGACGGTGCTACGCCACCCGCAGGCTTATTATCTTGGCTCTCTGGCCGTGACGGTGCCGCTGGCTTATCGTCCCTTGTAGGCGT
>NZ_JAMFTN010000012.1 GCF_023922585.1 Aliidiomarina quisquiliarum
TTCGTAATAATAAGCGGTACGGCTGATGCCAACCGCATTACAGCAGGTTACAACGCTCGCGTTATACTGCACCTGTAGCTCACGTGCCCAAACTTTTCGTTCTGCCACAGGTGCTAAAGCTTTTTTAGAATATCTTCTTGCATCTGCGATTTTAGGCTCAAATCTGCATACATTTGTTTGAGTCGCCGGTTTTCTTCTTCAAGCTCTTTTAAACGGCGCACATCGGATGCTTCCATACCGCCGTATTTTTCGCGCCACTTATAAAACGTTGAATTGCCGATGCCATACTTACGGCAGAGGTCTTTGATCGGCATACCAACTTCAGCTTCTTTCAAAATCGCCACAATTTGGCTTTCAGTCTTTCGTTTGCTNAATGTGCGCTACTAGCGACGCTCACCATAGATCAGATAAAAAAGCCCACAAGCGTGGGCTTTTGTTTACCAGGCTACCTCTATTCGGAGGTGTTGTTCAGTTCTTGATAATTTAACGCTGTATCCATCTTGTTCTAAGGCTGGAATTACAGGCGCAAATTCACTGTCGCTGAGCGTTCTCCGGTCGAATGTTACCGACGTGTTCGGTAGCCCTCTTTGAGCTGCAAAGCTTATAACGCTGTAAGCCTTGTGTAATGCTTGTTTTGTACCAAATACTGCTGTATCGGTAATCTTACGTGCTTGCTTTGCTTGGATTGCGCTTCTCATATAGTTACCCTTAATGTTGCCTTTGATAGTATGGGTAAAGCGCATAGTAAATACGGGTTACGCCTCCTGCGCTAACCCGTAGTCATCATCTACATGATCATCGCTTTCCTGCTCTGAGTGTGGACCTTTGATAGTCATCGCTTTCATGCGCTCTTCGATCACTTTAAGTTCAGCTTTCACAAAGCGCTTTAATAGTTGTCGAATTAAAGGCTGATATCCTAAGCCATGATGACTTGCGATAAACTTCAGCTGCTCCAAAAGCTCTTCTTCCAAACGAATTGAGATAGGCTTCATACGGGTGGCTGCGTTAAGCGTATCTTCAATTACCTGCGAGAAGTCCACGGCTTCGACGTGCTCTTCTGAAGCACCAAGCTCTCTGTTTTCCCACTTCTCTGCGTTCTCCATTGAGTTTTTCACCTTTTCTTCAGTTCTATTTATACTCATCTTTTGCCCTCCACCCTACTATTTAGAGTGATGTGTTGCGCTTGCGCGCCTGCAATTTGATCTGCGTGTGTTATGTATACTTTAGTAGTATTAGCTGTATTTATTATAAATTCGTATTTCTTCGCTATTTGGTTCATATACGCTTTTGAGGTGGACTCCATCATCAAGCACTATAAAGCTAATTTTTAAGTCTCGCCCTCTGTCCGTTTGTGCTATAAACCACAGCGTCGGAGGATTCGTCTTGTGATCCTCTCTATTATCAGTTAGGAACTTTCGATTACTATTTCTAGCGCCAAAAGCCTCCCTCACTTCGTTCATCGTTACATTATGCTTGTGTAAAAGTTTCTCTCTTACTCTCTCACTTACCTGTAAAGGCGGGGGTTCTTTTGAGCTCATGGGTACCTCTTGTTCTTATTAACGGCGGTTCGTAACACGCAGTGTATATACACTTCGTATTGCTGTCAAGTGCCCTCTCAAAAGTCACTTTTTACCCCTTCACTGTAAATAACTATATCGAGCGCTTAATACGCCCTGCGTAATTTTAAATTCGCGCGAAGATAAATAGTCTATGAATACGGTGAATTAAGCTGGCTATCGCTGTGTTCAACTTTAAAAGTGGCCGGCTAAGGAATAAAAAATGAAAAAACTAAACGTAAGACCCTGCATTGAACTCAGTTTTGATGATTTGAGCGATATGCGAATCGAAAATCACCATATTCCACAGCGAGCTCTTCACCATCAAACGCCCATTGCAACAATGAAAGAATGGCAAGAAAAGAGACCGGATTTATTTTATAAGAACGTTATTAATCATGCGGGACCTGACAACTATATACTCAGTCTAGTTTGAGGTGAAACATGAACCAGAAGCGTAAATATAAAACCTACTCGAAAGAGTTCAAAGAAGAGGCTGTGTCCTTGGTGACAGATCAAGGCTATAGCGTTGCCGAAGCAGCTGAAGCGGTTGGGGTAAATCCTAACCAAATTTATAACTGGAAGAAGCAGCAAGAAGAGCAGGCTAATGGCACTATGTTGAACGACAATGAGCGTACAGAACTGTTAAAACTGCGTGCTGAAAATAAGCGCTTAAAGATGGAGAAAGACATCTTAAAAAAGGCATCGGTGGGTTCAACCGGTCAGTGCAACTATCTCGTTTAGCCTCTCAGCTGGCGTTAAATATTGCAATGTTTTTCTTGGTCGTTGATTCAGGCGTAAGGCAACCACATTAAGCTGCTCTTGAGTCCACC
>NZ_JAMFTN010000013.1 GCF_023922585.1 Aliidiomarina quisquiliarum
TTTCGCCATCTATGCCAAAGCTCTCGTTTTTGCGAAGCTGAAAGCCCGCGCTCCTTCATCGTTGCCATTAGTAAGTATCCAATTCGTTGACCAGTACAGTATGTTGCATTGACCGATTGAACTCACCGCCGCCTTTTTTAATATGGCCAGGTCCTCTGCCTGTTCAGCTAATTGACGTTTTAATCGTGCAATTTCAGCGGCTTGCTCTGCTTCTCTGGCGCTCGTGCTAGATTTTTTTTGCGCCGCAGTCCGCCAACTGTACAGCTGGGATTCGTAGACTTTCAGTTCTCTAGCCGCCGCTGCAACGCCTATTCTTTCAGCTAATTTCAGGGCTTCTGCTTTAAATTCTTGTGTGTGGACTTTNCTTTGTAATCCGGTTGTATATCCTCGATCGTTATTAACATACTGGGTCGTATTCGAACGGCTATCGGTCACGCTTGAAAGCTGACCGTTGGTGTGCGTCATGGTCGTTCGCTTGCCCGTTGGGTCAATAGTTTCGACTAATTGACCTCGCGCATTATAAACATACTGAGTGCTATTACCCCGTCCGTCAGTTTCTCGAATAAGTCTTCCATTGTTGTCGTACTGATACGTGTTCGAGTAGGCGTTATTACTACCGTAAACACCAATTAACCTTCCTAGTTCGTCGTACGCCCGCGTTTCAGAGTAAACCATATCGACCACAACTTGTGGTCTGCATAGAGGCGGCGCCGTTGGGTCGGGGTCTGGCGTGCACACCATTTCGACCTTATCTGGGTTATAACGTCGCTCAGCCGTGACATTCCCCATATTATCTAACGTGTACTGAATGCGGAAAGTCTGATTATTCTTTTGAGAGGTGATACGCGTCAAGCGGCCCGCTGTATCGTATGTGAGCGTCTTATTCTGAAAAATGGTTGAGCCTCGTTTTCGTTCGACAGAGGCTACACGACCAAAGCGATTGTAGCTGTAGTGCAATCCGTACAGCTCGCTTCCATTCGCAGCGTAATAACGCTCACTCATCACGCGTCCACGACTATCATATTGATAGTTTACATAGGTATCATCAGGGTTTGTTACTTTCCCAACACGCCCCATGGGGTCATAATGCGTGTACCTAATTGACGTACCGTCTGGAAACTCTGTTCGGGTCAGATTTCCATGAACATTGTAATGGAACCGCGTTGTATTTCCCTCACTATCCGTGCGCTCGACCGTGCTAATTCGTCCCCACGTCCCGAGAATGTAATTAATACTTTCAGTCTCAATGGCACCATCTGCGATGGTTCTTTTCTCCGTCAAATATCCAAGAGCATCGTAATCATATTCATAAGTGACATCCGTCTCGATTTGCCGAGCCAATTTGCTTGAGTGAATGGCGTCCCACTGAAACTCAACGAGTTTCTCATCAATTGTTCCAGCGGCATATTTTACTTCAACTACCCGACCAAGAGAGTCATAAGCTCTTTCCGTGGCGTTGCCTTCCCAGTCTACAACTCTAGCTAAACCACCAGAGACATTGTAGGTCATGCTCTGTGCCGCCGAAGAACAATTTGGAGACGCTAGTCGGTTAATTGAGGTTAGCCGCTTCCCATGAGCAAACGAGCCATAATTGAAGCGAGTTGTGTGTCCTAAGGGATTCGTTACCGTTGTTCTCGACGCGGAATGCTGAAACGTGTGCAAATTAATTGAGCTCGACTCAGAGGCTCCGTTTCGACTGGTTAACACACGGCCAATAGAGTCATAGTCATAGTGAGAGAAGCGCACGCCATTATATGAAATCCCTGTCAAATAGGCGTTATTGCGTGTGTCTTCGTAATGATATCGTGTAACATCTCCATTTGGGTAGGTCACGTACTCAAGTATTCCAGCCAACGTGTAATCATACTCAATAGTCTCATTCGCCGAATCGGTAATCGTTAATGGCCTGCCGGCTGCGTCATAAGTAAAGCTTAGCGACTGTCCATTTGAATGATTAACTGAAATAATATCTTTGCCATCGTAACTGTAAGCGTGGTGCAGTCCGGCAGCAGACCATTCACCATCTTCATCTCGATTCGGCAATTGATATACAAGACCCTTAAACACAACTTTAGCCCACGTTACGCAGTTCCCGTTAGTACATGAAGGCGCCATTTCCTCGAATACCCATACAACACCATCGGCTCCCCGCAACACCCATGTATCAGCGTAATCTTCATGCTCAAATAAAATATTTCTCTCATCTGAATCTGCAAAACCAGTAACACTAATTCCTAAGTTCTGAACATCAAAAGTATCTTCTTGGCCTCCAAAATTTAATCGTTTCCCTTCGGTGAAAAGCGTTTTGCTATCCACATTTAGCCACGCCTGTACAGATGACGTCCAATTGCGTGAAAATGACGAAAACCACCCTACACCACCAGCAGAGCTGTAATGTCGACGGAAAGATAAAGGAAATTCACCCACGCCTCTAACATCGGTAAAAGAGTCAACTTTTCGTCCATCCGAGTTCCTAACAGGGTTCCCTGAAAGTTGTGTATCTGTGCATTCTTCTTCCTCTATTGGAATCGGAACATCTGTATCCACAGACCACGAAGACAGAGAGCCCAGTCGAGATGACCCAACAATACCTCCCATGTTCCAGTTCGTCCCAATATTCCAAGGTGTCCCCCTGTAACTACCCCAAACTGTAATCCGCTCAATTGGATCCTCGTCCACCTCTTCGTCACTCGCGAAAACGCCCCCGGAAGCCAAGCCGAAACAAAGCAAAGCGCCCAAAAATAATGAGCTCCATAATAACAATTGGCGAAAGTTCATACCGCTGTCCTTTAAGCAAGTGATTTTTGTAGGAGGTAGGAACTAAGGAATTCGAAACACGCGGGGTTCTGTATTCGCCAATCCTAGCGACGCTTTCGTGAGCGTCACACTCCCTGTTATTTTTAGCATACCAATTCTGAAAAGATGAAAATTCAACATCATTTATACATAAGTTATAAAAATGCGACTTAAAACAATCGGACCTGCTCAGCTTCAATCGTAATGAAGCAACAAACGTTATTCGGAGAGTATCCTTAAAATCGACTGAAATGTTCAGCTTCTACAAGAGTTTGATAAGAATTGTACGTAGCTAGCATGAGCCCTATTTGTGGACGCGTACAAGCGGATATGTCGTTGAAGAATGAGCAGGCTAAACATAACAAGGACACTCTCCAAATTAGTGCGCCATACCAATCTTTGCTTAAGGCTTTTTTATTATCTGGGTATTTATGAGAGCTAACAAAGAACCCGAAAGCGAAGATTTAAATGACTTGACGAAGCGGGGGCAGAATTGCATTGGTTCTTTGACTAGGATGAAGAAATGGGTAAGTGGACAGGCAGGCGATATTACCTATTTAAGAACTGGGCAAGGTTGGATGTATTTAAGCATTGTTATGGACTTGTATTCTCGCCGAATCATCGGCTGGTCTATTAACAAACGCATGACAAGCGACCTTGTCTTACAGTCGGTTAAGCAAGCTTATTGGCTTAAAGGGCACCCAAAAGGTGTTATCTTCCACAGCGACCGTGGCTCACAGTACACCAGTAAAAAGTTAAAGAATGCGTTGACTAAGCTAGGTATAAAACAGTCGATGGGTGACGTTGGCGCTTGTTGGGACAATGCCGTTGTTGAACGCTTTTTTGGCAGTTTAAAAAACGACTGGATACTCAAAGCTCAACATGCAACTTACGAAGCTATGGCAGCCGATGTCGCTGCGTATATGAAGTATTACAACCTAAAAAGGCTTCATACGTCTAATGGTGATATGACCCCGGTTGAGTATGAGAATTATCAATTAAAAGTGTCCACTTGGGCTTGACCAGTACATCAAGTACCGTACCGCGGGTACTCGACAAACGAGCCGTAATAGTCTCATCCTGGCGCTTTTAGGCTGATATCGAAAGCGGCTCGACTCAGCCTAACCAACTTGCACGCAAGGCGCTCACTAAGCTTAAACGTGGTCACTAAATGCTTAACCACGTGCTTCTTGCTGGCGGGCTTTACCACTTTTTTGAGACGACGTCCTTTAAGGCTTCCGCTCAAGCATCTTCTCTGCAAGAAGTTTCTTCAGCTTGGTGTTTTCGGTTTCAAGCTCGTGCAAACGCTTCGCTTCATTAACTTCCATACCCGCATATTTACTGCGTCAGTTGTAGAAAGTACAATTCGATACGCCAAGGCGCCGGCAAATGTCCTCAACCTTGGCACCGGTCTCATGCTCTTTGATGACCTTGATGATTTGTTCTTCGCTGTAACGTTTTTTCATTTTGAGATCTCCACTTGACCCATTTAAATGGAAATCTCAGCGATGTCATGGTTCTATTCTTGGGGGAAAGATCAAACTTCATCAAGTAAGCTTAATAAAACGAATCATAATTCCTATGCTCTGAAAACTTTAACGAGGTAGTAGAACGGTAATGCTAAAAAAGAAACAAATCCGACTATACCAACGAAAATAATGACCCATTTAGATATAGAGTGGCCTAACACCCCTAATAAAACAGCAAGCAGGATCCCAACGAAAACCACTACCATCGCCCTGAGTAATGGCTTTCTTAGCATCTGTAGTTCTTTATCGCCAAACGAAACATCATTTCGGTCTCTTAAATTAGATAAGCCCCCGATCACAAATAAAGCCCCTATAAAAATGAAGTAAATCTCACCTTTAACACTGAAAACCCTACCTAATAACAATACAACCACTAGGAGCAGGAAAAGTTTATAATACAGCAATGAAGTCTTACTCTCTTCTTTGCTCCTAACCGATTTATTGCCTTTCCACGCTAAAGCGTAAAGTATAGCTCCAAGTATGAATACCGCGAGCACGAAACGGACTGTTAAGCCATCCGTTGTTGCAATAGATAAAAGCGAAAGGCCAAAAACGACATGATTTCTTATTAACATCACCGCACCTCTTTACCAACTCCAATTGAACAACTCTTTTGAGGCGCAAACCATCGTAGCAGTGTAAGCACCACCACCAACACCTATCTTACCGGTAGATAACCCCGCTGATCTATTGCTGACACTTCCTCCTGCAATAAAACCTTTTCCGTAAGCGCCTTGCACTTGAATTTCAGGACCATTTTCATCTGTATTTTCATTGGAGCAACCTTCGTCATCTAATTTCCCAATACCGGCCTCAATTCCAGCGCCGCCAAAAATACCTATTCCAGCGCCTGCACAAACTGTAGTAGTTACAGTTACACCATTTACTGAAAAACCAGCGATAAGATTACCGCTGTAAATACCCCATTTATAACACAGTCATCTCGTAGAGAATTTATGCCGCATTTCGGTACTCTAACGGCGTCATGTCATTCAGTGAGTCGTGTGGTCGTTCAGTGTTATATAACTCAATCCAGTTTTCGGTTATTTGCTTTACCTCATTCAGGTTGTTGAAAATATATAAATCCAGTACATCATCACGATACGTTCGGTTAAATCGCTCAATGTATGCGTTTTGGTAAGGGCAACCAGGTTTGATGTAATCA
>NZ_JAMFTN010000014.1 GCF_023922585.1 Aliidiomarina quisquiliarum
GGCGGTCGTGGAGGCGGATCAATATGCCTGCTTCTTCGGCTGAAACACATAACCAGTCGCTCGAGTTCGCTCCGGCCCTGGCCGGGCCTGCGCCGGACGGGCTTTTCGCTTCGCTCCAAGCCCGCCGTTCAGCTCGGCGTTAGATGCCACTTCGACGCATGGAAGGGAGGATAAGATGAAAATAAAAGCCGTAACCGTGAATCGGTTTCGAAGCTACTCAAGCCCGGTGACTGTACAGGTTGATGACCTTCTCGTTCTTGTTGGTCGTAACGACATTGGAAAATCAACGATTCTTGAAGCATTGGACATCTTTTTCAATGAAGGTAAGGGATGCGTCAAGATTGACAAGGACGATATAAACAAAGATTGCCTTTCTCAAGGACAGGATTGCATTGAAATCGGGGTCGAATTTACTGACCTTCCTCCAAATATCGTTATTGACGCCACGAACCAAACGACACTGCAGGAAGAATACCTGCTAACGTCGGCGGGAACTCTGCATGTCATAAAGAGATACCCAAATGCAGGAAAGGAGAAGGTGTTTATTAAGGCTAATCATCCCACAAATCCAGAATGTGCTGACTTGCTACTGAAGAAGCACGCTGATCTCAAGAAGATATTGGAAGCCGGTGGTTATGATTGCCCGGATAAAAGCAAAAATGCTGAGCTGCGCAAGGCTATCTGGCGTGGGCAGGAAAATTTGCAGCTAAGCGACTGCGAAATTGAAGTAGCCAAGATTGACGCCAAGAGCATTTGGGAGCAGCTCAAGGCTTATATGCCGCTGTACACGTTGTTCCAATCTGATCGAAAAAATAGTGATTCTGACGATGAAGTTCAGGATCCAATGCGAATTGCTGTTAGAGAAATACTCGGTGATCCGGAAATTCAGGCAGACTTGGCACAGATCACGGACACGGTGAAGGCACGTTTAGATGAGGTGGCTCAGAGGACACTGCAGAAGCTTGGTGAGTTGAATCCTGCCATAGCCAATTCGCTTGACCCTCGGCTTCCTGATTTTGCCAGCTTGAAGTGGACAGATGTGTTCAAGAACGTCTCTATTGCCGGCGATGATGATATACCCATCAATAAAAGAGGGAGTGGAGTAAAGCGCCTCGTTCTGATCAGTTTCTTCCGTGCAGAAGCTGAAAGGAGACAAAATGAGGCCAACTTGCCCAATATTGTATACGCCATTGAAGAGCCTGAAACATCTCAACACCCAGAGCATCAGCGCGCATTGACTGATGCACTTATCGCTCTCTCTGAAGCGCCAAACACCCAGGTGTTGCTCACGACACACAGCCCAGAGATCGTAAAGCGTCTCAGGTTTGAGAACATCATCCTGATTTCAGATCAGGCTCAAGAACGAGTGTCACCCGTTCTTGAGCACGAACTACCTTATCCAAGCCTTAATGAAGTGAATTTTTCGGCGTTTGGCGAGGCTTCCTATGAATATCACAATGAACTATATGGGTTCATTGAGGCAGAAGGGCGCTTGACGGAGTACAAAGCTGGCAAACCTCAGCGTCCGTACATTCGTATTCGGCAGGATGGTTCTACAATATCGCAGCAGATCGTTCTCACCGAATACATTCGCCATCAAATTCATCATCCGGAGAACGACCACAATGTATCGTTTACCGCAGAAGAACTCACAGAGTCGATCGAAGCTATGCGGTTGTTTCTCCGAATTTGAGGCGTTGGGAGAGGCGGCATCTAACAAGGCGCTGCACTCGGACAAATTTTCCGCTGCGCTCCAAATCTGCCGGTGAGCGCGGCGTTAGGCTTACTAAGGAGAGTGTGTGAAATTTCGTATTATAGGTGCAATATTAATTAGTGCTATATCATTTGGTTGTTTCGCTACAGCTCAAATCCCCGATACTATTGAAATTAATGATGTTAAATACCGTTTAAACACAAATCCGTTAAAAAAATACCTAACGGAGATCAAATGGGAAAAACCAGAAAATGCTTCCGTATCATCTGCAAACTGGAGGGGTTATCTAGCGGCTTGGAAAGTCGAGGCCGGAAACTTACTTTTAACAGATATGACAATTAGTGTTCACTCGGAAACTGAAAAGCACAGTTACGATGATGTTAGTATCTTGAAAGATGTGTTCCCAGACAAAAAAGAGATTGTTGCTGTTTGGTACAGTGGAGCCTTAATAGTACCTTATGGTGAAATGACTAACTATGTTCATATGGGTTACGGCTCAAGCTATGAAAACTACATTGTTTTAAGAATAAGCAAAGGAATTGTAATTGAGCACCTAGATATGGTGGCAGCTGAATTCGAAACATATAAAGATCGAAAGTTCCAAACTTTTATGGAAACTAAAGAATTCCAAGAAGAGCTGGAAAATCTAATGAATGGTGAATACAAGTGGACAGAAGAGCAAGCACTAGACTTTATGCAAAGTTTTCATGCCGAATATTATCTATCTTTGTAATAGTAAGCCTAACAAGTTACTCAAAAGGACGCAAAACGCTTGGCTTGTGCTCCTTCGTCGCTAATTTTAGCCAAGCATTTATGCGCCCATTAGTAAGGCGTTATGGCCTAAAGGAGTAGATTTGGAAAGCTTCAATATTTTTAATGCTTTAGCTGGGATGGCCTCTGTAATGGGGGCCGTGGCTGTATACCAATTCAAACTGTCCCAGAGCAAGAAAGCCAGGGCAGATCTCTTAGCCCAATTGGATGACTCGATTGCACAAGAGAAGAAGCACTCGACCGGCGAGCTCTTCTATCTGCTACACGGCTTAAGAATGAACTTTGAGGATATCAAAGCAATCTGCAGTGATGGCAGGAGCGCGAAGATTGTGCACGCACTCAGAAAAACACCAGGAATAGTTACTCACGAGAATGGTCGATTTAAGTATACGGGTATATTTGAGAGACTCTGGGTTCGTCAGATCAATAAATTTGTTATGAGACTGCTTGCTTACGTGATGGCGGCTATTGCTTTGGTTTCGATCATCCTGATGGGTTTTTTGGATGGCACTGAAGCTTTGGCACTACTGATTGTAGTTGCGCCTTTGGCCGCCTTTTTCGGTATGCAGGTAAAAGATATTCGGCATGACGACATGGTAGAGAGTCTAGTGGGTTCGAACGAACCATAACGGGCGGTTAACCGGACACCAAAAGCGTACCGCTTTTGGCTCCCTCCGCTGGCGTTTACCTAAGCGTTTTGGCCTAAGACTAATTAGCATTATTGTACGTCCTTCAAATATTGAAAAAAGGATAATTTTTAGTGTCTATATCATTTCAAAAACTAGCCAGGGGTGGGTACGTTCCTAATCAAGCTCGTAATACTGCCTATCTACAAGCTGATAACTGGGATGATTTTGGATATAAGACGCTATTTAGCCTTACCATTTTTGATGGAGAAGGCAATAAGCACTCAATCGGTAGCGTAAAAATAGGTTTTACCGGCCAAGTTGGAGGCTGGACTGAAGAACAGATTCCTCAAAATTTCAATGTATTGCAGGAAAATTTCTATTCGTTGGGGCAGGACCCCGACTATTATAGAAATCTTTTAGATTTCCTTTCGGCTGAGATGGTAAACAGTGTGCTGATGGCGCTAGGGGACGTTGCTCATAATCCTGACCGTTTGGCGATAGCTGAAAATGAAGGGGCTTTTAATACTTCATTAATGAGGAATGTTAATCGCTCCACTATCGAGCAGCAGTTTCGACGCATCTTGCGCGGAGAAGCACCTCTTACAGACTATGACTTCTTTTATGAAAAGGCTGCCAATGATTACTACTCCGGAATTAAGGTTGAATTTCAAGTAGAGCCAAACGCCAAGCCGTCTTCGAATATTCACATATTGATTGGCCGAAACGGTGTTGGGAAAACAACCCTTTTGAACAACATGGTTGATGCACTTCTCCCTCACAGAGGTGCGGTAGAGGAGACCGGCTATTTTGCCACCAACTCCATATGGGGGGGGGCTTCCGCACTCCAAAATAATTATTTTGCCGGGGTAGTCTCTGTATCTTTCAGTGCATTTGATCCCTTTACTCCACCTGATGATCAACCTGATGCAACTGCAGGGATGCGATATTACTATGTTGGCTTGAAAAAGCGTGTGCCTGAGAACGATCTGAATCAATGGGTTCTGAAAGATAAATTCGATCTATGTCGAGATTTTACTGAGAGTTTAAAGCTCTGTCTTTCATTGACATCCAAAAGTAATAGGTGGGTTAAAGCTGTTAGGAAGCTAGAATCAGACTCTAATTTTGCTGAAATGGATCTATGTCAACTCGTTAACGTGTACGCTAATGATTTTTCCGATTCTAAAGGACAATTTTCTGAAAAGGCGTCCGCACTATTTGAAAGGATGAGCTCAGGACATGCGGTTGTCCTACTATCTGTAACAAAGCTCGTTGAAACTGTTGAAGAAAAAACCTTAATCCTTCTTGATGAGCCAGAAAGCCATCTTCATCCACCACTACTTTCCGCGTTTACAAGAGCGTTGTCGGACTTACTTGTTAATCGTAATGGTGTTGCAATTATCGCCACGCATTCGCCAGTTGTATTGCAGGAAGTTCCTAAGTCATGTGTATCTATTCTAAGAAGAACTCGATTGATTTCCAAAGTAGAAAGGCCGGAAAATGAAACCTTTGCTGAGAATGTAGGCGTTTTGACGCGAGAAGTGTTTGGGTTAGAGGTATCCAAATCCGGCTTTCATGACCTACTGGAAAGCTCAGTGAATGAAGGTAAGAGTTACGAAGAAATTGAGCAGGAATACCAAAACCAACTAGGTTTTGAAGGTAAGGCGATACTGAGATCGATGGTAACTAATAAGATAATGCAGACGAGGGCCGGAGAATGAGAAGTATCTCCGCCCCCAATGAAGACCCCAAAGAAGTTTTTGAGTTATGCGTAAATAGTATTTCAGACAAACGTTTACGCTGTCGTCTCAGTGCCGTTTCTGATGTTGTCGCTGCCGCTGCATATCAATATTGGAAGAATGGTATTGAAAGTACACTGTACAGCCTTCCATCCAATGACTGCAAAAACGAAGAAATAGTCATAGGCTCGGTGAATAAACAAGAACTAAAAGATGTTTATAGCGTTCATATGGTAGGCAGGGCGAAGCCTGCAAGAAAAATATATGACTCCTTGTTATCTAGAGCACCACACGGTAGGTGTCCATTTTGTGGGATCGGGAATGCCTCGACTTTAGATCATTACTTGCCGAAAAGTAGGTATCCAACTCTTTCGGTTGTTCCACAAAACCTTGTACCTTCTTGCAAAGATTGCAACACTGGAAAAAAAGCCAATATTTCTACCGTTGCTGAAAAACAAAGTTTGCATCCCTATTTCGATAATAGTTCTGTTATTAGTGAACAATGGATTTTCGCTGATGTTGAGTCAACATATCCTGAGACAGTCAGGTTTTTTGTTCGCGCACCCGAAGATTGGGATGAAACATTAAAAAAACGCGTCCATTCGCATTTCGAGGACTTTAACCTAGCTAATAGGTTCTCAATTGAAGCCGCCGACGAGCTCGCGAATAAGAGGTACCTGCTAACTGAGTTTGAACGAAAGAATGGAGCTCAAGCACTGATTGATCTGCTCTCAGATGAAGCTGACTCTCATTTTCGTGTACATAAAAATTCGTGGCAGACTGCATTCTATCAAGCGCTCCATGAACACTATATGGTGTCGAAAAAAAGTCAAAACCAAGCAACCAAAGTATGTCCAGTTTGTGAGGGTGAAGGCGTATTCGTCAATTATTTTTGTCCATGCTGTAGTGGAAATGGGATTGTTTCAGGTCATATGGAAATCAATGACTCTGATTATCAGAGGTTAAAGTGCCCAGAGTGTGATGGCCGTCCAGGATGTCGTTTGTGTGCAGGCTCAGGAGTGATTCGAAGGGAAAAAGCACTCCAGTTAGCTCGAAGCAGGCCATAACAATCGGCTGCACAGCGACCGATTTTCCGCCGCTTGGCGGCTCCAAACCGGCGCGTGAGCCGGGCGTTACATGCGTAAGGAAATTGAGATGTATAAGCTACTTCTAACTGTATTTATTTGTTTGGTATTGTCCAGTTGTAGTTCCGTTCCAGAAAGTAGTGCGGAAAGCCAAACTGACACAAAGGCATCACGCACTTGCAAAGAAACAGCGTTGGATATCTATAAAAACCTAGATCAAGAAAGCATCAATACGCTACAAGAAACAGAGAAAGAAGATCTCATACAGTTTCATTTTGGGTGGGGAATGGGAATCNCAATGCCAAGCACTTCGCCCCAGCGAAGCTGGGGCAGGACCTCGCTGCGCTCGGCCTGTGTTGGCGGCGTTATGCATCATGAAACGAGTTCTCGTTCTAGCCATTTTTTGCAGTATTCTGGGATGCTCTTCTATAAAGGAGCAGCCTAAACTATCTGAGTTTGAGCCCCAGCCTTATGCTGATTATTTGGCTACTGGGTGGACACTCTCTGAGCCTTTGACTGTGCTAGGAATCGAAGAAATGGCTATGGATGAGCGCCGCCGCTATCGCGAGCAACCTAATGCTCGAAAAGATGTTCCATTTGTTCCTTTTGGCTTTGCAAACGAAGAGTGGGAAATATTCAAAAATAAAATGAAGGGGGGCGATGAAATCCGCCGTATGTCGTCTCCTCCGGGTTCTTGGTCCAGATTGTCAGGCTGGGAAGGGTATGTATTAATTAGGGGACAAAACATAATTTGGCAAATGGTCACGAGAATAAACTAATGCATAACAAGGTGGTCAAGTTCACTCCGGCCGCAAAAAACGCGGCCTGCGCGGGACAACCTACACTGCGTTTCGGTTGCCCCTTACCACGGCGTTATGTTTCCGCTCTACAGAAAGCTAGGCCAGATATCTAAAGGATATATTATGAGATTCTTCCATATTGTTGTTGAAACTAATGACAAGGATAAAAATGGGCAATTCATTAAGGTTATTGAATGTGACCGTACGGACCTTGAAGAAATTAAGGATGAGGTGATTCGACCTTACGTTCTAAGAGATGAGATTCTTGTTGATGGCGCCTATCTTGAATTTAGCAAAATACGCTCGCTTAAGATTAAGGAAACAGAGGGAGATGCTTCAAAAACCGTTGATGCTGCAAACAACAACATCCCTTCCAATTTCATTGTATTTCTTTCCACCGAAAATGTGATAAGTGGTGATGGATATACCACTGACCTGACGCGTAGTTTGATAAAAGAGGTGAGAGAATCTATCTCTGATGAGTCCAAAAAAGAAGCTCCGCCGGTAAAGCTAGCTTCGGATAATAAGAAAGTATTTGTTGTTCATGGTCACGATGACGCAGCTAAATCGGAAATGGCTCGTTTTCTCGAAAAGGCTGGATTGGAACCAATTGTGCTACACGAAAAAGCAAGTTCAAGTCGAACGATTATTGAAAAAATCGAGGCCAATAGCGATGTTGGATACGCGGTTGTTTTGTATACGCCTTGTGACATAGGTGCTAAAAAATCCGAATCGCCCGAATTAAAATCCAGAGCCAGGCAAAATGTTGTATTCGAGCATGGATATTTTATCGGTCGGCTTGGGCGCCCAAGAGTTTCGGCTTTGTTGGTGGACGGTGTTGAAGCACCCAATGATATAAGCGGTGTTGTCTACATTGATCTCGATCTTAGAGGCGCTTGGAAGCTCGATCTAGCCAAGGAGTTGAAAGAAGCGGGTTATACAGTTGATCCTTCTGCTCTATTGTAAACATAACAAGCGCGTCAATTAGGACGCTCGCAAGCTCACGCCTATTACGTGGGCGTTACTAAGTGTGCTGGTTGGATGCTTACTTTCAGCCTAAGTTTAGGCGCGCTGTAATTGAAAATGCCCGCGCATTCATTGCAGCGGGCGTTTTGTAAGTAGGCCTAGCCCCCTGCTCAGGCTATTTTTTTATGGGACTCTAAAACTTTGGCTTTCATGATATAAGGCTTCATATGCTGAGCGATAGCCGCAAACATAGGTACAATTACTGAATTACCAAACTGTTTGTATGCTTGTGTATCTGAAACGGGAATTTTGAACTCGTTACTATTCGGAGAGCTAAAGCCCATTAGACGAGCACATTCCACAGGTGTTAAACGACGTGGGCGATTAACAAGGTTGGCCTTATCCGTAATTGGTTTATTAAAATCCCAACCTCGATCAATAAGAATTTCTGAGCCATCTTTGTAATAGCGGGCCGATAGGGTTCTAGTTCTATCATTAGGGCCAACTAGGCCAAAACCAAATCCATTTCCTTTTGCTTGGTGTTTTTTAGCGTAGTTGAAAAGGTACTCCCAAAGCTTAGGTGTCAGGATATATTTGTCATCTACTTCAAGCTCTAAAATATCACCAAGCGTAGGTGTGTTATCCGGTATTGGCAAGTCTTTAAGGGTGAAGCCATTATGTACATTTAGGTCTTTGCGAAAACCAACTAAAATAATACGTTCTCTATTTTGTGGTACCCAGCTCGAGCCATTAATGATTTTAGGGTCCTTGACGCCAGTGTGTTCTGAGTCTGCAACCCAATAACCTAGCTCATCAAGCGCCTTCATGATGGTTTTAAAGGTTTTGCCGCGGTCATGACTTTTAAGGTTTTTAACATTTTCAAGCACAAAGGCAGCAGGGCGTTTTGCTGCAATAATTCGCGCAACATCGAAAAAAAGAGTCCCTTGAGTATCACATTCAAATCCGTGCTTAACACCTAAAGAGTTTTTCTTAGATACACCTGCAAGTGAAAATGGTTGGCATGGAAAGCCTGCTAGCAGCACATCGTGGTCAGCAACAACTTGATTGATATTGTCGTACGCTTCTTGCTCTGATATTGATGGATCAGCACTCAAGGTTACATCACGAATATCTTCGTTGAATGTGTGAAAAGACTTATCGCAAGCGAAATTTGCTTTGTAGGTACGGGTTGCGAACTTATTCCATTCGCTAGTAAATACACACAAACCACCTTGGTCTTCAAAGCCTTTACGAATTCCGCCGATCCCTGCGAATAAGTCGATAAACTTAAAATCACAGTTTTCAGGGGTCACAGCAGGCTTAGGTAATAATGCTGTTAGGTGATCGTATTCTGTTTTGCTGAGTTTTGGTGAGGCTTTGCCTTTAACCCAGCGATTAATTGTCTCTCGGGTCCAGTTATTGTTGGGTATTGTATTGAGATAATCAGCTAAGAACTTTTGGTCATAAATGTCCAATAGCTTTGAAATAACTTCAAAGTCAGTTTGCCCATTAAAGCTGACTTCGGGGCAGTCAAATTCTAACTGGTTCATGATTTAATCCTCTGGGTATTTCGTGTGATATATAGTCACACATTCGTTCCTTTTTATCAAGAGGCTGTATTTATATACAGTATAATTTGTTTTTGTAATTTTGCAAAAAATAGATGTTAAAGGCGGTTATTGCTTGTGTGGTTCCCATTGCTGAAAGTGGTTGGTATGCTGTTTGTGCTAATAAATACTATTGATATAAAGGGGGGAGCTTGAGCGAATATCAAATGCTTGTCGATAAAATGATGATTCAAGGTGCGAAGCGAATTTTTATTAAGCCTCTGGCGAATAACGATAACTCTAAGCAGCAAATTTATTTGGGTTCTGACTTTGAAGTGGCTCGTGTTATCCCTTCTGGTAATGTTTCTTCGGCAGGCATGAGTAAAAAAGGCGCTATATTTAAAGCACCACTTGATTTCTACTGGATTAGTCTTGATGGGGCTACAGACTTGGCTCCAAATGCTCAAATTATCCTTTACCCTAAATATCCAGAGACACGATTATCTGGGTTTCTGAGTGGCTGTAGTCGTAAAAAAGCCATTGCGCCTAGTCATTTGATGAAGCCACCAACAGCAGAAGAACGGTCTGCACGTCTTAATACCAAGCGTTACTTAGTTCTTGGCGTAGATGAAAAAACAGTTTGGGCACACTGTAGTGCTTGGGATGGTACTTTGCATGATCAACTTAAAGCGATTGTTGAGAGTGATGAAACACAGTTGGTTGCTTCGGTTTTTTATCAGTATTCAGCGACACGAGAGCCCAGCGAAGAGAAGTTACTAAGAAAATTAAAAGAGATTTACCAGCAAGGACCTATTGAGTCGTGCCGTCTCAACTCTGAAGGTGAGTTGATGACTTATAAAGCACAGAACGGCGCAGGTTATACCTTAGAAGCTCAGTTTGGGATTACGCCAAACGGGTCCTCCGCTCCTGATTTTATGGATTGGGAATTAAAGAGCCACTCTAGTGGTGCGGTGACGCTCATGACACCAGAGCCAAATGTTGGCACCTATCTTGATGATTTAGAGGTGTTTCTTCGTACCTATGGTACCAGGATTGAACAAGAGAGGATGGACTTTGCAAGCCGCCATAATGTTGGCGAGAAAAATAAGACGACTGCCTTAACTATGCATTTTGAAGGCTATGACCCGGACAAAAGAGAAATTCTTGAGCCGTCCGGTGGCTTAATGTTGCGCGATGAGGACGGTGTACTCGTCGCAGGTTGGAAATTTGAAAAGCTCATTTTGCATTGGAAAAAGAAACATGCCAACACTTGTTTTGTGTCGTATACAGCCATTCGAGAAACACCGCCAAAGTACCAGTATGGACCAAAAGTTGTTCTGGGTAAGGGGACAGATCTTAAATTGTTCTTGAATGCTTTGTATTTAAGCACTGTTTACTATGATCCCGGCATAAATATGAAGTTGGTTAAAGGTAAGTGGAAGCCTAAAAAGCGTAACCAATTCAGAATCAGCTGGCGCAATATAGACAATTTGTATGTGGAATTAAAAAACGTAGATTTAGAAGCTTTGGAGTAGCATTTATTAGTACCTACGGAGCGAGAGCAAATAAAAAAGGCGCTACCTTTCGGTAACGCCTTTCTTATTTGAATGTGGTGGAGCTGGGGGGATTTGAACCCCCGTCCGCTATACCGCCACTCTCGGTACTACATGCTTAGCCGTCTCATTTAGTTAACCGTTCAACCGCCGAGGGGCAGGCTATTGAAAGGCGAGCTCGATTAGTTTTAACGGTTCAGCTACGAGCGAAGCATCCGCGCGAGTCTATAATTATGACCATCCGAACCTCTGCTTATAGACGAAGCCTGAGTGGATGGTTAGCGGGTCTTAAGCCGCTAAAGCGTAGTTGTTATCGTTTGCAACTATTAGTTTGAGGCTTTTTACGAGGCCAGCCCCACCTCGGCATGCACCTAAAGCTTTATGTATCTCGTCGAATCCAAATCAGCCCCAGATTTCTTACGTGGTAATTCTAACACATAACAGGCCTGTTTTGCTAGTTATGCTTTCTTACTTAAGTTTTCACGACAAACTTGCTTACACATTATATATGGGGCCTAGGGTTGGTTATTTCAAGGGCAGGATTACTTTTAAGTTAAATAACCTTGGTTTCTACAGCTAATAACCCATTCATAAAATTGGCTTTAAGGGTATCACCTGGTTGCAGTGGGCCTACCCCAGCAGGGGTGCCGGTAATTAAAATGTCACCCGCACATAAGGTGAAGTGGCGGCTGGCGTATTCAATTAATTCAACAATAGGGGTAAGCATATTGGCGCTATGGCCCTGTTGGCGTAGCTGGCCGTTTATTTCTAGGCTGAAGTGAAGCTTGGCAAGGTTTAGGTTATCTACCGGTACAAAGGCAGAAATAGGGCAGCTGCCGTCGAAACCTTTGGCAATTTCCCACGGCAGTCCTTTGTCTTTCAGTGTTTGCTGAACATCACGCAAGGTTAAATCAAGGGCTAGGCCAATGCCGTCGATGGCGTTACTGGCAGTAACAGCGTCGGCATTTTTAATGGTTTTACCCAGTAATACGGCCAATTCAATTTCATAATGCACATTGTCGCCCAAATTCGTAAGGTTTATAGGCTCTTCAAAGGGTACCAAGGCGGTAGCAGGCTTCATAAACAATATGGGTTCGCTTGGTACTGGGTTATTTAGCTCTGCCGCGTGGGCGGCATAATTGCGGCCGACACAAATAACTTTGTTGTAATGCATGTACTGGGTTCCTTGCTGCCCGAAACAATTCACTATTTATACGACATAAGCCGTTGTGTTGCTAGTTATGCTAGTTGAGTTTAACGGTGACTTACGAATGTGTTTGCCGTAGCATTACTGCCGTTTTGTAAATAACAAGAAAAGGTACTTTTCGTGAACCAAAAAGTTGAGTCTCAAAAAGGGTTTATTGCGTTTGTTGAGCGTGTGGGCAAACGCATTCCTGACCCGATCATTATTTTTATCTGGTTTTTTGTTGGCGCACTGTTACTTACGGCGTTAATGGGGGGCATTAGCTTCGAAACCTTCGGTGCAGGGGGCGAACCTACTCAGTGGCAAATTAAGAATATGTTGGCTGCGGAAAACGTGGTGTGGCTATTCGACAACGCTATTTTGGCCAACTGGCTTGGGTTTGGTGGCGGTGTTTTAGGTGTTATTTTAATTGTTATGTTGGGTGTGGGTATTGCCGAACATTCAGGCTTGTTTGGCGCGGTATTGAAAAAAACCAGCCGTGCACTACCAGAAAAGTTATTACCATTGTTATTAGTATTTATTGGCATTATGTCGTCAATAGCTACCGATGCGGGTTATTTAGTACTTATTCCTTTAGCCGGTTTGCTTTATGCAGGTTTGGGCAAAAACCCACTGATTGGTATGGCAGCAGCTTTTGCAGGGGTGTCGGCGGGCTTCAGTGCCAACCTGATTCCGGCTACGCCAATTGACGTTATTATTGGTATGAACGCCAAGGTGTTCGCTGAAGCCCAGGGTATTCCGTTCGTAAATGCTAAGGGTGAAGAATTAACCCCAGCCACTATGAACTACTATTTTATTTTGGTTTCAACCTTTGTGTTGGCGGCTGTGGGCTCGTGGGTTACTTTGAAAGTTGTTGGCCCACGCTTGGCGCAAAAAGAATTTGTTATTCCAGACGAGCTGAAAATAACCGACTTCGATGTAACGCCAGCTGAGCGGCGCGGCTTACGTGCCGCAGGAGTGGGGCTGGTGTTGGCGTTAGTTGCATTGTGGGGCTTAGCGATAGGGCCCATGGCCGATTACACCACGGCTGAAGGGCAAACAGTTAAACCCTTTATTAATAACGTTATTTTAATGATTACCTTTGTATTTGTGGTGGTGGGGGTGTCGTTTGGTGTTGCTAGTGGTAAGTTCCGTTCGATGATGGACGTAGTAACAGCCATGGTGAAACAAATGGACACCATGGGCTACATTTTGGTGCTGACCTTCTTTTGTTATAACTTCCTTGGCTTACTCAGCTACAGCGGGTTAGGTGCGTACATTACCTATTTAGGGGCGTCGTCGTTAATTGCCATGGGCTTGCAAAGCTACCCTATTTTACTACTGGTGGGTTTTGTATTAGTTACCGGGTTAATTAACTTATTTGTGGGTGGCTTAACCTCGAAGTGGATGCTGCTAGGGCCTATTTTTATTCCTATGTTGTACATGGTGAATTCGGAAATGACCCCAGACCTAGTGGCAGCAGCTTTTCGGGTGGCAGACTCAGCCACTAATATTATTACCCCAATGATGAGCTACGCCGGCATTATTTTAGCTTTTATGCGTAAATATAACCCACAGCTTACTTTTGGCGAGATGATCGCCATGATGGTGCCATATTCATTAGCCTTTATGGTGGTGTGGGTGGCGTTGCTGGTTGGTTTCTTTGCCTTTGGTATACCGCTTGGGTTCTAACTAATTATTCGGTGAGCGAGAACGACTATTGCGGCATCTTAAGTGTTAACGTATTGTTAGTAAGATAGTTGGCATATAAGGAAGCGTGCAATGGTTCGTTCTCAGCGTCGTTTGGTTACGTTTGTAGTTTGTATTGGCTTTGCTATCGGCTTAGTGGGCTGTGCGAGTGATCCCGATTCTCAGTTCGGCTCGCCGACAATAGCTGACGGGCCTGCTAAGCTTGAGTTCGAAGGTACCGAGCATATCAATAATCCCTTAATTGGTCGTTTTTGGAGCCCGGTTACGCAAGAGTTCATTAGTTGGCCTGAAGTGGCTAGGCACATGCCGCGCGGTGGCTGGTTAATGGTGGGTGAACAGCACGATCATCCTGATCATCATCAAATGGAAACCTTTTTAACTTATTTTCTAGCCGGTCAAGGAATACTTGGCCACGTGGTCATGGAAATGGTGTCTCCAACACAGCGCAGAGCTATTTATCAGACAAATTATTTCAAACGTGCAGCAGAGGATTTAACAGCCACGAAGTTAAATTGGCCCAGCGATGATTGGCCTTGGGTGCGTTATGAACAGCAAGTTAAAGCGGCTATGCGGCTTTCTAAAGGGTTGAAGTCAGGAAGCTTAACCCAAGTACAAAAAGAAAGCTTGCAAGCTTTTGGTGACGCATTAGCGCTTTACAGTACAGACCATTTACAGTATTTAACCGACCAGGTTGAAACTAGCCATTGTGGCCCCTTCAGTGCGGAAGAAACTATACAGATGGTTAATATGCAGATAGCTGAAGATCAGGTGATGGCGCAGCAAATGATTGCCTACGCATTGCCAGACAAAGTGGGCTTACTAATTGCCGGCTCGGGCCATGTGCGCGCCGACTACGGCGCACCTTTGTGGCTGGCTGACGATGTGCCCGTGCGTACCTTGTTGTTAGTTGGGGTGGGCGCTTCTGAAAATCCAGCTGACTATGTACAAGATACCTTTTATGGCCAGCCAGCGGCACAGTTAGTTTTCTTTGTACCAGGTACAAAGCAAGCTAGCTCTTGTAAACCGTTTGCTTCATAAAAAGCCACTTATTTAACTGGGTAAGCGCACTAAATTCCAGGCTAGGCTTACCCAGCCAGCTATAAAGCATAACCCGCCCAGTGGGGTAATAGGGCCTAACCAACGCCAATTAGTTAACACTAAGCCGTATAAACTACCGGAAAAGAACAAGATACCCGCAATAAACAGAATACCAGCTATTTTTAGCCCAGTAAGTTCTGGAAAGCGCAGTAATAACACACCAATAATAAGTAAGCCAAAGCCGTGCATAAACTGATAAAGCACACCGGTTTGCCAGGTGGCTAGCGCTTGCTCGGTCACTTGTTGGCGCAGTGCGTGGGCACCAAAGGCCCCAAAAATAACGGCGAAGGCAAGAAACAGACAGCCAATGACTAAAAACAGTTTTATTTGCGGCGACATAGTATAGGCTCTCGTGTTGTAAAAGTTAGTTTGTTAAGCTTGTGAGCATAGCAAAAATATAGCTTTAAGGCCTAACCAATGCATTGCCCATGTTCCCCTGACTCCTTGTATGAAAACTGCTGTAAACCATTGCATAATGGCGCTGTAGCTAGTTCGCCAGAACAGTTAATGCGCTCGCGCTTTAGTGCTTTTGCGCTGAACTTAGCCGGTTACTTAGCACAAACCTGGCACTCCAGTACTCGCCCTGAAGTGGAATTAAGTGATAATCCAGCTTGGGTGCAATTACAAATAATTGAAGCTGTGCAGCAGGGCAATAAAGGTATGGTGCATTTTCGTGCTTTTTATAAGACTGACAATGAGCTTGGCATGATGGAAGAAAAGTCTAATTTTGTGCGCGAGCAAGGCCAGTGGTTTTATGTACAGGGCGAAGTGCTTGCCTAAAAATTTAAATGTAAATAATTTATGTAGGAGCCGTTTATGAGTCACGAGCAAATGAGTCAAGAGCAAATAATAGAAGAGCCGTATTTCATAGGTACCCCAGGCACTCCATGGGGCGACATTGAAAAGAAAAACTGGTTTGCTGTTCAAGAAGTAAAACGTAGTTATACCGACGACGTGGTTAGTGTTATTGAAGCATATCGCCAGCGCTTCGATGTAGAGCAGTACGGCACACTTGAATACAGTAATTTAGGTAGTGAAAACTACCCAGTATTTGCGATTAAGAGCCGTAATTGGCAGGTAACTCGGCCGTTATTGTTGATCACTGGTGGTGTGCACGGTTATGAAACTAGCGGCGTACATGGTGCTTTGCGCTTTATTGATCAGCACATGGAGCATTATAGTAAGCACTTTAATATTGTGGTTGCACCTTGTTTAAGCCCTTGGGGCTACGAAACCATTAACCGCTGGAACCCTTGGGCGGTTGATCCTAATCGGTCTTTTTATGAAGCGAGCCCGTCGGCAGAAGCGGCCCATTTAATGACCTATGTACAGAAAATAGAAAAACACAGCGGCACCCAGGTGTTTGCTCATTTTGACCTGCATGAAACCACCGACACCGACAATTCTGAATTTCGGCCAGCTCTTGCGGCACGCGACGCAAAGCCACAAAGCAGTTGGAATATTCCAGATGGGTTTTATACGGTAGCCCATAGTGAAAAACGAGAGTTAGAGTTTCAGTTGGCAGTGTTAGCTTCAGTAGCAAAAGTAACTCATATAGCCCCAGCCGATGAAAATGGCGGCATTATTGGTTCGCCCATGATAGCGGAAGGCCTGATTGAGTATTCGGCCACTGAACTAGGTTTGTGTATGGGCTTTACTAATGCAGCCTATGTAACCACTACAGAAGTGTACCCGGACAGTGCCAACGCCACCCCTGAAGAATGTATTTTGGCTCAGGTGGCGGCGATAACAGGTGGTTTAGACTATCTTATTACTAATCGCAATTAGTAGTTTTTGTGGCGCACTTTGGTAGTAATAGGGGCTTTGCGCACGGTTTCACGGTGGCTAATATAAATGCCGCTGCTGATAACAATGGCAGAGCCTACTACAACCCAAATACTAGGTAGCTCGTTCCAGAAAATATAACCAAGGCCAATGGCCCAAATCATGGCGGTATATTCAAAGGACGATAATAGCGACGGTGGAGCTTTACGGTATGCTTCGGTTAATAAATATTGACCGATGGCGCCAGAAATACCCAGCATTAATAACCAAGGTGCATGTTCCATGGTTACCGGCTTCCAGCTTAGGAACGACAGTAAACCACAACCAATAGTAAGGCTTAAGATAAAGTAGAACATAAGCGACTCAGAGGTTTCTGTGCGGTGGAGAAAACGAACTAGAATCATGCTGCAGCTATAACCCATCATAGAAAGTAAGCCAGCAATAACACCAATGGAAGCAAAGCCCATGGCTTTTGGGTTCAGCATCACTAACACACCAATGAAACCAACAATAACAGCACCGAAACGGTACCTACCAACGGGCTCTTTAAGCACAATGGCCGACAGCAAGGTAATGGCAAGTGGGGCGGCAAAAAACAGCGCGTAGGCGTTTGCTAAGGGTAGTTCGCGTAGGGTTAATACGGTGGTAATCAGAAAACCAATCGAAATTAATCCACGCAGTAAATGTAAGTCGATACGTGTTGCCTTTAAGCGCGAAAGGTTTTTACTGACTAAAATCCAACCGAGTACAAAAGGTAATGAGGTTGCACCACGAAAAAAACTAATTTGATAGCTACTTAAGTCGGTAGCAAGTTGCTTCATGGACACGTCCATGAGGGCGAAGCAAAACACAGCCAAAATCATAAATATTATGCCATGCTTAATATTTTCAGATTTAGCATGGCTTTTGAAACTTTTTTCGGACATAAACAAACTCCGTTATTTTTTGGCAAGGAAAAGAACAAACAATTAAGGGGAAATACCATGACCACCCCCACATTAACGCTATTTTACGATGGCCAATGCCCACTGTGTGTGCGTGAAATGAGCCAATTAAAAAAACTCGATAAGCATGGCCGCTTATGTTTTGAAGACATTTTAGCCCCCGACTTTAACGAACGCTTTCCGCAGCTTTCAATTCAGCGGGCGAATCGTATTATGCATGCCCAACGGAGCGACGGAGTGATGCTTGAAGCGCTCGACGCGGTTCATGCAGCGTGGTCGTTAGTAGGCCGTGGCTGGCGTACAGCGCCATTACGTTGGCCTATTATTCGCTGGTTTGCCGACCAAGCCTATTTGCTGCTTGCTAAACACCGCTATAAGCTTTCTAAATTACTAACCGGTGAAGCTCGCTGCAAGCGTTGTTCACTCGACTAATTTCACTTATTTAAGCCTGCTTCAACATAGTCGCGAATAGTACTATTGGTAAGTATTTGCGGTAATACTTGGGGCTCTTGGCCTGGAAAGTACAATACATAAAGCGGTACGCCATTACGACCAAATTTAGCTAAATATTCGGTAATGTCAGGATCTTGCATGGTCCAGTCGCCTTTAAGCTGGGCTATATTGTATTCGGCAAATAAAGCTTGGGTGGCGTCCGTATGTAAGGCTACACGCTCGTTGGCTAAGCAAGTAATGCACCAGTCGGCCGTCATATTTACAAATACAGGCTGTTGCTGGCGCAAAGAGTCGAGCTTGGCTTGCGACCACTGATTATCGGTTGTTGCTAAGCTTGGTTGTGTATTGGCTGTTGTTTGCATGCTAAGTGCTTGAAAAAAACTAAGCCCTGCCAAGGCTAAGAATACCAACACAATGGAGCCTTGTACTCGGCTACGTGTTGCTTGAAGCTGTTGCTTGCCCCACCACCACAAAGCCGTTGCAAATAACACCACAGCAAGTAGCAACAAGGTTAAGCTGTCGATACCCGTTTGGCGACCAAACACCCACAGTAGCCACACGGTGGTAATGTACATAGGTACAGCCATCCATTGCTTGAAGGTTTCCATCCAAAGGCCGGGTTTGGGTAGAATTTTGGCAAAGCCAGGCACGAAGCCAAACAAGAGGAAAGGCGCGGCTAAACCTAAACCCAATACGGCAAAAATAAGTAAGGCTAAAGCAGGAGGTTGGGTAATGGCATAGCCCAGCGCAACGCCCATAAAAGGAGCGGTACAAGGACTAGCAATAAGAACGGCCAACACGCCGGTGGCAAAAGAGCTTTGTGCGCCGCCTTCAGGGTTAAGCAGGTTGGAATTCTGCCCTACACCCATTAAACGGGTGCCAATTTGAAACGCACCAGTTAGGTTTAAACCAATAGCCACAAACAAAAACACTAAAGCACCGATTAACCATGGGCTTTGTAGTTGAAAGCCCCAGCCCAGTGCCTGACCTGCCGCCCTAAGGGCGATGAGCGTACCGGCAATTAATAAAAAGCTAAGAACTACGCCGGCGGTGTACCACAGGCTTTCGCTACGCTGTTTATGGCTTGAGCCACTGTTAGTCAAGGCCATGGCTTTAAGTGACAGCACCGGAAATACGCAGGGCATTAAGTTTAAAATAAGACCACCAAGAAAGGCGAAAACAAACACCACTAACAGCGACAGTTCGGTTTGGTAGTCAGCACCAGAGCTTGCTGGCTCAGGTTGAACGGCAACAGCGAGAAATTCTAAACTGTGCTGCTTCGCATTAGTTGAACTGTTTGCTAATGCCAGTTGCACAGGAAAAGACTCGGGTAAATGTTTTGGGGTAAAGCCCGCAGCTTGGCTTTGTAATGGCTGGCGGATAACTACAATGTCGTCGATGTATTCAATGGTTTGTGCGGCGTTATTGGTAATTAAACCGGGCGCGCCCATATAGGCATAGGGTGCGCTAGTGGTGCTGGCTGCTTGCACTAAACTAACCGCAGCGGCCGACTCTATTAGTAAGGTGAGCTGCTCGCCCTGAATATCAAAGCGGGCTTGCCAAGGTGCAAGCTCAGGTAACTGTTGGCGAGCAGCTAAAAAATGACGCCGATGTTGTTCGAGTGCGGGGCGAGCGCTTTGTTCGCTACTGCGCGGTGCTATATTTAAAGTGACACTATGTTGTGCGTTGTTATTGACACATTCAGTGGCCGCAGTGTTGTGGCATAGTTGTAATTGAATGTTAGCGGTTAGGGTGGCGGTGATTGCGAACTCAGATGTTGCTAGCAAGGTGTCGGCATAGTCGCTAGGAATAGAAAAGTCGGTTAATAAATAGTGGTGCCCAGTAAAACCGTAGCTAGCGGGACTATTAAAACGTTGCACCGTGGGCCATTGAACGTCGTCGAAATAACTACCCTCAGGGCCTTGCCACTGCACCGTAAAACCAGCATCGGAATTAAGCCACAAGGTATGCCATTCAGGGTCTGTTTCGACTTCAATGGCAAGGGTGTAAATATGCCCAGGGGTAATGGTGGCAAACTCACTTAATAGGCGAGTTTGCACCAGGGGTTGTTGCTGCCAAGCAGAGGCTGCGTTGGCAAAACCGCTATTTTGAGTAGCCGCATGCAGCGGGCTAGAGAGCAACACTAACAGCAATAAAGGTAGCGCAACCACAGCTGATAGCCTAATGAATACGGTGTTAAAATAACGGTGCATAATTTCCCATATAGTTGTTAATCGTGTTTTCTAAGCAAGCCTTCTTGGGCAGTAGAAGCAACCAGATCACCGTTGCGATTAAATATTTCACCACGCACTAGCCCCCTAGCGTTACTGGCACTGGGCGAGTCAATAGCGTACAGTAGCCAGTCATCCATGCGAAATGGGCGATGAAACCACATGGCATGATCAAGTGACGCCATTTGTAATTTCGGGTTAGCAAAACTTTCGCCATGGGGCTGCAAGGCCGTAGGTAAAAAGTTAAAGTCGGAAGCATAGGCTAACAAATATTTATGCACTGTTTGGTCGTCGGGTAGGGCGCCATTGGCTTTAAACCATACGTATCGCTTGGCATCCATTTTGGTTGGTTCGAATGGGTTATAAGGTGTAACCGAACGCATTAAAATAGGCTTTTCGCTGGTGAACTTGTCGCGTAGGTCGTCTGGAATAAACTTCGCATAGTTTCGATGCACATCAAGGTCGGAAGCCAACCCTTCTGGGCCAGCCACTTCAGGCATAGCAGACTGGTGGTTAAAGCTTTCTTCTTCGCCATGAAATGATGCTGTCATGTGAAAAATAACCTTACCATGCTGAATGGCTTTAACTCGGCGGGTGCAAAAACTTCTACCGTCGCGAATATGCTCAACGTCGTACACCACCGGATGATTGGCATCGCCAGCCCGTAAGAAGTAGCAATGAAAAGAGTGTACTCCGCGAGCAGGTTCAACAGTTTCACGGGCGGCCGATAAAGACTGCCCCATAACTTGGCCACCAAAGAGGGCAACAAAGCCTAAATCTTGGCTTTGGCCGCGGTAAATGCCTTGTTCAATAGTTTCTAAATTCATTAACGCTAATAGTTCGTTTAATACTTTACTCATACCAATACCTTTGACTACCAACTACTTTGTTTCTAATAACATGGGGATAACCGCTGGGTTGCCATCATTAGCGGCGGCGGTTAAACCAAGAATTTTGGCCATAACTTGGTATACGTCAACCATTTCAAAACCGCTCACTTGGGTTGCATTTTTAAAATGCGGCCCGTGGGCAATAAAGATACCAAACATGTTGGTATGTTCATTGTCGTAGCCGTGGGTACCAATCATTTGGTTTAAGTCGGCTTCGGTTAGTTGCTCTAGCCACCGCTGACGGGCCCAAACATTACCTGGGTTAGCTAGTAATATAATGTCGGCAATACGACGGTGGTTAGTATATTGGAAACGCTCGGGCATGCTGTCTTTGCGTAATATTTGGCCAAATTCGGCTGGTATAGCAGCGCTTAACTGTTGATACAGCACATCGGTTTGACCAGGTAAAGGGTAAATGCTGATGGTTTCACGAGAATACACCACTTGCTGTGTAAGAGCTTTATCGAAGCTACCGTCAATAACAAAATGATTGCGTGGGTTCACTTCTTCCATACCATGGTCGGAAGTAATCATAATATTGATCTGGTCGCTTAAACCACGTTCGGCTAAGCCGGCAAGCAATACGCCTATTTCTGCGTCAATTGCTTCAAAACTAGCTTCTACTTCAGCAGAATTTGGTCCGAAGCGATGGCCAGCGGTGTCCACGTCGCTAAAATAAAGGGTAATTATGCGTGGGCGTTCAGCGGCAGGCATATCCAGCCAGCTGAGCACTTGTTCAACACGAGTACGGTTAGAAATGGAACCGTCGTAGTTAAACCAATAGCTAGGGCGTACGCCTTTTACTGCGGTTTCTGAACCGGGGAAAAAGAAAGTGGCCGCCGTTACGCCCTGTTGCTCGGCGGTAACCCAAATAGGCTCGCCGCCCCACCAGCGTGGATTTTCAACTTCTTCACGTTTACTCATGGTAAAAACTACGTCGTATTCAGGGTCGTACATATTATTATTTACTAAACCATGACTTTCGGGACGTAAACCTGTTACTAATGAATAGTGATTAGGAAAGGTTTTACTTGGAAATACAGGTTGTAAGTAGTCTGCACGGACACCGCTACGAGCTATACTTTGTATATTTGGTGCATTAAAGCGGTCAATATAGTCGTGACGGGCACCGTCGATAGAAATAAGAATGATGGTAGGCTCTAATTTATTTGTTAGTGTTGCTTCAGTAGACGAGCAAGCGCTAACAAATTGCAGGGTAAAGAGCAGAACAAATAAAGTAGGAAGAACACGAAGGGTCATGAATAAATTCCTGTGCCACATTAATTATTAGAAAGTGGTCAGTATAGCCGAGCAAAGGCAGGATTTCTCACTTATTTAGACAGGGCTTTTACTGATATAAATTTAAAATTGTGGTATTTGCTTGAATTATTTAACGACTGAGTCAAGCTTATACCGACACACGTTGTTTAAAATGGAGACGCATATATGTCAGCCAAAGATAGCTACAACACACTCAGCCAACTCGAGGTTGCAGGGGCAACGCTGAATTACTTCAGCCTTCCTAAAGCAGCAAAAACCTTAGGCGATATTGATAAGCTACCTATTTCATTAAAAGTGCTATTAGAAAACTTACTGCGCCACGAAGACGGTATAACTGTTACCAAGGAGCAAATACAGGCGGTTGTGGGCTGGTTGAAAACCAAATCATCGAGCCAAGAAATTGAATATCGGCCCGCTCGAGTATTAATGCAAGACTTTACCGGTGTACCGGCAGTGGTTGATTTAGCCGCCATGCGCGACGCGGTGGCTAAGGCTGGTTTACCCGCCAATAGTATTAACCCACTGTCGGCGGTTGACTTAGTAATAGACCACTCGGTGATGGTCGATAAGTTTGCTACGGAAACTGCTTTTGCAGAAAACGTAAAAATGGAAATGGAGCGTAATAAAGAGCGCTACGAGTTTTTACGTTGGGGCCAAAAAGCCTTTAATAACTTCCGTGTGGTACCACCAGGTACGGGAATTTGTCACCAAGTAAACCTAGAATACCTAGCTAAAGTGGCTTGGACCAGCGAGCACGACGGTAAAACCTTTGTTTACCCAGACACCTTAGTTGGCACCGACTCGCATACCACCATGATTAATGGTTTAGGTGTGCTCGGTTGGGGCGTGGGCGGTATAGAGGCAGAAGCAGCCATGCTTGGCCAGCCCATATCCATGCTAATTCCAGAAGTAGTGGGTTTTAAGCTTGAAGGTGCGCTAAAAGAAGGCGTTACCGCCACCGACTTAGTACTAACAGTAACCCAAATGCTGCGTAAGCATGGGGTGGTGGGTAAATTCGTAGAGTTTTATGGCCCTGGGCTGAAGCACTTACCACTAGCAGACCGTGCCACCATTGGTAATATGTCACCAGAATACGGTGCTACCTGTGGCTTCTTCCCGGTTGACGAAGAAACCATTACCTACTTACGTTTGTCTGGCCGTTCAGAAGAAACCATTGCTCGGGTTGAAGCCTATTATAAGGCGCAAGGCATGTGGGGCTCGGCAGAAAACGAACCTGAGTTTACTTCTACTTTAGGTTTAGACATGAGCACCGTAGAGCCTTCTTTAGCAGGCCCTACTCGGCCACAAGACCGGGTTTCAGTACCACAACTACCAGCCGCCTTTGATTTGTTTTTAAATTCACAGGGTGTTGCTTTTGGCGACGAAATGGGCGGTCCACGCCTTACGAAGGCCGATGTAAGCCCGTCGACATTAATGTGTATTGAAGGCACCGATCACGAGCTTTCGCATGGCGACGTGGTGATTGCGGCAATTACTTCATGTACCAACACCTCGAACCCCAGTGTTATGTTAGCTGCGGGCTTAGTGGCTAAAAAGGCGGTTGAACTTGGTTTACAACGTAAACCTTGGGTGAAATCGTCGTTGGCGCCAGGCTCGAAGGTAGTTACCGATTACTTGAAAGCAGCAGGCCTTGACAGCTATTTAGACCAGCTTGGCTTTGACCTGGTAGGTTACGGCTGTACCACTTGTATTGGCAACTCGGGGCCGCTTATCGACGAAGTTGCCCATGCGGTTGATAAAGGTAATTTAGTGGTGTCGTCGGTACTTTCTGGGAACCGTAACTTTGAAGGTCGTATTCACCCGCAAGTGAAAGCGAACTGGTTAGCGTCGCCACCTTTAGTGGTTGCTTACGCGCTAGCGGGAACGACCCGTATGGACATAAGTACTGCAGCGCTAGGGAACGATAAAAACGGCAACCCAGTGTACTTAAAAGACATTTGGCCAAGCAACGCCGAAATTAGCGAAGCCGTTAAAAGTGTTACCAGCGATATGTTTAAAACCCAATATAGTGCCGTTTTTGATGGCGATGAACACTGGCAAGCACTGGAAATACCCGACAGTGAAACCTATGAGTGGCGTGCTGATTCTACTTATGTGGCCAATCCGCCATTTTTTGAAGACATCGATAAACCTGCACCGGCGCCAGCAGATATTAAAGGCGCCCGGGTGCTAGCAATACTTGGCGACACTATTACTACCGACCATATTTCACCTGCGGGAGCAATACAAAGCGATTCGCCAGCCGGCAAGTACTTAAAAGAAAACGGTGTGGCGGTAAAAGACTTCAACTCCTATGGCTCACGCCGTGGTAACCATGAAGTAATGATGCGCGGTACCTTTGCTAACATTCGAATTAAAAACCTAATGTTGCCAGGTACAGAAGGGGGTATTACCCAATACCTACCTGACGGTGAACAAATGTCTATTTACGATGCTGCCATGCGTTACCAAGCTGAAGGTACACCGCTTGTGGTGCTGGCCGGTAAAGAATATGGTACCGGTTCAAGCCGCGACTGGGCCGCAAAAGGTGCACGCTTATTAGGTATTAAAGCCGTAATTGCCGAAAGCTACGAGCGTATTCACCGTTCAAACTTGGTTGGTATGGGGGTGTTGCCGTTGCAGTTTAAAGCAGGTGAGTCGGCCCAAAACATTGGTTTAACCGGTGAAGAAACCATTGATATTGTGGGCCTAAGCGCCGACATTCAAGTGGGGCAAACTTTGCAAGCTGTGGGCACTAAGCCTGATGGCAGCACCGTGAAGTTCGAGGTTATTTGTCGTATTGATACGGCCAATGAAATTGCATACTTCCTTAGCGGTGGCATATTGCACCATGTGTTACGTCAGTTAGTAGAGGCGTAAAGCCGCTAAAATAGTACATTCTAGAACCAGCAAAGAAGCACGCCCCAGCTGCCAAATAAGTAAAACGGCAGCTGGGGCGTATTTGCAAATGAAAAGCTCAGTTGTTACGGTGTTCGTTTAGTTACTCCCCAGCGCGTTACTAATAAAATTTAGTAGGTGCTTGGCAAGAGGACTCGTATGAGTAAAGCAAGGTTATGGAAAGTGCTGCTTGTGAGCAGCGTACTATTTGTCTTTATTGCTTCGGCCGCAAGCCAAGAATTGCAGCTGAAGGGACCTCCAGAGCCAGTAACAGCAGGCTTTTTTCAACTCAGCTTTACTGGGGCTGAAAACCCTAGAAAAGTAATTATTCAACGTTCGGTTACTGCCGACTTCACCGACATTACCTCGCATTATTCCCCCATGGGGCACTTCAATAAGCTTGCTTTAAGCGGCTTTTCTTCGGGCGAATATTATTTTCGCGCACAAGAACAAGGCCACACCAGTAATATTGTGGTGGTTAGTGTTCAACATCATTCCTTACTTCAAGCATTCATATTGTTTTTTATTGGTGCCGCCATGTTCGTGTTATTGGTAGCTACCCTGGTGCGCTATCAGCTTGCAAAACATGCCAGCAACATAAGGAGGTTGCATGCCTAATAGTTTAGAGCCTGGCGGTTTTGCTCTTAATAGCACGATAGGCCTTAGTATTGTGGTGGTGTTTGGTATTGTTTGGATTGTGTTTGGTTGGTTTATAGGCCGTTCAAATAAAACCCACGAAGACTTTGCTCTAGCAGGCCGAAATGTAGGCTTTGCCTTTGCCACAGCCACAGCTATGGCTACCTGGGTAACCAGCAACACCACCTTAGTGGCACCGGAACTAACCTATCAGTTTGGTATTTGGGGCATGGTAGGCTATTCCTTTGCTGCCCTAGGGTTAATTCTATTTGCACCACTTTCCTCACGTATTCGCGAATTATTACCGCAAGGCTACACCAGTGGTGACTTTATTCGGTTGCGTTACGGCCATTGGGCCTGGCGTATATTTATTTTCATTTCTTTGGTGTATGCCATGGGCTGGCTGATTAGTTTAGGTATGGCGGGCGGTATTTTGCTGCAGGCGCTAAGTGGGCTTGATTACCATATAGGCATGACTGCCATTTTATTTATTTGCGTTACCTACACATTATTTGGTGGCTTAAAAGCAGTTATAGCCACCGACTTTATTCAGGCCATTATTATAATTATAGGTATTGTTCTAGTGGCCTTTTTGCTGTTATCAAATAGCGGCCTTGAGCCAATCCATAGCCACGTTAGTGTGGAGCATCCGCAGTTACTCAGCTTGCTATTTCCTGCCGCTATTATGTTTCTTTTCAACAATGTTTTTTTTGGTTTAGGTGAAATATTTCATTCCAATGTATGGTGGTCGAGGGCGTTAGCGTTTCGTAAAAAAGTAGCATTTAAAGCCTTTTTATTGGGCGGTATTTTATGGCTGCCTATTCCTATTGTGGCGGGCTTTGTAGCTTTAGCTGCACCGCAACTAGGCATTTTCCCACCTAGCCCTGATATGGTTGGCCCTAGTGTTGCCGCTCATGTGCTGGGTACCTTTGGTGCGGTGGTTGTGTTTGTAGTGGTTTTTTCAGCATTGGCGTCGAGCTTAGACTCATTGCTGGCGGCCACGTCAGACTTCGTTACGCGAGACTTATATCAAAAGCATTTACGGCCAACAGCTAGTGATACAACGTTACTGAAAGTAAATCGGCGCTCAATTATTGGGCTAGGACTTGTAACTTGGTTGTTTTGCTTGCCCCAAATAGCCACTTTAGGTGCTTTGCTTAACTTTACAGGAGCTTTTGTAGCAAGCACTATTTGGCCCATTGTAGTGGGGCTGTATAACCCTCGGCTAGCAGGTAAATGGGCCGCCTGGGCCATGGCATTAGGCACTATTGTTGGCCTAACATTTTATTTTGTGGTTGGTTTTTATGTGGCAGCGCTTAGCTCGTGCGCCGTGTCGGGCTTAATTACCTGGCTAGGCCTAAAGCAGAGTAAAACGCATTTTAATTGGAGTGCGTTAAATGAAGAGGAAAGCCTATGATTTCCTTAACCGGTTTAACCGGACTTGTAGCGATAGCACTTATATTAACAGCGCTAGCACCGCTTATTTTACTGGTGTTATTTTTTATTGATTTGAAAGCAAAAGAGATTTGGTAATTCTATGACCGTAAGTGATGCGTCTTTTAATCGTGAACGACCTGATGTGTACGGCGACGCCCACCCCAAGGCGTTGCTTCGAGCTATTCAGGAGGACGGCGATTATTTGTTAAAACTGTCGAACGAACACATTGTGTCGTCTGATCAGCTGTGTAAAAACACCCTGAAGCAACTGTTTCGATTAGCGGCAAAATATGAAAGTAACCCCACCAGGTTTAGTACACCGTTGCAGGGTAAAATTCTTATTAGTGCATTTTACGAGCCCAGTACCCGCACCCGACTCAGCTTTGAAAGTGCCTGGCACCGTTTAGGTGGCGACATTATGTCGATCACCGATAGGGCCACTACCGGTATTGCTAAAGGTGAGTGCCTCGACGATGTGGCGGAAATGTTTAATAACTACGGCGACTGCGTGGTGTTACGCGACAACAAAGAAGACTCGATTAATATTATGATGGACACCCTGCGTATTCCTATCATTAACGCCGGTAACGGTAGCGACGAACACCCTACCCAGGCCATGTCTGATTTGTATGCCATTTTCAAATGGCGGCCCGACTTGCTTGAAGGCAAGCCAACTGAAGACCAGCGTATAACCATGGGAATAGTAGGCAGGCCAGCCAAAATGCGCACGGTGCGTAGTTTATTAAAAGCCCTTGCGGTGTTTTCCGACTGTTTTAAAGAAATAGTTATTATTCATGACACCAGTTCAGACGACGCATTATTTAGCGAAGGGCAGCGAGAAGAGCTTGAAGCACAAGGTTTAAAGCTAACCTTTAGTGGCAACTTAGACCAAGAGCTGCCACGGCTTGATGTTACTTACATTAATGCAATTGCCTGGGAAGGTGACGGTTTTGAAACCTATGGCTCTAAGTTCAACCTGAATGCGAGTTCACCGCTTAAAGAAGACGGAATAATTTTACACCCCTTAGCGCGTGGTGATGAATTAGATAAAGATCTCGACGGTACGCCGCATAATTGGTATTTCAGCCAAGCACGTGGTGCCGTATTTTTACGAATGGCGTTACTAACCTGTATGGTTCAGCGCGCCGGTCGTGTTATTGATGTTGTATAAAAGGAGTCTCATTAGTTATGTGCGGAATTGCCGGTGTATTTTATGTAAACCCGAACAACATGAGCGACTCGCAACAACAGGTGTCTCAAACTTTAGTAAATATGGCTGCTATTATGCAACACCGTGGGCCCGACGGTTTTGGTTATCAGGTAATGCCTGAAGCTGGTGTGGGCTTTGGCCATGCGCGGTTATCCACCATTGACTTAAATGAAACCCGTGGGCGCCAACCCTTTGTGTCGGCCGACAATAACTTAATGTTGGCCCATAATGGCGAGTTTTATGACTTCAACCGAATTCGAGCAGACTTAACCGCGCAGGGGGCTCGCTTTGCCACTAAAACAGATTCCGAGTTGGTACTGGCGTTATACCCACACTTAGGTTTAATGAACATGCTGCCTGAATTAAGGGGCGAGTTTGCTTGTTCTATTTACGATAAAACCGCCGACACACTACATTTGGTGCGTGATCGTTTTGGGGTAAAACCACTGTATTACACTGAAACCGATAAGGGTGTGGTGTTTGGTTCGGAACTAAAAGTGTTGTTTGCTCACCCAGAGGTTAAGCGAGAGTTTAGCTCGGCAGGAATTTACCATCAGCTTATTCAAGTAATGGTGCCGGGTACCACTGCCTTTGTAGGTATTAAACAAGTACCGCCAGGGCATGTGGTTAGTGTGTCTAGAATAAATGGTAAGTTAGAAGTTAGCCAAACGAAATACTGGGACGTGAACTTTCCTCTGGCCCATGAGCATGATCAAAACCCGAATGAAGAAACCTACATTCGCGAGGTGCGGGCGCAGTTGCTTGAAGCTGTACAGCTGCGGTTGAACGCCGATGTGCCTGTAGGTTGCTACCTTTCCGGTGGTATCGACTCTTGCTCTATTTTGGGCTTAGCTGCTGCTATTAGCCAGCAGCCTATCAAAGCCTTTACAATTGGCTTTGATTCGACAGATTATGACGAAACACCTATAGCAGAAGAAATGGCTGCAGCTACGAATGCAGATCACCATATTATGACCTTAAATGGTGATGATCTTTATGATCACTTTGAACAAACACTATGGCATACGGAGCGCACCTTTTATAACACACTGGGTGTAGCAAAATACCTAATGAGTAAACAGGTTAACGCAGCAGGCTATAAAATAGTGCTAACGGGCGAAGGCTCAGATGAACTTTACGGTGGCTACCCAGCCTTTCGTAAAGACATGTTCTTACATGGCCTAGACCATTTACCGCCGGAAGAGCGGGCAGACTGGCAAGCGTTGTTAGAACAGAGTAATAAACTAGTAAAAGGCGCTATGCTGGCGCGCGAAGAGTTTGTGAGTGACGCTTTCGTGGAAAAAATGGGTTTTACACCAAGCTGTGTGCAGCCTTGGCTGTCTTGCGCTACCTATGCCGATAAATTATTAGCAGCGCCACACCGTGAAGCGCTTGGTCAGTATGATGCCGGAGCTGCCATTGCAGCCACTCTCGACCAAACCATGCTTACTGATCGTCATCCGCTCGATAAAGCCCAATATGTTTGGATAAAAACTATGTTAGAAGGGCAAATACTTACCTGGGGTGGTGATCGGGTTGATATGGCACATTCAATGGAAGCACGGCCTGCGTTTCTCGACCATCACTTAGCGGAACACGCATTTACCATTCCGCCGCACTTACGTATTAAAGGCAATAAAGAAAAGTGGGTGTTACGAGAAGCAATGAAAGGGCTGCTGCCAGAAACTCTGTATAAGCGAGAGAAGTTTGCATTTATGGCACCACCAGCTCATACAGACACGAAGAAATGGCAAGCAATGATGGTACTCGCCGAGCGTCATTTAAGTAAAGAAGCTGTTGAGCGGGCTGGTTTGCTTGATTATTACGAAGTGGAAAAGTTGTTTGCTATGCATGACGACCCAGCCATTACTGCTGAAGTGCAGGTGCAGCTTGATGCGGTGGTGAACCATATGCTCGGAGTACAAATTCTACATCAGTTCTTTGTGCAAACCGATGTGCCAGCCGACGCTGCGAAACGTGCTGCTACTTTGGGCTGGGTTGCTTAAGCTAGCGGCGCTGTGACAATTCGGTACGACGAACTTCTACCAGAACACCGAATTTAGGATGATCGAAGTAGTGTCTTTCATGGCTAATTACGCGGCGTAATTGTTTTAAGTGATAGGCCCGTAAGAAAGGCACTTCTTCCACTTCACCTTGTAGCCAGGTGTCGGCTTGGTCTTCAACACTTGAAAGTTGTTGCGAAATACTTTCAGGTTCGCGTAGGTTAAATTCCGTATCAATGTGTAAATAATTACCCACTAAGTAGACGCGTAGTAGGCCGTCGAGCTCCCAAACATTTTTTGGTAACCCGCGTGGTGGGTTGCTTGGTGCTTTCGTTAATAACTGCTCGCCTTCAGCGGGCCGCACAAAGCGAAATTTACCTTGCTCAATTGCATTTAGTAGCTCTTTTAAACGACTCAGCTGCTGCTGGCTAGGGTTTTTGTCGATCAAAAGCATAGGCGTTGGATGTGCGTCGTCGTAACTTTCGTGTTCAGGTTGCGTGGCAAAACCAAAGTAGTCGAATTCACTAGTGAAGTTATGACCACCAAACAAACGTAAATATTGGCTAGCATTACGATTAAATACCGGCTGACGCCAACTAGTGTGCAGCATAGTTCGAGCAAGACCACGCCGTTCTAATTGGTTTTTTAATTGATTAAAAGTAAGGCTTTCTTGGGTAAGTAAAAAGGGTGCAGTTTGTTCATGTATGTCGCCGCCAGCCCCAAGAATAACCTTTGGTGTTTGCTGCCAAATTTCCATGCCAGGAGCGGGTGGCGTAGGAGAATAAAGTCGATCAGTAATAATGGCATGCTCGTGATAACGGCAAAAAACATCCTGTGGAGCTAAACTAGGTAAGGGCGCAAACATTGGTTTAGTTTGATTAAGTTGGTATTCACCAACGCCATCAGGTAAGTCGCGCACCCAAGAGCACAATGGTAAGGCAGCAATAATACCACGAAGTTTATTTGGGCTTAACTGAGGAGTAATTAAGTCGAGAGCACCTTGGACAGAAATAGGCGTAATAGCATTAGGAAAAAGCTCTTCGTCGGTGTCGGGAGCACTTAAATGCCGAAACACCAATACCTCTACTTCAAACCAACGGTAGTCGCTGCTGTTTGCATTGGCGGTGGGTGTTAGTGCTACAAAGGCACTTACGGCTACGGCGAAGGCTAGGCCAACAAGGTTTGCCCCGTGATACATACGAAAATTTCCCATCAATATTTTTGTCGCCTATTGGTTCTTAATTTAGCCATGGTTAAACAGGTAGCAGCGTATTAAATAACGACTGTACCAGTTTTATTCGTGCTTGAGTATCGTCTACGACGGCTTTCACTTTAAGCCGCGTAGCCCCTTCCATAGCATAGGTTTGTGGCTCAGACTGTAATAACTTAATAATGGTTACGGGCTCTACTTTAGTGTCGGGATTAAATTCTACGTAGCCACCAAGTGGGCCAAGCTCTATTTTACGAATACCAAGCTGGCTGGCACTAATGCGTAATTCACCTAGCCGAAATAGATTCTTTGCCGGCTCGGGTAGCAAGCCAAAACGGTCAATTAATTCTACTTGCAGTTGGTCGAGTTCATGCACGCTTTGTGCTCCGGCAATGCGTTTATACATAGACAAGCGAGCATTTACGTCGTGAATGAAATCGCTCGGCAAGAGAGCCGGAATGCGTAAATCAATTTCTGTTTGTTGCTGCAATAATGCATCAAGTGAAGGTTCACGGCCTTCACGTAAGGCGGTTACAGCTTGGTCGAGCATATCCATGTAGAGCGTAAAACCAATACTTTCTATTTGGCCGCTTTGCTCGTCGCCAAGAAGCTCACCAGCGCCACGAATTTCTAAGTCGTGGGTTGCCAGTACGAAGCCTGCGCCTAAGTCTTCAAGCTGAGCAATTGCTTCAAGCCGTTTGAGCGCGTCTTTGGTCATACGCTTTGGGTTTGGTGTTAATAAATACGCATAGGCTTGGTGGTGAGAACGGCCCACTCGGCCGCGTAGCTGGTGCAATTGAGCGAGGCCTAGTCGGTCGGCTCGCTCCATAATAATAGTGTTGGCACTTGGTATGTCGATACCTGTTTCTATAATAGTGGTACACATAAGGACATTAAAACGCTGGTGATAAAAGTCGGCCATAATGCCTTCAAGTTCGCGCTCACCCATTTGCCCGTGGGCAACACGTACGGTGGCTTCGGGCACCAGTTCACGTACCTTATCGGCGGCTTCGGCTATGGTGTCAATATTGTTATGCAGGAAGTATACTTGCCCACCACGTAATATTTCTCGTAATACGGCTTCGCGAACAGTAGCTTTGTCGTATTCTCGCACAAAGGTTTTTACCGCTAAACGGCGAGCGGGTGGCGTTGCAATAATCGACAGGTCGCGAATACTGTTCATGGCCATATTTAACGTTCGCGGAATGGGCGTAGCAGTTAGGGTTAAAATATCTACTTCTGCCCGTAAACGTTTGATTTGCTCTTTTTGCCGTACGCCGAAACGGTGTTCTTCGTCGACCACTAATAAGCCCAAGTCTGCAAACTTTACATCGCTTTGTAGTAATTTGTGCGTGCCAATAACAATATCAACCTTGCCTTCTTTAAGTGCGGCAAGGGTTTCTTTGGTTTGTTTACTAGAGCGGAATCGAGACAGTACTTCAATGCGTACGGGCCAGTCGGCAAAGCGGTCTTTAAAATTATCGTAATGTTGCTGGGCCAGTAGTGTGGTGGGTACTAATACCGCTACTTGCTTGCCGCCATGCACAGCGGTAAATGAGGCTCGCATAGCTACTTCGGTTTTCCCAAAGCCTACGTCGCCACACACTAAGCGGTCCATAGCACGCGGTAATTGCATGTCGGCTAATACAGCGGCAATAGCATTAAGCTGATCGTCGGTTTCGGTAAAAGGAAAGCCGGCTGCAAAGCGATCATGCTCTTCTTTGTCTATTACAAAGGGGAAGCCAGGTTTAGCTTCCCGTTGGGCGTAAACTTCGAGTAACTCTGCAGCCACGTCACGAATTTTTTCAGCCGCTTTACGGCGCGCTTTTTCCCAATTATCACTACCTAGCTTATTTAATTGTACTTTGTCGCTGTCGCCACCGCTGTAGCGACTAATTAAATGCAAGCTGCTGACCGGTACAAATAAGCGCGTGTTGTTGGCATAACCTAAAGTAAGAAACTCCACTGCCACGCCGCCAGTGTCGAGAGTAGTAAGGCCTTGGTATTCACCAACGCCGTGTTGTAAATGCACCACTGGTTGGCCAAGCGACAGCTCGGCAAGGTTGCGGATCAGGGCGTCGGCATGCTGTTGCTGACTTTGTTCGCTGCGTCGGCGCACGTCGGGGCGCGAGCCTAACAATTCAGATTCGGTAATAACCCATAGGGGTTGCGGCTGGCCGTGCTGCTCAAGTTCGGCAATAAAAGAATGGCTTAAATTACCAATAACAATACCAATGGGAGCTTGGTCGGCTATAAAGCTGTCGAAGTGGTCGAATTCTACCGGGTGTATAGCGTGCTCACTTTGGTCTTTTTGCAGTAGCGTTAACACACTTTCACGCCGCCCTGCGGTTTCTACGACAAATAAAATGCGGGCCTGCTTTTTTTGTGCTGTTTGTAAGGCTGCATGTAATGCACTTAGGGGCTCTTTGTGACGTGGCTCCACGCGAATGTCGGGCATTGCTTTGGTGCCAAAGTGTACTGGGCCACGGGCCCGTTCAGCGGTGGGAATATCAACCCGAATACGGCGCAAGTTTTTAAAGGCGGCGTTAACTTGATCGGCCAATAAATAAATATGCTGCGGTGACATTATAGGCCGTTGTTTGTCCCAGCGGCGGTCTTCATAACGATAGTTAATGTCGAACCATAAACTGTCGAGTTGTTTTTGAATGTCGCCTTGTGTAACCAAAATACAGTCGCTAGGTAAATAGTCAAAAACCGTGGCCGTTTGTTCAAAAAACAAGGGGAAATAGTATTCAATACCGTTAGGCATAATGCCTTCGGTAACTTGTTGATAAATGGAGTCGCGAGCGGTTTGGGTTTCAAACATTTCGCGAAATTGGCGCCGGAACAGCTCAATACCTTCAGGTGTGGTAGGGAATTCACGGGCGGGCAACAGGTCAATAGCCGGCACCGTTGCTAACGACAATTGAGTTTCAGGATCAAAGGTACGAATGCTGTCTATTTCGTCATCGAAGTAGTCAATCCGAAAAGGGCTGCTGGCACCCATGGGGAAAAGGTCGAGAATAGACCCGCGTACACTGTATTCACCATGCTGCATAACTTGGTTAACGTGACGGTAGCTTGCCCGTTCAAGCCGAATACGTAAGCTTTCAACACTAACTTGCTCACCACGTTTCAGCTCTAGCGCATGGCCTTGAATAAAACTGGCCGGCGGGCAACGGTGAATTAAGGTGTTAAGAGAAACAATTAGCATACCCTGGCGCATAGCGGGCAAGCGCGCCAAAATACGTAAGCGTTCAGATATAATGTCTTGGTGAGGCGAAAAGTTATCGTAGGGCAAGGTTTCCCAGTTGGGAAGCACATGCACTTGGGCGTCGGTGTCGGCCAGAAAAAAACTTACCTCTTGTTCTAAACGGTAAGCTGCCGGAGCGTCGGCCGTTACCATAAGTATAGGCTGGGCAGAGGTTTTAATAAGCGACGCTAGGGCGAGTGCTAGGCTACTACCCTCTAGTTCTCTCCAAGTTTGGTTTAAAGTTGCCGATTCGGGAACAGGGGGCGTAACTAAAGTAGAACGTTGCATAACGAGTATTCTTTGGCCAAGACAATAAAAAAGAGGTGCTGATTATACCCCAAAGAACAGGCTTTGGTTTACTTATCCCGTTCTTGCGCACGCTTTTTAAGCAGCCGCGTTTGAGCATGCAGGCTGGCGCGAACAATTATTTCCCGATCGCTGTCGAGAATACGGCTAAAGGCGAGGGTAACTAATTGCCCTTTTTCAGTGGCTTCTAGGGCAGCAACTTCGGCATAGGCATAGATGGCCGCTGCCTGGCTGTGCTGGGCGCTGGTTAAAAATAATTTTAGTTGCACCTGCTGACCTACCACTAGCTCGCTATTATGATTAAGATAGCGAACCCCACCACCACCTAACTCAATAGTTTGTTGGCGTTGTTCGGGGTGGTCTTCATTGCGTAACACATAACCAAGCAGCAGGTTTAATTTACGGTTTTGTTGTTGTATGACTTGAGCAATAAGTTCGGCAGCTTCACCCATATGTCGTAGGGCTGCCATCGAGCTTGTTTCGGCGCTGTGTAATTCGGAAGCGAGCCGAAACACATCGGGAATTTCTTGGTTGAAAGTGTCCCAGTCGGGTAGCGCTTGCTGTAGTGCTAATGGTTGTACGTTTATAGGAACCACATCAGCAATGCTGTAGTATTCCTGATAACGTTCAAGCGCTGTGAGCTGAGGTGTGCTCATAAATTACTCCGTTTGCTAACCAGCCGTTGTGTCTGCGGCCCGTTGTCATTATCCTTAAAGCATCCTGTATCGCAAGCAATCTGTCAAAGGTTGTGTGCATGTGAATTCGGAAAAATATATGTTTCAGCCTACGGAGTTGTTTTTAGCTCTGCGCTATAGTCGCACCCGCCGCCGAGGTGGCTTTGCGGCTTTTATCAATAGAGTGTCAATGCTAGGTATATTACTAGGAGTGATGGCGTTAATCGTGGTGACTTCAGTAATGAATGGTTTTGAAAACGAATTGAAAAAACGCATTTTAGGGGTGGTGCCCCATGTCACAGTAACAGCACCCGAGCGGGGTACAATAGCAAACTGGCACGCATTAGACAGCGCCATAGCGTGGCCAACGCAAGTGGTTGGGCGTAGCCCTTACGTGAGTGCTGAAGGTGTTATTCAGGGCGAGTCAAGTTTAAAGCCAGTGTTGTTACAAGGCATTTATCCTGAACAAGAAGCCGCCGACAGTTTAATTAAAACTATGATGGTGCAAGGTCAACTCGAGTATTTACGGGCAGGTGAATACGGCCTTGTTGTAGGGCGTTCGCTCGCACGGCAGCTTTCGCTGTGGCCGGGCGCTTCGGTACGAATTATGGCGGCTGAAGGCCAGCGTTACACGCCACTAGGCACCTTGCCAGCACAGCGCCAATTTCGAATTGTAGGTTTGTTTGAAGCAGGCTCGGAAGTTGATCAGCAACTGGTTTTTTTACACGCTACCGACGCCGCCAAATTATTTCGTTATGCGCCACAGCATGTAACGGGCATTCGCCTGTATTTAAACGATGCTTTTGCGGCAGGGCAGGTGGCAGTGGCAGTACGAAATGCACTACCGGCGCCAGCCGCGGGTGAACAACCCTATGTTGTAGACGACTGGCATAGTCGCTATGGGCGCTTATTTGCTGCGGTGCAAATGGAAAAAACCATGATGATGATTATGCTCGCCTTGGTGGTCGCTGTGGCGGCATTTAACGCGGTGTCGGCACTGGTTATGCTAGTGCAAGATAAGCGCGGCGACATGGCGGTATTACAAACATTAGGCTTAACTCCGCGCCGTATATACATAGTGCTGGTGCTACAAGGCATGTACACGGGCGGGCTAGGTGCTACCTTGGGCTTGGTGTTTGGGGTACTGCTAACCCTATTACTGAACCCACTATTAAGTACCCTTGGGGTGAATGTATTTGGGTATGGGGAAACATTACCCTTTGCTTTTAATGGCCAGCAAATTATTGCGGTGTGGTTACTTGCCCTTGGTTTAAGTTTATTGTCGACCTTGTACCCTGCGTGGCGTGCTGCGCAAATTCAACCTGCTGAAGCGCTTCGCTATGAGTAAACAACATGAATAGTTTAGTTAAAGTTTCTAATTTATGCCGTAGTTTTGGCGACGGCGAAGACAATGCCTTGCCCGATGCCACCACCACGCCTAGGGCCGGCTCAAAAGCCTTGGTACAAGAACAAGCGCGCCGTTTACAAGTACTAGACCAAGTGTCGCTAAAGGTTAATAAAGGCGACATGGTTGCCATTATTGGCGCTTCAGGTTCGGGTAAAAGCACCTTGTTGCATTGTTTAGGTGGGCTAGATACACCCGATACAGGTGATATTCAGGTGGCGGGTGAAAATGTTGTTACTATGACCGCCAACCAAAAGGCTAAATGGAGAAATCAGTCGATAGGTTTTATCTATCAATTTCATCACTTGCTTGCTGAATTTACCGCTTTAGAAAATGTAGCCATGCCGCTGCTGATTGGTGGGGTTAGTAAAGCTAAAGCAGAAGCGCACGCTAAAAACTTACTCGGCCGCGTGGGTTTAAGTGCCCGCGCCACTCACTTACCGTCGCAACTATCGGGCGGTGAACGCCAGCGAGTGGCTATTGCGCGCGCTTTAGCTAACAAGCCAAAACTAGTGTTGGCCGATGAGCCAACAGGAAACCTAGACGAAGAAACCGCCACACTTATTTATGAATTAATGTTAGAGCTAAACCAAGAACTAGGTACGGCATTTATTGTGGTAACACACGACCACGCCTTAGCAGCCAAGTTACCAAGGCAATTAACTATGCAACAAGGCAAATTAGTTGAGGGGCGGGTATGAGCTTGGCCCTGTTACTGGCGACACGGTTTCGGCGGTTTAAAAATGTAAGCGGCTATTTAAGTTTTATCTCCCGTTCGTCTACGGTGGGTATTGCCTTAGGCTGTGCCATTTTAATTATTTTATTGTCGGTTATGAATGGTTTCCACAAGGCCTTAGAAGACGACTTGCTCGCAATTGTGCCGCATGTGGAGTTTGAAGCCGTAAGCGGCTCATTAAAAGACTGGCGGACGGTGGTGGAATTGGCCGAGCAGCATGAACAAGTTATTGCTGCTGCTCCAGTTATTCGCTTAACGGCTATGGTGCAGCAGCAACGGCGTTTTCATGGCGTAGACATTCGTGCCATAGAGCCAGAATTAGAATCTCGAGTGTCGCGCGTGCAAGACTTTGCTAGCAGTAGCGACTGGCAAGACTTTTATAATGATCCAGACAGCATTTTACTTGGCGCAGGTTTAGCGGCCACCTTGGGTCTTGAAAAAGGCGACGGACTGTTATTATTGGTGCCACAATTGGGCCATGAGACAAATGCCAATCGGGCGCCGCAACGGTTATGGGTTACCTATGCTGGCAACTTTTCTTTCGGTGGCGAACTTGATTACCGCCAAGCTTATATGCATTTAAGTAAAGCGCAGCAACTTACTGGCAGTATTGATGGTGCCAATGCAGTGCGGTTGCGGATAAGCGACGTATATGCAGCTCCGCATATAGCCGCCGAGCTTGGTTACCAACTAGAAGAATACGCCTATATGCACGACTGGACCCGCACCGAAGGGCACTTGTATCGCGATATTCAATTGGTACGAACTGTTATGTATATCGTGTTGGTACTGGTGCTGGCGGTGGCGTCGTTTAACATAGTAGCCACCTTAATGATGCAGGTAGAAGAAAAACGAGCCGCAATAGCTATTTTGAAAACCATGGGCGCCAGCGACGGTTTGATACTGCGTACTTTTGTTTGGCAAGGGGCGTTAAACGGTATTCCTGGCGCCTTAGTGGGGGCAGGGCTGGGTTGGCTTTTGGCTTTGCGTTTGCCAACTATATTGGCTTGGTGGGAACAGTTGCACGGTAGCGCTTTACTTGCTAGCGACATTTATTTTGTCAATCGTATTCCAGTGCATGTTTTGTGGCAAGACGTGGTGCTGGTTACTTTAGTAGCACTGCTGATGAGCTTAGTCGCAACCTTATACCCAGCGTATCGGGCGTCGCAATTAGCGCCTGCAGAGTCATTACGGCAGGCGTAATGCATTACTTGTTACGTGCGCGCTCAGCACGGCTTTCGCTACGTTTTTGCCAAGCGGTGCGAACGGCTTGGCGCCATAAAGTGCGCACCGTAATATAACCCACCACCGCAGCAACGGTGCCGAAGAAAACACTACCAACCAATATTGGCGGCAGCACAGTTGCAAAACCCGTATGTAGCCATTCAAAGCTCCATTCGAAATGAAACGGCTGCGGCGGATGTTGTAACAGCGCCGAACCAACCCGATAAGCCGCATACATAATGGGGGTGATAGTTATTGGGTTGGTAATCCATACCAATGCCACCGATAAAGGTAAGTTAACCCGCAACAAAATAGCCAAGCTTGCTGCAATTAGCATATGTGCAGGTAACGGCAAAAAAGCCACAAATAACCCTACCGCAAAAGCCCCCGAAGCACTTCGACGGTTTAAGTGCCATAAATTGGTATTTTGGCTAAGGCGTCCAAAAATACGCAAAGACCAGCCCTTTTGTAGCTTGCTTGGATCGGGTAAAAAGCGCTGAATAAACTTCTTTGGCATGAATGTGTACTCACGGATGAAACAACTATTTGCATATTGGGCTGCAGGTGCTGTTGGCGGAACCTTAATGTCGCCTTGGCTGCAACCAGAAATGCCGCTTATGGCATTAACCTTAGCGGCCTTAACTATAGCTGCTTTAACGGCAAAGTTGGTGCAACGTTGGCAGCAGCCTAGCGTTGCATTTCTAATATATGGCCTATTGTGCGGTATGTGGTGGGCTTTGTTCAATGTTAAAGCAGTAAATACTTGGAATATACCCAACAGCCAATGGCGAGAGCCAAGCCATATTACGCTGCGGGTAACCAAGCTAAGTGCCAGCCAGCCATTTCGAATACGAGTGGAAGGTTGTGTGCTAATGGCGCCTAATACATGGCAGTTACCCAAGGGGCGTTGCCCAACCAAAGCACGGCTGTATTGGTATGGCGAACAACAGCCTAAAACCCTGAATACAGCTCCTAAGCCAGGTGAATTGTGGCGGCTTGAGGTACGAGCTCGGCCTGCCACCGGTATGTTAAACGACGGTGGCTACGACTATCAGAAGTATTTAATGCGCCATGGTATTCGCGCAACAGGCTCTATTCGTACAGGCACACGGCTGGCAGCAACTCCAAAATGGCACTGGCAATACTGGCGCTTTAAGTTATTTGCTTTGTTTCAATACCAACAAGAGCAAAGCGAAAAGCAACAAACGGCAGCGCCAGGCAATGAGCAGGAAAATACGTTCTGGCAGGGGTTGCTGGGGCCGCCTATGCAGTCGTTGGACATACTTTTAGCCTTGTCGCTAGGGGAAAGGCAGTGGATGAGCCCTTCGCGTTGGCAGGCCTTGCAGTACACAGGGTTGGCGCATTTAATGGCTATTTCAGGGCTGCACCTTACCTTGGTGTTTGGGGGCGTTTGGTGGCTAATGCGCTATGTGCTGATAGGCAGTACTTGGCTATTAGAAAAAGTGTCGCCTTGGCCTTTAGGTAGAACTTTTTTGTTAGCACCAGCTGCCTACCTGAGTGCCTGGCTAGCGGCCTTTATTTATGCTGTGCTAGCCGGGTTTTCCGTTTCCACAATGCGCGCGCTAGTGTTAATTAGCTTGTTTGTGTTGGCGCGATTAACGCAACTTACAATTCCGGCTGGCCAGTTGTTTCTTTACGCGGTGCTATTAGTTTTTTTATTTGATCCTTTTGCCTGGCTAGACGTGGGGTTTTGGCTTTCCGCAGGTGCTGTTTTTGCAATTTTTGTTTGGCAGTGGCGTAGCCCAGGTCCGCAAACAAGAAAGCTATGGCGCTTTGAACTAATGCTGTTAGTGGCATTGGCGCCTTTGTCGCTATTGTTTTTTAATGGTTTAGCTTGGTTGGCGCCGATTACCAACTTAATTGTTATCCCTTTATTTACGTTTTTAGTATTGCCCTTGTTATTGCTGTCGTTGTTACCGGCCTTACTTGGTAGCAGCAGTTACTTGCCCTTATGGCAGCTGGTTGATGCCATTGTTACACCGTTATTAAATATTGTTGAGCGGGTGTCGCACTGGCCTTGGGTGTGGTTAAGCGGTTACCACCCTTGGCCCACAATGTATTTTAGCGCTTTTATTGTTTGGTGGTTTTGGCCCGGTAAAGGCTGGCACCGTTTATTGTTAACGGCAATTTTCATGTTGTTGCAATTCCCAGTTTTTTACCGCCCGCCGGCAGCAGAATTTGCTTTGCATGTGCTTGATGTAGGGCAAGGTGCTGCCATTGTTATTCAGCGAGGCCAGAAGGCATTGTTGTTCGACGTGGGGCCAGCTTATCTTGGCGGTTTAGACACAGGTGCCAGCGTGGTAGTGCCCTTTCTTCATTATCATAATATTCAGCCCGAATGGCTGGTGCTAAGCCATGCTCATAATGACCATGTAGGGGGCAAGCGTGCCGTGTTGCAGGCCTTTCCGAATTTACAAACAATGGGTAGCAATGTGGGCGACTGGCCCTGCAAAATGGGTCAGCAGTGGCTTTGGCAAGGAGTTCGAATACGTATGCTAGCCCCTATGCCTGGGCCCTCGTTTGGGCCTAATAACGACAGCTGTGTAATGTTGCTAGAATACCAAGGGCAGCGAGTGTTACTGCCCGGCGACAGTGAGTGGGAAAATGAAATACGCTTATCGGGGCGTTACGGCGATGGCTTGCGGGCAGATATTTTAATGGTGCCGCACCATGGTGGTAAAAGCTCGAGTCAAGCGCGATTTTTAGCCCATGTGCAGCCACACACTGCGGTGGTTAGCCGTGGTTTTGCTAACCAATTTGGTATGCCGGCTGCGGAAGTATTAAAACGTTATGCTAACCAACAAATAAACCTTTACGACACCGCCTTGGCGGGGCAGGTGTCGCTTACTTGGCAGGCAGCTACGGGGTGGCAGGTAACGCAGCAGCGACAGCCACAAACAGGGCGAACAGCACGGCGGTGGTATCACCGAGTGCCCCACTAATTATGCGGCTGCTAGTAAAGCAAGCGCAATTAACGGTACAATAGCCGCAGTTCGTCTAGAGATAATGGTTCGCATGACAGCAGAAACGATCAAACTATCAAATTTTAAACGCTTGCTTAAGTACATTAAGCCCTATCGAACTGCCTTTTTTGTGGCAGTGGTGGGCATGATAGGTTACGCCGGTGTCGACACTTTCTTCTTTTACCACATTGAAACTCTTATTGATGATGGTTTAGCCGCCAGCAACCCAAAGATATTGCTCTATGGCGCTATTTTTGTGCCTATCGTATTCATTTTGCGGGGTATTTTTAACTTTGTGTCGAGCTATTTTCTTAGCTATGTAGGCTTTCAGGTGGTTACCAACCTACGACAAGAGTTATTCGAGCATTTAATGCGGGTACCCGTGGCCTACCACGATAAAATGTCTACCGGCGACTTAATTTCAAAAATAACCTACGACACCCAACAACTGGCAGAAGCCACCAGCCGAGCTATTCTTACCTTAGTGCGAGAAGGAGCGTTTGTGGTGGGCTTGCTTGGCCTTATGATGTACCACAGTTGGCAACTAAGCTTAGTGTTTTTACTGATAGCTCCTTTAGTGGGAAAAGTTGTTGCGGTGGTGTCAAAAAAATTTCGCCATGTAAGTGGTAATATTCAAACGGCCATGGGCAATGTAACGACAACCGCAGAACAAATGCTAAATGGTCATCAAGTTGTGGTGATGTTTGAAGGGCAAAAGCGTGAAGCGAAACGCTTTAGTGAAATTAACCAGCGTACTCGTAGGCAAAATTTAAAGTTGGTAAATATTCGCACTATTAGTACTTCTGTAATTCAGCTAATTGCATCGTTTAGCTTGTCGATGGTTCTAGTTATTGCCAGTTTCCCGAGTATGTTAGCCGACCTAACGCCAGGGGCATTTACCACGTTACTTACGTCTATGATTATGTTGTTACGTCCGTTAAAACAACTCACGAACGTTAACTCAGACTTTCAACGGGGTATTGCCGCTGCTGGCAGTGTGTTTACGGTACTTGACCAAGCGCCAGAGCCCGATGCCGGTAAGCTTAAGTTAGAACGCGCCAAAGGCGATTTACGCTTTGATAAAGTAACCTTCCGTTATGCCGAAGGCGATGAGCCAGCATTAACAGACATTAGCTTTCATGTAGAAGCAGGAAAAACAGTTGCTTTAGTAGGGCGTTCGGGCAGTGGTAAGTCGACCATTTCTAGTTTGCTCACACGCTTTTACGACTGGGACGAAGGTAGTATTCAGCTCGATAATATTGATATTCGCGAATACAGCTTAAAAACCCTGCGCCGCCAGTTTGCTGTGGTGTCACAAAACGTCAGTTTATTTAACGACACCATTGCTAACAATATTGCCTATGGTGCCCGGGGTAAAGTAGCCCGCGCAGATATTGAGCGTGCGGTAAAACTGGCGTATGTAAATGAATTCACCGACAACTTGCCTAATGGGCTAGAAACCATGGTGGGTGAAAATGGGGTAATGCTTTCGGGTGGGCAGCGACAACGTATTGCTATTGCACGTGCTTTATTGCGAAATGCGCCACTGTTGATTCTCGACGAAGCCACCTCGGCGCTTGATACCGAGTCGGAGCGACACATTCAAAAAGCGTTGGATAATTTACAGCAAGATCGTACTTCGCTAGTAATTGCGCATCGGCTTTCTACCATTGAAAATGCCGATGAAATATTAGTGCTTGAACAAGGTAAAATAATTGAGCGTGGCACTCACGCAGACCTATTGAAGCAAGAAGGCGCTTACGCCCAATTATATCAAATGCAGTTTGGTGGTTTAGAGTGAGTGATAAGCTAGTTGTTTGGTGGTATCAGCGCCGTTTAGCCTTTCCGTTGTGGTTTTTAACACCGTTAAGTGCCTTGTTTACAATGCTTGCGGCGGTGCGCAGAATGTTGTTTGTGCTACGGCTGAAAAAAAGTTGGCAAGCACCGGTGCCGGTTATTGTAGTGGGTAATGTTACAGTTGGTGGTACCGGTAAAACACCAACGGTATTGGCTTTAATTGAGCATTTACAACGCCTAGGTATGCGCCCTGGCATTGTGTCGCGTGGGTATGGCGGAGCAGGGACATTTCCAGCGCTGGTTGGTGCTACGTCAACCCCAGATTTGTGCGGCGACGAACCTATTATGTTAGCGCGGTTAAGCGGTGTGCCGGTGGCGGTAGCGCCTAAACGCATAGAGGCGGCCAAGTTATTATTGGCTAGCAAAGACATTGATGTAATTATCGCCGACGATGGCTTACAGCATTACGCTTTAGGGCGCGATATTGAAATTGGCATTGTTGATGGTGGCCGTGGCTTTGGCAATAACTGGCGGTTACCTGCAGGGCCCCTGCGGGAAAGTGCGCGGCGTTTAAAAAAGGTCGACTGGGTACTTACCAACGGGCCTTTGGCTGCAGAGCATAGCTTGCCTAAGGGTATTGAAGCGCAGGAAATGAATTTGCAAACTATTGGCTGGCGCCAAGTAGGCGACAGTTCTGAAATTGAAGTACCCGATGGTGAAACTGCATTGGTTATTGCCGGAATTGGTAATCCACAACGGTTTTTTGCCATGGTGCGTGAACAAGGCATTACAATTTCAGAAACACGGGTTTATGCCGACCATTATGACTTTAAGGCCACTGACTTTTATCATGTAAGCAATGAATACCCAGTGTTAATGACAGAAAAAGACGCCATTAAAGTACGCGCTTTTGCTCGACCACATTGGTATTATTTAAAAGTTGCTATGGCCTTACCAGAAACCTTTCTACAACAATTTACGGAACGGGTACAAGGGGTTGCGGCAATGAAAAAAGCATCCGCTCAAGCGCCTGTTTCAACCCGTTCGCAGTTACCAAACGAGGCACCTAATTTATGAGCATACCAGCCAATCTTCTTAGTGTTTTGGCCTGCCCTTCATGTAAAGGCAAGTTAGTTTGGGGCCCAGATAAAACAACCCTAGTTTGTCGTGGCGAGCAGCTGGCCTACCCAGTGCGTGATGGTATTCCGGCAATGCTTGCGCAAGAAGCAAAAACCTTAAGCGCCGAAGAAATGAAACAGGTTGATACCTTATGAGTTTTACCGTAATTATTCCAGCCCGTTATGCGTCCACTCGGTTACCTGGCAAACCCTTAGCAGACATTAATGGCAAGCCCATGATTCAGTGTGTGATGGAGCGGGTGCTAGCTAGTGGTGCGGCTGAGGTGGTGGTAGCAACAGACGATGAGCGTATTGCCACCGTGGTTCGAAAATTCGGTGGTCGGGCCATGATGACCTCGACCAACCACCAATCGGGTACTGAGCGGCTAGCTGAGGTGGTAGAGCGTTTGGCGCTTGATGAGAATGAAGTGGTAGTTAATGTGCAGGGCGACGAGCCCATGATTCCTTCTGAAATTATTCATCAGGTTGCCGAAAATCTAAGGGCACAACGTTTAGCACCTATGGCAACCCTAGCCGTACCGCTGACTTGCCGTGATGATATATTTAACCCGAATATTGTGAAAGTAGTGCAAGACGCCTCTGGCTATGCCTTATACTTTAGCCGCGCGGCTATCCCTTATGATAGAGACGGCTTTCAAACTGAACAGAATATGGTCGACTTTCAACCATGGAAGCGGCATATTGGTATTTATGCTTATCGCGCTGGTTTTATTACCCGCTATGCGGAATGGGAAGCTAGCCCACTCGAGCGGATTGAACAATTAGAGCAGCTACGTGTGTTATGGCATGGTGAACGCATACATGTTGCAAACGCCATTAAAGTACCACCCAGTGGTGTCGACACACTGGAAGACTTAGAAAGCGTACGCACGGCTTTGCTACAAGGGCGTTAACGCCTTTCACCAGCACGAAAAATGCTGCCGCAGAGGGCTGCTTTAAATATCCGTAAAACTATTATAATAATATGGAAAGTTATTATGCCTCTTGAAAAAATGAGCCCGCCCAAAAAAACAGTTGCCTCACAGCCCTCGGTGTGTGTTGAAACTCTTTATTTACTTCAAGATATTGTTCATTCGGCACCCGCTACCTTATACCGTTTGAACCTTCCCGACACCTCTGTTGCTGCTTTTATTTCACCTAATATACAAGAAACCCTTGGCGTTACTTTCGAACCGCCGAATAGTACAGAAGCTTGGGTAGAGCGCATTCATGCTAACGATGTAGATAATGCCTTGAGTGAGCTAGCGACCTGGATAAAAACATCAGAGCAACGGATATTGAAACGCGAGTATCGCGTACGTGACGACAGCGGCCGATACCGCTGGGTTGCAGATACGGCTAAAAAGAAATTCGTTAATAATGAAGCCGTCGCTATTATTGGTTGCATTGCCGACATTAGCGCGTCACGTATTGAGCACGAACGCATCAAAAAAATTGCCGCAGTGTCGCCTGGGGTAATTTACCAGCTAAAGCAAAGTGCCAACGAGCATTTCAGCTTCCCCTATATTAGCGATAAAGTAACTGAAGTGTATGTGGTGCCCAAAAAAGGCTTAGTGGACGATGCCACCCCCGTGTTCGATCGCATTCACCGTGAAGATATTAAAATGGTGTTTGACACTTTAGCTTTTTCCAAAGCAAATTTAACTGAATGGAATTGTGACTATCGTATCGTAGTGAACGGGGTTGTACGGTGGCTGAGTGGTACGGCAATGCCGGAACAAACCGTTGACGGCGCGGTGCTGTGGTCGGGTGTGGCTACTGATGTTACCCAACAAAAAAATATTGAAGAAGAACTACGCCAATTAAGCTTTACCGACAGCTTAACGCGGTTAGCCAACCGGCGTCATTTCATGTTGGAAGCGGAAAGGTTGATAATAGCAAGCAGGCGCCATGGGCGACCTTTTTCCATGCTGATGTATGATCTTGATCACTTCAAACGCGTGAACGACACCTATGGACACGAGGTCGGCGACCAAGTGCTGGTTAAAATATCGGAGCTGGTGCAAGGGCGCATGCGGGCCTGCGACATGGTGGCAAGAATTGGCGGTGAAGAATTTGTGGTACTGCTACCAGACACAGAATTAAATGCGGCCAAAAGGGTTGCCGAAGAGCTGCGTAAAAGTATAGCTGCGCTTAATTTTGAAGCGAACGGCGAAACCTTTAAAATTACTGTAACATTTGGTGTTACCCGTTATAACGCAACGGACCGCGCCCCTGACGACATATTAAGGCGCGTAGATAAGCTAATGTATGAAGGTAAACAAGGTGGGCGTAATCGAGTGGTTGCGGCTACTTAGTGTAATTATGAAAGGGAGAAACAGTTATGTTGTATAAAAAAACCATCTGGGTACTGGTTGTTACTGCGTTCATGCTGATTGTGCCCATGGCCCATAGTGCCGACTTAACTAATCGTCAAATTGAAGGCTATATTGCCACGCTGGAAGAACTTAATGTAATGGAAGACGAGTCCACAATGTTTGACGACGATGACTATACTTTTCATGAGTTCAAAGACGGGCTACCGAAAATGTCGGTACTGATTGAACGTAGTAAAGGCCACCCAGATTATGCCAAATTTGTCGCTGTAATCAAACGCCATGGCTTTAGCAATGAGAATGAATGGGCAGAAGTGGCAGATCGGGTAAATGCTGCCACTATGTATTTAATGATGGATGAAAACGACGATGAGGTTATGCGCGAGCTCGAAAATGCCCGTCGAGAAATAGAAAATATACCTAGCTTAAGCGACGCTCAGAAAGAGCAAATGTTAGCCATTGCTACGGGTAGTATCCAGTTAATAAAATTTTGGGTGGGCGATGTACCTGAAGCCGACCTTAAAGCCGTAAAGCCTTATTTGCAAAAATTAATGGCCGCGATGGACCCAGACGAAAGCTAAGGCTATGTGTCTGGGCTCAAGCCGGGCAGGCTCAGTTGATCGTTAAAACTAAACTCAGCCTGCTCTTCGCGCGCTAAGTTTGCCAAGAATGCACTTTTACGGCGTTGCCGATGACTTAATAATTTTAAAATACGGGCTTTTTCAACCTCTGATTTTTTCAACCAGTTAAACCGCTCTTCTCGTGAACGTAAGCAACCGATGCAATAGCCACGAGGCCCTGTCTCGCATACATTAATGCAAGGGTTGGGAAGTGGAAATAACTCAATTTGCTCTACGGCCATAACCTTACTCGCTTTGCCCACAACGTTACGAAGCTAAATTACCATATTTAGCCAAAGTTTTGTCGATAAAAGCTCGGCGCTAGGCCTTGGTGCTTCTTAAATAACCGACTAAAATAATAAGGATCGTCATAACCTAAGGTTTGGCTTATTTGACGAATGGTTTGTTCGCCTTCACGCAGCATTTGCGCCGCTTGATTTATTTTCATACGAGTGAAGTAGTTGAGCGGGCTGTCGCCGGTTACTTGACGAAACTTTTTGCTAAAGTGATAGCGCGACAACCCCGTAAACTGGGCAAGCTCGTTTAGCTCGAGCGACTTATGGCTATTGTCGCGCATAAAGCGTTTTAGTGAGTCTAAATCAAATTCTTTACGGTCGGCTGGTTCAGGCCGAGCCATTAACGGTAGCTCGCTTAATAGCTTACGTAATAACGCGGAAGCAAGTACGCCTTTATCTAAATTCAACCGTTCATGTTGTAAGTTAAGCAACTGGGTTACGTCGGTCAGCAAGGCGCGCCAATTTCGTAGTGTAAGCACTGGGTTACCATGGGGGTGAGCGGGTTGCTTACTGGCTGCGGAGATACCAAGATAATCCATGAAATCGGTTACTTGCTCACCGGCAAAGTGAGCCCAATAAATACTCCATGGCTGAGCGCTGTCGGACTGGTATATATGCGACACGCCTTTGGGTAAAAAAAGCACTTGGCCAGGCAGTAAGTAACCTTTGTGCTTACCTGCACGATACCGGCCTCGGCCCGCATGGCAAAATATAATTAAATGGTCGGTATGTATGTGGCGACGCACTCTATGCCCAGTGGCATTGAGATAGTGGCCATAGGCAATTGGATATAAACCGCGCGTGAGTGGGTGGCGCTGCAATTGTTCCACCAGCGGCTGCGGCATAATAAGTCGAGTACTACCGGCGGGAAGGGGCCAGTTCGATGGTTGGCTCACAATATTACTCTATTAAATAACAATATAGTCCATTGTAGCGCCAATTTAATCGATTCTAAAGTAGCAACCACTCTGGTTTAATAGGAACATAAGAATTTTGGGGTTTGCTATGCTGTCAGACAAAATGACAACAGTGGTGAACAACACGTGCTAAACGCACCACACAACAAATAGGTTGAGTTATGACAAAGACAGTTAAGTTATTTATTGATGGTGAGTTTGTTGAATCAAAAGCAACGCAAATGATTCCTGTAACAAACCCAGCAACGCAAGAAGTGATCGCAGAAACACCGTGCGCCACCAACGAAGAGATGGTAGCCGCCGTAGAAAGCGCAAAAGCAGCTTTTAAAACGTGGCGTGAAGTGCCAGTTCCAGAGCGTGCCCGCTTAATGATGCGTTATCAAGCGTTGTTAAAAGAGCACCACGACGAACTAGCTACAATTCTTGCTGAAGAGTCGGGCAAAACCTTTGAAGACGCCAAAGGCGACGTATGGCGTGGTATTGAAGTAGTTGAGCAAGCCGCTAACGTGCCGTCATTAATGATGGGCGAAAGTGCTGAAAACGTTGCCCGTGGTATCGATACTTATAGCTATATACAGCCTTTGGGCGTGTGCGTAGGTATTACCCCGTTTAACTTCCCAGCTATGATCCCGCTATGGATGTTCCCACTTGCTATTGCTTGTGGTAACACCTTTATTTTAAAGCCTTCCGAGCAAAACCCTTTAACCCCAACACGTTTAGCAGAATTGTTTGCTGCAGCGGGTGCGCCTAAAGGTGTGCTACAAGTTGTCCATGGTGGTAAAGAGCAGGTTGATCACTTACTGAATGACAAAGACGTAAAAGCCATTTCATTTGTTGGCTCGGTGCCAGTAGCACAATATATTTACCGCACCGGTACCGACAACTTGAAGCGTGTGCAAGCCTTTGCTGGGGCAAAAAACCATAGCGTTATTATGCCCGATGCGAACAAACAAACGGTTATTAACAACTTAGTAGGTGCCTCGGTTGGTGCTGCAGGCCAACGTTGTATGGCTATTTCGGTAGCGGTTTTTGTGGGTAAATCACAAGAGTGGATCGACGACTTAGCGGTAGAATTAGCCAAGGTTAAACCAGGGGTATGGACCGACAAAAACGCCGCTTATGGCCCATTGGTAAGCCCTGAAGCCAAGCAGCGGGTAATTGACATGATCGCCAAAGGTAAGGCCGAAGGCGCAGACTGTTTAGTAGACGGTACCAACTGTACCGTTGAAGGATACCCAAATGGTAACTGGGTAGGCCCAACGTTATTTAATAACGTAACCAAAGAAATGAGCATTTATCAGCAGGAAATTTTTGGCCCGGTGCTCTGTGCTATGTCGGTTGACACTCTCGATGAAGCCTTAGAAATTGTAAACAGCAACCAATATGGTAACGGTACGTCTATTTTCACCACTAACGGTGCCGCGGCGCGTAAATATCAGCACGAAGTAGAAGTAGGCCAAGTGGGTATTAACATTCCAATTCCAGTGCCATTACCGTTTTTCTCGTTCACTGGTTGGAAAAACTCATTCTTTGGTGACTTGCATGCCTATGGTAAACAAGCCATTCGTTTCTATTCAGAAACTAAAACCATTACCGCCCGCTGGCCAGAAAGCGAAATTGATAATGGTCCAAATATGACCATTAAACTGCAGTAATTGGCAATTAATAGGAGCGCGTAATGAACTTTAATTTAACCGACGATCAACAAGCGTTTGTTGCTACGGCTCGGGCCTTTGCGGAAAAAGAGCTGGCCCCGTTTGCAGCGCAGTGGGACCAAGAACACCACTTCCCTATTGACGTATTTCGCAAAGCCGGTGACATGGGCTTTATGGGTATGTATACACCAGAAAGTGCCGGTGGCTTTGGCATGACACGGCTCGACAGTGCCCTTATTTTTGAGCAGTTGGCTATGGGTTGTACTGCCACCACCGCCATGATGACCATACATAATATGGTCACTTGGATGATTGGCTCTTTTGCCAAGCAAGAGGTAATCGACCAGTGGTGTCCCGACATGGTGATGGGGCAAAAGCTAGGCTCATATTGCTTAACCGAGCCTGGTGCTGGCTCAGACGCAGCAAGTTTACGTACTACCGCCAAAAAAGATGGCGACGAGTATGTGATTAACGGCTCGAAAATGTTTATTTCTGGCGCCGGTGAAACCGACGTTATGGTGGTGATGGCGCGCACCGGTGGCGAAGGCCCTAAAGGCATTTCCGCCATTGTGGTGCCTGCCGATGCCGCGGGTATTCACTACGGTAAAGCAGAAGAGAAAATGGGCTGGAATGCGCAGCCAACCCGCTTAGTTACTTTTGAAAACGTGCGTGTGCCAGTGGCCAATTTACTTGGCGAAGAAGGCGAAGGCTTTAAGTTTGCCATGATGGGATTAGACGGCGGGCGCATTAATATTGCCGTGTGTTCGGTGGGTACAGCGCAAGCCGCGTTAAATACAGCCCGCGACTACATGCACGAGCGTAGCCAGTTTGGTAAGCCGCTAGCGGCCTTCCAAGCCATGCAATTCAAGTTGGCCGACATGGCTACTGAATTAGTGGCGGCACGGCAAATGGTGCGGTTAGCGGCTTTTAAAGTAGACACCAACGACACGGACAAAACCACCTACTGCGCCATGGCGAAACGTTTCGCTACCGACGTGGGCTTTCAAGTGTGTAATGAAGCCTTACAAATTCATGGCGGCTACGGCTATATTCGTGAATATCCTTTAGAGCGTTATGTACGTGACGTGCGTGTGCATCAAATTCTAGAAGGTACCAACGAAATTATGCGTTTGATTATTGCCCGCCGTTTATTAGCAGATGGAGCAGCAGAATTAATATGAGTAACCTTGACGATGTAGTTTTGTTTGATACCCGCAACGCAGGTAACGGCTACAAAATAGGTGTAGCCACATTAAATTCAGAGCGTTCATTAAATGCTTTAAGTATTGACATGGTTGAGTTGTTAGAGCCGCAACTGGAGGCGTGGGCAAACGACAACACTATTGCCTGTGTGTGGTTGCAAGGGGCTGGGGAAAAGGCTTTTTGTGCCGGTGGCGACATTGTGTCGATGTACCAAGCAGCGCAAGCACAGCCGCAAGCAATGGTGCCTGAGGTGGTCGACTTTTTTACTCGCGAGTATCAGCTTGACTACAAAATACAAACCTACCCTAAACCTTTGGTGGTTTGGGGCGACGGTTTTGTTATGGGTGGCGGGCTTGGATTAATGATTGGTGCTAGCCATCGTATTGTAACTGAACGTTCACGCTTGGCTATGCCGGAAATTACCATTGGCTTATATCCAGATGTAGGCGGTACTTATTTTTTAAGCCGTTTACCTGAAGGCATGGGATTATTTCTTGGCTTAACCGCTGCCCACGTAAACGCTGCCGATGCTTGCTGGCTTGGCATGGCCGATGTGGCATTAAATGCAGAGCAAAAAGAAAGCACCTTGCATTCCTTGGCAGCCATACCATGGACTGAAAGTGCCGAAGTGAACTGCGGATTAATTAGTGCGGTACTTGAAAAGTTAGCCAGCTATGCGCACGAATTACCAGCACCGATATTAAAGCCTTTGCACACCACCATTAAAAAGCTGATGGCTGGCGCTAACGTGAATGCCGTGGCAAAACAGTTTTTGGCCTTTAAAACGGAAGACAAAGTGTTGCTTCGTGGCCAGCAAACCTTAGCCGCCGGTTGCCCCTTAACGGCCCATATTGTATGGCAACAACTTGCCCATGGACCCAGTTTAAGCTTGGCCGAGGCATTTCAACTCGAGCTTACCTTGTCGGTAAATAGCGCTGTAAAAGGCGACTTTATTGAAGGTGTGCGGGCCTTGTTGATCGATAAGGATCGCAACCCTAAATGGCAGCACAGCGCTATTAGTGAGGTAACTGATAAAGACTTAGACGCTATGTTTAGTTCGCCTTGGGCGGAAAACGAGCACCCATTACGCGATCTAGGCAACAACCAATAAGGGCGAGGGTTTTATGACCGCAATTGCATTTATAGGGTTAGGAAATATGGGTGGCCCCATGGCTACCAATTTAGTGAAAGCAGGCCATGCGGTAACGGTGTTCGACTTGTCGGCCGATGCGCTAGCTGCGTTAGAAGCAGCTGGTGCGCAGGTGGCATCGTCGGCTATAGCAGCGGTACAGAACGCCGAAATAGTATTTTCAATGCTGCCTGCAGATAAACATGTATTAGGCCTGTATTTTGGCTATGCCGGCGCCGACGCTAAGGGCATTGCCGGGTTTATTCCTAAAGGCGCGCTGGTGGTTGATTCCAGCACCATTAGTGCCGAAGCCGCGCGTGAATTAGCCCAAGGCTTAACCGCAGCGGGTGTGCGCTGTATTGACGCGCCAGTGTCGGGTGGTGTTGGCGGCGCTAAAGCAGGTACTTTAACCTTCATTTGTGGTGGCGATAACGCCGACGTTGAAGAAGCACGGCCGTTACTTGAATGCATGGGCAAAGCGGTATTTACCGCCGGTGCCCACGGTGCTGGGCAAGTGGCTAAAATCTGTAACAACATGTTGCTTGGTGTACTTATGTCGGGTACTGCGGAAGCATTAAAGTTGGGTATAGACCATGGTTTAAACCCACAAGTGTTATCGGAGATTATGCTGCAAAGTTCTGGCCGCAACTGGACTTTAGAAGTATATAACCCATGCCCAGGTGTAATGGATAATGTACCTTCGAGCAATGATTATAATGGCGGTTTCTTGGTTGACTTAATGCTGAAAGATTTAGGCTTAGCCTTAGCAACAGCGGAGCAAACCAATTCTTCCACGCCAATGGGAAATGCTGCGGCTGCCTTATACCAACAGCACAGTGAGCAGGGCTTTGGTAAAAAAGACTTTTCCAGTATTTTCAAATGGTTTGAACAAGGGAAATAGAATATGCAAGTTTCAGATTCAGTAATAGTAATTACCGGCGGTGCGCAGGGCTTAGGCCGTGCCATGGCAGAAAACTTTGCCACTCAAGGCGCGTCGCTAGCATTGCTAGACATGAATGCAGAACAACTAGCTGAAGCTCAGCTAGCCTGTGAAACCGCGGGCGCTAAAGTGGTACGCACTTATGTGGTCAACGTAACCGATGAAGCAGCTGTTGAAGCAACCTTTACCGCGTTAGATGCAGACTTCGATGGTATCGACGTATTAATTAACAATGCCGGCATTTTACGTGACGGTTTATTGATTAAGTGCAAAGACGGTGAAGTGACCCATAAAATGCCTCTTCAGCAGTGGCAGTCGGTAGTAGATGTTAACCTAACTGGCACATTTTTGTGTGGCCGTGAAGCAGCAGCTGCAATGGCCAAAAGTGGTCGTAAAGGCGTGATAATTAATATCTCTAGCGTGGCGCGTTCGGGTAACTTTGGCCAAACCAACTATGCAGCAACGAAAGCCGGGGTTGTGGCCATGACAGTCACCTGGGCGAAAGAGCTAGGCCGGTTTGGCATTCGCTGTGGTGCCATTGCCCCAGGCTTTATTGAAACGCCTATGACTGCAGTTATGAAGCCAGAAGCAGTTGAGCGGGCTTTAGCAATGGTCCCTTTATCGCGTTGGGGGCAGCCAAGTGAAGTGGCCGACGCTGCACGCTTTATTATTGAAAACGACTACTTCAGCGGCCGCGTGGTTGAAATTGACGGCGGCGTGAGGCTGTAATTGCTGGGGTCAGAACCAAGGCTAGACAATCGCTGAAGTGTGTAAGCTTTTAGCAACGGTTGGTTCTGACTCCAATGTTTAAGACAGCAAAAGTTAGCTGGTTAAAAGTATCTGAACAAGGCGGCCGCTACAACGCCACAGGCAATAGCCAGCAATGGTTTTTTGAATACCAGCATAACGCCTGCGGTGGTTAATAATGCTAACCGAGCAGCGGTATCGCCAGCGACAGCCATGGGGGCTAGCAGCGCCACCAGGACCGAGCCTGACATAGCTTGAATAAAGCGTTGTACACGCGGCCGTATGGGCACAAACGACATGGCGTATACGCCCCCCCAGCGAGTAGCAAGGGTAACTAATGCCATAGCAATGATAACCCCTAAAATACTTAGGGTAGTGGCTTCAATGCTCATTTTTTTCTTCTCCTAATGATTCTTCAGTAGGCGTTTTGTCAATCACCATAGTACCTGCAATGCCCCCGGCTAAAGCGCCAACAATAACGTGACTATTTTCTGGTAAATACCAATAGGCGAGTAACGATGCGGTTGCAGCAACCACCCAGGTAATAAAAGTGGATAGGCTTTTTTGGGTGTCGAGTACTAAGGCAAGTAAAAAGCAAGCCATAACCATATCGATGCCAAATGCCTTAGGGTTGCTAATAACATTACCAAAATAAACCCCAAGCCAAGTACCGAGCACCCAGTACAGCCACAGTGCGATACCACCACCTAATAACACCCCAAGCCCTGGCTCTTTGCGGTTAAAGGTTTGCATGGCCATGGCCCAGTTGGCATCGGAAACCACTAACATAACGCCATAGCGCTGCGCTGGTGGCAAGTGCCGTAGCCAAGGGTAAAGGGTGGCCCCCATAAGCAGGTGACGTGAATTAATAGCAAAAACCGTTAGTAAAATTGTGAATAGTGGCAGTTCAGGACCCCATAGGTCTAAAATGGCAAATTGGGCGGTGCCGGTAAACACTAGCATGCTCATGGTAAGCGTGGTTGAGTCGGCTAAGCCAGCTTGTGTAGCAGCTAAGCCAAAGGCGGCACCAAAGGCTGCGACAAACATGCCAATGGGTGCAAGCTGTTTGAAGCCCTGCCAAACCAATAATTTATTGAGTCGGTACAACTCGGAGCCGACAACTGCCATGTGTATTCCTTCTAAAACGAGATAGATAACCTGCATGCAACACAACCAGCGGAATAATGTTAGCTAGCTACTTATTAAGCAGATGTTTTGTTATGATATAACACTAAGGTTAAAGTGAAATGAGTCGTAAAGCTATAACGACTTTAGCAACCAAGGAGTAAGTTATGAGTAATGAGCAAGGGCGCGATCGCATTTATCAAGTTTCAAGCAACCGTAGTAGTGCCAGCCATAAAGTACGCTACGTGGAAAGTTCGGCGCCAGCTGAAGGCGAGTGCCGTTTGTGCGTGGGTACATTACCTGCACGCAAGTTTTCTAATGCTGCTGAGAATGAGGCCACTTTGACAACTACAACGGCTGATTCATAACAAAGAGCTTGTATGCGCAAACTACCCCCATTGAACGCGCTCAAGTCATTTGAGGCTGCAGCGCGCCACTTAAGCTTTACTAAGGCTGCCGCTGAGCTTTTCGTTACCCAAGCGGCAGTAAGCCACCAAGTAAAAGCGCTGGAAGAATACCTTAACTTACCATTGTTTTTGCGTAGAAACAGAAACCTACTGTTAACGGAAGCTGGCCAAGCCTACTATCTTGAAATTCGCCAAATGCTTGATCATCTTACCTTGGTAACGGGGCGTATTATGCTGGCCAGTGAGCAGGGCTCATTAACGGTTTGTGTACCACCTGGTTTTGCTATTATTTGGTTAGTGCCACGTTTAAGTAGGCTGCATGAAGCGCACCCTGAAATGGATGTACGAATAAAGGCCGTTGACGAGGTGACAGGTTCATTAACTGACTATGTTGATGTGGCTATTTACTATGGCGCTGGCCGCTGGCAAGGGTTGCGGGCTGACCGATTACACAATGAAACATTAATACCAGTGTGTTCGCCACAGTTACTACAAGGTGAAACCCCGCTGCAGGTACCGGCCGACTTGCATAACCATAGTTTATTACACGAAGAAACCCGTAACGCTTGGAAAGATTGGTTTGAAATGGTGGGTGAACAGCCCCCAGCAGTTAAAAGTGGTCCTATATTTAGCCACTCTGCCTTGGCTTTAAAAGCTGCTGTACACGGCCAAGGAGTGGCGCTTGCTAATAATATATTTGCTAAGCCCGAGATAGATGCAGGCCATTTAGTGCAGGTTTTTCCGCAAGAGTTACCTACCAATGACGCGTTTTTTATGGTGTGTCGTGAGTCGCAAGCCGATGCCGGTAAAATTGCCACTTTCCGCAATTGGTTACTAAGTGAAGTGGCCCGCGACGAAACCGAGCTGGCTAAAGCGGAGCTTACGAGTGTCAAACAATCTAACTAAATGCCCCATTGTGTTTGCGCATGGGGCGGGGGCAGGGCCCGACAGCCCATTTATGAGCACGGTTGCCAAGGCACTTGAGCAGGCAGGGCACAAGACATTTGTGTTTGAATTTCCCTATTGGCAGCAAATACGAGTAACAGGCCGTAAGCGACCCCCTAACCCCGCAGCGCAACTTGACCAAGCCATGTTGCAATACATTCATAGCCTTGATTTAACATATTTTGCTGTAATGGGAAAGTCGATGGGGGCCCGTGTTGCTTATCGTATAGCCGACACAGCGCAGGCTACGGCGGCTATTGCTTTGGGGTTCCCTTTTCATCCGCCTGGAAAAGAAACGAAACATCGGCTCAATGATCTGTATAATCAGCGCGCAAAGAATTTGATTATACATGGCGAGCGAGATCCTTTTGGTAAGCGTTCGTGGGTGGAAGCACAACCATTACCAAGTAATGTGGAGTGTATTTGGGCCACGAATGGTGATCATGATTTAATTCCGTCCAAAGGTGTTCAAAAACAAACGAACGAGTCTGTAAACGACCGTTGGGTTTGGGTAGCACAGCAAGTAAGTGAATGGTTGGAGAGCAATACATGAGTGGCGTTTTACTCTATTGCCGCGCAGGCTTTGAAAGCGAATGTGCGGCAGAAATACAAGAAAAAGCGGGTGAATTAGGTGTTTACGGTTACTGTAAAGCACAACCCGACAGTGGCGTGGTTATGTTTCACTGTAAAGATGAAGAAGCGGACCATATTGGCCGCAAGCTTGCTATTTATAGGCTTATTTTCGCCCGTCAACTAATTGTTGTGGTGGCGGAGTGTAATAGTTTAACCGTTGACGACCGCATTGAGCCTATTATTGCGGTGCTGAAAGAAAAAGACACCCAAGTGTGTGGCAAAGTATGGGTAGAAACTGCCGACACTAATGAGGGGCGGGCGCTTTCTGGCCTGTGTAAAAGCATTAGTACGCCATTGCGTATTGCTTTACGTAAAGCCGATATATTAACCGAAACAGACGTAGACAATCGGCCGGTGTTGCACGTTATGTTTCGTAGCACCCACTCGGCCATATTAGGTTATTCCTACAGCTATAATCATGCGCCATATGAAATGGGTATTCCCCGTATTCGTTCGCCTAAGTTAAGCCCAAGCCGCTCTGCGGCAAAGCTAGCTGAAGCCTTTAAAGTAATGATTCCGCCTCACGAATTTGAAAAGCGTGTAAGTTCGGGCATGAATGCTGTCGACTTAGGCGCTTGCCCGGGTGGCTGGACCGCTGTGTTAGTGGCCCATGGCATGATGGTAAGCGCGGTAGATAACGGTGCTATTGATGAGAAGTTAATGGCAACTGGTCAAGTTAAACATTACCGCGAAGACGGTTTTGCGTTTCGGCCGAAACGTAAAAACGTACAGTGGCTAGTATGCGACATGGTTGAAAAGCCCGTAAAAGTAGCCCATTTGATGACAGATTGGTTTATTGAAGGCTATTGTGAAGACGCTATTTTCAACTTAAAACTGCCCATGAAAAAGCGTTATGCGGCGGTGCACCAATACTTAGACGCTATTAAGGCGCGGCTAAAAGAAGCGGAAGTGTGGGGTTGGGAATTAACCGCTCGACACTTGTACCATGATCGTGAAGAAATTACGGTTTACTTACGTAAGAAGCTGAAAAGCTTAAGTTAGGTTTACCTCGGCAGAAATAAAAACGGCAGCCTTAATAGGCTGCCTTTTTTTTGTGGTCTATTAAATAACCGTTATAAGCGGTCAAGAATTGCTTGGGTAAACTCTGTTGTACCGTGGTTACCGCCGAGATCGGCAGTTGTGCGATCGCCACTTTCAATGGTGTCGCGTAGAGCGGCTAAAATACGCTTGGCATTGTCGGTTTGGCCAATATGTTCGAGCATTTGTATAGCGGCCAAAATAACCGAACTAGGGTTAGCAATGTTTTTACCAGCAATGTCGGGAGCTGAGCCATGAACGGCTTCAAAAATAGCATGGTCGCGACCAATATTGGCGCCTGGTGCCATACCCAAACCGCCCACTAAACCTGCACATAGGTCTGATAAAATGTCGCCAAACAAGTTGGTGGTTACAATGACGTCGAAAATTTCTGGCGTCATCACTAACTTCATACAAGTGGCGTCGATAATCATTTCTTCCGACTGAATGTCGGGGTATTCCTTGGCAATATCACGGGCAACACTTAAAAACATACCCGAAGTGGTTTTAAGAATATTGGCCTTGTGTACAGCCGTTACTTTTTTGCGGCCCTCGCGGCGGGCTAGTTCATAAGCAAAGCGCAGAATACGCTCACAACCAACCCGGGTAACTTTACTCATTGCTTCTGCTTCCGAGCCGTCGGCAGAAGTTATTTGGCCTAAACCCGAGTACATACCTTCGGTATTTTCACGCACGGTAATAATGTCGATGTTGTCATAACGTGCTTGAGTACCTTTAAACGACACCACCGGGCGTAAGTTAGCGTATAAACCAAAGTGTTTGCGCATGGTAACGTTAATAGAAGTAAAACCGCCACCTACGGGTGTGGTTAACGGCCCTTTTAAAGCAACCCGGTTACGATCAATAGCGGCTAAGGTTACGTCAGGCAGCAGCTCGCCATGCTTTTCTAAAGCAATTAGGCCAGCGTCTACATATTCGTAGGTAAGCCCACAGCCGGCTTTGTCTAAAACTTTAATGGTGGCGTCGACAATGTCGGGTCCGATCCCGTCTCCAGGAATAACGGTAATAGTGGTGCTCATGGTTGTTTTTCCTTCTACTAGCTAGGTAATAAGCGTCTAGACTGCTTTGAACGATATAGACGAACTGCGAAATTATTTTGTGCTCAGTTTACACCAAGCACGCTGAATATTCTTGCTGAACGAAGCTTGCCCGCCTTTATAAAGGAATAATTTCTAATGGGCATTGGGCGTTTAAGGTGTGGCTGGCATGTTGCTGTATGTGCAAAAAGTCGGCCCAACTTAAATGCACGGCCTTCAGCAGTGGCTCCACCTGACTTTCCCAAGCTTTAGGCAACTCGGTACCATGATGACTGATTAATTCAGTAGCGATATGTGCTAAACGGGCACAAACTAAAGCAGGGTTCGTTAAACTTGAATGCATACGCAATAACGGCACTAAGCTACTGGGTAATTGCCAATAGTCGACCAGTTTCAAAGCCCGCACAGGCTCAAGCTGTTGTTGTAAAGGCTGCCAAGTGGTTATGGCTTCTGGGGCTATTAAGCTAGTTTGATACTTCCAACGCAGTTGAGTACTTAGTTCAGGATGATACCAGCAGTCGTAAATCCATAGGTAACATAATAGGTCTACATGGCAGGGCAAACTTACTTTCACCTGATCGCAAAGTAGTAATAAGCATTGTGCCAGCAATGCTCTTCGGTGTAATAGTGCTTGCCGCAGCGGAATGTATGGGTGGGTTAAGTGTGCTTCAAAATGGGTAATTAAAATAAGCTCACGGCTGGCTTCAGGGCCAAGTAGTAATAAAGCTTGTTTTACCGAGAGTAAGCGCCGTTGCTTGGTTAATTCTGTTGCTTGTTCGCGTAGGCGTTGTTGCAGCAGGGTTTGTTTTTCAAGGGCTTCAACAACTCGGGGTAAAAGCTCGTCGTTGTAGGGCCAGCCCCGAATAGCATGTAATAGTTTACGTGGTAATGGCCGTAATTTTGTTTGGTGCGTATTGGCTGCAGCAAACTGCTCTTGATACCACAGCACTTCGGCTAAAAGCTCTACGCCTTGTGCTACGTTTCGATAACGCACAAGACGCGTGAATATAGAGCGTAAATCTTTGCCTTGCCAAGCATCATCGGCAATAACTTGGGCGCAGCGAATGAGTTGGCTTAAAGGGCGTTTATCTTGTTGCTGCAAGCTGCGCGCTCGATTCATGATGCTTTGCGATAAAAGCAGTTGGGTATAGCGTTTCGATAAATAACGGTAGTGGGCAGCCCAAGCAATAAGCAGTAATTCAAAGGTTGCGGCGGGAAGAATACCTTGGGTGTTGGCTCCACGCTGCTGGATTTCGTTGATACAGCCAAGTAAAGTGTAGTCTGGCTCGCGGGCAAGGCAGCTGATACTGGAAATAACCTGGGTTAAGTCGCTAGCAGATATTTTCTCGCGTGTTAAGAGCCCTTGAACAAGCTGGTGAGCGAGCAGGAACGAAGCCATAGGTTAGTTGCGTCCCGTGTATTCTTGGTAAGCAGACTCACCCCAGGCTATTAGCTTTTCATTGCGAAATATTAACGGGGTGGTTTCGTCACGGGTGGTTACACCGTCGGATTTCACATGGTGGGTACGGTAAAAATACACTACCAGCTCGCCTGCAGAAGTGGTAATGGCCTCGCTTAAATCAGGTGGTCCAAGCAAGCGCAAAACTTCACCACTTGGGCTGCCAAGTTCAAGGCGACCAATATATTTACGGTTGAAAATTTCGCGCTCGCGCCAGGTCATATTCTCGGGGTTAGCCGTGTAGAAGGTTAATACACCACCTGCAATAATGGCGTAAATTATAAAACCGACAATAGCAATGCTAAAGCCCTTGAACATAACTTGCTCCTCTAGTTTTTAATAACACGATAGCAAGGATCGTATGGTTTTTCGCCAGGAAGTTTCATCCGGTGCTGCTTCACAAACGACTCAAGTAGCGCGTCGAGCTCGTGCATTAAGTCGGTGTCGCCATGAATTAAATAAGGCCCGTGGCGTTTTATATCAGCAATACTTGGTGCTTTTACGTTGCCTGCCACAATAGCTGAAAAAGCCCGGCGCAAGTCGGCGGCAAGCTCTTCTTTGGGTCTATCGCGATGTAATTTTAGGGTTGTTACATTTTCATGAGTAGGCTCAAAAGGAATTTGGAACGACTCATCAATATGCAAGGTCCAGTTAAAGTAATAGGCGTCGCCGCTACCAAGGCGGTAACGTTTAACGGCACTCACCCTAGTTTGAATGTGCTGTGCAACTGTTTGTGGGTCATTAATAATAATGGTGTACCACTGGGTAGCTTCTTCGCCTAAGGTTTTTTGAATAAATCGGTCTAAATGTTCAAAGTAATCGCGGCTTTCTTCTGGCCCAGTGAATACTATGGGTAGTTGCTGATCTTTGTTTTTAGGGTGCATTAAAATACCCAAAATATAAAGCACTTCTTCCGCGGTACCAGCGCCACCAGGAAATATAATAATGCCATGTGCGCAGCGTACAAAGCCTTCAAGACGCTTTTCAATGTCTGGCATAATAACCAGTTCATTAACAATAGGGTTTGGCGGTTCGGCGGCAATAATACCTGGCTCGGTTAAACCAAAATAGCGGGCGTTTTTAATGCGCTGCTTGGCATGGCCTATGGTGGCGCCTTTCATTGGGCCTTTCATAGCACCGGGGCCACAACCAGTACAAATATTAAAATTACGCAGACCAAGCTCGTAACCAACCACTTTACTGTATTTATACTCAACTTCGTTAATGGAATGGCCACCCCAGCATACCACCATATTTAGCTCAGCAGCGGGGCGAAGGGTATTCGCATTGCGTAAAATATCGAATACAACGTGAGTTAAGTGGCGTGAGTCAATGCCTTTTAGCGCCGACTCTGGGTAGCGTTCGCCAACAAAAAGAATATCGCGTAGTACCGACTCTACGTGTTCACGAATACCTTCAATTAGTTCACCATCAACAAAGGCTTTCGCTGGTGGGTGAATAAGCTCTAACTTCACCCCGCGTTCACGGCGCAATACATTTACTTCAAAATCTTTAAATTGGTTATATATGTCGTCGGCATCGTCCGTGTGGCTACCAACGTTTAATACAGCAAGCACACAGTTACGAAACAACTTGTACAGTTCACTGTTGGTAGACTGTTGTAAGCGATCAATTTCTACCTGTGATAAAAGGGACATACTGCCCTGTGGGGATAATGAAATTCGCATAAGGCCGTTTTTCTCCTAGCGGCTATCAATTACAACTTTATTACGGCCATCTTTCTTTGCAGAATACAGCGCTTTGTCAGCGCGTTCAAAAACGCTACTAATACTGTCTCCGTCTGTAAAAGAGGCAGCGCCAATAGAAATTGTAATTGAGATATCGTTGTTTTTAAATTTAAATGGAATGTTTTGAATTCGCTTTCTTGCTTTATCAAGGGGCTCGGCAATATCGCTGACTTCCGTTTGCGGGAATACCATCACAAACTCTTCACCGCCAAAACGAGCGACAAAGTCGGTACCACGCAACGACTTTTTCAACATGCTAGCGATAACTTGAAGTGTTTTGTCGCCCGCTATATGGCCGTACGAGTCGTTAATATTTTTGAATAGGTCAATGTCGGCAATAGCAATTGCTAGTGGGGTGCCGTAACGTTGCCACCGATTAAACTCTAGCTCTAGGCGCTCTTCAAAAGCGGCCCGGTTGGGTAGTCGGGTTAAACTGTCTTGTAAACTTTTGAATTTTTGTTCGGTTAATTTGTCTTTGTAGGCGTCGGCTTCTTGTTCGAGCTCGATAATACGAGACTGGGCCGCTGCTAACTCGTTGGTAAGTTCCTTATGACTGTTCGCAACAAGTTCTTTTTTTATGTTCAGGCTGCTAACAATAACCGCTACATGGGTGCTTATTTTGGTAGTAAGCTCGGTTAAGTTAGTAGCGGTTTGTGTTGACAGAGTAAGTGAGTTAATACCAGCGTCGATTTGGCTGTCAAGCTTGTGGTGCGCATGCTGAGTGGTTTCACTATTTTCTAAGGTGCGCGCAACACAGCTTGAAATGGTGCTTAATACATCGTTTAGGTTTTTTAGAAAGGTTTGCGCCGATTGACGCTCTTCGTTAATACCTTGCACAATAAGCCGAATTACTTGCACGCAAGAAATAACGAATTGCTCTTCACTTAAGTTGCCTAATAGTTGTTGGCGAATATTTTGTATACCCACCGCCGCACTGCCCGACAGATCAATAAACGAGAGTAAATTAATCAATTCTTCTTTTAAGTTTGCGTGCGGCTGGTCGGCCAAAGCCCTAGAGTCGACCCCTACATTTTTAACCTGTGGCTGTGTTGCATGCGCCCGCAACGTAAGACTACGCTGATATAATTCTAAAAGCTGATTTAAATAAGGTAAGTAGTGGAGTACAGAAAATGCAGGGCCTTCTACTTGGGCTAACAAGTCACGTAGTTCGGCCCGAGTTTCACGGGGCAAGTTATTCATTTGCTGCAAACGCTTGGCGGCACTTATTAAACGATTATGGGTGTCTTGCAGCTCTTTTTGTAAACGCACCCCATGCTGTTTTAAAAGTAAGCTAATGTCGTCCATTACTGGAATAACACTTTCAATGCTAGTGGACTGCAACATGCTGCCTTGCATTTTACTAAGGCGGTGATCGAGTTCACCATCAATACCGCGCAAAGCGTTACTTAAACGACCAATAAACTTGGTTAAAGCAGCGAAGTCGTTGCGATAAGTTGCTTCAAGTTGGTCGCGTAAAACTTTGCTTTCTGCCAGCTGGGCTTGCAGCTGTAGGGTCTCATTTCTCGCAGGATTATCCACTTCGCACTACTCTAGTCAAATTGTTCAATATATAACGGTAAATTGCAGCCCATGATAACACATAAAGAAGGCCTTATTGACGAGCAGTACGTGCTAATAACGCAACATTATCTGTAGTACTACGCCATGGGTTTATATCGAGCCCACCCCGTCGAGTGTAACGAGCTTGCACGCTTAGCATAAGTGGTTGGGCTAGCTGCATGATATCCATAAAAATACGCTCAACGCACTGCTCGTGGAACTCGTTATGATTACGATAACTGACTATATAACGCAACAAGTTTTCATGGCATAAGGCAGGGCCTTGATAAATAATTTCCACACTGCCCCAGTCGGGCTGGTTGGTAATTAAACAATTCGACTTTAATAAGTCGCTGTGTAAGGTTTCAGTGACAACATTGGCCGACTTTAATTGCAGTAGTTTAGGGTTGTAGTTGTAGCTGTGAATATCAATGTTTTGCTGATCAATACTTGTGCCGCGGGGTAGGGCAATGCCTAGTTTAGCGTAATCGGTCAAGGTATATAAACGCACGGTTACAGCAGCTTCTGCACAGGCACTTAAATCGGTTTGTAAAATAAGCTGTAAGTCCTGCCAGGAAGAAAGTTTGTGTTGATTAAAACTGTTTAAGTACAACTTAAACGACTTCGACTCAATTAAGCTAGGGCTGCTGGCAGGTATATCAAACTCAGCAATAGCAACCTGGGGCAAGCCATTGTTATTAAGCCAAGATAATTCATAAGCAGTCCAAGTGTCGGTGCCGATAAAGGGTAAGTTTTCGTTTTTAATACCAATAGGTAAACGGTTCATACTTCTTGGCACGGCATCAAGCAAGCTAGCATTATACTGGTGTGGATAGCTGGTGGCTTTGCCTAGCGCAAGTTTGGCTAAGGGGTTCGTTGTTGGCATTTGTTAGGTCCTACACATAGAATGAAGTTATTAGCTGACGATTGGTTTAGGAGAGCCCATGAGCGAAGTAAAAGCAGTACTCGCCCAACTACACAAAGATTACGCTACACATTATGAAAAACAAGGGCGCAAGCCAACTACCGATTATGTAGAGGAATGGCAGGCGTCTTGTTATTACGGCGAACCGAATGGCGAACATATAGCATGGCAAGCTGTGGCTCAAAAGCCAGCAACAGCATTTGCGAATGTAGAAAAAGCACTAGAATTAACCTTGCACGGAAGTATAAAAGACTTTTTCAGTCAGTTTTGGGCAGGTGATCTTCATGTCCGTTTTCGTGATCACAATTTTACCTTATTGCAAGTGCAATTACCCGAAGATGCCGAACGACTGCAACAAAACTTAATTGGCCATGTAATGATGAAACAACGCTTGCGCCAGCCAATTACACTTTTTATAGGCGTTGGTAATGAAGACGACTTGATTGTGTCGGTGAATAATGAAACAGGTGCTGTAGGGCTTGAGTATGTGGGCAAAGAGCAGCATGAACTATTGGCCAGCGACCTGATTTATTTTTTAGAACGGTTAGAGCCCGCTTAAATTAATTTGCCCGACCAGGTAGGTAGTGTTTGATTACTCAACAATAGTTAGCTATTAATAACTACTGTGTATGGTCATTAACTAACCACGGAGGCTTAATGACGAAAACAAGCGAACAATTAGATGGAACCTTGGTTTACTTGGCGTCGGAAGATATTCGTGCGGCAGCCTCGCTGCTTTTCCAAGCGTACCAAGACGATCCGGTTTTTCAGCATATTTTCCAACATGAAAAAGAAGGCTACGAGCAGCGGTTGCGGGCGTCTATTCGCGAAGAGTTAATGATGTTCTGGCAAAATGAACAGCCTATGTTTGGTATTTTCACTGAAAACACCTTACAAGGTGTAGTGTGCTTAACCCGTCCAGGTGAACACTTTGGTGGCGACAGAGTTTGGCACTGGCGGTTAAAAATGTTGCTGACGGCAGGGTTTTTAAGTACCAAGCAAATGCTAGAGAAAGAACGCATAATAAGTGCGGCAGTACCAGCTAAAAGTTACCACATGGTGGTATTTCTTGCGGTTCACCCTAGGTATCAACAGCATGGCCGCGGTGACTTGTTGGTGCGGGCCGTGCAAGAAGAATTGCGTTTGCACCCGGAGTCTCAAGGTGTAGCGGTATTTACCACCCGCCCTGAGTATGAACGGTTTTTTAGCGCAAGGGGGTATCAGTTAGTGGCCGAAATTGATAAAGAAAAAGTTCGCGGCCAACTATTATATTTAGACCGAGAAGCTTTAACCGAAGCAGGTGAATATGAACACTGGACCGATGAAATTTTATAGTTTTGCTGAATTTTACCCATACTATTTAAAAGAGCACAGTAACGGTATCTGCCGTTTTTTGCACTATATGGGCAGCACATTAACTTTAGCTATGCTCGTGTTTGCGGTAACTACCATGAACTTTTGGTGGCTACTTACATTACCCTTAATCGGTTATAGTTTTGCTTGGTTCGGGCATTTTGTTTTCGAACGGAATAAGCCAGCCACCTTTCAATATCCGCTATACAGCCTAATGGGCGACTGGGTAATGTATAAAGATGCCTTAGTTTATATGTTTACCCGCAAACGTAGTGCTGCGGCTAAGCAAGCTTGGTCTTAGCTTTGATCGTCGGTGCGTTTGCCGTAGCTCATACTCATGTGTGGCTGACCACAGCGGGCTGTGCGCTCTTCAGGTAAGTCTGTGGGGGTGCGGTGGGGTGGAATATAGGTGTCTTGCAGCTTTAAGTTAAACAAATTGAGTGTACCTTCGTATCGCATTTCTCCGTCACTTGAAAAGCCAAACTGAAACATGGCTAACCAGCCCAAGCCTTTTTGCCAGCTAGGACGGCCATTTCTACGTGCAATATCTAGAAACTGCAATTCATGGCGCTTGCATAGCTGTAGGGCATACTGTCGTGCAACCTCGTCTTGTTGGCGCCACTGCCAAAAAGCCCCACAGATACCAATAAAAGCAAAAAGTAACATTAAATCCGTTAAGTTAAACATGGGTTGACTCGCGAACCGACCGCTTCAGGGCAAGTACGGCCTGTTGTAGGCTAGGGGCTAAGTTGGTTTGGTATAGTAAACTTAAACAATGGGGTCTCAATTCAGTTATGGCAACTAGCTCTTTATATAAGGTAATAAAAAGCTTTAGGTCGTTTTGCGCCAGCTTGGTGAAAAACAACTCAAGCAACCTATGTTCTTGCAGTGCGCTCCAGCAGCGGGCGGCAATGACTAATAGTAGTTCTTGCTGCTCTGCGCTATGGCTGCTTGCAGTTAATAACTGACGTAGCCAGTGCTGCAATGCAGGCTCGTTAGCGCGGCCTGAGACACAGCGAATAAGGCGCAGGCGTGCGGCCAATGAAGCAGCTTCGGTGCGTAACGCCAGCAAGTTTTGTTGTAATGCTGAAGGTAAAATAACCTGCTCTAGGGCTAAGCTAAGTGCTTCTTGTATAGGCTCTGGAAAGCTAAAATAGTGCTGGCTTATATAGTGTTGTATAGCAGGCTGCTGAAGGCTGCGCACGGCCATGTCATGAATGCCTTGAATACCTAGCAGCTGCCAACTGATATCGCTACGGCCAGAAAAATAAGCTTCTGCATGTTCAAAATGAATGGAAGGCTCCTGACTTAAAGCGGCAGAAATTTGAGCATGAAAAGCCGCGCGGCGAGCTTCGTCGGGCTGAAAAATATAAGGGTTTTGTTGTAACCTTTGTTGTTGCGACTCGGTTAAGTGGGCGGTGGGCTGTTGGCCTAGGGCCTCAACAATAATGCTCATAAAGTGCTGCATGGCCGCATGTTGAAACATGCCTCGTTCGTCGAGTGGTAAGGCGGCAAACCAAATAAATGGCTGGGCAGCTGCAGTGGTTGAATGCCAAAAAGTAATGGCCAACCAAGCCTTTTGCTGCCGCGGCGTAGGAAACGGGCGCACACCTTGTTCTACCTGACGCAGTAAACTAGGCGGCAGCTCCATTACCCGGCGGGAAAGGTCATGAGCTCGCCAAGTAACGCCGCTGGCGTCTAAAAATTCAGTCAGAGTGGCTATTTGTGTCATTACAGTGTTGTTCTCGCTTTATTCTTAGTGGCATAGCCGTACATATCAAACCGCAACATTTTTCCATATAATATGGGGTGTTATTTTCACCATAAGGATTTTGCTAGTGCTTGCCAAACAAACCACAGCGTTGTTAACCCAGTTACGTACTTTGCTAAAAGAGCAGCAGCTTTGGCAAACAGAGCCACCAGCGCCGGAATTACTACAAAGCACCGAACCATTTGCGGTTGACACCTTGGAATTTCATCAATGGCTGCAGTTTATCATGATCCCCGAGTTTGAGCATCGTCTACAACATAACTTACCTTTACCTAGAGGTTTTGCCGTAAGCCCAATGGCAACAGAATGTTGGCGCGGATGTTGGGGTGAACGGCGACAACTTATTTTAACCCTGCGGCAGCTTGATGAACTTTTTCGTGAATAACGAACACCCACAGGACAGCGAGCAGTTTCCTTTTGGCGAGCTTGCACTGGTTTATCGCGATGAACACCTAGTGGTGATAAATAAACCCGCCGGCTTGCTAGTGCATCGGTCTTATTTGGCGCGGCGCGAACGTTGGTTTGCCATGCAGCTATTGCGTGACCAACTTGATCAGCATGTGTTTCCAGTGCACCGGTTAGACAGGCCTACTTCGGGTTTATTGATGTTTGCTTTGTCGTCGTCTGTTGCAGCTTTGCTAGGCGAGCAATTTGCTGCAGGGGGCGTGCATCGTGGTTACCATGCGGTGGTGCGGGGCTATGCGCCAGACCAAGGGCGTATAGATTACCCACTAAAGGTAGAGCGAGACCAAATTGCCGACAAATATGCCCAGCAAAATAAAGCAGCGCAAGTAGCCATAACTAACTTTGCTTGCCTTGAGCGGGTAGAATTACCCTACAAAGTAAGTACTAAACACGACACCACGCGTTATTCGTTGCTGCAGCTAAGCCCAGAAACAGGGCGCAAGCACCAATTACGGCGGCACTTGGCCCATTTAAGGCATCCTATAGTAGGCGACACGCGGCATGGCGATGGTCGCCATAACGAGTTTTTTCGCAGCCACTTTAACTGCCACAGGCTGTTATTAGCGGCAACTAAATTAAGTTTTACCCACCCTATAAGTGGAGCGCCTGTTGTATTAGAACAAGCGCCACCCAAGGAGTTTAAGCTGGCTTTTAATAAAGCCGATTAGTCGATATTACGTAATAGCTCGTTAATACTTACTTTAGCGCGTGTTTGTTCGTCTACTTTTTTCACAATAATAGCCGCATACAATGAGTGGCTACCGTCTTTAGCTGGAAGGGCTCCAGGTACCACTACCGAGCCTGCAGGTACTCGGCCGTAATGAATTTCACCGGTTTCACGATCAAAAATACGGGTGCTTTGGCCAATATAAACGCCCATTGAGATTACGGCACCTTCTTCCACAATAACGCCTTCAACAATTTCAGAGCGGGCGCCAATAAAACAGTTGTCTTCAATAATAGTTGGGTTTGCTTGCAAGGGCTCAAGCACACCGCCAATACCCACACCACCAGAAATATGTACATTTTTCCCAATTTGCGCACACGAGCCTACCGTTGCCCAAGTGTCGATCATGCAACCTTCGTCTACATAGGCGCCTAAGTTAATATAACTAGGCATAACCACCACATTTTTACCGACAAAACTGCCGCGGCGCACCATAGCAGGGGGCACAATACGAACACCGTCTTTGGTAAAGTCGGCAGCACTGTAATTTTCGTATTTGCTCGGCACTTTGTCGTAATACATGGTTTCGGCGCCGTCCATTATTTCATTGTCGTACAAACGGAAAGAAAGCAGCACCGCTTTTTTAACCCATTCGTGCACGACCCATTCAGAGCCTTGTTTTTCTGCAACGCGTAATTCGCCCCGATCAAGTTTAGCTAGCACTTCGCTAACGGCGTTGCGAATATTAGCAGGGGCCGCTTTAGGAGATAATTCGCCACGCTGTTCAAAGGCGGCATTAATAGTGTGCTGTAACGAATTCATGGAGGGTTCCTTTTACTAATTCAATTAATGGTCAAGTTCTTGAACAATAGCCTGTTGCAAGGCTAAACGCTCGTTTTCAGTTAATGCTTTTTTTTCAAGGCTAGAAACAATAAATAAGTCTTCAGCTTGTTCCCCAACGGTGGTTATTTTTGCCGCCAGTAAATTAACATGTTGCTGTTGAAAAACGCGGGCTAACCGGGCAATTAAGCCTGGGCGATCAAGGGTGATTAGTTCGAAGGTGGTTTTTCGTTCACCTTTTTGCGGTAAAAACTTCAGCCGTGTATTTACTTTGAAGTTTTTCATGCGGCGCGACAACCCTCGGTGCTGGCGGGGCGGTTGGCGGCGTTTTCTAAGTACGTCGTGCAAGTGTTGGCGAACCTCTTCTATGCGCTGCACGTCTTGTATAGGGGTACCATCGTGCTCCAACACAATAAAAGTGTCCATTATAAAGCCATCGCGGGTATTCAAAATTTGGGCGTCGTGAATGCTTAAGTGTTGGGCATCGAGCACAGCGGCAACACTGGCAAACAAATGGGGCTCTTCGAAGTGATAAATAAATATTTCGGTGGTGCCTTGGTTGTTTTCGTCGCCAATTAAAATTAGTGGCAACTGCACGTCTGTTAAATGAATTAAATGTTGGCTGTGCCAGGTAATTTGCTCTGGTGTGTGGCGAAAAAAATAATCGGCCGTGAAGCGGGCCCACAACTGCTTTATATCAAGAGAATTAAAGCCAGCACTTAACAATAAGCTAAGCGCCATCTGTTTGTTATGGTGCAGCCGTTGCCGCACTGTAACGGTGCTTTCGCCGTCGTTGTTTAGGGTAGCGGCAGTAGCGCGATATAACTCCTCTAGCAGGGTTGCTTTCCAGTTATTCCACAAGTTGGTGTTGGTGGCGCGAATGTCGGCAACGGTTAAACAATATAAGTAACTTAGGCGCTGCTTAGTATTTACTTTATTGGCAAAGTCGCGAATTACCTCGGCGTCGTAAATATCGCGTTTTTGCGCCGTTAACGACATCAGTAAGTGGTGCTCTACTAGCCATGCTACCAATTCGGCTTCGCTGTTGCTGTAGTCGTGCAATAGGCAAAAGTTACGAGCGTCAACGGCACCTAGCTCGGAATGGTCACCACCGCGACCTTTGGCAATGTCGTGAAAAATACCAGCTAAAAACAGTAGCTCGGGTGCGGCTAATGTTGGCATTAGTTCGCTAGCTAAAGGAAATTCATGCGCACGCGCTGGTAAGGTAAAGCGATACAGGTTTCGAATCAGCCGGAAAGTATGTTCATCAACGGTATAAGCGTGAAATAAGTCAAACTGCATTTGGCCAACAATATTAGCCCAGGCTTTTAGGTAGCAAGCCATAATGCCATGGCGGTGCATGAGAGCAAAAGCTCGGCCAAACCCCTTGGGGTGGGCAATAAGCTCGCGAAAAAGGGCGCGGCATTCGGGGTTTTCAGACAATGGAGCACTAAGTTGAGCCCGAGCGTTGCGTAACAAACGAATGGTATGGGAATGAATGCCCTTGATACGTTTGTCTTTCGCTATTAGCACAAAAAACCGCATTATACTTGCGGGCTCTGCAAAGGCTTTGTCGTTGGTTGCAAGTATTTGTTGGTTAGCTAAACCAAGATTATTACTGATTGGCTCTGGTTGTAGTGCGTCAGTGGGGCCGAGTATGGCCTGTTCAAAAAACTGCAGCAGCATACGATTTAGTTCGCCTACTTTTAACACCACTTGAAAGTAGTCTTTCATCATTCGCTCTACGGCGCGCTTATCGGCGCTACCGTAACCCAGCATAAGTGCCACTTCCGGCTGGTAGTCGAATAATAATCGGTCTTCGCATTTACCGGCAGTGATGTGCAGCGCATAACGAATACGCCATAAAAAACTTTGGCAGGCTTGCAGTTCAATAAATTCTTCGGCGGTAATAAAGTTATAGTCCACCAAGCTTTCGTCGCGCCGAGTATTGAAATGTTGTTTGGCTATCCAATGAATGGTTTGAATGTCGCGTAGGCCACCAGGAGAGCGTTTTATATTAGGCTCTAAATTATACAGCGTACTATGAAACTTCTGGTGGCGTAGTTGCTGCTCTTCGCGCTTGGCTTGATAAAAATTATTACTATGCCAAGGAAACTGCATTGCTACAGCACTATTTAATGCCTTGCTTAGCGGCTGTAACCCAGCTAAATAACGATTTTCTATTAAACTGGTAGCAATACTAATGTCGGCAGCAGCTTGTAGCATACAGTCGGCTACGGTTCGTACCGCATGGCCCACATCAAGGTGTAAGTCCCAAAGCAAGGTTATAAACTGACTAATATGCTGTTCTTGGGCTGGGGTTAAGGGGTTGGTAAACAAAATAAGCAGATCAATATCAGAGCCAGGGTGCAACGTGGCTCGGCCATAGCCGCCAATGGCAACGAGAGCTAACGGTGCTTGGTCTAATTTTAAAAGCTGCCAGGCATGGGTGAGTAACTGATCGAAAAAATGTGCTCGATCTTTTACTAAAGCATCTATATTGGCGGTGCTGAACTGTTCATTGGCCCAAGCATTATAACCAGCCAGTTGTTCGCGCCACGGCCCAATTGGGCCTATTTGTTCAGGCCACTGCGGGCGAAAAACAAGTGGCGCAGCAGTAGTCATATAGGCCTATGCAACCTCAATAACGCGGGGCAAGTCTTCGTCGCTACGTAGGGTTAATACTTCTACACCAGTTTCTGTTACTAACAAAGTATGCTCCCATTGGGCGCTTAAACTGCGGTCGCGGGTAAGTACGGTCCAGTTGTCGCGAAGTAATTTAGTGTGCGGCTTACCGGCGTTAATCATAGGTTCAATGGTAAAACACATACCCGCTTGTAGCTCCACGCCGGTACCCGGGCGGCCATAATGCAATACTTGTGGCTCTTCATGGAATTCAGCGCCAATACCATGGCCGCAGTATTCACGTACAATAGAATAACCAAAGCTTTCACCATAGGCTTGAATATTAGCGCCAATGTCGCCTAAGCGTGCACCTGGCTTCACCATTTTAATAGCCCGGTATAAGGCTTCTTGGGTTACTTTAATTAATCGGTTAGCTAAAATTGAGCCTTCGCCAATCACAAACATTTTACTGGTGTCGCCGTGGTAACCGTCTTTAAGTACAGTCACGTCGATATTAATAATGTCGCCGTCTTTTAATTTTTTATCGTTCGGTATGCCGTGGCACACACAATGGTTGACTGAGGTACAAATAGACTTTGGAAAACCGTTATAATTGAGCGGTGCTGGGTAAGCGTCGTGAGCAACAATGTAATCGTGACAAATGGTGTTAAGTTCGTCGGTGGTTACGCCGGCTTGAACGTAAGGGGTGATCATTTCTAACACATCGGCCGCTAAGCGACCGGCAACCCGCATTTTTTCGATTTCATCGGCGGTTTTAATAATTGCAGCCATGTACTACCTTTAAATATATTAGGGTGAAGAAAAACAATGCGATGTAGTTTAGCAGATTCGCTCTGCTTGCGCATCTGGCTTGTATTGGCGGGCTGGTTATGGTATAAATCGCGCCGCTTGTTTCAGGTTCTCGTGTATTACAACACAGTTAGCGTACAATACAGTATTGTTGCTGTGGTTATAACGAGCAATCGCAAGCACTAAACTAGTAATTAACACACATACACCGACACATGCTGCGGGGTGCTCTTTAATGGGTCGTGGCATGGGGTGTATGGAGGCCTAACCCCTTAAAAGGAAAATTTATTATGGCAAACGTGTCAATGCGTGACATGCTCAAAGCTGGTGTTCACTTCGGCCACCAAACTCGTTTCTGGAACCCAAAAATGAAGCCTTTCATTTTTGGTGCACGAAACAAAATCCATATCATCAACCTTGAAACTACAGTTCCTATGTTTAATAAAGCATTGGACTTCGTAGGTCATATCGGTGCAAACAACGGTAAAGTACTTTTTGTTGGTACTAAACGTGCTGCGTCTGAGCAAGTACAAGCTGCTGCGCAAGCATGTGGTCAGTACTACGTTCAGCACCGCTGGTTAGGTGGTATGTTGACTAACTGGAAAACAGTTCGTCAGTCGATCAAGCGTTTGAAAGACTTAGAAACGCAAAGCCAAGACGGTACTTTTGACAAGCTAACCAAGAAAGAAGCGCTAACCTTAACGCGTGAAATGGCGAAGCTAGAAAAAAGTCTTGGTGGTATCAAGAATATGGGTGGTTTGCCTGATGCTTTATTCGTTATCGACGCTGATCACGAACACATTGCTATTAAAGAAGCAAACAACTTAGGTATTCCTGTTATTGCTGTGGTTGATACGAACTCAAACCCAGATGGCGTAGACTACGTTATCCCTGGGAATGATGACGCTATTCGTGCTGTTCAGCTGTACTTGAATGCTGCTGCTGCCGCAATTACTGCAGGCCGCCAAAAAAGCGGTGTTGAAGTAAGCGAAGCAGACGACTTCGTTGAAGCTCCTGCAGAAGACGCAGAAACCAGCGCTGAATAAGGCTGTTTATTAGCGAACTCGTGGCCCAGTGTTGCTACATTAAGTATCAACACTGGGCTGTTTCAAGAATTCTGACGTATTGAGGACTAAATCATGGCAATTACCGCTGCAATGGTAAAAGAACTGCGCGAGCGCACTGGCGCGGGCATGATGGACTGTAAAAAAGCGCTTGAAGAAGCGAATGGCGATATGGAATTAGCCATTGAAAACATGCGTAAAAGTGGTCAAGCACAAGCTGCTAAAAAAGCAGGTCGTATTGCCGCTGAAGGTGTAATTTTAACGAAATCAGAAGGTAACGTAGCTACCTTAGTAGAATTAAACTGCGAAACTGACTTTGTTGCACGTGATGCTAGCTTCCTAGCATTCGGTAAAAAAGTAATTGATGCTGCTTTTGCTAACCGTGAAAACAACGTTGAAACTTTACTTGCTACCAGTATTGGTGATGCAACAGTTGAAGAAGCCCGTGCTACTTTAGTAACTAAAATCGGTGAGAACATGAATGTTCGCCGTGTTAGTACAATTGAAGCAGGTGACTTGGTAAGCACATATGTACACGGCAACCGTATTGGTGTTGCTGTAGCGATAACGGGTGGTAACGAAGAGCTAGCAAGAGACATTGCTATGCACGTTGCTGCAAGTGCGCCACAGTTTATTAAACCAGAAGACGTTGATGCCGAAGTGATTGCAAAAGAACGCGATATTCAAGTAGATATTGCTATGCAGTCAGGCAAGCCTAAAGAAATTGCTGAAAAAATGGTTGTAGGCCGGATGAACAAATTCACTGGCGAAATTAGTCTAACGGGCCAGCCGTTTGTAAAAGACCCTAGCAAGACAGTGGGTGAATTACTTAAAGAAGCAGGCGCCGACGTTGTTTCATTCATTCGCTTTGAAGTGGGTGAAGGTATTGAGCGTAAAGAAGACGACTTCGCTGCTGAAGTTCAAGCTCAGGTAGCTGCAGCAAAAGGTTAAGGTCGTGATTATTCACGCAATACCATAAAGAACTACACCGCGCCTGACCTTAGTCGGCGCGGTTTTTTTTGACTGAAAATAGGGAAGCCAACACATGAGTACCAATCCGAAACCGACCTACCGACGAATACTGTTAAAACTAAGTGGTGAAGCCTTAATGGGCGACGAACCTTTTGGCATAGACGCCCGTGTGTTGGACCGAATGGCTCAGGAAATAAAAGAAATTCTTGAACTAGGTGTGCAAGTTGGTGTAGTGATCGGTGGTGGTAATATTTTTCGTGGTAAAGGGCTAGCTGAAGCGGGTATGAACCGTGTTGTAGGCGACCACATGGGTATGTTGGCAACAGTTATGAATGGCCTTGCGATGCGCGACTCACTTCATCGTGCCTATGTGAATGCACGCCTTATGTCGGCTATCGACTTAGCGGGCGTATGCGATCGTTACAGTTGGGCTGAAGCAATTAGCTTGCTGAAATCGGGCCGAGTTGTTATTTTTTCTGCCGGCACAGGTAATCCTTTCTTCACCACCGATTCTGCAGCCTGTTTGCGTGGCATTGAAATAGAAGCCGATGTGGTTATTAAAGCAACCAAAGTAGATGGCGTTTATAGTGAAGACCCAATGATAAACCCTGACGCTACTCTTTATGATGTACTCGATTATAGTGACGTATTAAGCAAAGAGCTTCAGGTTATGGACTTAGCCGCCTTTACTTTGGCTCGAGATCATAACTTACCAATCAGAATCTTTAATATGAATAAACCAGGCGCATTGAAATCCGTGATTATGGGTGAAGATGAAGGTACACTAATTACTCGTCTGCACGATAAAAGTTAAGACGCCTTAAGAGGAATAAACGTGATTAATACAATTCTGGCCGATGCCAAAGAAAGAATGCAGAAAAGCGTTGAGTCACTGCAAAACCAATTAGCAAAAGTACGCACAGGCCGCGCGCACCCAAGCTTGCTCGACTCAATTATGGTGCCTTATTACGGTACGCCAACCCCATTGAGACAACTGGCTAACGTAACCGTACAAGATTCGCGTACATTAGCGCTGACTATTTTTGATAAAAGCTCAACCGCAGCCGTTGAAAAAGCAATTATGGGTTCTGACTTAGGGCTAAACCCTGTTTCAGCTGGAACGAGCATTTTAGTGCCGCTACCCATGTTAACGGAAGAGCGCCGTAAAGATTTGATTCGTGTTGTTCGTGGTGAAGCAGAAGGTGGCCGGGTGGCCATTCGAAACGTACGCCGCGACGCTAATAACGAATTAAAAGAGCTATTGAAAGACAAAGAAATTGCTGAAGACGATGAGCGCCGTGGGCAAGACGACATTCAGAAGCTAACCGATGAAGCAGTGAAACAAATAGACAGCATCTTAAGCCAAAAAGAAGCTGAGTTGTTGGAAGTTTAATCACTTGCCAGCGCACTCGTTGGAGACTTACGCCGTGTAAGGTATACTTGCGCGGCGTTTATTTTTTAATGAAAAGAAACCTATGACAGGTACGGATACAAACCAAGTTTTAGTAGGCCTTCCTCGCCATGTTGCCATTATTATGGATGGTAACGGCAGGTGGGCTAAACAACGCGGCAAAAGTAGAACGTTCGGGCACAAAGCTGGCGCATCAGCTGTGCGCAGGGCCGTAGCTTTTGCTCGCCGCAATGGTATTGAGGCGCTAACGCTATTTGCTTTTAGTAGCGAAAACTGGGGTCGCCCTAGTGCTGAAGTTACTGTGCTAATGGAATTATTTATCAACGTACTGAAACGAGAAGTGCCGCAACTGAATAAAAATGGCGTGCGACTACGTATTATTGGCGACACTTCTCGTTTCAGCCGACGATTGCAAGAGCATATAACCAAAGCCGAAGCAGCAACGGCCGGCAATACCGACTTAGTACTTAACGTGGCGGCAAATTATGGTGGCCGCTGGGACATTGTGAATGGCTGCCAAACACTTGCAAAAAAAGTGCTGGCAGGCGAAATTAACCCTGAAGATATAACAGAAGACACATTAGGCAGTGTTATTTCATTAGCCGATGTGGCCCCTCCTGATTTACTAATCAGAACCGGTGGCGATATGCGAGTCAGTAACTTCTTGCTGTGGCAACTAGCCTATGCAGAGTTATATTTCGCCGAAGTGTTATGGCCTGATTTTGATGACCATGCTTTCGCCGAAGCAATAGACTGCTTTATGCGAAGAGAACGGCGATTTGGCTTGACCAGCGAACAACGAGAACAAATGCTGGCAAGTACTTAAAATGAGGAACTATTCTTGTTAAAACAACGACTAGCAACAGCCAGCGTGTTAATTCCATTGGCTTTATGTGCAATATTTTTGTTGCCGCTTTATTGGTTTGCTTGGGCAAGCTTAATTGTATTAGTAATGGCAGCCTGGGAATGGTCGCCGTTAATGGGTGTTCACCGTATTGCCGGCCGCTTACTTTACTGTGCAGGAGTGGCGGGGCTGATAGGGCTAACGGCTTGGCTCATGCCCATTGAACAAATTTGGACGGCAGAAGGCCTTTCTCAAGCCTATTTATACCCCGTTATTATTGGCGGTATTTGGTGGGCTGCTTCGTTTGTATTAGTGTGCAATTTTCCCCGTAGTCGTTGCATATGGGCAAAAAGCCGTGCGTTTGTAGCCTTAATTGGCGTGTTTATGCTGGTGCCCGCATGGTCGGCATTAATGGGCTTGCGTACACTGCATTACCACAGCGACCCTCATTTTGGCTCGTGGGTGGTATTGTTTATTTTCTCGTTGGTTTGGGCTGCCGACGTTGGTGCTTATTTTAGCGGCAAACGTTTTGGCAAACACAAACTTATGCCTGAAGTAAGCCCAAGCAAAACAAAAGAAGGCTTTCTTGGTGGGTTGGCGTTAGCATTAGTGGTTATGATTGCCGTAGCCTCTTATGTGGAAATTCCACGCGATAAGTTAACCGCATTCTTTCTGGTGAGTATTTTAACGGTGGTGTTATCGGTAATTGGTGACCTTAATGAAAGCATGTTTAAACGCTGTGCAGGGGTGAAAGACAGTGGTTCACTGTTACCTGGTCATGGCGGTTTGCTTGACCGTATTGACAGTTTAACGTCGGCACTACCGGTGTTTTTACTTGGCTACTTATGGCTGATTCATTAATGTTAAAGCGCACAACAGCTAGGCTTGAAAAAATTAGCCTAGATCTTATTAAACAACCACTCATGGCAGAAAATAAATTGGATAACCATGAGTAGGCCACAGCGAATTACTTTATTAGGTGCAACCGGTTCAATTGGCTTAAGCACCTTAGATGTCATCTCTCGGCATCCTTCGCGCTATAGCGTATTTGCGTTAACTGCCTGTAGTAATGTGCAAGGCATGTTGGCGTTGGCGCAAAAGTTCCAGCCTGAAGTTATAGTTATGTCGTTACCAGCCGCAGCGGCAGAATTGCGCTTAGCCCTTGCCGCACAGCAATTAAATATTCCCGTTGAAGAAGGTGAAGCAGCCCTTGCTAGTGTTGCCGCCGCCAATGAAGTTGACGTGGTTATGGCAGCTATTGTAGGCGCTGCGGGCTTGCTGCCCACTTTAGCTGCGGTAAAAGCTGGCAAGCGTGTGTTGTTAGCTAATAAAGAAGCGCTCGTTATGAGTGGCCAAATTTTTATGGATGCAGCCAAAGAGCATCATGCTCAAGTGCTGCCCGTAGACAGTGAACACAATGCTATTTTTCAAGCTTTACCAGACCAAGTTCAGCAACAAGCGGGGCAGGTGGCGTTAGAGCACTATGGCATTCATAAAATTTTATTAACTGGCTCGGGTGGTCCGTTTTTATCGCTGCCGCTAACCGAACTAGCTAAGCAAACACCCGCCGCCGCCTGTGCACATCCAAATTGGTCGATGGGGCAAAAAATATCTGTCGATTCGGCCACCATGCTAAATAAAGGGCTGGAATATATTGAGGCGCGTTGGTTGTTTAATTGTCGGCCGGAGCAAATTGAAGTGGTAATTCACCCGCAAAGCGTGATTCACTCCATGGTACAATATCTAGATGGCTCGGTTATCGCACAGCTGGGTGCGCCCGACATGCGTACCCCTATTGCACATGTGCTTAGCTATCCGAATAGAATTGAAAGCGGAGTTGCCCCACTCGACTTTATGCAAGTGGGGCAGTTAAGTTTTGCCGCGCCAGAAGCAGAGCGTTTTCCCTGCTTGCAATTAGCAATGGACGCCTGCTGGGAAGGTCAAGCAGCAACCACAGCATTAAATGCGGCCAATGAAGTGGCCGTTGCACGCTTTTTAGCAGGAATTATTCCTTTTACTGGTATTGCTGAAGTTTGCGCTGAGGTATTATCACGCACTGGCGCGGTTATTGGCCCAGTAACGTCGCTTGAAGCGGTACTGGCGTGCGATCAAGCAGCTCGCGAGCAAGCGCAATCTGTTATTAGGCAAAGGTGGTAAGTTGGAAAGTTTTTTTTGGTCGGTCGGTGCTTTTGTAATTGCCCTTGGCTTAGTGGTTACCTTTCACGAGTTTGGCCACTTCTGGGTGGCCCGCCGTTGTGGTGTGAAGGTGCTTACTTTTTCTATCGGCTTTGGTAAACCGTTAGTGAAATGGCACGGCAAAGACGGCACTCAATACCAATTGGCTATGATTCCGCTTGGCGGCTACGTACGTATGCTCGACCATGAGGTAGACCCAACCGATACTGCTGACCTACACCAAAGTTTTCGGGCCAAATCAGTACGCCAGCGCATGGCAATAGTCGTTGCCGGGCCAGTGGCTAATTTTATTTTTTCTATTGCTGCATTAATGCTCATGCTAATGATAGGGGTGCCTTCCGTTCGGCCTATTATTGGTGCAATTGATACGAATAGTTTGGCGGCACAGGCGGGTTTGCAAGCAGGTACAGAAGTGGTTGCTTTAGACGGTCGCTCGGTACAAGACTGGCAAGACGTTAATCTTCGATTAGTTGCCCGGTTAGGCGATGCAAGCACAGAAATTACCGTGCGTACCGCCGGTGGTATAGAGTCGAGCCATGTATTAAACCTAACGGAATGGAATTTTGATCCAGATAAAGAAAGTACGCTAGCTAGTTTGGGCATTAATGTATACCGACCGGAAGTCTTAAGTACCGTGGCCTGGGTGGCAGAAAGCTCTCCTGCTGCTGCAGCGGGAATATTAATTGGCGATAAAATTATTGGCTTTAATGGAACTCACACGCAAGATTGGGAACAAATAAGAAGCTTCATTGGTGAGCAACCTAATAAATCGGCACTGTTGCTTATTGAACGGCATGGTGAAGTTATAGAGTTACCGGTTATTATTGGTGCACTTGAAGGTGAGTACAGTAACGTTGGATATTTAGGTATAGCGCCAACTGAAACACCTTATCCAGAAGAGTATCGCTTCAACTTACAGTATGGCCCAGTAGGTGCCTTTGTAGGTGGAGTAGGGCGCACATGGGAGTTAATGGGCCTTAGTTTGTCAATGGTAAAGAAACTTATTGTTGGCGACGTGGCGATAAATAACCTTAGTGGCCCTATTGGAATAGCTCAAGGAGCAGGAGCACATGCTAGCTATGGTTTAGTTTACTTTTTAAGCTTTATGGCTTTAATAAGCGTGAGCTTAGGAGTACTAAATTTACTTCCTATTCCTATGTTGGATGGGGGCCACCTGTTATTTTATGTGGTGGAATGGGTACGCGGGAAACCAGTACCCGAACGAATTCAAGAGTTCGGTGTTAAAATCGGACTTATGCTTTTACTTATGCTGATGATAGTCGCCGTGTTTAACGATATTAACCGACTATTACCTTAAATTTTCTGACAATAAGACGTATTTTCATGACTTTGAGAAAGTTGGTAGTGGGCGCTGTGTTATTTGGAGCTGGAAGTTCGCTTGTAGCTGCAGATACCTTTGTAGTAGACGATATTCGAGTTCGTGGCTTACAGCGCGTTGCGCTTGGTGCGGCACTTACATACATTCCGGTGCGTGCGGGTGATGAAGTGGACCAAGAGCTTATTCGTAATGTTATTCGAGAGCTTTATTCTTCTAGCCATTTCGACAACATTATAGTTGAGCGAGAAGGTAATTCATTAGTAGTGGTGGTGCGTGAACGGCCAACCATAAGTTCTATAGAACTGAAAGGTAATAAAGATCTTAAAGACGATCAGTTACTCGACAGTTTGAAAAACAACGGCATAGCCGAGGGCGAGTCACTCGACCGTACCGTAACAACAGGCTTGGCCAAAAGTATTGAAGAGTTTTATCACAGTGTTGGTAAGTATAACGCTAAGGTAAACGTGCGTATTATTGACTTGCCACGTAACCGGGTAGAAATTCGTTTTGACTTTGAAGAAGGCGATGCGGCAGAAATTGCTCAAATTAACGTAATTGGTAATTCCGTGTTTAGCCGCGAACAAATTCTTCGTGAAATGGAGCTCACCGACAAAATTCCATGGTGGGGTGTTTTCAGCAAGCGTAACTACCAACAACAACAGCTGGTGGGCGACTTAGAAAATATTGAGTCACTTTATTTAAATAATGGTTACTTACGTTTTGAGATGGACTCGGTGCAAGTTGCCATTACACCAGAGCTTGAGCGTATTTATGTCACCTTAAATATTAATGAGGGTACACAATACGACGTTACTAAAACCACTATTCTTGGCGACTTGCAGCAGCATCGCGACTGGATTGAAAACTTCGGAAAGTTAATAGAAGGCAAACGCTACAACCAGGCCGACATTACAGCGTTAGAAGAAGCAATAAAACGTTACTTTGGTCGTATGGGTTATGCACATACTGAAGTACGCAGCGTGCCCGACATTAACGATGAGGATAAAACCGTAGAATTGTCGATCATGATTGATCCTGGTAAACGAGTTTATGTACGTCGTATTAGTTTCCAAGGCAACGATGCCACGCGCGATGAAGTACTGCGTCGAGAAATGCGCCAAATTGAAGGCTCGTGGCTGTCAGATCTGTTGGTTGAAAACGGTAAGGTACGTTTAGAGCGTTTAGGTTACTTTGAAAAAGTAGACGTAGAAACAATACCTGTTCCAGGCCAAGCTGACCAAGTTGATATTATTTATAAGGTGAAGGAACAACCTTCGGGCACCATAAGTGCAGGTATTGGTTATGGCGACTTTGCTGGGCTAAGCCTGAATGCGGCTGTTAGTCAGGAAAACTTTTTAGGTAGCGGTAACCAAGTGGGCTTCACTATCGATACCAACCGTTACCAGCGGAATTTGCAATTAAGTTATCGCGACAACTACTTTACCGACGATGGGGTAAGTTTAGGCGGTAGCCTTAACCTTAGTGAGTTTGACGCGGGCCGAGCCAACTTGCAGCAGTTTAACCAGAAGTCTTGGGGTTTAGCTTTCGACCTTGGTTTTCCAGTGAACGAGTATAACCGGTTAAACTTTGGCCTTGGGTTTTCTAGCACGGGAATTACGCAGTTAAACCCCTATGACCAAATAATTGATTTTTATGAACGCTATACTGAACAAAGCTCGACAGACGAGGCACTGAACTTTAATACCTTCTATGCCACAGCTGCGTGGTCGCGTATTACCCTTAACCGTGGGGTGTTTCCAACCGCAGGTACAGAAAACCGTTTAAGTGTAAAAGTAACAGCACCAAGTAGTGACTTACAGTACTTCCGTGCCGAATATCGCTTTCGCTATTACTTGCCGCTAGACAAAAACCACAAGTACGTGGGCCTTGCTCGCTTCCGAGCAGGTTATGGGAATGGTTATGGTAAAGACGGCGATTTTGAATATACGCTGCCTTTTTGGGAAAACTTTTATGGCGGTGGGGCCGACACCTTGCGTGGCTTCGAACCTAACCGTACAGGGCCGCGTGGGTTAATGCGTCGGGCAACCTTTATTCAAGGCCCACCAGACGAAAATGGTAACCCTACGCAAATTGCTTTGGGTCCAGAGTTCGATACCATTGAAGTAGCACGCCGCAGTTCACTTGGCGGTAACGCCATGTTGAACGGTAGTTTGGAGTTTATCTTCCCAACGCCATTTGCGGGTGATCAAGCGCAGAATACGGTTCGTACTAGCGCCTTTATTGACGTAAGTACAGTGTGGGATACGGAGTTTAACTATAACGACTATAAAAACTTACAAATTGTAGGCGACGTACCTTTCTGGGATTATAGTACGCCGAAAAACTATCAAGCATCCTATGGTTTAAGTTTACAATGGTTGTCGCCCATGGGAGCATTAACCTTTAGTTTTGGCTTCCCAATTAAGTCGCTCGATTCCGAATTGGAAGACAGGTTTACCTTTAATATTGGAACAACGTTCTAAATTATATTTACTTACTTAGAAGAGGAAGATGTTTTGAAATCACTCGTATTTACCTTGGCTTTTGCCATCGCTGTGTCTTTAACCACCATGCCTGTTGCGCAAGCACAATCGGCGACAGGTATAAAAGTTGCTGTTGTGGACGTTCGTTTAGTATTTGAACAGTTACCACAGTCGCGCGATATTGCAAAAACCATTGAAATGGAATTTCAAGAGCGTGCTGAACGTTTACGTACCATGGAAACATCAATGACTGCATTGCAAGAGCGTTTGCAACGCGACGAAGCCATAATGACCGAACAAGAATTGCAAGAAGCTGCCATGCAGTTACAGCAGCAATACCAGGAATACCAAGAGCGTCGTGAAGCGCTGAGCGAACAGTTAAACCGTCGCCGTAACGAAGAGCGTAATCGTGTATTAGGTCAAATTCAGCAAGTAGTGAATGACATTGCCGACAGTGAAGGGTACGACTTAGTACTTGAAGCCGGTAATATTGCCTTTGCCAAACCGGGCTTAAATATTACTAACCGTGTTATTGAGCGGATGTCGCGCGACTAATATGAAAACGTACACACTCGCTGAGCTTGCCCAATTAATAGGTGCGGAAGTTCAAGGTGATGCGTCTTATCAGGTAACTGGCTTAGCAACCCTTGCGAAAGCCAGTGCTACCGAGGTTGCTTTTCTGGCGAATCCAAAGTACTTGGCGCAGTTAAACGACACCGCTGCAGGGTCAGTTATTTTGCACCCAAAGGTGGCGGCAGAAACCATTACTAAAGCACACTTTTTAATTAGCTCAAACCCTTATTTAAGCTACGCCAAAGCAGCCCAAGCTTTTAATAATGCCCCAACACCAACTGCCGGTGTTCATCCCTCTGCGGTTATTCACCCTACAGCCCAACTTGGCGCTGATGTGTCGGTTGGCGCTCAAGCGGTTATTAGTGCAGGGGCAAAAATTGGCGCCAATACGGTAATTGGTGCGCAGAGCTTTGTGGGTGAAAATGTTACTATTGGTGAAAATTGTCAGCTTTGGTCGCAAGTTTCAGTTTACTACCATGTGTCTATTGGCAACCATTGCTCTTTCCATAGCGGAGTAGTCATTGGTAGCGACGGCTTTGGTTGGGCCAGTGAAAACGGAAAATGGGTTAAAATCCCTCAGCTAGGTAGTGTTTGTATTGGTGACCATGTAGAAATTGGTGCTAATACTGTAATAGACCGCGGCGCGCTCGACGACACTATTATTGAGTCTGGTTGCATTATCGATAACCTATGTCAAATTGCACACAATGTGGTGATTGGTGAACATACTGCAATAGCAGGGCAAGTGGGTATTGCTGGTAGCACTGTTATAGGCAAAAACTGTATGATAGGCGGCCAAGCCGGTATTGGTGGGCACCTTACCATTTGTGATGGGGTGCAGTTCCATGGCATGAGCATGGTAACTAAAAGTGTTACTAAGCCTGGCGTGTATGCTTCAGGCGTACCGGTAATGGAGCAAGGCCCATGGGCAAAAAGCGGCGTTCGTTTCCGCCAGTTGCCAGAACTTTTTAATCGAGTTCGAGCGCTTGAAAAGAAATTGTTGCCTGAATAGGCATCGTATTGGAGAAAACCGTGACTGATTCCGTTCAACCAGGCTTTGATATTCGTGAAATTCAAGAAATGCTTCCGCATCGTTATCCATTTGCGTTAATCGATCGGGTTATTTCTTATGTTCCGGGTAAGTCATTGCATGCGATAAAAAACATAACCATGAATGAGCCAGTATTTATGGGCCACTTTCCGGGCAACCCAATTTTTCCTGGAGTACTTTTATTAGAGGCAATGGCACAAGCTACCGGTCTACTGGGTTTTAAAATGATGCAGAACCAAGTAGGGAAAGACGAAATTTACTTGTTTGCTGGTATCGACAACGCCCGCTTTAAACGTCCAGTTACGCCGGGTGACCAAGTGCATTTTCATGTGGAGTTTGAAAAAGAGCGCCGCGGGCTATGGAAATTTACCGGTCGCGCAGAAGTCGACGGTAAAATTGCTGCTGTTGCCGACTTAATGTGTGCAAGAAGGGACGTTTAATTTGATTCACGAAACTGCAATTATCGACGCTACGGCACGCATAGGAAGTAATGTTTCTATCGGCCCGTGGACCTGGATAGGGCCAAATGTGACAATTGGTGACGACTGTGTTATCGGCTCACATGTGGTTATAAAAGGGCCTACGAGCATTGGTAAGCAAAACCGCATTTTTCAATTTGCGTCAATTGGCGAAGACTGCCAAGACAAAAAATACGCAGGTGAACCGACCGAGCTAATCATTGGCGATCGAAATGTGTTTCGTGAATGTACTACTGTGCACCGTGGTACCATTCAAGACCAGGGCTTAACTCAAATAGGCAGCGACAACTTATTTATGGCCTATGTTCATGTGGCCCACGACTGCATGATAGGCAACCAAAACATTCTCGCCAATGCCGTAACCTTGGCGGGGCATGTGCATGTGGGCGACTATGTTATTTTGGGTGGTTTCACGGGTGTGCACCAGTTTTGTAAAATAGGCTCACACGCCTTTACCGCCGTTAGCTCAGTGGTGGTACAAGACATTCCCCCGTTCATAATGGCGCAAGGGCATAACGCGGTGCCGCGCACTATTAATAGTGAAGGCCTTAAACGCCGGGGCTTTAGTGCCGAGCAGGTAACCCAAATAAAGCGGGCTTATAAAACCCTTTACCGTAGTGGGCATACCTTAAACGAAGCATTGGCACTAATGGCTGCAATGCAGTCGCCCGATGTGCAGTTAATGGTCGACTTTATTGGCGCCTCTAATCGCGGCATTATCCGCTAAGTAAATACCATGGCCAACCGCTCCCCTTTAGTTATTGGGTTAGTTGCCGGAGAAAGCTCTGGCGACATACTCGGTGCTAATCTTATGCGTAGCTTGAAAGCAGCGCACCCCGAGGTGCATTTTATTGGTGTCGGTGGGCCCCTTATGGAGGCCGAAGGGCTCGACTCATTATTTCCCATGGAAACCTTGTCGGTAATGGGCCTAGTGGATGTATTAAAGCAACTACCTACTTTGTTGCGTGTGCGTAAACAAGTGGTTCAGGCTATGCTTAAGCAGCAACCGCAAGTGTTTGTTGGCATAGACGCGCCAGACTTTAATTTACCGATTGAAACCAAGCTAAAAGCCGCCGGCATTAAAACCATCCACTATGTTAGTCCGTCGGTGTGGGCTTGGCGTCCGAAACGTATTTTTGGTATTAAAAAGGCCACCCACGACGTCTTAAGTATTTTACCCTTTGAACAAAGCTTTTATGCTAAATACAACGCCCCATGCACTTTTGTTGGACACCCGCTAGCCGACGACATTCCAATGCAAACCGACACACAAGCAGCACGTGAAACACTTGGCCTTGATACTAATAAACAGTATGTAGCGGTGTTACCCGGTAGCCGAGGTGGTGAAGCAGGGTTGTTAACCCGAGACTTTTTAGACGCCGCTCAATTGTTACAACAGCGTTTTCCAAAGCTTGAGTTTTTAATGGCGTTTGCCAACCACGCTCGTCGCGAACAAATTCAAGGCCTGTTCACTCCAGCCGATCAACAACTTAAATTCCACTTTTTTGATGGCCAAAGCCGCACTGTTATGGCCGCTGCCGATAGTTGCATATTGGCGTCTGGAACCGTTTCACTGGAAGCCATGTTACTGAAGCGGCCTATGGTAGTAAGTTATAAGTTTACCTGGCTAAATTACCATGTGCTGAAGTTTTTTATAAAAGTAGATTACTTTTCGCTGCCCAATTTATTAGCTAATCGACCGTTAGTAAAAGAGCTGCTTCAAGATCAAGTTACCCCTACCGCCATAGCCAGCGAAGTGGCACTGCACCTTACCACGGACATGGCTGCCACCTTAGCCAGTTATGAGGCATTACATCAGTCTATTCGTTGTAATGCCGGCGAAAAAGCAGCGCAACGCGTAATAGAACTCGCTCATTGCAGTTAACTTAAGCAAGATTAACGACAGCGGTAAGGCTGATTTTTGCATTGTTACACGCTTTTTAAGGAGTTAAATGATGACCAACGAGACGATTATTTTACATCGAGTAAAAGGAATGCCTGCGCAAGACGGCGCAGGAGTAAAATTAAAGCGAGTAATTAACCAACCTGCGTTCCCGCATAAAGACCCCTTTTTAATGCTCGACGAGTTTAAATCTGATAACCCGAACGACTATATAGCAGGCTTTCCTTCGCACCCACACCGCGGTTTTTGCACTTTAAGTTATATGCTTGCAGGTACCATGGCCCATGAAGACTCTCGTGGTAACAAAGGCGAAGTGGGAGCCGGTGGGTTGCAATGGATGAAAGCGGCCCGAGGCTTAATACATTCAGAAATGCCAAAGCAAGAAAATGGTTTAATGTGGGGCTTTCAGTTGTGGTTAAATTTACCCGCTAGGGAAAAAATGTCAGAGCCAGACTATGCCGACATTCCTAGCAGTGCGGTGCCAGAAGTAACTATTGATCAGGGCAAAGTACGGGTGCTTGCTGGCGACTTTATGCAGACAACGGGCCCAGTAAAGGCGCCAGGGCGCGACTTTTTGTATCTCGACTATCGTCTTGCTCAGCCGGGCCTTGTGCGCTTGCCATTGCACCAACAAGATGCCCGCTTAATTTATGTGTACCAGGGCGAATTAAAGCTTAGCAATACGACCGTTAAGGCGGGCGAATTGGTTGACTTAAATCCAACGGTAGAAATAGATTTACAAGTAACGGCAGATACCAGCTTTTTACTGTTAGCGGCGCAATCTATTGGTGAACCTATTGCTCAGTACGGGCCATTTGTTATGAATACGGAAGCAGAACTACGCCAAGCTTTTGCCGACTACCAAAACGGAACTTTAGCGTAAATAGTGCTTAAGCAGAGGCGTGCGTTACGGCAGCAAATTCAGCCGCCAGTTTTAGGTAGCGGTCTTGGTGAGCTTCCGGTAGCGTAAGCCCTTCAACAATGCGCAAACACCGTTTACAGCTATTGACTAAATAAATTGATTTAACCGCTTGTTCTTGCATTATTTTAAGTGCTGCTTGAATAAAGTTTAATGCGGCACCACTGTTCATTGGCGCCAACTTTAAAGCCAGTTCAAATTGGTGTAGCGACTCGTTAAAGTTGCCTTTACTATAGGCTGAAATACCTTCTTTGTTCGCCTCCACAAAGGCTTTACGTTGCTCTCTACTTTTCTCTATGCGGCTTTCCAGTAAGCTTTTATTGTAACCATCGAATACAAGCTGTTCGCTTAGGCCAGCTGCTAGGGTTTCTGCCCGCTCGAATTCACCAATGTCGAGCAAAGCGATAACTATATCTGGAGCAATTTCAATTGGTATTTCATGGCCTTGCTCAAGAAAGCCAGCCACAATTCCTTTCATGTTGCCTTGTGCTTCTCGTAATTGACCATTAAATGCATTAATGCGCGCCATAACAGCACTTTCCAAGGTTTTATAGTCAAATTTAGAGTACACCAAGGCCTCGTCGGTTTTGGCACGCTGCAAGGCCAGTGTGGCTTCTTGTTGGTAACGATTAATTGCCCGGGAGTCTTCACCGTGTTCGGCTGCGTCGAGTATGCTGCGTATATAAGTGCATAAGTATTTTGGTGCGCGGTGGACTGACTTGCGGGAAATTTCAACCACATGCAACATTGCCTGCTTGGCTAATTCGAACTGGCCGTTGCGCCGAGCCAAGTCGGCTAAATACAATTGTCGGCTGATAGAAAAGGGCGCCAAACTTACCGCCCGCCGAGCGGCTTCTAGTGCTTGCTCAATATTGTTTAATTTATCGTAAGCTTGGGCGCGTAAGTCGTAGGCTTCAGTAGCGTTATGGCTGGCTTTAAGCACTTCATCAAGTAAGAACAACGCATCGGGTATTTGGTTTTGGGTGTATTTAATTCGGGCAAGGGCTAATACAGCCCAAGTAAAGCGCTGCTCTTGTAAAAGCGTTTCAACGGCTTGTTCTGCTTCAGCAACTTTGCCAAGGCGCAAATATAATTCGCTTGAAAGTTGTCGGCAGTAATTTTTATAGCGGCCATCGTTTTCTATATGCTCGTCGCAGGCTTTTATACATTCTGCATACTGTTGCCGGTAGAGAGTTTGGTACACTTTGCGTAATACCACACGCTTGCGAAACGCACGGGCTAAACGGTTACGTAATAAGCTACCGGAAAAAGGCTTCATAACGTAATCGTCGGGCTGTAATTCAATGGCGCTTAGCACCATAGGGCGGTTGTTTTCGCCACTGACAAGAATGAAAATACCGTCGGGCCGCAATAAGTCTTTAACCCTTAATTCTTCAAGTACCTGCCGACCATTCTTACCCCGGCCCAAATTATAGTCGACGAGTAAAATATCGAACCGATGCTGGCGGTGGGCAGCTAAGCCAGCTTCGCCCGAAGAAACAGTAATCACGTGCAGGGCACCTAAATTAAGCAACATGCTTTTTAGCATGACCTGAAAAGTTTTCTGATCATCGATGATCAAGATTTTCTTTTTTGACAGATCAAAACTGCTGTTTTTTGGATTACTTTCCACCGAAGCTTTCAAAATATCGCCTAAATATAAATGACCAACGTTAACTAGCATAAAACAACCTAGTGATTATTCAATAGGTGGCCAGCTACTTTGTGGTTAAAAACAGTTTTCAGTTTAACGGCAGCGGGGCTTAAGTAATAACAAGCCAGGCCGAAACAAAGCATAGAAGTAGTTACACAAGTGTGCCACAAGGCTGAGGAATAACCTATGATCACCGCGGTGAATTGGATACAGCGAGAGCAAGATATTGGGGTAAACCTAAATACGGCCTTGCATACTAGTGAGCCGTCGCGGTTTCGTTTTTTATTAGCCAGCTTAAGCCCCCATGCGCCCGACTGGCAAGATAAACCCACACCAACAACAGCGAAACCTTGGGTAGCGCCCTTTGGAGTTGGGGTGCAGCGGCCGCTTTATGCCAGCGAACGTGACTGGCAGCGTTCGCCAACGGCCTTGGCCAGCCACAGTTTTATGGACTGGTTTTTACACGATTGCCTTGCCCCAGAAGCGCTTGTAGCAAGCTCAAAGGAAATAAAAATACCGCCGGAATTGCAAGCCAGTACGCCTCATTGGCTGTTAGCTCGTGACCATGAACGCAATAGCCCGCCTTTACAAGAGTCTGATTTAGTCGACTTACTTGATCAAGTTCATGCTACCGCTTAGTTACTCGCTTCGGTGCTAATGCTATATTGACCTTATAGTTACAGAATTAACGCAGGGTAAACGAGTGACTGTTGATGACTTTTTAGATCAATTATGGCTCGGTCAGGGTGTGAGCGAACACACGTTGGCTGCCTACCGTTCCGACTTGCTGCAATTCGAACGTTGGTTAACCACGTTATCTGCCACAGAGCAAACTTTAGCTAGTGCCCAAGCAGAGCAATTAGAGGCTTTTTTAGCCCAGCTTAGTAAGGAAGGCCGAACGGCCCGTTCTCAAGCTAGGTTATTAAGCGCTTGCCGTAAATACTTCAAACATTTACAACGCCAGGGCGTGCGTGAAGACAACCCTTGTGCGCATATTCGTACGCCGAAACAAGCAGCAAAATTACCCGACACCTTAAGCGAACAAGAAGTTACAAACCTCTTGCAAACCCCAGATACAAAGAGTGCCATAGGGTTGCGCGACAAGGCCATGCTGGAAGTGCTTTATGCCTCTGGACTGCGGGTAACAGAGTTGGTTGGCCTGCGCATGAGCGAAATTAGCTTGCGCCAAGGTTTAGTGCGGGTAGTAGGTAAAGGCAATAAAGAACGTTTAGTACCTTTAGGTGAAGAAGCCCTTCATTGGCTAGAGCATTATTTAACCTATAGCCGTGCCGACTTTGTAAAGCAGCCTACCGACGTGGTGTTTCTTTCCGGGCGAGGGCAACAAATGACTCGGCAAACCTTTTGGCACCGCATTAAACATTATGCGGTGCTTACTGGTATTCAGCGCAATATATCGCCGCATAAACTGCGCCACGCTTTTGCTACCCATTTATTAAACCATGGCGCTGATTTGCGGGCCTTACAAATGCTACTTGGTCATGCGGACATTGCTACCACTCAAATATACACACAGGTTGCTAAAGAGCGGCTGAAAAAGTTGCATGCAGAACATCACCCACGGGGTTAGCTTTATACTAGTTTAGAGATGAACAGAGCCGCCCCTTGCCTTGTATATTTAGACAATTCAGCGTAATGTTTCGGCTATAAAATTGTCTTCATAATGAACTTTTAATTATAAAATAAGGATGACGCTGTGGCTCGTCTGTTGTACCTATTAACTATAATTGGCTTAACAAGCTTATTGCACGTGCAAGCTATTGCCGCTGAACAAGGCCTTGCGCCTAACGCTGAACAAAGTGTTGAACAAACTATTCGGCAACGTTTAGGGCAAATGGGCTTGAACGTTGAACGTTTGCGCCCAGCCACGGAGTTAGCAGGTTTTTATCAGGTATTTACCGGCCAAGGGCTGTTTTATATTTCAGCCGATGCGTCGCGTTTAGTAGCTGGTAAAGTGTTTGCTATCGACACGATTCCTACCGACTTAACAGAGCAAACAGTAAGCTTGGTGCGCCAAGAGCTAGTTAAAGATAATAGCGCCTTAACCATTAAGTACCCAGCACCAAACGAGCGCTACAAAGTTACAGTTTTTACCGATCATACTTGCCCTTACTGTCGCCAGCTGCATGAGCAATTAGACGCTTACCATGCGGCAGGTATCAGCATTGAGTACTTAGCGTTTCCACGGGCAGGGTTAGACCACCAGTCGGCAAAAGAGCTAAATAGTATTTTTTGTGCCGACGATGCTGCGGCAGTCATGACCAAAGCCATGGCGGGTGACAAGCCACGCCTATTGCGTTGCAACGCTAATATGGCCGACCACCTTAGCTTGGCACGGCAAATGGGCGTTACCGGTACGCCGGGAATAATATTGCCGAATGGGCAGTTAATACCAGGCTTTGTACCGCCAGAACGGTTACTTAGTGAATTACGCAGTAATAGCCAATAACACCTAACGTGACTCAAGCTGTAATTTTAAAGCGTCGCCCCGAGCAACCGTGCGACCACTTACCAGCGCATTTACCTCTTACGCTACGGCGTATTCTTGCGCGCCGTGGGGTGCGGCAGGCCAGTGAACTTGAGTTAAGTTTACAAGGCTTGCTGCACTTCAATACCCTTCACCATGCGGAAAAAGCCGCGGCACGTATTGGGGCCGCTATTTTAGCCCAGCAGCCTATTTGTATTGTGGGCGACTTCGATGCCGACGGGGCCACCAGCGTGGCCTTATTTATGCGCGCCTTGCAGGCGATGGGAGCGCAGCAGGTGAGCTTTTTAGTACCGAATAGGTTTAACGACGGCTATGGTTTGTCGCCCGGCTTAGTACGTATTGCCCATGAAAACAAAGTAAAGCTTATTATTACCGTCGACAACGGTGTGAGTAGTTTTACCGCGGTGGATGAAGCCAACCGCTTAGGTATCGATGTGATTATTACCGATCACCATTTAACCGCCGCCAGCTTGCCAAATGCCTATGCCATGGTGAACCCAAACCAGCCCGACTGTAGTTTTGCTAGTAAAGCACTGGCAGGTGTAGGGGTAACTTTTTATGTACTAATGGCCTTGCGCCATTGGTTTCGTACTCAGCATGCCGATCATATAGCGGCGAACGTAAATTTAGCCCAGTGGCTTGACCTCGTTGCTGTTGGTACCGTCGCCGACGTGGTGCCGCTAGATTACAACAACCGTATTTTGGTTCAGCAAGGCGTGGCGCGCATTCGGCAAGGGCGTTGTATTCCTGGCGTGAGCGCTTTGTTAACGGTTGCTAAGCGTGACCCACAACAGCTGCAAGCGGCTGATCTTGGCTTTACCGTTGGGCCACGTATAAACGCGGCGGGCCGTTTAGACGATATGCAACATGGTATCGATTGTTTACTAGCAAACGACCCCGTTCAATCTAACGAAATGGCTTTGCACTTAGACGAGCTGAATCGCTCGCGGCGGGTTATAGAACAAGACATGCAGCAAGACGCCGAAGCCATGCTCGCCAAGTTCAACTTGGCCGACGGAAGCTTCCCAAGCATTTTAGCAGTACACGAGCCCGACTGGCATCAAGGGGTAACGGGTATTTTAGCTGGGCGATTAAAAGAGCGCTTTCACCGGCCTGTTATTGCCTTCGCTGATGCCGGCGACGATATGCTAAAAGGTTCTGCTCGGTCTATTCCAGGTTTGCATATTCGCGACTTGCTTGAGCGGGTGCACACCTTAGCGCCGAAAAGTATTGAACGCTTTGGCGGCCATGCAATGGCTGCGGGTTTGTCGGTACCAAAGGCGCAATTTACTGACTTTCAGCAAACTTTAGCAGCGGTGGCAGCAGACTGGATAGACGCTACCATGCTGGAACGAGTGATTTGGTCTGACGGTGAACTAACCGCAGCCGACTTTGGTTTACCGCTGGTGCGCAGCTTAAATGCCATTGGCCCCTGGGGGCAAAAATTTGAAGAGCCGCTGTTCGACGGCGTGTTTCGGGTGGTGCAGCAACGTTGGTTAAAAGAAGTACACTTAAAGCTGGTACTGCAAGTGCCGGGCAGTCAACAATTAGTCGACGCTATTGCCTTTAATGTGCCTAATACAGGTTGGGAATTACCCGCCACTGAGCATATTCAAATAGCGTATCGCTTACAAGAAAATGTGTTCCGCGGCCAAAGCCAGCTACAATTAATGATTGCCCATGTGTGGCCGGCCTAAAGCCTGTTGTTTGTAGCCTAAATCCGCTAAACTAATGCCCGTTTTCACTTCCCGCTAACAACTTTTATAAGGACGGCTCATGTTAGAAACAAATGCACTGATTACTGAAATTCATGACCTTAGGAAGCGCGCCGAGCTGCTTCGGGGGTATCTTTGACTTAACAGTTAAAGAAGAGCGTTTAGAAGAAGTTGAACGGGAACTAGAAGATCCAAACGTGTGGAATAATCCTGCTCATGCCCAGGCATTAGGTAAAGAGCGGGCTGAATTGAGCGACTTAGTACAAGGTTTTAACGACATAGCACAAGGCTTAGACGACGCGGAAGCCTTTGTTGAGCTTGCTATTGAAGCTAACGACGAAGACACCTTAGCTGAAGCAGAATCAGAATTAGACCGCTGGCGTACGGTGTTAGAAACCCTTGAGTTCCGCCGTATGTTTTCAGGCCCTAACGACGCCAACGATTGCTATATCGACTTGCACTCTGGCTCGGGTGGCACCGAAGCGCAAGACTGGACCAGCATGGTACTACGCATGTATTTACGGTGGGCCGACAGCCACGGTATGAAAACTGAAATTATTGAGCTTTCCGACGGTGACGTGGCAGGTGTGAAGTCAGCCACTATCCGTGTTCAAGGCGACTATGCTTTTGGTTGGTTACGCACTGAAACGGGTATTCACCGCTTAGTACGAAAGTCACCTTTCGATTCTGGTAACCGCCGCCATACGTCTTTTGCTTCGGTATTTGTGTACCCAGAAGTAGACGACGACATTGAAATTGAAATCAACCCTGCCGACCTGCGCATTGACACCTATCGGGCGTCGGGAGCAGGTGGCCAGCACGTGAACCGAACCGACTCGGCAGTGCGTATTACCCACGAGCCAACAGGTACCGTTGTACAGTGTCAAAACGACCGTTCACAGCATAAAAACAAAGACCAAGCCATGAAACAGCTGCGCGCCAAGTTATACGAGCTGGAAATGCTGAAGCAAAGCGAAGAGCGGCAAGCCCTAGAAGACAGCAAGTCGGACATTGGTTGGGGCAGTCAAATACGTTCCTATGTGCTTGATGATGCCCGTATAAAAGACTTACGCACTGGGGTAGAAACAGCTAACACTCAAGCGGTGCTCGACGGCGGCTTAGACCGTTTTATAGAAGCGAGCTTGAAGTCTGGCTTATAAAATTTGCTCAACATAAACTGAGCTACCATTACCTTTATTATTTTAGAATTTGAAGAGGGCAAGCAATGACCGACAACACGCAACAACCACAAGTAGATCTGAATCAGCAACTTGTTGAGCGCAAAGAAAAGCTGAAGGGGCTGCGGGCCAAGGGCGTTGCTTTTCCAAACGACTTTCGTCGCGACAGCTTAGCAGCCGACATTCATGCGGCTTATGGTGAAAAAGAAGGCGATGCCTTGGTTGATGAAGGTGTTCGGGTAAAGGTAGCCGGCCGCATGATGCTGCGTCGTATTATGGGTAAAGCTAGTTTTGCTACTATTCAAGATATGAGCGGCCAAATACAGCTTTACGTGGCCCGCGACAACCTTGCAGAAGGCATATATAACGAAGGTTTTAAAAAATGGGACTTAGGCGACATTGTTGGCGCCAGTGGCACCTTGTTTGTAACTCGTACCGGTGAACTAACCATTCAAGTAGATGAAATTCGCTTGCTCACCAAAGCACTACGGCCCTTACCAGATAAATTCCACGGCTTAGCCGACCAGGAAACACGGTATCGTCAGCGTTATTTAGACTTGATCGTGAACGAAAAGTCGCGCGAAACCTTTCTTATGCGTAGCAAGGCGGTGAACTATATTCGCCAGTTTTTAATTGAGCGTAGCTTCCTTGAAGTTGAAACGCCTATGATGCACGTTATTCCAGGTGGTGCCAGTGCCCGCCCATTTGTAACCCATCATAATGCCCTCGACATGGACCTTTATTTACGTATTGCTCCCGAGCTGTACCTAAAGCGTTTAGTGGTAGGCGGCTTTGAAAAGGTATTTGAAATTAACCGCAGCTTCCGTAATGAAGGCTTGTCGACCCGCCATAACCCAGAATTTACCATGTTAGAGTTTTATTGGGGTTACGCCGACTACCATGACCTAATGGACCTCACCGAAGAAATGCTGCGTGGCTTAACCTTAAGCTTGCTTGGCACCACTGATGTAAGCTACCAAGGTCAAACCTTCCACTTTGGTCAACCCTTTGCCCGCTTAACCGTGGTTGAAGCAATTTTGAAGTACAATGAAGGGGTAACGGTAGAGCAATTAAATGACCTAGAGCAAGCGAAAGCTATTGCTGAAAACCTAGGCATTAAAGTGCAAGACAGCTGGGGTTTAGGTAAAATTCAAATTGAAATATTTGAAGAAACCGCAGAAGAAAAGCTTATGGAGCCAACCTTCATTACTGCTTATCCGGCCGAGGTTTCGCCTCTTGCGCGCCGAAGCGACGACAACCCCTTTGTTACCGAGCGCTTTGAAATGTTTGTGGGTGGCCGTGAAATTGCCAATGGTTTCTCTGAGCTTAACGACGCTGAAGACCAAGCTGCACGCTTCCAAGAGCAAGTAAACCAAAAAGAAGCGGGTGACACTGAAGCCATGTTTTACGATGAAGACTACGTAACCGCGCTTGAACACGGCATGCCGCCAACAGCAGGTGAAGGTATTGGCATTGACCGATTAGTCATGCTACTGACCGACTCGCCTTCCATACGCGATGTATTATTATTCCCTCACATGCGGCCACGCAGTAGCGCTGAATAAAGGCTAAGCTAGAAGCACATGAACCCAGCAAGAGTAATCAAGCTGGGTTTTTTTATCCTGCTCATCAGACCATGCGTAGGTATGGTTTTAAGCTAATGTCTGGCATGATTAAAGTCGAATTTACAGCATGCTAAGCCTAAACTGTGGATAAAACAGTTACGGCTTACAACAAGGTGAGACATGGACACTAGACCGCTATTACTTAATGCTGACATAGGCGAAAGTTTTGGTGCTTGGCAAATGGGTAACGACAAAGCGCTGATGCCTTTGATTGACTGTGCCAACGTAGCCACAGGCTTTCATGCTTCAGACCCAGTAACCATGCAACGTACGGTGGCCTTGGCCATAAAGCATGATGTGTTGATTGGAGCGCACCCTTCTTACCCAGACAAAGAAGGTTTCGGTCGCCGTTCTATGGCGTGTAGCTGTGAAGAAATTACCGCCATGGTTATTTATCAAGTGGGTGCCTTAAAAGCATTTTGTCGCGCCCAAGGAGGTATTTTAGGCTATGTAAAACCTCATGGCGCTTTATATAACGACATGATGCAACACCAACATGTATTTGAAGCAGTGTTGCGGGGCGTGGCTGCTATCGATGCCAGCTTACCCCTAGTGGTGTTAGCCTTGCCTAATTTAGAGCAGCACGAAGCCGACGCTGCCGCCTTAAACATTACCTTGTGGCCGGAAGCTTATGCTGACCGAGCCTACACCCCAGAAGGGTTTCTTATGTCGCGAAGGCAAAAGGGCGCCGTATTAAGCGACCGCAAGCAAATACTCGAACAGGCACGAATGATTGCCACGCAGCGCCAAGTGCGTGCAAACGACCGCAGCTTTATAGAGCTGCCAGCAGTAACCTTATGTGTTCACGGCGATAATGCTGAGTCGGTGGCTACAGCTGCCGATATACGAGCCATGTTGAACGAAATGGAGTCGAGTTTGTGAGCAAACAACCCTTACCTGAATTTTCAACCGCCGGAATTGACGCTGTATTGATGACATTTGGCGACACTATGTCAGCCACACTACCGTTATACCTAGCCCATCTACGGCAGACCATTTTACAGCAGCTAGGTGGCATAGTAGCTGAGGTGGTGCCAGCGTATACGTCTTTATTAGTATATTACGACGCACGGACGGTGCGATTGTATGATCTTGAACAGGCCTTAGAAAAAGCCGCCGCAAGTGTTGCTTATCCTGCACTAGCCAGCGCCGAGCAAATAGTACTCGATGTGCCTGTTTGTTATGGTGGGCATTTTGGCCCCGACTTAGAGCGGGTTGCAGAGCATAGCGGGTTAACCACCACAGAGGTTATTCAACTACATCAGCAAGACGACTATTTAGTAGCGGCTCTTGGTTTTTCACCTGGCTTTGCATACTTAAGCGGCTTGAATGAAAGGTTGATCACGCCACGGCTTGATACGCCACGAAAAACCGTACCTGCTGGTAGTGTGGGTATTGCAGGCGCACAAACCGCGGTGTACCCAACCAGCGGACCTGGCGGCTGGAACCTCATTGGTCGTGCCGTAACAACCTGGTTTAATGCCCAAGGTAACCCAGCCATGGCCCACGGCCCGGAAGCGATGACACCGGTACAGGTGGGCGACCGAGTGCGTTTTGTTGCCATTTCTGAAGCCGACTATTTAGCCTTATATGCAACGACCCAAGGAGAGCATTCATGACCACAGGTATGCTGGTTATTAAGCCTGGTATTCATGCCACAGTGCAAGATCAAGGGCGTTTTGGCTATCAGCACTTGGGCGTAACACCAGGTGGGCCAGGCGACGCTATGGCGGCAAATTGGGCTAATCGCTTGTTAGACAACGCAGCAAACTGTGCGGTGCTAGAAATAACCGCAGGTGGTACCGAATTAGAGTGCCAAACCCAAACTATGGTGGCGGTTACCGGTGGTGACTTGAATTTAACCATCAATGGTCGACCGCAGGTACCTTGGCGTAGCTTTTGGGTAAAGCAAGGCGACACGCTTAAATTTGGCTATCCTAGATATGGCTTTCGTGCTTATGTGGCTGTTCAAGGCGGCTTTCAGGTGGCTCACACGCTAGGCAGCTGTGCTACAGTTACTCGTAATGGGCTAGGTGGGCTCGACGGCAAAGGGAGCAGCTTAAAGCCCGCCGACTTTATTCCCTGCAAGGCAATGGCGCAAGAAGGTATTCAACGGCAAATACCAGAAAGTTACCTGCCTGATCTCGATTCAGCGCTCACCTTACATGTCATTCCTGGTTACCAGCAACACGACTTTACTAAAGCGGCTTGGCAAATATTTTGGGACGGTGAATATGAATTGTCGGCAGCAAGTGACAGCATGGGCGCACGCATGAAAGGGCCTGCTATTGCCACGCCCAAAGTTAATTTGCTTTCTGAAGCGGTGTGTTACGGCGCTATTCAGGTACCGGGCGACGGCCAACCTATTATTTTGCTTCAGCAACGCCAAACCTTGGGTGGCTATCCTAAATTAGGCAGCATTCTGCCCTTGTCGGGCTATGCCTTAGCGCAGCGCCCACCGGGTACTAAAGTACGCTTCAGGCCTATGGGTTTAGCCACGGCACAACAGCAAATGCGCCGTTACCTCAGATTTTTCGGCTTGTAAAATCAACGGATTATTGCCATGATAAGCGCCATTTTAGTTCGTGTGTTTGATTGACGGAGAATACCTGAATGGCCGAGACTGGCGTGCGTCCCAGCAACTTTATTCGCAGAATTATTGATGAAGACCTAGCTTCAGGCAAGCATACGGAAGTGCATACGCGCTTCCCGCCGGAGCCAAATGGTTATTTGCATATCGGTCATGCGAAATCTATTGTACTAAACTTTGGCATTGCCCAAGACTATAACGGCACCTGTAACTTACGTTTTGACGACACTAACCCGCTTAGAGAAAGTATTGAGTATGTGAAGTCGATTAAAAACGACGTGCGTTGGTTAGGTTACGAGTGGAACGGCAACGTGCGTTACTCGTCGGATTATTTCGACGCGCTGCATGGCTATGCGGTTGAGCTGATTGAAAAAGGCTTAGCTTATGTAGACTTTTCTAGCCAAGACGAAATTCGCGCCATGCGTGGTACCTTAACGGCGCCAGGGCAAAATAGCCCTTATCGCGATACCACAGTTGAAACCAACTTGGCTGAATTTGCCAAAATGACCGCAGGCGACTACCCAGAAGGGCATTGTTCGTTGCGGGCGAAAATAGATATGACATCGTCTTTTCTTTGTATGCGCGATCCGGTTATATATCGAATTCGCCATGTGGAGCATCATCAAACCGGCGACAAGTGGTGCGTGTACCCCATGTACGACTTTACCCATTGTATTTCTGATGCGATAGAAAACATTACCCATTCACTTTGTACACTTGAATTTCAAGACAACCGTCGGTTATACGACTGGGTGTTGGAAAATATTAGTATTGAATGTCACCCACAGCAAATTGAGTTTTCGCGCCTGAATCTTGAATACACCATCATGAGTAAGCGCCGCTTAAACGAATTAGTGGTAGAAGGGCATGTGTCGGGGTGGGATGACCCACGTATGCCTACCATTGCGGGTATACGCCGCCGTGGCTACACGCCAGCGTCTATTCGCGAGTTCGCCAACCGCATTGGTGTAACTAGAATGGAAAACGTAGTTGAAATGGGTGTGCTCGAGTCGTGTATTCGTGAAGACTTAAACGACAATGCGCCACGGGCCATGGCCGTTCTTGAGCCAGTAAAATTAGTGATTGAGAACTACCCAGCAGGCGAGCACGAAAAAATAGATGCACCGAACCACCCAAGCGACGAAAGCATGGGCACGCGTAAATTACCTTTTAGTGGCGTACTTTATATTGAACGGGAAGACTTCCGTGAAGAAGCCAACAAGAAGTTTAAGCGTTTGGTACTGGGTAAAGAAGTTCGCTTGCGTAATGCTTATGTAATTAAAGCTGAGCGGGTAGAAAAAAACGAAGCGGGTGAAATTACCACTATTTACTGTACTTACGACGCTGACACACTGGGCAAGTCGCCAGCCGACGGCCGTAAAGTACGTGGTGTGATTCACTGGGTTTCGGTACCCCATGCGCTACCTGCTGAAATACACTTGTACGACCGTTTATTTAAAACCGCTATGCCAGGTTCAGCAGCTTCGCTAGACGAAGTTATCAACCCTGATTCACTTAAAGTAGTGGAAGGCTATTTAGAACCTTCACTGCGCCATGCGAAACCAGGGCAAGGCTTTCAATTTGAGCGCGTGGGTTATTTCTGCCGCGACACCGATGCAAGCCATGGCGATAAGTTGGTGTTCAACCGTACCGTAGAATTACGCGACAGCTGGGCAAGAATAGAAGCGCAAGACTAACTATTTTGTACTCAGTAAGAGTAAAAAAGCGACCTACGGGTCGCTTTTTTCGTTGGTTGAAATTTATTAAATTTAGGACATAATTGTTTTGTAGTACAAAAAACACTCAGGTTTGAGTGAGTTCAAATGTGAGGGATCTAAAATGAAACATATTATTTTACTAACATTTTTGCTTGCTGGAATGTTTACTTGTTCCACATGGGCAAATCAAGACACTGAGCAGAACCCGTATTTACCTTCAGAGATAAAAGCAGACATTGATAACTTTGTCGCGTTAGGGAATTCGCTAACAGGGCAAGAATTGGCTGAAAAGCTTTGGTCAATGGGAGTAAAAAGTCCAAATTATGGTTCATATATGCAGGGACAAATGAGTCCTGAGCAGATCAAGCAAGTGTATCTGTATCGTATAGAGCAACGATTGTTAACCGACACCAGCTTAACCCAGGAACAAAGAGCATTTTTAACGCATGCTAAAACAGTAACGAACCAAGCGTTTAGTGAAGGTTGGGACGACAGTACGCCTGAATTTAAAAAGTTCGTGATTGACGGCCAAATTGCTTTGGGTGTTGTTACTTTTGGTGATGTGTTCGGCGACTTATGGCCAAGAGTTGCTGCTCAAAAAGCTTAGAGTCATATTTTAAAAAGCGGATTGACCGTTACTTGTCAGCTAAGAAGCGGTCGATCAGCTTTGCGCCATATAAACGCGACGGCGTGTAAAAGCCAGGCTTAAGCTGGTTGCGTAACACGTATATGGCAAGCTCTACCGCACCACGCGAGGTGAGCGTATAACCATTCACTACCTTTTCTCGTAGGGCAATGGTGTCGCCATGATCATTGCTAATTTCACCCCACACCCAGGTGGTATGTTTCTCTCGTTCTTTTGCTTCTGGGCCTGCAGGCTGTTTATCGGCTTTATTCGCTAACCAGTTGCGCACTAAGTTTAAACGCATAGCCCAGCGAATATAGTTCAGCCATTTTAAACGCTTAATTAGTTTTGGGCTGGCAGGAATATACACTTCAATGTTGGGTACACTAGTGGTGTAAAAAGCAGTTGAGACGTCGCCCCAGGGAATGGTCATGGCCATTTTCTTGCCGTCGCCAAAGTTTATTTCTGCGGTTTTATAGGCTAGTGGAACTTTTATGATCTCACCGTTTTTACGAACCGCACCACCTTCACCCAAACGTCGCAGGGTGGTTTTAGTGGTACCACGGCTGATACCTGAGCGGGTATCAAAGCCGAGCTTTAAATGAGTGGCATTCGGCATTTGAGATTTTAACCGAGCCGCAATACAGTCGGTGGGAATTACGTCAAAACCAACACCAGGGCACAGTACTATTCCGGCTTCTTCGGCTTCTTTACGAAGGCTATAGGCCAGCTCAAATACTTCAATTTCGCCGGTAATGTCGAGGTAATGGGTGCCGGTAGCAATACAGGCTTTCATCATTGGCTCGGCGGTGTCTTCAAAAGGACCAGCGCAATGCACCACTAAGTCGATGTCTTGTAAGTGCGCTTTTAACACTTCCTCAGAAAGGTCGAAAACTCGACCTTCTAAGCTTACTTGGTTCGCGAAAGATTCGATTTTGGCTTTATTACGGCCGGCTAATACGGGGCTATAGCCCATGCGTTTGGCGTAGTGGGTAATAAGCTCGCCAGTATAGCCGTAAGCGCCATAAATCATCCATTTCATGGGTTTAAATTCCTACTCGGTGATGATCAGCCGACTCTGAGTTGTACTCACAAGTTTCTGGCTCTTTACATTCACCATATAAATACAAACTATGGTTAGTAAGTTTAAGATTATGTTCGTTAGCAATTTTAAGTTGCTGCTGTTCAATAATAGGGTCTTCAAACTCAATCACCCGGCCACAAGTTAAACACACCAAATGGTCGTGATGATCTTTGGTGGTTAATTCAAAAACCGAGCGGCCACCTTCAAAATGATGGCGAGTAATAATACCGGCGTCTTCAAATTGGTTAAGAACCCGGTAAACGGTAGCTAAGCCAACTTCGTCGCCTAGCTCCATTAATAGTCGGTACACGTCTTCAGCACTTACATGCTGATTATTAGGGTGTTTAAGCACATCAAGAATTTTGATACGCGGAGAGGTTACTTTAAGACCTGCTTTTTTAAGTTGTACATCAGAACTGGGCATGGAGTACTCTCTTTGCGAACAATTAGGCTTATGATTATAGCCACAAGCGATATTAAAATAACAGCAAGGTGGCCAAAGGCACCTTACCCCAATTCGTCGAGCATCATTTCGTCGCGAATTTGTGCGCACCAAGCCACCACACGCTCTTTAGTAAGCTCGGGTTGGCGGTCTTCGTCGATACCTAAACCTACAAAGTGGTTTTCGTCGGCCATTCCCTTCGAAGCTTCGAAGTAGTAGCCTTCAGTTGGCCAATGGCCAATAATAATTCCACCGCGCGCTTCTACGATATCGCGAATAACACCCATGGCATCAAGGAAGTATTCGGCGTAGTCTTCTTGGTCACCACAGCCAAAAATGGCAACTAGTTTGTCGGTAAAATCTATTTCTTCAAACTCGGGGAAAAAATCATCCCAGTCGCACTGCGACTCGCCGTAATACCAAGTTGGAATACCAAAGAGGAGCAAGTCGTATTCAGCTATTTCTTCTTTGCTCGATTTGGCAATGTCTTGTACATGAATTAAGTTCTTACCGAGCTCTTTCTGAATCATGTGAGCTACAGCTTCGGTATTTCCCGTGTCGCTACCGAAGAAAAGTCCAACAGTGGCCATATTTTAGTTCCTGCTTTTACTGCTTAGCTAATAAAAAACGAAAGTTTTAACGTTGAAAATGTGGGGCTATTGAATGTTGGCTTCAACCACAAATTGAATAATGCCTTTAGCGATAAAACCCGCCATACCTAAAAACAATACCAACCAAACAAAAACACGACCAAAGCGAGGCACATTGCCTTTTTTAAGCACGTCTTGAATGGCTAAGCCAATTAATAGAAATAAAATGGCCACAGCAAAGTTGGTCATTAAGGCTTCAATTTGTTCTAAGTTGTTACTAAACATCGCTGGTTCGTCCACAAATTTGAATGGGCCGTATAATAACACAAACGCTATTTGTTCTCATCTAGAAAACGCAGTACTAAACCATTGAAAACCGTTGGCTTCTCTGCATGTAACCAATGGCCAACATCGTTAATAGTTTTCGACTGTGCCTGCGGAAAACGGCTAACAATAGCGTTTTTATGTTGCGCTTGAATATAGTCAGAACGGCCACCCCGAATAAAAAGCACAGGGCCACTATAAACACCTTCCGAGCTAGGCGAGCCAATAAGGCCAAGGTAACACTTGCGAAGTGCTGCCAGGTTCATGCGCCAAGCCCAGCCCGAATCGGCTTTGTACAGGTTTTTCAACAAAAACTGTCGTACGCCTAGTTCGTGAATTGACTCGGCCAACTGTTTATCAGCACTTTGGCGGTTATCCACGTGGGTTAAGTTTAAGGTTTCGAGTGCGTCTAAAATAGTATTGTGGCTTGGTTCGTAACTTACCGGGGCAATATCGGCAACCACCAATGCACGTACTCGGGTGGGATATTGAAGGGCAATTTCCATGGCCACTTTACCGCCCAGAGAATGACCAAGAATGTAAGCCTGTTCAATACTTAAGGTATCCAGCACGGATAAAACGTCTTTAGACATGGCTGCAAAGGACATAGTATCGGTCCAGGGTGACTGGCCATGGTTGCGCAAGTCAACATTAATAACATAGTAGCGGTCGCTTAAAGCGCGACTAATGCTTTTTAAGTTATCTAGATCACCAAATAAACCATGAATGAGTATAACAGCCGGGGCAGACGGCTGCCCAAGGGTTTCGTAATTCAACATAACAGCATGTTCAGACATACACATAAACTCCAATAAAAAGGTTATTCTGGTTCACCGACAGCATTCGGTGCAAACCTTACGTTGCTTCGTTATACTTAAAGCACAGTTGTTAAATTAAAACACGTTAGCAAAAGAACATACTTATGAAACAGATAGAAATTGATACTGAACTGTATCGCCACATTGCGTCTCATACCAAGTATATTGGTGAAAGTGCGTCAGACATTTTACGCCGTTTGTTAGGGTTAAACCCGCTGGCCAAAGCGGCAGAGTCGGTGCCAAAACAAAAGCCAGCTGCTGTGCCAAAGCCAGTGACAACACCGCCCATAACGAAAGTGTTAGAAAGCGTAGTAAGTACCGAACTGGACGCCCAAAAAGGCAAAGTAGGCCGTTTCCTGTACTTGCTTAGTGTACTTTATCAGTGCCATCCCGACCAATTTGATAATGTGTTGCGTATTCGCGGTCGGAACCGCTTATACTTTGCCACCTGCGAACAAGAGCTCGAAGCATCGGGCAATAGCACCAACCCAAAAGAAGTGCCAGGCTCGGGCTACTGGGTAATTACCAATTCTAATACCAGCAAAAAACAAGCCATGTTAAAGCGCGCCGCGTTAGAGCTTGGCTACACTAAATTAGACGCTGAAAAACTAAGAGATTTATTATAATGACCAAACACCCACGCGCTGGGCAGCTAGCCAGCCACGACGACCTAATTAATATTCCCCAACTTATTGCGTCGTATTATGTGCGCGAGCCTAACCCGCGTAAAGTATCTCAGCAAGTGAAGTTTGGTACTTCGGGGCACCGCGGTACAGCGTTAAAACACACCTTTAATGAAGCCCATGTGTTAGCCATGAGCCAAGCTATTTGTGGTTATCGGGCCGAACATGGTATTACAGGGCCGCTATTATTAGGCAAAGACACCCACGCCTTGTCGGAAGTTGCTTTTATTACCGCACTGGAAGTGTTTATTGCTAATGGCGTTGAAGTGCATGTCCAAAGCGACTTAGGCTACACGCCTACGCCGGTTATTAGCCATGAAATACTGCGTTATAACCAAGGTAAAAGCAGTGGCTTTGCCGACGGTGTAATTATTACCCCTTCACATAATCCACCGCAAGACGGTGGCTTTAAGTATAACCCGCCCCATGGTGGGCCAGCCGACACCGACGTAACCTCGGTTATTGAAAAGTATGCCAACGCTATTTTGTCGAGTGAACTTATGGGCGTAAACGTTGTAGGTTACGACGAAGCCCTCAGTTCGAAACTGCTGCATCGCTGCGACTGGATAACAGCTTATGTAGACGACTTAGAGCAGGTGCTCGACATGACTGCCATTGCCAAAGCTAAGTTAAATATTGGCGTGAACGCTATGGGGGGGGCCGGCATGCATTATTGGCATGCCATTGGTGAAAAATATGGTTTGCAGCTTACTATTGTTAATGACCATGTGGACCCAACCTTCTCTTTTATGACTTTAGACAAAGACGGCGCCATTCGTATGGACTGCTCGTCGTCCGACGCTATGGCAAGTATGTTGGCTATGCGCGACAGTTTCGATTTAGCGGTGGGTAACGATCCTGATTACGACCGCCATGGCATTGTGACACCTGAAGGGCTAATGAACCCGAATCACTTCTTGGCCGTGTGTATTGATTATTTAATTAAAACTCGTGAGTGGTCGAGTGACACCCTAATAGGCAAAACATTGGTTTCCAGCGCCATGATAGACCGCGTTGTAGCCGGCGCAGGGCGTACTTTAATGGAAGTGCCCGTGGGCTTTAAATGGTTTGCACAGGGTTTAGCTAGCGGCAAAGTAGGCTTTGCGGGTGAAGAAAGTGCCGGTGCAAGTTTTCTTGATCGCCAAGGTAAGGCTTTTAGTACCGACAAAGACGGTATGATTTTAGCGTTGTTAGCGGCAGAAATTCAGGCTACCACAGGTAAAACGCCAAGTGCTTATTACCGCGAGCTAGAACAACAATATGGCCAGTCGCATTATGCACGGCTAGACATGCAAGCTAGCTACGAGCAAATAATGGCGTTTAAGCCATTAGTTGCCCAGCCGCCAGTACTTGAACTGTTCGCCGGCGAAGCTGTTAGTGCCGTATTAACCAAAGCTCCAGGTAATCAAGAAGAGTTTGGTGGGGTTAAAGTAACCACTGAAAATGGTTGGTTTGCCGCTCGGCCTTCTGGCACCGAGCCAGTGTATAAAATTTACGCCGAAAGCTTAAAAAGTGCCGAGCACCTAGCGGCCATTCAGGCAGAAGCCAAACAGTTATTAACCGCTTGGCTTACCGCCTAACCGTTATTCTTCTTCCAACTTCTCTGCCAGTGGAGGGCCAGTAACTACAGTTGCGTTGCTGGCATCTTCAAATTCATCGGTAGCGTCTTCTATCATGGAATGGACAATTTCTTCCGATACCTGAGCAGGGGCTAAGCTAACAAAGGGTGTATGCGGCTGTTCTGCGGGCGCTTTTCGCTGGCCGATGCGGTACACCGCATACATAGCAACGAATGCCGACAAAGCTGAAATCAAGAAAAAGAAATAACTAATTGCACCAAATTGCATCATGGCGGCAACGGTTGGCGCACCAATAATTGAACCCACACCCGCTATTTTAATAATAGTACCGGTGGCACCGAGCATTTGGTCGCGCTCTAAAAAGTCATTGGTGTGGGCAATAGCCAGCGAATAAATTGGCAATAAGCTGGCGCCAAGTAGCGCCATGCCAAGGTAAATAAGCCAAGGGTATTGGCCGCCTACCTGCGACAGCAATAGCGATATAACTGCTGCACTAGCAGCACAACTTGCTAGAACGGCACGGCGGTCGTAGCGGTCTGACAGCATGCCAATAGGGGGTTGCGCTAGTAAGCCACCGGAAATAAAAGCGGCCATAAAAACAGTTACTTGGGGCACGCTTAAGCCTAAATGAATGGCATACACAGGGCCGACGCCATAAAACATGGCCGAGCAGGCTTGAATAATAAAGGTAGCGGCAATACCCAGCGGTGCTTGCTCGAGTAAGAATCGAAAAGAAACTTTCTTTACCTCGGTGGTGGTGGGCTCAACGGTTACGCTGGCCAAAATTGGAATGAGCGACAAGTTAAGCAGCATAGCGATAATAGCAAAGGGCACGAAGGTAGCAGGGTCGGCAATACCCAGTAATAGCTGGCCTACAATAAGCCCGCCATACAACAACACCATATACACGGACAACAGGGCGCCGCGGTTTTTGTTGTCGGCCATGGTGTTTAGCCAGCTTTCAGCAATTACAAACATGGCAGAAAGGGCAAAGCCACTTAAAAAGCGCATAAAAAACCAAACGTAGGGGTCAATCCATACGGCTTGTACTAGTACGGTAATGGAAGCAAGTGCCCCTAAGCCGCCAAAAGCACGTATATAACCAACTCGGCGAATATCTTTGGGAGCGCGGGTTGAGCCAAATAAATAGCCAATGAAGTACGCCGACATAATAACGCCGATAGTAAGCGTTGAAAAACCTTCTAAGGTGCCGCGTAAACCCAGCAAGGTGCTGGTCATGCCTACACATAAACCAATAAGGGTCATGGTGGAAAGTAGTGAGCTGACGGCTCGGACTTGTTGACGTAGCATGACATACCCAAAATGAATGAAATTCAAGTTATGCTATCATTTAGAGTGCTTTTGAGCCACATATGCACTTGATTTCCACAGCTTATTACTTGCTCAGCTGTGCTAGGGTGTTTATCATCCTAACCCTAATCTTAGGAAGGCGAATACGGTGAGTAGAACTACATCTGTTATTTTGTTAGTACCTGTGTTGGTTATTTTGTGGCTTGGGGCCGTTATAACGGGGCAGCAATCAGCCCATGCGCGTGACAGCTCCCGTGCTGCATACGCCATGCAGCGCCTACTAACAGCGGAAGTGCCGGTGGGTTCGCAAAGCAATAACGAACGTATCCGAGCGGTACGAGCAGCCTTCGCCGAGGTGTTGGTGCGGGTGTCGGGGCATGCTAGCGTGTTGCAAATTAGCCCTGTGCGTAGCGAGTTAGCTCGGGCCAACGACTATGTTATTCAATTTAGTTACACCTCGCAGCAAGGGCAAACTTTTTTACAGGTAACTTTTAACGAAGAACGCATAGTCGCTTTACTACGCGACTCGGGTGCTTCGGTGTGGAGTGCACGCCGCCCGCAAATAATGGTATGGCTTGCCGGCCAAGGGCTTAACGGTATTGAATTAATAGGGCGCGACTCTGGCCATGCTATTGTGGCGCCAATTATGCAACAAGCACAGCTACGTGGTCTTGACCTGTCGTACCCCTTGCTCGACTTAACTGATCGGCTGGCGCTCAATGGCAGCGACGTATGGGGGCGCTTTGAACAACCAGTAACGGCAGCCACCCAGCGGTATGGGGCCAATGGTATTGTTATGGTGCGACTATTAGAAGCAGAGCATACCGACCCAGTGGCCGAGTGGAGTTTGGTAATAGGCAACCTAAGTACCCAAGGCTTTACACAACACGCAGATATAACCCAACTTGGTATGCAACTAGCAAACGATATTGTCGAGGCCGTGGCCAGTGCTTATGCGGTTAGCTTTGCTGAAACAGAGCAAGCGGAGGTTTTCTTGCGTTTACTTAATGCCCATAACTTAGAGCATGTACTGGCAGCCGAACAATTACTTGGTCGTTTAAGTCCGGTGAAACGAATAATCATGACCCGCTACCACCAAGGCACAGCAGAGTTTAGTTTAGTGGTAGTGGGGAATAAAGAGCGGCTAGCACATTCCCTAGAGCTTGAACGGCGCTTACAGCGCATAGAAGATCCTTGGAGTCGCACGGAAAGTACCGTGTTGGAGTATCGGTGGTTACGTTGAAGAAAGATGCGGTAATAAAAGAGTCGTTACATGAGTCTACCCAGCTGACCTTGCCGGTAGAGCTGCCGGAATTAGCCCAGTTTTCACTGTTTGTAGCAGGCCCGAACCAAACCGCTGTTGACTATTTACGTGGCGTTGAAGCTTCGCCATTTCATCACTCTGCCGTAATTGGGCCAGCTGGCGCAGGGAAAACACATTTGTTGTCGGCTATGACCGATATGGTGCAAAGTCGCGGTGAAATGGCCATGTATTTACCTTTAGATGTTCTTTGCCATGAGTCGCCAGAACTACTTGATGGTTTAGAAATGGCGCAATTATTGGCTTTAGATAACATTGAAGCGGTTACTTCAAATAGCGACTGGGCGCTGGCTTTATTTGCTTTAATTAATCGATTTATGGATCGCCAACAAGGGCATTTGCTCTGGTCTTCGAATGTACCCGCCCGGGGTATGAATGTGGCGCTTGCTGACTTGCAATCGCGGCTGCAGGCCGCCACGCAGTTTAAGCTAGCTGCGTTAAACGACGTAGAAAAAATAAAGGCATTAAAAGCGCATGCGCAATCTCGTGGTTTGGTATTAGGCGACGATGTGGCAGAATTTTTACTTGGCCGCTTAAGTCGCGGTATGAATGGTTTAATGCAAACCTTAGGCGACTTAGACCAAGCGTCAATGCGCGAGCAGCGCCGCCTAACGCTGCCCTTTGTAAAGCAAGTGCTTAGTTTATAAACTCTTTTCTAAGGCGGTTAATCAGCCGCTTTACCCGCATTACCTACTTTTTGTTTTTTTAAACCCAAGCCTAATTCACGGCCGCGGTAGCGGGCGTAGTAAGTGGCGCCAAAAAAAGCACCTGTGGTAAGTATTAACTCGGTTAAGGGCAAGTACCAACGGTCCCACATGGTATAAATTGTGGTAAAACCATGTAAAAAGTACAGCATTAAAATAAAGTTTGCCCAGGCATGGGTATAAGGGTTGCCCATTAAAATACCCCGTAGCGGCAGCAACAAGGGCAGCACAAATATAACCAAGGCTAAGGGCCTGCTTAAGTGTTCGCTAGGCACTAGCAAGGTTTGCCAAAGCACTACAAACAGTAGCAACGACACATAGCTAATTAGTGTCAGCTTGCGATAAAAGCCCGAATGGGTAGGTAAGTTCATTGCATGCTCACAAAATAGCCAATACAGCTTCAGGCGGTCGGCCCACTTTGGCTTGTTCGCCATGGATTACGATAGGGCGCTCAATTAACTTCGGGTGGGCGCACATCAACTCAATTAATGCGTCGTTGGTACCATCAAAGTTCGCTAAGTCGAGGGTTTTATAATCGTCTTCACCAGTGCGTAACAACTCTTGTGGCTGCATGTTTAGGGCGGCAAGGGTTTGCGTTAACTCTGCTGGCGTGGGTGGTGTGGTTAAGTATTCAATAATGTGTGGTTCAATACCGCGCTCTTGTAGTAAAGCTAAGGTTTGGCGGCTTTTTGAGCACCGGGGGTTGTGGTACATAACAATAGAACTCATAACATCCTCTTGTGGTCTGTTAGTTGGTGCATGTTCGAGCTTAGGCTCAGTGCCGCAGATACTACCTAAATGAACACGAAAATCAAAGCAGCCGTTTACCACAGGCATTAAGTATTGGTTCAAGCCTTGGGCTTAACCAACCCGATTACGTTCAATTTCAAAATTACGAAACTGTAGAATGCGTGCCTGCAATCGTTGGCGGGTTAAATTGCGCTCTTCGGGTATTTTGCTAATTGCCGTGTGCAGCTCCTCAATGGCCATGCGGAAATTTCCCCGCAGGGCAAAAATTTCTGCTAAAGCCTCGTGCATGTCGGCCGGGCGGTCATTTTTTTGGTGCGACTCATACAATAAATTCCAAGCCAGCATGTCGTTTTTATTATAAATAATAAAACTAGTTAGCACCCGTCGGCTTAGTTCGTAGTCGCCAATATGGTTGGCTGCATAAGCTAAGTTCAAGGTAATAACCTGATTGTTAGGGCGCCGAATAAATTCATTAGTGAGTAGCTCTACAGCTTCGTCACCGCGGCCGAGCTCTAAATAAATGTCGGTTAAGGTGTCTAAATAAAACAAATTGAAAAGGTCGTTGTTGCGTAGCGGGGTAATATAGCTTAGCGCTTCTTCATAACGAGCTAAGCGAAATAAAGCGAGCGCTTTACCGTAATTGTTAGCGGCTAGTTGATGGGGGTGCTTCAGTTGTTTTTCTTCAGACTTTAAGTCGAGCAATAAATCACTGGCTTCACGGCTTGAATAGCGGGCTCGAATACGCACTTTAGCAAGCTCGAAACCTAGGCTAGGCTCAAGGTTGCGGGGCGGGTATTGCATGGCACGCGAGCGTGTATCGGCTATACGGCTTTCAGGTAAAGGGTGAGTAACTAACATTTGTGGCATTTGGGTGGCGTAACGAAACTTCGACGCTAATTTGGCAAAAAAACGTGGTGCGCCTTCTACGTCGTAGCCAGCGCGGTATAAAGAGTCCATGCCAACGCGGTCGGCTTCTAATTCAAATTGGCGGGTATAGTTTATTTGGCGCTGCTGCAAGCCCGCAATGCTGGCGCTTAAAGTTGCCATGCCAGCCACCGGGTTAACCATAGCAATGGCAATGCTGCCTAGCAGTTGGGCCATGGTGAAGGTAGATGCTTGCTCCATACGCTCTAAGTTGCGGGCAATATGGCGCTGGGTGACGTGGGCTATTTCATGGCTTAGTACTGAAGCAAGTTCCGATTCGTCGTCGGCTTCTAAAATTAGCCCCGTATGAATACCTATGTAGCCCCCCAAAAAGGCAAAGGCGTTAATTGAATCGTCGCGTACAATAAAAAAGTTGAATGGGTAACGCACGTTGTCCGTGTGTTTCACTAAGTTATGGCCCACTTCACTTAAATACTCGCGTAATACTGGGTCGTCGGCAAGGGGGGCTAAGTTACGAATTTCACGCATGTAGAAGTCGCCAAAAATACGCTCTCGCTCGATCGACATGGTTACCCCACCAGCTACACCAATAGCGGGAATTTCATTACGTTGTTGATGCTGTTGAGCGCAACTTGAGCTACTAACAGACCAGCTAAAAAGCACAAATAATACGCTTACCAAGCTTTTCGCAAGCAGCGTTTTGGTGCGGAAAGTTTTGCTTATCAGAATCATGAAGTCCTTATACGACCTAATTAAGTGAGTACATGGGGTGGTAACCACCGAAGCAGAGCTTAAAGAAGCATTGTGCGCTAAGTGGAGCACCTTGTCAGACCACGAGCCTTTGAATCTGTTCCCCGAAACCAGTAGAATGCAAGAAGTTTACGAGAAACCAAATTCTATGTCGATCTATGCCCTAGTGTTAAGCTAGTTAGCTAACACGACACTCATCTGGGCTCGCTTCCGAAAAAGGACATATTAGGCATGTTGGATTACTTAAAAACGTGGTTTCAACGTCGGTTTTCAGACCCCAATACAGTCACCCTTACACTTCTTTTAATTATCAGTTTTGGTGTGATTATATTTTGGGGCAATATACTTGCACCGGTGTTGGCAGCGCTTGCCTTAGCTTATTTATTGGAATGGCCCATAAGTATTCTAGAAAAAATAGGCCTAAAGCGTTTGCCCGCGGCTTTGTTAGTTTTTAGCTTGTTTATGACAATTAGTATTTTATTGGTGGTGTTTTTAGTGCCCGTGGTTTGGCAGCAAAGTACCACACTGTTAAAAGAATTACCGCTGATAGCGGAAGCTTGGCAAGACTTAATGGAAACAGCGCAAGAATATGCCCCAGCATTTATTGAACAAAGCCAACTAGAAGAATTCACGCAACGCATTAATACGCGGCTACTTGCCATAGGGCAGGGTATTCTCGACAAGTCGTTAAGTACCTTGTTTGTGGTTGCTACCCTGTTGGTATATTTAATTATAGTGCCGCTGATGGTGTTCTTTATTTTAAAAGACAAAGACATTCTGCTAAGCCACTTTTCACGGGTGTTGCCTGATCAGCGCCGGCTTATTCAGCAAGTGGGCCATGAAATGAACACGCAAATAATGAATTATATTCGGGGCAAGTCGCTCGAAATTATTATTGTTAGTGGTGTTACCTTTGTGGTGTTTACCATGTTTGACTTGCGCTATTCAGCACTACTGGCAATTTTAGTGGGTTTTTCCGTATTGGTGCCATATATTGGTGCGGCTGTGGTAACTTTGCCCGTGGCCTTGGTAGGGTTGTTTCAATTCGGCATGTCGCCCACCTTGGCTTGGCTAATGATGGCGTATTTAATTATTCAAGCTTTAGATGGCAACGTATTAGTACCGTTATTATTTTCGGAGGCGGTAAGTTTACACCCGGTGTATATTATTGCCGCAGTATTAATTTTTGGTGCTATTTGGGGTTTTTGGGGCGTATTCTTTGCCATTCCATTAGCCAGTTTAGTAAAAGCCGTGCTTACAGCGTTTTCTGGTCAGTTGCACCATAGCCATGAAGCGGAAGAAAAACCAAAAGAGCAAGCCTAAGGCTTGCTCTTTTGCTTAAGCAAAAGTTTAAAGGGCGGCTAAAACCACTTCGTGATGATCTTTGGTTTTGAACTTATCAAACACTTTGCTAATGGTGCCGTCTTGTTCAATTAAAAAACTAATGCGGTGTATACCGTCGTACTCGCGGCCCATGAATTTTTTCAAGCCCCAAACGCCGAAAGCCTCGGCAACCGCATGGTCTTCGTCGCCAAGTAGGGTAAAATTAAGTTCGTCGCGCTCTATAAACTTGGCTAGGCGTTTTGGGGCATCAATGCTAACGCCTACAGCGATAGTGTTTTTTTCTGCCAAGGCTTGCTTTTGGTCACGTAAGTTTTGTGCTTGCACGGTGCATCCGGGGGTCATTGCCTTAGGATAAAAATAAAGTAGTACACGACCTTTTTCTAAGAGCGATGCCAGGCTTGTTGGCTCGCCATGTTCGTTCGGTAAGGTAAAGTTAGGTGCTTTATCACCTTCTTGTAAACGATTCATTATGAACTCCTAAGTTTGTTTTGTGCTGAATTATTAACATAAGGGTTATTGAACTACTAGTGTTGAACCCTTGTCATTACTAGAGTGTCAACGTAAGATTATGCGCTAAATTCCGAAGGGAGCAGCTATGTTAACTGGCAGTATGGTGGCACTTGTCACTCCATTTACGCCCCAGGGTAACGTTGATTATGCATTGTTAGCCGAATTGGTTGAATTTCATATTCAACAGGGCACTGATGCTATTGTGTCGGTGGGGACCACGGGTGAGTCTACCACTTTGACACACGATGAACATGTAGACGTAGTGCGGGCCACCGTAGAAGTGGTCGCAGGCCGTATTAAAGTTCTGGCCGGCAACGGCTCAAATGCTACCGCTGAGGCGGTGCAACTAACTGAGCGTATCGCCCCATTGGGGATTGATGGCTTTTTAAATGTGTCGCCTTATTATAATAAACCAAGCCCTAAAGGGTTGTTCGAGCACTATAGCCATATAGCGGCAGTAAGCGACTTACCTCAGTTGCTGTATAACGTGCCTGGGCGTACCTGTTCCGACTTAGTGCCTGAAATAGTGGCGCAGTTAGCCCATATCCCCAATATTGTTGGTATTAAAGAAGCCACAGGCAAAGTTGAGCGGGTACAGCAAATTAAACAACTTTGTGGGCCCGACTTTATTGTGTTGAGTGGCGACGATCCAACCGCTTGCGAATTTATGCTGGCAGGTGGCGACGGTGTGATTAGTGTTACGGCAAATTTAGCGCCCAAGCTAATGAAACAATTAGTTGTTGCAGCCCGCCGTGGCGATCGTGTTGGTGCCGAAGCGGCAGACGCCCCCATGCGAGTATTGCACGACATTCTTTTTATTGAAGCAAACCCAATCCCGGTGAAATGGGCAATGGCGCGCTTAGGTTGGTTGGCCGAAGTTTATCGATTACCCTTATGTTCTCCGGAACTTGAGAGCAAAAAAACAATCGAAAAAGCCTTAGAAGCCGCTGGTTTATTAAATTCACGGAGTACCGATGAAAGCTAAGTTAATTTTGCCTGTATGTGTAGCGTTAGCCTTGTCTGCTTGCAGTAGCCAACGAAATGTAGCCGAAGGGAACTTCGACTATTTAGACATAAAGCCTGTAAAAAACCTTGAGGGAACAGACCAGCTTAAGTTGCAAAATCCAACTAATAAATACCAAGTACCCGTTATTGCCCCAGCGACCCAGCCGGCCTTAGGTGCAGAAGTTGGTATTCGGCCACCTATGCAAGTGATTGCTGCAGCGCCGGGTAGTCGTATTGAAGAAGGACTTCGTGAATCACGTATTTACTTCGATGCAATTGACGGTGTGGCTAACCTAAAAGACAGTATTTGGGGGCATTTAATTCAAGTTGTTGAAGCCTTTGACACTCCATATATAGCCGACGAAGAGCAAGGCTTAATTCGCCTTGAACGCTTTCATCATGTGGTGTCGTCAAGCCGTAAGTCAGGTTTTTTTAACCTACTATCGAATAATCGACTAGAGCAAGCGTCCGAGCAAGCTATTGAGTTACGATTAACCATGGCTAGCCATGGCCGTAGTGGCGAATTAGAAGCAAAGCTAATAGATCCAGCATTCTTTGTCGACAACCAGCCACAAAAGCTACCTATGAACTTTATTCGTAGCTTTGAAGCCGACGTTTTGAACGACGTTAGCATAGCCATGGAGCGTACTTACCGCAGCGATCGAGCGGCATTTACACAAAAAGTGGTAGCGGTTAGCCTAGGTACCACAGGTACTGGCAATGCAGCGTTTACGCTTAGTACCGACTTTAACAGTGTATGGGTATTGCTACCGGAAGTATTCCAGAAATTAAATTTTGTGGTTGACGACTTAAACCAATCAGAAGGCATGTATTACGTTAGCTACGAACCCTTCGGCAAGCGTCGCTGGTATCATGCACTGGCCTTTTGGAAAAAGTCCCAAACAGGCGACTTAAACCTGAAAAATGGTACTGAAGTAACTTTTGGTGTTGACGAAGTCAGCGGCACTGTGTACTTAACACCACAAATTGACGGTGTACCATTAACGGCAGAAGTACTGGCACAGTGGCTTCCCATGGTAGCTGACGCATTTGGCGGACAGCAGTAACGCGAACCTCTAAACAAAGAGAACATTATGGAAAAAGTAAGTGAGTTGTATCGTGGTAAAGCAAAAACGGTGCACACTACCAGCGATCCGAACTATTTAATTCTGGAATTCCGCGACGACACCTCAGCGTTCGACGGCGAGCGTATTGAACAGCTTGCCCGCAAGGGTATGGTGAACAATCGTTTTAACCATTTTATTATGGAAAAACTGGCGGCTGAAGGTATTCCTACCCAAATGGAACGCTTGTTGTCAGACACGGAAAGCTTGGTTAAAAACCTGGCCATGATTCCAGTGGAATGTGTAGTACGGAATATTGCTGCGGGCTCTTTAGTGCGTCGTTTAGGCGTTGAAGAAGGGATAAGCTTAACACCACCAACCTTTGAGCTGTTTCTAAAAAATGACGCTCTGCATGACCCCATGATCAACGAAAGCCATGCGGTGGCATTTGGTTGGGCCACGCACGAGCAATTAGCAGAAATGAAGCGCTTAACCTTTGCCGTTAACGACGTATTAAAAAGCTTATTTGACCAAGCGGGTCTGTTGCTGGTGGACTACAAACTAGAATTTGGCGTGTTTAACGGAAAAGTGGTGTTAGGCGACGAGTTTAGCCCAGACGGCTGCCGTTTATGGGACAAAGAAACCCGTGAAAAACTCGACAAAGACCGCTTCCGTCAAGGTTTAGGCGGGGTGGTAGAAGCTTACGAAGAAGTGGCCAAACGTTTAGGGCTAGAGCTTCCAGCTTAATCATTCTTGTGGTTTTCTTGTTTTAATTTGTCTTGATCTTCTTGGTTGGCTTGTTTTTGCTTACCAAGAAGGTCAGGCATTTTCATATTAGCGCTTTCTTTTACCATTAAAATATTGCCGATAACAAATAGAAAAATAACCGCTACAATCGTTATTATTGCCCACGTGGGTAACATCTTAAAACTCCTTCGCTAAAAAGTGGCTGGTGCTACGTTCAGCACATATTGTTGCACATATTGGTGTATATAAGTGTCAAAATTTACTGATAGCTGCACTAAGCCAGCAAGCTTTGCCTGCGCCAATAAAGCACATAGTTCATTAGTATCAAACGCTTGCAAGTAATGGTCGGCTAGAGGCGCATAGCTCCAATGCCATGGCTCGGGTGCCACGCCGCCACGGTCTTTGTCGTAGGGCCGATAAAAACCAAATTCGGCGGCATTGGCTTCAAGCCAAAGGTAAAGCCTATGGCAAGGCCCGCCTGGTTCATACTCCCAAGGCTCTAAGCTTAGCTGAGAACGTTCAATAGCGCTGCTGTCGTAGGCGTCGAAGTCGGTGCCCCAGTGGTGCCGACTGGTACCAGGTAAAGCAGACCAACGTAAAATGTCGGCTACTTTCTCTTCCGCTAATAAATGTTGGCGGCTTTCATGGTTAAATTTTCGTTCCCAAATTTGTTGTTGTTGGGCGAAAGAGCGAAAGCCACTGGCAATGTGCAGGTGAATACCCGACTTTAATGCCGCGCTTTGCAGGTGCTGAAAGGCTAAAGCCGCTTGGCTATGCAATCGATTTGGTGGCCTGGGGGCTAAATCACCTTGCGGATCGCAGGCAACTAACATGCTTTCGTCTAAACCATATAGGTGAGCGTTGGTCATTACTTTAATTTGCACAATAAGTGCTCCAAAGTATATTCATACATGCTGGTTAAGTGTATCAAGTCGCTATGGCTTACACATTCGTTGGCCTTATGTATCGTGCTGTTCACAGGGCCTAGCTCTAATACTTCAGCGCCAGTTGGAGCAATAAAGCGGCCATCGGAAGTGCCCCCAGCGGTAGACAGCTTAGGCGTTATAGCTATCGTTCTTTCTACTGCTTTTATAGTGGCAGCGAGCAACTGACCGCTGTTCGTTAAAAATGGCCGGCCATTTAACTTCCATTCAATGTTAAATTTCGAAGCAAATCGGTGCACAATCGCGTTAATTCTTTCCATTAGCTGTTCAGCGGTACTTTCGGTGGAATAGCGTAAGTTAAACTGAATATTTAGCTCGCCGGGAATAACATTGCTTGCTCCTGTGCCTGCTTGTATATCAGATATTTGGAAAGAAGTGGCTGGGAAGGCGTGGTTACCGTGGTCCCATATTTCATTGGTTAATGCCACAATAGCTGGTGCCGCCGTGTGAATAGGGTTTTCTGCTAAGTGTGGGTATGCCACATGACCTTGCACTCCATATACCGTTAAATTGCCGCTTAAACTTCCACGCCGACCGTGTTTTATAACATCGCCACAGTAATTAGTGCTAGAAGGTTCGCCCACAATACACCAGGTAATTTTTTCATTACGAGCCTCTAAAGTGTCAATTACGCGGGTGGTACCATTTATAAATGGACCCTCTTCGTCGCTGGTAATTAAAAACGCAATACTACCTTCATGGTCGGGGTTGTTAGTAACAAAGGCTTCCACCGCAACTAACATGGCAGCTAGGCTGCCTTTCATGTCGGCAGCACCACGGCCATAAAGCACACCATCAATATCGGTTGGGGTAAAAGGAGGCGTACGCCAGGCTTGTAATGGCCCTGCGGGTACCACATCCGTATGGCCGGCAAAACAAAATACCGGCTCGGCAGTGCCGCGGCGTGCCCACAAGTTTGTGGTGTCTTCAAACACCATAGTTTCAAGTTCAAAGCCTAAGGCAGCTAACCGCTCGCCTATTAACTTTTGGCAACCGGCGTCGTTAGGGGTTACCGATTGCCGCGCAATCAACTCACGTGCCAGCGTAAGCGTTGGGTGGTTGCTCATGCAAAAAGCTCCGCGTAGCGGCTGTCTTTAAAGCCCACTTCAATGCCGTTGCTGTGCACTAATACTGGGCGCTTAATAAGCGTAGGGTGCTGTTGTAGTAATTGAATGGTGCGTGGTACGGTGCGTTCACCTTTGTCGGCTGCCGGCAAGTTTCTCCAGGTGGTGCTGCGGGTATTCAGCAGGGTAGCTTCGCCAACCTGCTGTAACCAAGCTTCAAGGGTGGCAGCGGGCACAGGTTGTTCACGTAAATCTTGAAAAGTATAGCTAACATTGGCGTTGTCTAACCAGCGGCGGGCTTTTCTTACGGTGTCGCAATTTTTAATGCCAAAAAGGGTGGTCATAATTACTCCTGTGTTTAGGGGGTTTCAGTGGGTAACTTGGCGCCGGCGTATAAGGTGATAGGCGCAGACAACTTCGCGGTTACTTGCCCATACTTTGGCAACCAACTTAATTTAGGGTAGTGGGGTATGGTCATAGAAATAAAGCACGAGCCGGCCCCTTGAAATACGTGGGGTGCCAACACAAATAAGGTGTCGTCGTCGTTACTTTCAAATGCGATGGGTAAACCGGGTACCGACGGCCAAATGCGTAAATGAATTTTCACCACCGCACCCTGTTCGTTGGCTACAAGCTGCCAATCGCGCCGGTCGGCCGACACCTCGTGGCATTCCCAACCGGGTAATTTGTATACCCGCTGATTACCAGGTGCCAGTGCCACACCTGCGCCCCATGCTCCTAATTGTAGCGGCGCACTGGCAATTTCATGCAACGGCATACAGCGCCCGGTAATTGGCGAAGCAAGGGTAAAGCGTTTTTGCCATTTAACCGGCTGTTGTGTTAGTTCAATCATAAATAAAGCTTAGGCACCTAGGTATTTGTTATATTAGGACTGTAAGTAATTGTGCCATGTGTGGGGGCAGAAGTCAGGCTTTTACACATCATCCACTTTTTCTGTGGATAACTCTGTGCACTAGCTGGTCGAAGTTTTGTAAGTGTTTGTTATTTAAGGTTTTGTTGAATTGTTCGGGAAATGAACGTATGTCTGTTTATTCTGCACAAAGCGCTTAAAAAGGACACAGGCAGGCGGTTATCAACAGGGCATTGACGTGGTTGGCAATTGGTTTTAGGTAACTTGAAGGTTAAGGGAGGAAGTATATGTGGAATACAGTACAACGCGGGCGCCGTTATATGAAGTTGTGGCCTAAACATCCTATTGTTGGCAACTTACCGGAATCGCAAGTTATCCCGTTCAGTAAGTTAGGTGCGCGCTGGCTGCCATTAGCCGCCGGGGTGAACGCATTTGTGCAGTGGCAGTATTTAGGCATTGAATATGCACCACAAATAATAGCCTGCAGCTTGTTTATTTTCTTATTACCGCTACAAGGCTATTACTGGCTTGGCAAGCGCGCATACAGGCCATTGCCAATACCGTTAGTGCGTTGGTATCAAGAGTTAAAAACGAAGCTGAACCAGCAGGGCGAAGACATTCGGCTGCCAAGTCATCGGCCTGGCCCTTGTTATATTGACCTTGCCCGAGTGTTGCAACAGGCATTAAAAAAGCTTCCGCCCCAAGACTATTAAGCCAAGGGTTGCGGAAGCTTGATTAAAGATAGTTTGTTAAATGTCGAACTGGCTCCAAATTGGAGCGTGATCTGAGGGTTTTTCAATGCCCCGTAGTTCGTAGTCAATTCCTGTGTCAACGCATTTAGCCGCAAGTGAGGGGGTAGCATACACGCCGTCAATACGTAAACCACGGTTGTCGTCGAAGCCCCGAGAGCGGTAATCAAACCAAGTAAATTGGTCGTTTACGTTGGGGTTATGTTCGCGCCAGGTGTCGTGCAAACCCCAGCTTAAAAAGCGCTCAAACCATTCCCGCTCTTCAGGTAAAAAGCTGGTTTTACCGGTACGTAACCAACGTTTAGCATTTGCTTCGCCAATACCAATGTCGTTGTCGGTAGCTGAAATGTTCACATCGCCCATTACAATTAATGCATCGTCGACGGACTCATGTTCGTTCAAATAGTCCATTAAGTCGGCGTAAAACTTTTCTTTATCGGGAAACTTCCATTCGTGATCGCGGTTTTCACCTTGTGGAAAGTAGCCATTCAGTACCCGTACGGTGCCACCTTTAGGGGCTGGTACAGTTACCATAATCATACGGCGCTGGGCGTCTTCGGCATCGGTAGGAAAACCATAAGTTACATTTTCAGCCGGCTCTTTGGTCATCATGGCCACGCCATAATGACCTTTTTGACCATGAAAATAAACGTGATAGCCCATGGCTTGTACGGCTTCTAAGGGAAATTGGTCGTCGTGCACTTTGGTTTCTTGCAAGCCAATTACGTCGGGCTGATGCTTGTCGATAAGTGCTTGCAGCTGGTGCAGCCGAGCGCGTAAACCATTAATATTAAAGCTAACAAATTTCATAAAATGCGAAATCCTCAATTAATTGTGCAGGAATGATACCACTGTGGAATAAAGCTTGCAGCAGCAATACAAAGTGGCAGACGCGGCATGGAATTGAAATGTTAGTGGGGTATACTCACGGCACGATAACAACAGAATAAGTAGTGTTATGCTTGAAGATATTTTATTACAGTTAACCATGCACGTACGCCCCTATCTTTCTCAAGTAGCCATGATGGTGGTGGCCACATTGCTGGTGTTATATGGCAACAATATTAACAACAGCTTAAAACGTCATATTAGCCATTATAATTTTGTGCTTCGCACCCTTATTTTTGTGTTGGTGTGTGCCTTTGGTTATGGTTTGCTATTGAGTTGGTTAACGCCGATTTTGACCGACACGCTACGTCGTTTACCGAGTATATACCTTGGTGTTACGGTGATTGGTTTGGTACTTGGGCTAGGTATATTGGCCGAGCGTAAGCGCGCACTTTAAGTATGCGGCAAACCATTAAAGCAAAATAAAGGATTTATCATGACCGATCTGGTTGAAGTAAGAGCCGGCAAACAAGCATTTCAACATATTCAAGAGCAAGGGCTGCAACCCGACCACATACAATTAATGCTGGGCGCATCGGGCGGGCCTAAGTGGTTTGTACTACAAGGCTTGGACAACTTTTTATTTGGCGACTACTTCAAACGCCGTACTACAGCGCTTAATTTACTTGGTACCTCGGCCGGGGCCTGGCGTTTTGCAAGTCTTGGCCAAACCGACCCCGCCGCCGCAAGCAGGCTGTTTTCTAAGCTGTATCGGGCCACGGTGTATAGCGACAAACCTGATGTTGCAGAAATTACCGATAAAGCCATTGAATTACTAAAAGAATATGTGCCCCCAACAGCAGTGGCCCAGATACTGCAGCAAACAGAGTTTCGGCATCACATGATAGTGGCCCGTAGCCGTGGTATTGGTGCCTTTGAGAACCGTGCGGTGCAAGGTCTTAGTTTAATAGCTGCAGCAAGTGCAAATATGCTAAGGCGGAAATTTCTTGGTCATCATTTCGAACGAATGGTGTTTTATCACCCAGCAAGTAAGCCGCTAGGGAAAAGCTGGAATGACTTACCCACCCGCCATATAAAACTAACCCAAGCAAACTTTCACTATGCTTTACTGGCTACCGGCTCGATACCTATGGTGTTAGCAGGAGTAAAAAACATACCAGGGGCACCACCAGGCACATACCGCGACGGTGGGGTAACCGACTACCATTTTGATCTCGACTTAAGTGAGCAGCAAGGGCTTATTTTATACCCCCACTTTCAACGGGAAATTATTCCCGGTTGGTTCGACAAAAAATTACCGCGGCGGTCGACAGGTAAATTGTGGCCGAACATGATTAATATTGTGCCTACACAAGAATTTATCGACCGCTTACCCTATGGCAAAATTCCCGATCGGCATGACTTTGCTAATTTAGCGCCAGAGCCACGGCAAAAGTACTGGCAGCAAGCCACTGATGCGGGCTATGAAATGGCCGAGCAGTTTGCTAACTGGCTAGAAAAAGGTGAGCTAGCTAAGCGAGTAAAGCTTTGGGATTGAAAAAATGACCCGTTAAGCAGTGTATGTTTGCTTAATTCCAACCATGCTCTACACTTTTCATTCCAGTCACTTGCGACAAAAAAGCTAGAAATAATAATCAATCAGCAGCGAGGCAAACAAATGACAAGAGTTCTTTTTGCAGCAATATTCGTAGTGGGTATTATTTTGGTATATTTTGGCTGGCAAGAGAAACAATCATTATCATCGCAGGTTAGCCAAATGGTAACCAATCAACCTACCGACAATACTATTTTATTTATTATTGCAGGTGCCGTGGCCATTGTTATTGGTTTAGGCGGTTTATTCGTTACCAACAAAAAATAACCCTCAATGTTTTTTAAGTTACGTTATCATTAAGCCTTCTGTTCTTTAGGGAGGCTTTTTTATGTCATCTTCGCATTCAACACTTTCTCAGTTTACCAGTACCGACAGTTACATTGTTTCGAACGAACTGGCACTTGCCGTTAACGCAACCATTACGCTGGAAAAACCATTATTGCTAAAAGGCGAGCCAGGCACTGGTAAAACCCGTTTGGCTGAAGAGCTTGCCGCTAGCTTAAACACCAATTTATTACGTTGGCACATTAAGTCGACCACCAAAGCGCAGCAAGGCCTATACGAGTACGATGCGGTGTCGCGGTTGCGCGACAGCCAGCTAGGTAGCGACAAAGTGCACGACATTAGTAACTACATAAAACCGGGTAAGCTGTGGCAAGCATTTACTGCCGAGCAGCGCCCAGTACTACTTATTGATGAAATTGATAAAGCCGATATCGAATTTCCGAATGACTTACTGCACGAGTTAGATCAAATGGAATTTCACGTATACGAAACCGGCGAGCATGTGCGTGCAGCCCAGCGGCCCATTGTTATCATTACTTCTAATAATGAAAAAGAATTGCCCGACGCGTTTTTACGTCGTTGCTTTTTCCATTACATTCGCTTCCCCGACGCAGAAATACTTGCTGCTATTGTGCAAGTACACTTTCCAAATATTCAGCCGCGCCTATTGGCTCAAGCCTTGGAAGTATTCTTTGAACTACGAGAAGCGCCGGGCTTAAAGAAAAAGCCATCCACATCGGAATTGCTCGACTGGCTGAAGTTGTTATTAGCAGAAGACATGCAGCCAGAGCAGCTGCAGCAAGCGCACCAAAAAGGCGGATTAATGCCTATGTTTGGTGCTTTGCTGAAGAATGAGCAAGATGTAGAGCTGGTTGAAAAGCTTGCCTTTATGGCGCGACGTCAGGGCCGCTAAATGCTGATTGAATTTTTCTTTTGTGTTCGTCGCTACGGGGTTAAAACTAGCATAACGGAATTACTCGACTTGCTAGCAGCGCTTGAGCGTAATGTTATTTTTGCTGACATAGAAGCATTCTACCAATTGTCACGCACCATATTGGTGAAAGACGAAAGCTATTACGACCGTTTTGATCGGGCATTTGCCGACTACTTTGAAGGCGTTGCAGAAGTTGACATTGCCAGCGCCATTCCAGAAGACTGGTTAGCGCGTGGCCTGCAACGAGAACTAACCGCTGAAGACAAAGCTAAATTGCAAAGCTTAGGCGGCCTCGACGAGCTGATAAAGCAATTTAAAGAGCGGCTAGCCGAGCAACAAGAGCGCCACGCAGGGGGCAATAAATGGATAGGAACCGGTGGCACTTCGCCATTTGGCACCTATGGTTACCATCCTGAAGGTATTCGTATTGGCCAAGAAGGCAGTAATGCACGGCGAGCGGTGAAAGTGTGGGACAAGCGCGAGTTTCGCGACCTCGACACGGACGAAGTGATTAATAACCGCAGTATTCAAGTGGCTTTACGGGCGTTGCGGCGCTTTGCCCGTACCGGTGCCGCCACTGAACTTGACCTAGACGGAACAATTCAAGCCACATCGCGTAAGGGCGGCCTACTTGATTTGCAATGGCAGGCTGAGCGCCATAACGCTGTAAAAGTGCTACTGCTATTCGATGTGGGCGGTTCTATGGACGACTACATATACGAGTGTGAAGCCTTATTCGCGGCGGCCCGCTCTGAGTTTAAACACTTAGAGTTTTATTACTTTCATAACTGTGTGTATGAATCGGTGTGGAAAGAAAATAAGCGCAGGCACCAACAAAGCATTCCCACCACCGACTTAATTAACCGCTATAGCAGTGACTACAAGCTGATATTTGTTGGCGACGCCACCATGGGGCCCTACGAAATAGCTTACCCAGGCGGCAGTGTTGAACATTGGAATAAAGAGCCAGGCGCCGTATGGATGAAGCGCTTAACCGACCATTTCACTAAAGTGGCTTGGCTGAACCCACAACCACAAGAGCGTTGGCACTACTATCATTCTATTAGCATGATGCACGAGTTAGTGCAGCAGCGCATGTTCCCACTTACCATTGCCGGGCTACAAAAGGCGATACAGGCGCTAGCCTAGTTAGTCGCTGGCCTGGTTAGGTTCTGAAACTGCTGCGGTTATTTTAGCCACTCCTTGGGCTAAACGTGCCGCAGAAAGTTCGCCTACGTGGCTGTCAACCAGTAAGCCCTTAGCATTAAAAAACAACGTGGTTGGCAACACAAAACTTTCTACAGCATTTGAAAGAGCACTGTTTTGATCAATCAACGCGTGTTTAAATACTAATTCATGGTCGTTGAAAAAAGCTAAAATAGCCGCCGCACTGTCGCCCTGATTCACCGGCACAATAGCTACATCGGGCCAGCGCTGCTCGGCCTCCATCAACAATGGCATTTCACGCACACAAGGGGGGCACCATGTTGCCCACAGGTTAATAATAACGCCTTGGCCTTGATAAGCTTGAGCAAGTTTTACCGGCTGTTGAGCCATGCTTTGCAATGTTAGTTCTGGAATGTATGGTTTATTGCCCCGTTGTAAGTCATGGGCAAACTGTAACCCTACAAACACTAGCAACCCCGCCAAGCTAGCAATAAGTAAGGGTTTAGCCGTATTGCGCCGCCGATACATTTCCCAGCCCAGCATTAGGGTACCCACCGCAACACCACTCCAAAAGTCGAAGCCACCATCGCGCACGTTGAAAATTTGCCAAGGGGTAGGAAAGTACAGGTCGTAATAACGCAGCACAAAGCTTATGCGGGCGGCTATTAAGGTAACGGCTAATACCCGAAATACGGCGTCGCCAATAGAAACCTTTTGTTTACGCCCTAACCAAGCCGCTAAGCCAAGGGCAAGTGCACAAGCAATAAAAAAAATAATGTGTGAAACAGCAAAGCCAAAAGGCCCCAAACTGATCGACATAATAAAGCGTTCCTAATGGTTAGAGTTAGAAGGTCAACTTTAGCATTATCTAACATGGGTTACAGGACAGGGTTTAATTAACTGTGTCGGCAGCATTGCAAATGGTGTTTTTTCCACTGCGTTTAGCCGCATACATGGCTTCATCGGCCGCATGAATTAAGTCGCGGTAACTGGCTAGTTCTTGTTGGGCACTATGGGCCCAGCCAATAGACATACTAGTAGGAATGTTTTCGGCAACTAAGGTTTCAGTTACCAATTGGTGCAGCCGATGCAACATGTTTTCAGCGTCGTGTTGGGTTACGTTGCGAATAATAAGGGCAAATTCGTCGCCACCTAACCGCGCTAAGGTGTCATTACCACGGCTGGCTTGCTGCATTATTGCGGCAATACGCTGGAGCAATTGGTCGCCAACTTGGTGGCCGTTGGTGTCATTAATGGCTTTAAAATTATCGAGGTCAATGTAAGCAAGGGCAAAAGGGCTAGCGTCTGTGGCATGCTGATTAACACACTGATTAAGAATTTTATGAAACAAGCGTCTATTGGCTAAGCCAGTTAATTCGTCGGTTAAGGCGCGGTTCCGCTCGGTTTCAAGTTCAAGGCGAATACGTTGTTCGGTGCGTTGGCGCTCGCTACTGTCGCGAATAATGGCAACAGCGTATTGCTGATCTTCAATAGTTAAAGGGCTAATGGTTATATCCACATGAAAGTGGCGGCCATCTTTACGCAAGCCAAGAAACTGTAAAGGCAGGCCTTCACCCATAGGGCGCGACTTAGGTTTATCGAAAAAATTACGGGTGTGGCGTTGATGAGCGTCGCGCAAAGAACTAGGGATTAATATATCAAGAGACTGCCCCACCAATTCGGCTGGAGTATAAGCAAACATTTCCGCTGCGTAAGAGTTAACCAACTTTATTTGGCCTTGCTTGGTCACTACAATGGCACCGTCGGGAATGGTGTTGAGAAAATCGCCATAATGGCGGAATAAGTCCATTTGCTAGTCTCTATTATTTTTGGCAGCGACATTACTAGAATGGCGCGCAATTGTCTTGCAGTCGCTTAGCTAGAGTTGATTTAAATCAAACTACACCATAAGGGCTACTTCTTTGGGGTTGCAACTGCCTAAGCTGTGTTAATATTCTAACTACTAATAAAGGCTGCGGTATTATTGCCTAATGAGTGGCGCTTTGCACTTCAAACGTTCTTAAATTTTTAAGTAGCATAGCAAGTAACGCAAATTGATAACAATGCTTGGTCACACGTAGTTATTAGCTGTTTTGCTAGAGGCGATAAGCATAAAGCGGCGTGAATGGGTAAGGGCGCAACATGAACAAAATAAATATACGCTTTCCGCAGTTGGCTACTACCATGGAACGTTTGGCTAATGTTGGCCGCTGGGTTATTGATAGAAAAGAAAATGATTTTTTTTGGTCGGAACAAACCTATGTGATTTTTGGCGTTGAAGTGGGTACGCCGTTAACTTTAGACGACGCAATCAACTTTTATCACCCAGAACATCAAGAGCTCATTCGAGATCTTATTAAAACCTGTAGCGAGCAAGGCACGGCATTCTCTCAGGAGGTTATGGTGTACACCGAGAGCGGTGAACTACGGTGGTTGGCAGTAATGGGCGAAGCCCAATTCGAAAACGGCCAGGTGCGTTATGTTTATGGTGCGGCTCAGGACATTACCGCCAAACGCGATCGTCTTACAGAATTGACCTCGCAACGCGAAGCGCTGAACACCACGCTGAATAGCCTGCTCGACGGGGTTATTATTATTAATGAATACGGCATTATAAGACAACTGAGTGAGCCAGCAGAAAAAATGTTTGGCTATACTGCAGCAGAGCTTATAGGGCGTAACATCAAGATGTTAATGCCCGAGCCTTATGCTGCGAATCATGACCAGTATTTAAAAAACTATCGCGACACCCGCGTTGCTAAAATTATTGGCATTGGCCGTGAAGTGGAAGCGCTGCATAAAAATGGTAGGGTTTTCCCCATCGACCTAGCGGTCACAGAAGCCATGATTAATGGTGAAATTGAGTATATTGGTACTGTACGCGACATTTCTAGGCAACGAGCTGCTGCTGAGCGTATTGAAAATCTGTCTTTTTTCGATGAACTCACACAATTACCTAACCGCTACAAGTTCATTCAATATGTAAATGCACAAAGTAAAGAACAAACCACCTGTGTTATGGCCATTAACCTCGACTATTTTAGCCGCATTAATGCTGTGCATGGGTATGACATAGGCGACCAAATATTAGTTGAAATTGCCAAGCGGCTGAAAAAACATCTTGGACCTAATCGTATACTCGCTAAAGACATTGGCGATCGCTTTTGGTTTGCTATGAATGGCAAGGGTACAGAGCTTATCGAGTGCACGAACATTGCAAATTTAATGCTAGATAGCATTCGCCAGGCAATTCCCAAAGGCGACTACAATCACTTTGTTACCGCCAGCATTGGTATGGCAATACATGGGGCCACCAGTGGCGAATTAATGTCGCATGCTGAAACTGCACTGCATCGAGCAAAAAATATGGGCCGCGACCAGGTGGCAATATATAAAGAGCGCATGAGCTCGAACGTGCTGGCCGACTACCAGTTAGAAATGGGCTTGCGCCAAGCTGTTCAGCGCAATGAATTAGAATGTTGGTTACAGTCGAAAGTAAATGGCAGTAGCCAAGTGGTAGGCGCCGAGGCACTAATGCGCTGGCGCCGGTTCGACGGTACTTTAGTGTCGCCCGCAAGTTTTATTCCAATTGCTGAACAGTTAGGGCTTATTGCCTCGTTAGGGCGTTGGATGTTAACGACGGTGGCCAAGTTACTAGCCAAATTAGAACGAAAAGGCTTGCCCGCCGAGTTTCGTATTGCCGTAAATGTAAGCCCAAAACAGTTCTTACAAGCCGGCTTTGTAGAGCAAGTGCGCACTATATTTTCAACGGCAGGAGTTAACCTAAATCGCCTTACTCTAGAAATAACAGAAAACTTACTACTGCAAAATGAAGTGAAAGTGCGTGAAAAAATGGCGACATTAGCTGCCGATGGGGTTATATTTTCAATCGATGACTTCGGTACGGGCTATTCAAATTTAAGTCGGCTAAACCGCTTACCTGTATCCGAATTAAAAATAGACCGAGAGTTTATTTTAGGTATTAATGGCACACAACAAGAGCAAGAGTTATTGAAAACCATAATAAAACTTGCGCAAGGTATGAATATGCAAACAGTAGCCGAAGGCATAGAAACTTTAGCTCAAGCCGAGTTTGTTTTGCAGCATGGCTGCGACCACTTGCAAGGCTTTTACTTCCACAAACCAGTGGAAATGGTGCAATGGGTGGGCGAATTCTATAACGAACGAGGTACAAAAAGCTAAGTTATACAGCTTTGTGCAAATGCTTTATAGCGCTCGTTATCGGTGTGCGGTACAGTAGTTAAGTTAAATTAATGAAATTTCTTTAAAAGGATGTTTTAATTTATAAGTGACTAGTTTAATTATGAATGAGCCAATCGGGAACGATAAGAAAAAACACTATGCATACAGACATAAGTCCTGAAAAAGTTTTCCGCGAACTCGCAGATACCCTTGCTAATAGTAATAAAACTAATTTTTTTGAAGTGCTTATTGAGCGCCTTGAGTCTATTTTAGACGTTGACCATGTGGTTTTAGCTGAAGTTATTAATCGGGGCCGCGAGGCACGAACCCTAAACGTGCGTTCCCAAGGCCGCACTCTTGAAAACTTCACCTATACCTTAAGTGAAACACCATGCGGGCAGGTGGGAATAGACGAACCCTGTTTTTTTAATAGCGAACTGAGCGACCGCTTTCCGAACGACATTTTATTGAAGCAGCTGGGTGCTGAAAGCTATATGGGTATGGCTATCGTATCGCCTACGGGTGAACGTGTTGGCACTCTTTGTATTTTACAAAATTCGCCCATGACCTGGGCCGACATAGGCCGTGAAGTATTGCGTATTGCCGTGTCCCAAATTGGCGCGGAAATGGAACGCCATAAAAACGAAAAACGAATTGCCGAATTAGCTTTTCAAGATCGGCTCACCGGGTTACCTAACCGTGCCTGCCTACAAGACTACTTATATGAAGCAGTGGCTAATAGCCACTCAACTCAATGTGCAGTAGGCTTGGTTATTGTCGACTTAAAGCGGTTTAAAGAAATTAACGACACCCATGGCCACCATACGGGCGACAAACTTTTAGTTGCCGTGGCCGGGCGCTTGAAAAGACTATCAGGCCCAAATGTATTTGTGGCTCGGCAAGCCAGCGACGAATACGCCATTGTGGACACTAATGCTTCACAAAGCAGAATGCGCACCTTAGTTGAACAAATAGAAGTCATGTTTGCCGAGCCCTTTGGCTTTGCTCAAAGCCAGTTTCTTATCGACATTAATGTGGGTGCCGCATTACTGCCACACGACAGCGACACTGCCGCAGAGCTGTTTCAACACGCCAGTATTGCCCTTGATGAAGCTAAAACACAAGGGGTTGGCCAGTGTATATACGACGCTTCGATGGCAGAAAAACTTTACCGTAAACACCGTATTTTAACGCGTTTAACCAGCGCCATACGCGAAGGTTTGCTTGAGGTTCATTTGCAACCGCAATTTTGTATTCAAACCGGCAAATTGCACGGGGCTGAAGCCTTGTGCCGTTGGACCGACGACGAATTAGGGGTAGTTAGCCCAGTAGAATTTATTCCTTTAGCGGAAGAGCGTGGACTGATACAGGAATTAGACGCCTTTGTTTTACGCTCTGTGAGCGAACAGTTAATAGAATGGCGCCAACGGGCGAAAAAATTTCCCGGCCGTATGTCGGTTAACTTGTCGGCGCAGCAGTTTGAAAGTGCCGACGTAGTGGAAAAGCTTACTGAATTAACCCAATTGGTGGGCTCGCATGCCTTCACCTTAGAGTTAACAGAAGGCGTTATGATGCGTAAACCCGAACAAGCCTTAGTGGTTACCCAAACATTACAACGCCAGGGCTTCGACATAGCCGTAGACGACTTCGGTACCGGTTACTCGTCGCTTTCATACCTTCAAAGATTAGCTATTCAGTTGGTGAAAATAGACCGATCTTTTATTCGAAATATTGAAGAAAGCGAACAAAACCGTTCTATAGTAACTGCCATTATTGCAATGGCCCATAGCATGGGTATGACCACCATTGCTGAAGGAGTAGAAACAGCAGGGCAAATGGAATTATTAAAAGAGCTGGGCTGCGACTATTTGCAAGGGTTCCACTTAGGTCGACCGGTGTCGGCGCTTGATTTTGAACAGGCGTGGTTAACCAGTTAATGAACATAGTTTAAGCCATGTAGCATAATTATTGCGGCACAAAAAAAGGACCTAGCATTATGAAAGTCGTTTTTTTAGGTGGAACTGAAACAGTAACAGGTTCGAAATATTTAGTAGAAACAGCAACGACACGTGTATTAGTCGATTGCGGTTTATTTCAAGGTTATAAATGGTTACGCCGCCGCAATTGGCAGCCCTTGCCACTTGGCATTCAAGACGTTGACGCTGTTTTACTTACCCATGCTCATTTAGACCATTCCGGCTTTATACCCGTATTGTACCGCCATGGTTTTCGTGGCCCTGTGTACACCCATCCAGCCACTGCGGCATTGTGCAGCATACTTTGGCCCGACTCTGGAAAAATTCAAGAAGAAGACGCCAAGTACTATGCGAAATACAAACTTAGCCGCCATGAAGAGCCTCAAGCTTTATACGACGCCCGCATAGCCACAGAAGCGCTGGAGTTATTGAAACCAGTTGAATTCCATAAAACCTTTAAAGTGGGCGACCTAACCGTTGAGTTTCACCCAGTAGGGCATATTTTAGGCGCGGCCAGCATTATTATTGACGATGGGAATCATCGCGTTTGCTTTTCTGGCGACGTGGGCCGCTTCAACGATATATTAATGCATGACCCTGAGCCTTTGCCTAATGTCGACACCTTATTATTAGAATCTACATACGGTGACAGACTACATACCACCGAAGACCCGTTTGAGCAGCTGGAAGAGGTAGTTAACGAAACCATGAAAAGTGGTGGCGTGTTGCTGATACCTAGCTTTTCGGTGGGCCGAGCTCAAGTATTACAACACATGCTGGTTAAGCTTATGGACAGCAAGCGTATACCACGGGTGCCTATGTTCCTCGACAGCCCCATGGCCATAAACGTGTCTGACATATATAGCGAATTCCATCACTACCATAAGCTTACCGCTGCCGAATGTGCACGTTCACAGCAGCTTATTCAATATACCCACAGTGTCGACGACTCAAAAGCTATCGCTGAACAAATAGGCCCGCATATTATTATTGCCGGCAGTGGCATGGCGACGGGCGGCCGCATTTTGCACCACTTTAAACATTGGTTAAGTGACCACCGCACCACAGTATTATTTACGGGGCACCAAGCCGGTGGTACCCGCGGGGCCAAAATGCAGCAGGGCGTTAGTGCCATTAAAGTGCATGGGGAATGGTTGCCTTTGAAAGCACAGGTGCGAGTACTCGACGGTTTGTCGGGCCACGCCGACTATAAAGACTTGCATAGCTGGTTAGCAAAGTCGAAACTATCGCCAAATACCAATATTCAGCTAGTACATGGCGAGCCTAACGCACTAGAAGCATTGCGCGACTACCTTCTACAACACACCTCTTTTGATGTTGATATACCAGCCTATATGAGTATTTTACATTTGAATAATATGGACGAACCAGCTGCCAGCTGAATACTAGTTTAGCCGTGTTTTGGGTGAGCACTTGCGCTTCTAGGCAAAGTATTTAAAGTAAGGAGTAAGACAGAAACTAAATTCCAATAATAAAAACTATAAATAGGAAGGACGTATAATGAACTCGAAATTTTATGCGACCACGCATCAGGTGCTGAACCAACCACCGATGCTGGAAAACTATAACCTATTTAAAAGCGACACCGCATTACAAAGTGCGGTTGAGCGCGAAGGCGCCAACTGGGCCAGCAACGACTTACGCCGCTTTGGGCTAGAATCGGGTACGGCTGAGCGTATTGCCCTGGGCTTTCAAGCCAATGCCCATAAACCTGAATTACGTACCCATGATCGGTACGGCCATCGTATTGATCTGGTTGAGTATCATCCGGCTTATCACGAGCTTATGCGCATAGCGATAGAAGAAGGCCTACATTCTAGCCCTTGGGCAGACCCTAAGCCCGGCGCCCATGTGGCCCGTGCGGCTAAATACTACATGCATACGCAAGTTGAAGCGGCCCACGGTTGCCCAGTTACGATGACCTTTGCTGCTATTCCGGCGTTACAACACCAACCGAACTTACTCCAGCAATTCGGCCCGCGCATTACCGCCTGCGAATACGACCCACGCAACATTGTCGATATATATAAAGGCGGTATTACCGTGGGTATGGCCATGACCGAAAAGCAAGGTGGCTCCGACGTGCGGGCTAACACCACCCGTGCTTACCCGGTGGGTAAAGGTGGGCCAGGCGAAGCTTACGAATTAGTGGGGCATAAATGGTTTGTGTCGGCGCCTATGTGTGATGTGTTTTTAGTGCTAGCGCATACAGATACGGGGTTATCGTGCTTTTTAGTACCGCGCTGGCAAGCCGACGGCAGCAAAAACCCAATGCAAATACAGCAGCTAAAAGTAAAAATGGGTAATGTGGCCAATGCCTCTTCAGAAGTTGAATTGCGTGGAGCGCTTGGCTGGATGGTAGGCGAAGAAGGCCGTGGCGTGCGTACTATTATTGAAATGGTATCGACCACCCGCTACGACTGCATGATTGGCTCGTCGTCGGGTATGCGCCAAGCCGTGGTGCAAGCCATTCACCACGCCAGCAACCGCAAAGCCTTTGGCGGCACCTTAAGCGAGCAGCCCTTAATGGCCAACGTATTGGCCGACTTGGCCTTAGAAAACGAAGCCGCCATGACCTATACCATGCGTATAGCACGCGCCATGGACTCGCAAGACAATGAACACGAACGTTTATTAGCCCGTATTGCAACCCCAATTGGTAAATACTGGATTTGTAAACGCACTCCCAACCATGCCTATGAAGCCATGGAAGTGATTGGCGGCTCGGGGGTAATGGACACTCACATAACCGCTCGGTTGTTTCGTGAATCGCCTATTAACGCCATTTGGGAAGGCAGCGGCAACGTACAGTGCTTAGACATTTTACGCGCCATTGAAAAAGAACCCACAGTACTTGAAGCCTACTTTGCCGAAGTAGCCAAAGGCCAAGGCGGTAATCCCGCTTTAGATACCTATGTGCAACAGCTCGCGAGCGAGTTTAGCCGTAAGCACACCAGCGACGAACTGCAATATAAGGCCCGTAATATTGCCGACAGAATGGCGGTGGCCTTACAAGCGAGTTTACTTGTGCAACATGCCCCTGCAGCCATAAGCGACGCCTTTTGTGCCAGCCGCTTACAGCCAGGGCTTAACTACGGCAACTTGCCCAGCGGGCTCGACTGCCAAGCCATTATTAAGCGCGCAGCGCCGGGTTTTAACGAGAGCGGTAAATACAGCCCTTGAAATAAAGCGGTACGCCCTAATATTAGCTATATCTAATTTATAGAGCAGCAAACTAGAAAAACTAATAAGTGGAGTGCCGTTTTTTATGTCTACAACAAATAAACCTGAATCAATGATTTTAGCTTGCCCCCATTGTCACAAAAAGAACCGTATCGCAACGGGGCGTATGAGCGAGCAGCCGAAGTGTGGCCAGTGTAAAGAAGCCTTAATAACAGGCACGCCATTAGAATTAACCATTGAAACTTACAAAGCCCACATGAGCAGCGACATGCCTGTGGTGGTCGACTTCTGGGCGCCTTGGTGTGGGCCTTGCCAGCAATTTGGGCCGTTTTATGAGCAAGTGGCGCCACAGTTTGCCGAGCGCGCACGCTTTGCCAAAATAAACACACAAAACGAGAACGTACTCGGGCAGCGTTACAACATTCGTAGTATTCCTACTGTAGCTATATTTCATAAAGACCAAGAAATAGCCCGCCAAGCGGGCGTAATGTCGCCGCAACAATTGCACCAGTGGGTTGAGCAAGTATTACAAGGGCTTTCTCTGTAACTAAATACCAGTCACTAAGTTAAACACCACGTTAATGTTGGCGTTAAAGGTAATGGTTTCTTCCAGGTAACGGCCCGGCGCAGCAACGTCGGCCTGCACCATACGCATTTCATGGGCACCATAAGCGAAGCGCGAACTTACCTGGCCAGCATTAATGCTATACACACTCCCCAGCTCGGCATTAAACGACTTTGCCAAGTGGCCTGCTTGCTGCTTGGCATTTTCAACCGCCGCCGCTAACGCTTGCGCATTTAATTCGTCGGCATTCGAGGCCGTTAAACGAATATTGTTAATTTCATTAATTTCCACGCTTAAGGCAAAGTCCATAAAGTCGTTTAGTTGGCTTAAGTCGTTCAGCGTTACCGTTAAGGTACGGCGTGCGCGGTAACCAATTACTTTATTCTCGCCGTCGCGGTTGTACTGAATATTCTGCTCGGTACTTAACGAAGAAGCAGAAATGTCGCTTTCGCTCACCCCAAAACGCTCCAAGCCCGCCAATAATTTATTCACTCGCGCGTCAACTACCGCTTTCGCCGCCAAGCTGGTGTCTTTTTCAGCTCGCACCTGCAAGCTCAACACCGCTGAATCTGGTTTGGCTTGTATTTCACCCGAGCCAGTAATAGTTATGTGCGGGCCATTAGGAATCGAAGCTAAGGCTGGCGCCGCCGCAAAGCCAAATGCAGCAGCCAGAAGCAGGGCGGCAGTGGCTGTGCGCAGTTTAGTTGGTAACAAAGTAGAGACATGGGTTGAACGCAGTAACATTATATATTCCTTCTAACAAGGTAAAAATTTACCTGAATCTTATTATATAGAAAGCGCAAGGCGTAAAGAGTTCAAAAACAGCTAGGAGAGTAAATGTTCGTTTGCTCTCGTGTTGCATACTATCTACTTGCTTCTTGCTTATAGCTCCGATAGCATCATGCATTACAAATTATTAACACGCATGCCTGTTATATCAGATATACGTGCATGCACGTTTATACTTTCGCTTTTTAAGCTCACCCGCGAATAAAAGCTAGTAATTATGCAGCCTTGCAGGTGGTTAGTACGGTATATACACCATGCATGCCTAGTATATAAATGTTAAAAGTACAGAATATGAAGACAATAGAGATTCTATCGGTAGGTTTAAGGCTTGTAGGGATCTACGGGATTCTGAAGGGGATTCAGAGCCTAGCAATGGCTTATGGCTCATTACCAATGTACCAATCCCAGTTCCCTGATGATAATTCATATTACTTCGTCGCAGGAGGTTTCGTCTTAGTCTATTTTATTGCGGCTATCATACTGATTATTTTTCCCGTTAGGCTCGCAAGGCTATTGACGCCAAGAACAGAAGAACCATCTGTAGAAGTTGTGCATAACGCAAAGGGTTTTCAGTCCGCCGCATTGAGTATTTTAGGGGTGTACGTTGTGGCTTACTCCTTGCCCATGGTGTTCCAGCACAGTGTACTTGCCTGGCAAGCCTTCGCCATGCCCGAGTTTTACAATGATACCGCGGGTCTTGAGCACCTAGTATATACAGTGTCCAGGGCAATAGAGCTATCTATTGGGCTGTACCTATTTCTTCAATCACGAGCTCTGGTGAACCTCGTGTATAAACTCAGAGGACTCGGAGCGAAATGACTTTTAACCAGGCGCAGCACTACACAGCCTTCGGCTGTCGGACGCTCGCAAGCTCGCGCCGGTGTGCGCGGCGTTAGGCAAGAGGAACATATGAGCGACTGGGACTTTCTGCACGATATGCATAACGAGGGCTTTAGCCCAGAGCAGATAGCGGATGCTGCTGCCTGTGGCTATAACCCTTGGGAGCAAGGCGATTGGGACAACATCGCTGAGTTTGTTGACGATGAAGCGGGCTGGGATTTTGATAGTGAGCCAAAGAACCCAACGACTCTAGAGCTTTGGGAGTTGCTAGATGAATTGGTTGAAACCGCAAGAAATTACTTCGAAGTCACAGGTCGGCATCTGCCAATTTATGGAGAGCTTGGCGAGCTATACGGTGAAGCTAAATACGGAATCAAAAGGCATAAGCCTTATACACAAGGCTCCGATGGGAAATTGGGAAACGATTTCGTCGAAATAAAAACAATTAGCCCATTTAAGTCCGGCAATGCCGTCCTAGTGAAACGGGCCGGCAATTTCAGCAAACTTCTTATCGTGAAAATCAGCAAGGATTTCGAGTTTAAAGCAAAAATGATCGATCGAAAGAGCTTTGGAAAAGGCACTGGAAAACACATCAAGGCCAAGTGGAGTGAATGAAATTGCCTAACAAGCACATGTTGGCGGACTGGTTTTCCGCTGCGCTCCAAACCAGCCGCAAATGTGGGCGTTATACAAGGTGGACAGTTCAATGAAGTCGGTTTGGTTCTTAATTCTTTTTTCTCTCGCTTGGCAGGTAAATGCAGATGTTTGTGAGCCGAAAATGTCAGAGGAGCAAGAGAAATTTATTTATACTGAATTAGCTAAGTTGTCTTTTGGGCAACAACTTCATTTTGTAAATTTTCTAGCGATTACCCGAAAAAAAGCTTTTGAGGAAGGCGCATTAAATGCCGTGTCTTCAATAGACAATGAAATCTCCGTAATCATTCATTCGATAATAACATTTGCTAATTCTAACGAATATATTAATAAAACTGCCGTGTTAGAGGCGCTAGATTTATTTTTGAAAGGTTTCAATTACTACCCGCTCACCTGGACTACGGACACGACTGACTCAATAAGTAATAAAATTAATAAGTTAAGGAATAATGTATAACAAGTGCAGCCACAATCGGCCACTGCGTGGCCTGGACCTCAACCGCTGCGCAGGTTTCGGCCTGTGCTGCAAGCGTTAGGTACTCAGGATAAATCATGCGTTTAGTCGTTCTTACATACTTCACGATCTTTCTTTCTGGTTGCTCATCTCACCAACCATATCCTGAGAATTGGGAGGTTCAAAAAGCCAATGAAAGTTGTTTATGGCTCCAAGGGTTTTATAAAAATAATGGCGAATACTTCCTTAATGAGCGGACATACAAAACTCACCTGTCGGCTTATTTTTTTGAATCCACTCAAGTCGAACACTCTAAAGTCGAATTTATCACTTTTGAGGTGCGTGAAAATGAAAGTTATTTGATAAAGGCAATTTCAGAAAACAATGTTCAAATCGCTGAAACACTAATTAACCTAGACTGTAACAATGGCTCCTTGATATCAAGTAAAGACCGCGTAATTACTGGTGGTGAAGCAGGGGCAATAGTTTTAGGAACACAGATTAAGCAATTTAGGCTCGTGGAAACTATAGACGGTAACTTGCTTCTCAGTTCTGAAAGTTCTGTTGCTGGTATGCTTCTAATGGTTGTTCCCGTTGCGGGGTCTTCCTCTGTTTGGAGTAAATTCAATAAATATCGTACCTAACAAGCGCCTTAAACATCGCGGCCTACGGCCGCTGGACTCGCAACAAGTTGCTCGCCGTTCAGGCGTGCGTTATGTTTCTTAGCAGCCTTCCTTGCCAACATCAAAGTACGGGCGTACACTTAATGGTACAACTAAATGTACGTAGGTGAATCCCATGTCAAGAATTCGCGTCGATGAAGATATCCTCCCCCTTTCCGAGTTCCGGGCGGGCGTAGCCACATTTGTAAAGCAGATCCATGAAACCCGCCGCCCTATGGTGCTTACGCAGAGGGGGCGTGGAGTTGCTGTGTTGGTGGGCGTCCAGGAATATGAAAGAATGCAGGGGCGGCTGGAGCTGTTGGAGGAAATCTATAAAGCTGAAGAGCAACTGGCCAACGGGGAAGGTATTTCTCATGAGCAGGCAAAATCACGAGTTCTGGGCAGGCTGGCATAATGAGGGTTGTTTGGTCCCCTCTTGCCTTGGAACGTGTTGAGGATATCGCCCAGTATATAGCAGAAGATAAGCCCAGTGCTGCGGTTGAGTGGGTTGAAGGCATATTTGACACAGTGGAGCGGCTGGCTGACTTCCCTGAAAGCGGACGCATCGTTCCTGAGGTGGGCGGACGTCGCATTAGGGAGGTAATATTTGGAACATATCGGATTATTTACAGCTTCACAGAGCAGATTGATGTTCTGACTGTACGGCGCAGCAGTCAGTTATTGCGGATGCATGAGGTTGGCGATGAAGAAACTTAACCAGACCATTAACACGCTCCCTGCGGTCGCCTTAACTTTTTTCGATGTGAAATTTCATACCTAAACTACAAACTTGGCCACCACTAAAAATTCAGAGGCTAGAATAGGCGAAGGAATACAGAGCTGAAGGCGAACTAAGCTATTGATTTAACAAAGGTTTTATAAGAGAAGAAAGGTGGTGCGTCCTAGTAGACTCGAACTACCGACCCCCACCATGTCAAGGTGGTGCTCTAACCAACTGAGCTAAGGACGCACTGCTTAGGTAAGCGGTGGCTATACTAGGCATTTCAGCTGGGCGTTGCAAGTGATTTCTGCCTGCAAAGTATCGTTTGACGCTAATTTGAACTGTTTGCTGGGGTGTGGGGGAAGGAAACCGTATTTGTGCAGCGCGGCAAAGCCGAGGCGGGCCTTCTAGCGTTAGAAGAACTTATAGCATTTCATTAATTTAAACTTCACTTTAAACGAACTTTTTTATAAAAAATCTTTAAAAATACAATCGGCTGTATTAGTTTAAGAAAGAGGCTTCAAACGTCTCAATGCTTAGAGGGCGGCGTTCTTCTAGGATTTGCTACGGCTGCATCATAATAACTTTTAAAGAGCACGTTTATGGAAAATAGCACTCAAGTTCCAGCAGGTTTAATCGAATCAGGCTACTACGTTAGTTTGCCTTTATTCTGGGGTGGTGCGCTTGTTTTAGTGCTTTTATTGTTGGCTTGGTTATGGAGTTTTGCACGTTACCGCCGAGGGAGGCAAGTTCAAGAAACGTTGCTTCAGGAGCTCCGTGAGGGGGCAGACTCTTTTCTTTATTTGGTGGAAACAGCCCATGAAGGAATTGCTGTGGTGCAAAACGCACGCTTGGTTTACCTGAACCCGCGTATGTGTGAAATGAGTGGTTATACGGAAAACGAGCTGAAAGCTTTGCCTTCTTTCTTGCCTCTTATTCACCCGTCTGCACAGGAAGAAATGATGGCGAACTATCAACGTCGAGTAGCCGGGAAAGAGGCACCACAACGCTATGAAAGCTTATTTTTAAGAAAAGATGGTACCAGTTACCCGATTGAACTTAGTGGTGTTGCCATTGTTTGGGGTGGGCAACCGGCAACGCTCAATTTGCTGACAGATATTTCTGCACGAAAAGCTGCTGAAACAAAGGTTGCATACCTTGCACACCACGACAGTCTCACTGGCCTTGTGAACCGCTTAGTATTACATGACCATATAAAGCAGGCTCTTGCCCTAGCGGAGCGCAACAACGACACATTTGCAGTGTTATTTATCGACCTTGATGGCTTTAAACAAATAAATGACACCTACGGACATGAAGTGGGCGATATATTACTGAAGCAGGTTACCGCGCGAATTAAAAAGCAATTAAGAGACACGGATACTTTTGCTCGTATTGGTGGCGATGAGTTTGTGGTTCTATTGGCTCAAACGAAAAATATCTATGGCGTAAAGCAAACAATGGGGCGTATTGAAGAAGTGATGGTTGAGCCGTTTCATATTAACGACTATGAGTTGCACTGTCATGTGAGCCAGGGTGCTGCGTTGTACCCTGAAGATGGTACAACGGAGGAGCAATTGCTAAGCCAAGCAGATAAGAAAATGTATACAAACAAATGTGCTTATCATGCGAACCATCCAAGCCAATCTTCAGCATGATTAAAGCTATTGCGTGCATTTAAGGTCAGCGGAGCCGCGCAATTTGGTTTTGAACCGCTGACTCAGCAACGGCTGCAGGCGTGGCCAAACCGAGCTCCTGTAACGCTGTTTGCGCTTGCGCTGCCCGTGCTTCGAAGGCGTGTAAAGCAGCTAAGCTTGGCTCATCTAGGCGACCCTGAGCTGCAAAGTACTTTAGGCGCGGGTAACGGCCAGCTAGTGCAACGCCCCAATTCAGTGCGGGATCCCACCATGAGTTCATTTCACGCCCTTTGCCGCTAAGGTGCTGCTCTAGCACGTCATCGAGTGCGCCATTTAACAGCTTCAGGTCGAAATCGACGCCTGGCACAGGCTCAGTTTCAGAACTATCGGTGCTTGCATAGGCATTAAGACCTGTGCGCGAAGGGCCAGTGCGGGTATCGCGGTAGCGGGCGAGGGTCATCATATCGCTGGCCAGCACCGGCTCGTTCACCGGTAAGCGAACAGCTTCGGGATCGCCCATCAACTGGCCCCAAGACATACGAATAAAGGTGTGTTGGTTTTCCAAGCCGGGTTTGGTACAGCGCAGGCCAATGGCATAGGCTTCTAGAGGTTCCTGCATAAACTGAAAGCCGGTGTAGCGTGCCCAACGTACGACGATAAATTCATGGGCAGCAGCGCCGGGCAAATGAAAGTTCACCTCTTGCAGGTAGTCCAACACAATCTGAACCTGTTCGTCCGACAGTTCAAGGTCTTCGTGCAGCGGGTACATGCCCTCATAGGTTTTACGCACTGGTCTGGGCCGTGCGGCCATGTAAGCGTCGAGTTCGGCTTGGGTGCGTGGGCGTGCTTTTTTCTGTGTTATATTTTTTTTAGACATAATAACAGCGATTTCCTTTTCTTATTACAGACGATTAAATCAGCTGGTTGCGGTCGTAAAAATCCGTGTCTTCAAAGTAACCACCACGGCCTTCAAGGATAATATCGTAGCGGTTAACCACTTCAATACGCTCTAACCATTTCAAACTGCGAAACCCAGTAGAGCTTTCTAGCCGCAGCCGCACTGGCCCACCATTTTTAGCCGGAATTTCCCCTTCGTCGTTAAGTTCAAAGGCAATCAGCGTTTGCGGCATTCGCGCCTCAATCATTGGGGCAGACACGTAGTAGGTGCCTCCCTCGTATAGAGCGTCATCGCGACCCATATTTTGGAAGCTGGTAAACACCACGTCAGAGGCGCCGGGCAAGGGCTTAACCAGTTCTAAAAGGGCCGACACGGTAATGCCGCGCCACCGTCCAATGGAAGTAAAGCCCTGCACACAGTGGTGCAGGGTGGTTTGTGAGTGGCCGGCGGCCAGTTCACGAAGCTCGGCAATGGTTAGTGTTATTGGCCGTTCAACGTAGCCACCGATCTCGAGTACGTAGTCGTCTTCATAGCAGTTGGCCATCAGCGCCAGGTATTCTTCGGTTTCTGGCGGCCGGCCGCTGCCACGGAAATTATGGGTAGTGTTGGCAAGGCCCACGTCTTTACCGGTGATATTAGAGCGGTCGTAGTGCATACGCGCGGGCAGCTTATAAAGCAAATTCGACCATGGCCGCACAATTCGGTTATGCCATTTCTCAACGGCACGGCCGTCGGCCAAGGTCCAGCGCGTGGCCACCACATGCAGAACAATAACAAGCACGAGGCCAATGCTAAAAATAACACCACCTAAAACAGGGCTGTTCGAGTGCCCCAATACCATCTTTGATGTTTCGTGCAGGTAGCCATGAAGAAAAACCAACGGTACGTGGATGATGAAAAAAGCCACATAACCAACCAGGCACAGAAAGTGGGTGGTACGGATCACTTGGCGGCCACCGAGTGCACGGGTAATGCGTGAAAAATGGTTGGCAATGGCCGGCGACTGAAATGCGCCAGTAAGAATAACCAAAGGCGTTAGTATTAATATAACGAAGCCGTACGACAGTTGTTGCAGGGCATTAAACACCATGCCATCGACGGGTTGGGGCATGGTGAAAGCAAGGTAGGCCAGCATATCTTGGCCCGCCTGTGAAAACGTGTCCCAACTGGTGGGCACATAGCGGCGCCACTGACCGGTCGCCAGTAGTAACACGAAGTAAATAACCCAGCAGGTAACAAAGCCCGTTACGGCCATAAAATGCCAGTAACGGCCAAGGCCCAGTAGCCCACGCCCGGGCAGCGAAATGCGCGGGGAATAGTCGCTGTACTCGCCGCCCACAGTGTAGTACTTATGCTTGGCTTCATCTTGAACGGTAAACTGCGCCCAGGATGAGCCCGGCACCGTATGCTGCGAGCGGTAAAGCTTCGGGTAGGTACCCAGAATTTCGAGGCCAGAGCGCACAAGAAATGAAATAAAGATGATATTGAGGAAATGCTCCACACGAAGCCACCACGGAAATCCGAGATCCATTAAAAAACCTTATTAGTCCATAAAATGTTGGTTGTCGGGAGCAGCAACGATCATCCCGTATTGAAGCGCCCAAAAAAGCACCATATAGGCGATAGAGGCAAACAGCGTTACATTCCATGTAGCGGCGGTAACCACACTAGCCCCATTCCAAACATAAGGCGCATTGCCCAGCAGCCCGCCCATGTACACCAGTAGAGACGACAGTGCGACGAATAACCCCCACTTCCAGATACGGACCGAGGTTAGCAAACCCACGGCGACGAATACGGCAGCAGCCCCAGAAACACCCCACAGAAGCGGGTTGGCAAAAAGAAATGGCTCGTGGTTCGATAGTGCCACAACCGCCGAAGCACCACCGATGATAGCGATTATGGCGACCATTAGAAGCCGCGTGGTTAGTGGTAGGTTGATACGGATGTAGCGCAACAACGGAGCGCGCTTCTGGCCCGGCTTGATATGATTAAGTACTGGCTGCGTCGCGTTTTGGGTGCCGCGAAAGTCGACACCAGCACGTAAAGCAGGAGAGTTTTCGTCTTCCATTTCTAAATACTGCCTCCATTGAAGAACATTAATCGCCGGCCAGTGTGCAGGCCATTGATAGAAAACTCTAAGCCAATACGACTTGGTTAGCAAATGCCTTGGTGTGGCTTGTTCAACAACGCTGCTCTAGGTAAAGAGTAACTTGTTTCGCCAGCCGCCCCAGCGGTAATAGGCAATAGAAAACAGGCTGCTGATAAGAAAACTAATGCCGATGCCAAGAGCAATGCCTATTTCGCCGTACATGGAAGTCATCCAATAGGCGAGCGGCACGCGCAACAACCACAGCGAAATAATATTCAGCGCGAGGATCTGGAACATGGCGCCTGCGCCCCGCACCACCCCGTTCAGAATGAAGTTTAACCCAATAAAAGGATAGAACAGGGCGATGGTGCGCAGGTATGAAACGCCAAATGCCACGCTGCCTTCGTCGCTAATAAATAGTTTTACTAGTGGCTCGGCCCAAATAAACAGCACTGCGGCAAACATACCCATAATCACTATGTTGTAAAGAATACCAATTTTGGAAATTTGTGCGACCCGTTCCCACTTTTTCGCACCAATATTTTGCGCGGCCATGGCGTTCACTGCGGCACCTAAGGCAATAGCAGGCAGCAAGATAATATTGTCTAAACGCTGCGCTGCTCCAAACCCAGCGACCACGTCTTCGCCAAAGCTGTTCACCAAGGAAAGAATAACCGCCATACCAGCATAAATAACAATCATTTGTATACCTGAGGGTACGGCCAAATGTAAAATGGTGCGTATTTCAGCGGGCTTGGGGCGCTGCAATCGGAAGGCAGGCAGCCCAGTTTCTGGTTTGCCGGACAAATAGTACAGGCTATATAAAAATGCGAGTGTCTGAGCCAAAATCATCGCCCAGGCAGCGCCGGCGATATCCATATCAAAGCCAGCAACTAAGAGTGGGTTAAGCACAGCCGTTAGCACCGCTGCCAACAGCACGAAGTACATAGGCGTTCTACTGTCGCCAAAGGCCCGCAGCAAACTGCCAATGAAATTGTAGCCAGTAAGAAAGAGGGTGCCGATAAACATGATTTGTAGATACTGCTTAGCGCTAGCAATAATCGAAGCCGGCGTGTTCAGCAATACCAGCAGCGGCTCAGTAAGAAAGTAACCCGCAAGGCCAATAGCCAGCGACAGCACCGTTAATAAAATGGTGAAGGCGCTCAGGTAAGAGCTTATTTCTGCCTTATTACCGGCTCCTTTTAGCTGCGCAAATACCGTGAGCGTGGCGTTATTTACCCCCATCACAAAGGCCAGCAGCACCACCATAACGGTAGTGGCCACTGCGGGTGGTTTGTGTTGAGCTAGTTTATAAAGCGGTGGTTATAAAACCGTGGTTATAAAATCATGTTTATAAAACAGTGTTCTCTTGTTCGCCTTGTTCCCATTTTACAATATTTTCAAAGGTAATTTCGGCTCTTCGTACCATGGCTTCTTCGGTGGCAAAGCCAATGTGTGGGAGTAACACCACATTCGGCGCATCGAGAATAGGGTAGTTTGCCGGCACCGGTGGCTCCATATCGACTCTATCTAAACCTGCACCCGCAATGGTTCCATTGTGCAGTGCTGCTGCTAAGGCATCGTTATCAACAATCGGGCCTACTGCCGTATTAATTAACACTGCACTGGGTTTCATCAATGCGAGCTTATCCGCATTAATTAAGTGTTTGGTTTCAGCGGTAAGTGGCGTGTGCAGGGTAACAATATCACTGGCCTTTAACACCTCATCTAACGGCTTATATTCAACACCTTTGCTGATTAAATCAGGCTTTTCACTTCTGTTATAAGCAATAACCTTACAGCCGAAGGCTAAACCTAATTTAGCAACGGCGCCACCTATGCTACCAGTGCCTATAACGCCTAAGGTTTTACCGTTTAAATCAATCTGCCGGTAGCCTTCTTTGGTGCCGCCGTTTCTGACCACGGCCTCTAAAGGAACAATATTACGTAACAGTGAAATAATAAGCCCAAAGGTAATTTCTGCGACAGAATGGGTGCTGTAACCGGCGGCATTGGAAACCTTAATGCCTTTCTCTTTGCACTTGTCTAAATCGATATGGTTGTAACCGGTGAAGGCGACTGAAATATATTTTAACTTTTCAGCAGCATCGAACACTTCAGCACTTAAGGGGGTGTTGGCGATGACAATAACTTCGGCATCTTTTATTCTGGTTTTAAGCGTTTCGTTATCTAATTTGCCATCGTTATACACAACGAGCTCATGGCCACTGTCAGCCAAAGGTTGAGATAGCTTTTTGAACTCATCATCACTAATACCTAGCGACTCTAAAACGACAATTTTCACTTTATCTTTCCTTAATTTATTCTGGTGAGCCTTATTACAAGTTACACATAAGGCCTTTACCTAAGTATACCGAAATATTGAGTTTGATTTTTTTAGGCTTACTAGGGGGTTATTCAATGCCAGGTACTTGCGCAGGCGAATGTAGTTATTTCTAGCCCATTCAAGAATAAAGCCTAGGTTCGAGTTTTTGTAGGCAATTGAGCAATTCCAGTTTGATACTTTGTATATGCACCTCTGAAATGCTAGCTATGGTAGGTATGAAACCTACCATTTCCCGTAATGGGAAAATAAGCATTGACTGTTTACTATTCGTTTCCCATAATGGGAAATAGAGCGAGGGTATGTATGCGAATAATATCATTAGCCGCTTTACGGCAATTTTGGGAGCAGCCCAACTATGCAGACTCAGAACAGCCGTTAAAAGCCTGGTACGACGAAGCGAGGCACGCAAACTGGGGAACCCCACAAGCCATTAAAAATCTTTATGGTAACGCAAGCTTTGTTGGCAACAACCGTATAGGAGGTTGGAATGCACATTAAACCAATCAAAACCGTTGAAGATAACAGCGCGGCTTTAGCGCGTATCGAGCAACTTTGGGATGCAGAGCCAAACACCCCAGAGGGCGATGAACTAGAAGTATTAGTAACCTTGGTTCAAGCCTTTGAAGAAGAACATTATCGGATAGAAGCTCCAGACCCAATTGAGGCGATAAAATTCCGCATGGAGCAACAAGGCTTAGAAGATAAAGATCTCGTTCCCTTTTTAGGCCAGCGCAGCCGTGTAACAGAAGTTTTAAGCCGCCAACGTGGGTTGTCATTAGCTATGATCCGTAAACTAAACACAGGGCTTAACATCCCTTTAGATTGTTTAGTGAAAGAGTATGAACTAGTTAAGTAAAAAAGCGGTAAGTGAGTCCGCTTTAGCTGGGTTTTATTGGTATTAGCTCAAATACGTTCTCGACACCTAACAATTGACCGGGCCTGTTAACTGGTGTTATTAATAGTACCAGTTAGGTTTTGGAGTATGTGTTATGCAAGTAAAGTTTTCTGAAGATGTAGTGCCACTTTCAGATCTAAAAGTTAATCCTGGGAAGGTGGTTAACCGAGCTCAAGATACAGGTCGCCCAATCCTGCTGACGAGCCGTGGTCGTGGTATAGCCGTGGTTCAAGGGCTGGATGAGTTTGAGAGAGCTGCTGAGGAACTTCGGTTTGTTAAGGCGGTGGCCCAAGGCCTCATGGATGTTCGCGAGGGCAACACTGTTTCTATAGCTGAGGCGAAGAAAGCACTGGGCATTAGCTAAATGGAATTGCGTATTGCCCAGTCCGCTCTTAAGGATTTGCTAGCTATTCAAGAGCATTACAGTGAAGCAGGCGTGCCACATATCGGTAATGAGTATGTGGCAGCCATTCTTGAGCACGCGGAAATATTAGTGCGCCACCCTGATGCAGGTCGGATTGTTTCCGAGTTTGGCATAAACCATATCCGAGAGTTAATCCATTCACCATTTCGAGTTGTTTACCTGAGACAAGAAACCGAGGTTGTGCTCATTCGAGTTTGGCGAAGTGAGAGGCAGCTTGAGTTACCTGAATAGGAAAAACAACTACAAACTACTTCTGCGGTGTAATTAAATACTTCTCACCGGTGGCTTGCTTTGAATACGCCGCTATCGATTCCATTTGTAATGCGCCTGCGAGCGACACTTCATGGGTGTAGTGGCTGGCAAAGGTGGTGGTAATTTCATTTGCTACGCGTTTGCGCATGGCCATGACGGTTTCAGGCTTTAATTTGCCGAGTGCGTTGAATAACAAGAAGCCATTAACGCCCCAGGCGAAGCCGAAGTTACGGTTAAGCGTTATAGGGCCGCGGTTTAATGCGCCGTAAATGTAGGCTTGTTTGAAGGTACTTGAGCCATACACGTTATATTCTTCTACGTCGTGGGTTATGGCCGCTTCCATGCAGTTTAAAATGTCGCTGGTGAGTTGGCCGCCGCCAATGGGGTCGAAGGAAATAGTGGCGCCGGTTTCAATAATGGCGGCGGTTAAGTCGGCAAGGAAGCTGTCGCTGCTAGAGTTCACCACATACTTGGCGCCCATGTTGCGTAGCAGGGTTTCTTGTTCTTCTTTACGCACGATGTTGATTAGGTCGATGCCGTCGGCAATACAAATGCGGTTGAGCATTTGGCCAAGGCTTGAGGCTGCCGCGGCATGGATAATGGCTTTGTGGCCTTCAGCGCGCATGGTTTCAACCATGGCAAGTGCGGTAAGCGGGTTAACAAACGACGACGCGCCTTCTTTGGCGGTGGTGCCGGCTTTTAATTCTAAACAACTTTGCACATTGGCGCATAAGTACTGACGGTAGGTGCCACCACCGATCACAGCGACCATTTTACCCATTAGTGCTTGTGCCGCCGGCGATGAGCCGGCTGCGACAACGGTGCCTGCGCCTTCGTTACCCACTGGCATGGCTTTGCCCACCCGGGTGGTTACCGCAGGCATGAACTTGGCTGGTACATCGGCACTAATAACGGGCTGTTGCTCTGTGCCTGTTTGCGTTGCTGTGGTCATCGCCGCAACACTGAACATAACGGCTAAGTCAGACGGGTTTAATGGCGCCGCTTCAATGCGAACAACCACTTCATCGGCCCCTGGCTGCGGCATGGCAACGTTGTTTAAGGCAACGGTTAGTTTGTTGTCGGCGCTGATGGTTGAGGTAAGTTGAATATTAGTGGTTGTCATAGAACTTGCTCCTGCAAAAATTAAGTTGTTTGTCGATGAGCTTAGGGTAACGCATTAGGCTGGCTGCACTACAAAGGTTAAGCACGTAGTTATGGTTTGAAAAGCCATACGGTTACTTGTTAAAGCAATAGTACAGTAAAAAAACTTAGGAATTCATAAAATAGGGCGCTAGCTAGTTCATAGCGACTAGGCTTCGGCTATGAAAAAAAGCGTGCATTAGTTATAGAAGCTCTTAATTTGCTGGCATGCTGGCGGCGTCGGTAATTTTGCATGAAGCAGTGTGTGTGCGTTCGTCTACAAAGCCAAAACTAACTCTTTCCAGCGTAACTGATTCGCCGATAACCATGTACTCCTGGTAAAGATAGCTTTTATTTTCAAGGACACTATGAAACTCATTATAGGTGGTGCAGGTGATGTAAATATCGGCGATTATGCGGCTGAAATTGTTAGTAATTGTCATATCCAAATAAAGTAGAGGTATGCTTTCAGCAAGGCTGTAAGTATATTCAAAGCCTATATTTTGAACGAGTTGCTGCCTTTGCGCTGTAGCTGTAGTAAAAGCCAACAACTCGGGGTGCTCATTGGCAAGTGCTTGTTTAGCGGTGCTATTAGCATAAGGCAGTTTATTGTTAGTACAGCCTGCTACCATGAAAACGATGAAGAGCAAGGGTAAAACTTTCACACGCATAATATACCACCTGAAGGAAATGATTCATGGAATGCCGCTGGTCACTTTTTATATGCTTGCTGTTTCCTTTGTAGATGTCTATTTATTTATATATTAGCAAATAGGCTTAGCGTTTAACCGCAGATAACCCGGTTTGAATACAGGGCCATATTTCGTCGGCGCTTTGTTTGTCTGTTTCAGTTAGGTTTTGCCCTGAAAGTACCAATACCTTTCGCTGAATACCCGCAGCAGCAGCGGCTTGCATGTCGCTTTTCTTGTCGCCAAGCATAATGCTTTGGCTAGGGTCGATATTGTAGTCGTCAATCGCTTGGTGCAGCATGCCAGGTTCGGGTTTACGGCAGTTGCATTGAATATTGTAAGGGGGCTTTCCTTTCTCGGCGTGGTGTGGGCAATAATATACGCCTGATATTTTAATTCCTTGCTCAGCGAATTGTTGGCGCATCCAGCTAGTTAGTACTGCAAATTGTTCTTCAGTGTAATAGCCACGGCCAATGCCTGATTGGTTGGTAACCACAACAAGTAAATAGCCGAGACTTTGAAAGTGCCGACAGGCGTCGAACACACCGTCGATAAAGTTGAATAGTTCAGGCTGGTAAATATAACCGTGGTCGATATTAATAACGCCGTCGCGGTCTAAAAATACCGCCTTATGTACTTGTGCTTGATTCATATTATAAGTTTTCTTCTTTTATCACTTTATCAAACATGGCTTTGACTGCGTTCACACTAATATTGGCCATAATATGTTCGCCTTTTACTCGAGTTCCAAAGGGTAGCTCGGCTACCGTTTTGCCAGTTTGGCGTTGTAATTCCTGGTAGTAGGCTTCGACTACATAATGTTGATACAAATAGGGGCCGGTACGCGCTGGGTTGCTATGCCCATAGAGGCCGATAACCGGGGTGCCAACGGTAACGGCCATGTGGGCAGGGCCCGTGTCGGGGGCGATAACCAGCGACGCTTGTTGCAGCAAAGCCAGCAGTTGTTTTAAACTTGTTTTGCCGACCACATCGAGAATATTAGCCTGAGTATGTTTTAAAATATCGTCGCGTAACTGTGTTTCCATGGCACTTGGCCCACCACATAACACAACCTGAAACCCTTGTTCGCTAGCATAATCGGCAATAGCGGCATAGCGCTCTGGTAACCAGTTGCGTTCAGCTTTTGAAGCTGCGGGGGAAATAACTAAAAATCGCTGCTGGCCTAGCTCTCGAAAAGGCTTTAATAGATTTCTTGCCCATTGAATATCGGTTTCGGCTAACGGCATGCGCCAGTTTGGTTTTTCGTTGGTTGTGGTTAAAAAAGGTACGCCAATATGGCGAGCAAAGCCGGCAAAGTTTTCTAATACATGGGCTTGGTTTTGTGGAACAACCCGCTCGCGCATAAATAAGGAATGCAGCTCTTTACTGCGGGCTTTGTCGAAGCCTATTTTGCGCTTGGCGTTAATGGCTAACGAAGCAATATTTGCACGTAGGGCCACCTGCATGTGCAGCAACACGTCGAATTTACGGCCCTTAAGCTTGTTTTTTAAGTCGCTAAAGGCTTTCATACCAAGATTTTTGTCAAAAACCACAAGTTCAATGCCAGGCAAATTGGCCAATAACATGGCTTCTACTTTACCCACAATCCAGGTGATATGGGTGGCAGGATAGTGGCGTTGAATGGCTTGTACGGTCGCTACTGCGTGGCATACATCGCCAATGGCCGATAAACGTAAGATACAAATCGACTGTTCGCTTGCAGTTAACGGCTTACCGAGTTGCATAGTTTACTCGCTTTATATTTGCTGGCTCTATATTTGTCCGATCAGCATTCGCTCGTTCAATAATGGCACTAGTTGAACGGCCGGGTACAAAGGCTAAGGTTTTTACTTCGCCCCCGGCGGCTAATACTTCCTTGGCGCCAACAATGGTGTCGATGCTGTAGTCGCCGCCTTTTACTAATACGTCGGGGGTTATGGCTAAAATAAGTTCTAAGGGGGTGTCGTTTTCGCTGGCTTTGTCGCCAAAGGGTATTACCCAGTCGACACTGGCTAAACTGGCAAGTACCGCGGCGCGATCTTGTTCGTTATTAATTGGCCGGTTAGGGCCTTTTAAACGAGTAACCGAGGCGTCGGAATTTAACCCAACCACTAAGCGATGGCCTAATGCTTTGGCTTGGGCTAAGTAGCGCACGTGGCCAGCATGCAAAATATCAAAACAACCATTAGTAAATACAATACGTTCGCCATTTTTTTGCGCTAATTGAATATGGCGCAGTACTGTTTCAATTTCGGCCAGTTCGTGGGGGGCTTTATAGTTGGCCTGGTTCGCACTTAATTGGCGGAATAAATGCTGGTTGGTTTTTTCCATAAGCTCCGTTAACGACACCGTACCTGTGCCGCGTTTTCCGACGACGATACCCGCCGCAAGGTTTGCTAGTTCAACCGCTTGGGGTAGTTCCATACCAGCACTAAGCATGGTTGCAAGGGTGGCAATAACCGTATCGCCGGCACCGGTGACGTCGCTAACTTCTAACACTTGAGCAGGAAAGTGATAATAGTCGTTAGCGGTAATTAGCGACATGCCTTGTTCAGAGCGGGTTAGTAACATAGCGCCAATGCCGGTGCGCTTTAATATAGCGCGGGCCGAATTGCGCATGCTGTCTGCAGTGCTTGGGTCGCCACCGGCTAAGCAAAACTCGGCTAAGTTTGGGGTAATTAAGTCGGCACCGCTATACACCGCTAAATCTGCTTGTTTTGGGTCTACCAACACTTGTTTGCCGGCCGCTTTCGCCATTTTTATCATGTGGCCAACAGTACTTAAGGAGCCTTTGTTGTAGTCGCTAAAAACAATGAAGTTATAATCAGCAAGCAGCGCCTTGAAGTGCTTAGCAAGTGTTTCGCTATGCTGCATGGTAAAATTTTGCTCTATGTCTAAACGCACTACTTGTTGCTGCCGTGAAATAACCCGCATTTTAGTAATAGTAGGTAGTTCGTGCTGCTTGACCAACTTAATACGCACGCCGTCTTTGATTAAAATATTACTTAAAACGTCGCCTTCCGTGTCGTTGCCAATTAAACCAAGTAAGCCAATGCGGCCGTCTAAATGGGCTATGTTGCGGGCAACGTTAGCGGCGCCGCCGGCCTTATCAATAATGCTGGTAATTTTCACAACAGGAACGGGGGCTTCGGGTGAAATGCGTTGCGAGTCACCTTTAAAATAGCGGTCTAGCATAACGTCGCCAACTACAAGCACACGGGCACTGTCGAGGGTACTAAGCTTCACGATATCGATCATGGCGTGAACTCCTTATCTAAAGCTTCACATAACCAGTGGCCAATAAACATGTGGGCTTCTTGAATACGGGCCGTTTCTTGTGACTGCACAATAATAGCTAGTTGAGCAATGTCTTTTACTTTGCCGCCGTCGCGGCCGGTTAACGCCACTGTGAAGGCGCCTATTTCATTGGCCGCTGCCAGTGCTAGGTTCACATTATTGCTTTGGCCTGAGGTGGTTAAACCAATAACAACATCGTTGGCTTGTACTAAACCTTGCACTTGGCGCTCAAACACCGTGTCGAAGTTAAAGTCGTTTGGGTGTGCGGTTAAAATAGAGGTGTCGGTAGTTAGCGCAATAGAAGCAAGCGGGGCGCGTTCATTTTTGTATCGCACCATTAACTCGGCGGCCAAGTGTTGGCTGTCGGCAGCACTACCACCATTGCCTAACCAAACTATTTTACCGCCACTGCTAAGGCTGTTGGTTACAGCTGAAAATAATGTTTGCACATCGTTTGCATGATTATGCATGGTGGTGAAAACGGCATTGTGGCGCTCAAGCGCAGCAAAAAAACTCATCATTGAATCCTTAAATTACTACAACGGGCTTAAACAATTGACCTAGCTAGTTTGCTGAGAGGGGGAAGTTGGCCAATGGTGGTTAGGGCAAATGCTATAAAAGCTATTGTCAACAGGGTGTTGTTAGTACGTTGCAATATTAATTAGTACACCCAAGGTACGGTATTACTGTACCATTTAGTATACCAAATTAAGTGGGTAAAGGCCATTCCAAGCCTTTCCTTACAGAATGTTTGCAAGGGGCGAATTAAGTATGCCGTTGCAAGGTTTAGAGTGCTGTTGCACAATGGCTATATAAAATGGCTATATAAAAAATGGCTCAACAATTAATAACGTGATTAGGGGTTAAATATGAGTTTGACTGATAAATTATTAGCGGCAAAAAAAGCCAAAGGTTTAAGCTTTGCAGATTTAGGTAAATTAGTAGGTTACGACGAAGTATGGGTAGCCGCGTTATTCTACCATCAGGCCAGTGCCTCAGCTGAAGAAGTAGGCAAACTAGCAGCCGCACTTGACCTACCCGCTGCAGCCTTAGAAGAGCTGACCGAATCGTCATTAAAAGGCTTGGGGCCAGTGGTTCCTACCGATCCTCTGGTGTATCGTTTCTATGAAATAATGCAAGTATACGGCATGCCTTTAAAAGCAGTTATTCATGAAAAATTTGGCGACGGTATTATGAGCGCCATCGACTTTTCAATGCATGTTGAAAAAGTTGAAGATCCAAACGGTGATCGGGTGAAACTAACCATGTCAGGTAAGTTCCTTCCTTATAAAAAATGGTAGTAGTAAACCTTGCTAACCAATAACCATAAAAAGCTAGTGAAGGGCCTGCAGCAAATAAAACAGCGAGACAAACATGGCTGTTTTGTTGCTGAAGGCCCAAAAGTAATTGGTGAGTTTATTCAAGCAGGCTTTGAGCTGCGGCATTTGTTCGCTACCGACGCAGCTTTATTTTCAGACCAAAGGGTTATCGAAGTAAGCCCACAAGAATTGAAGACCATGAGCTATTTAACCACCGCCAATGCCTGCTTAGCGGTGTTTTCTATACCAACCGAAAAGCAGTTGCCAGATAGCGGGTTAAAAGTGGCGTTAGATGCGGTGCGCGATCCGGGCAACTTAGGCACTATTATTCGTTTATGCGACTGGTTTGGTATAACGCAACTGGTATGCGCTGCCGACACGGTTGATTGCTATAACCCCAAGGTAGTGCAGGCCACTATGGGCTCGTTAGCACGGGTAAACGTAGTGTATTTAAACTTGCAGGAATATTTAGCCGACACTCAGTTGCCTATTTATGGTGCCTTTATGGATGGTGGGTCGGTGTACCAACAAACACTGCCAGAAAACGCTATATTGGTTATGGGTAATGAAGCCAATGGTATTCGTTCACCTATTGAAGCCTTAGTTACCGAGCGTATTAGTATTCCACGTTTCGGCGCACTGCAAGAAACCGAAAGTTTAAACGTTGCAACTGCCACGGCCATTATTTTAAGTGAATTTAAGCGCGGCACAGCATAATTTAAATACAGCAAAATTTAGCGGTAATAAAACCGTTTGGTATTCATGGGTGAGTTTTAATGCGAGAACTAAATGTCTGAACTAACAGTTGTTATTGTTCTTTCACTGTGTGCTGGTGCGGCAATGCCCATAGGTGCCGTGTTGGCTAAGTACGATCGGCTAAAACCCAGTTGGCTAGGAACCGAATGGCGGCATTTTATTATAGCCTTTGGTGGCGGCGCGCTGCTTTCTGCTATTGCTTTAGTGCTGGTGCCTGAAGGTTCAAAAGAACTGCATGTGGCCCCTGCGGCCATTTATTTTGGCTTAGGTGGGCTGTTTTTTTGTTGGCTTGATATTTATTTAGCGAAGAAAAAAAGCTCGGCTGGGCAAATGGTGGCAATGCTTTCAGACTTTATTCCCGAGGCGATTGCTTTAGGTGCGGCCTTTGCCACCGGCCAAAGTGCGGGCGTGCTATTAGCGGTGCTTATTGCGTTACAGAATGCACCCGAAGGGTTTAATTCCTTTGAGGAGTTAGCAAGCTCGTCGAAACTGTCACCGAATAAAATAATATCGGCTTTTGCAGCTATGGCCTTGTTAGGGCCTGTTGCAGGAGTTATCGGCTATTTTTGGCTGGCGGCCAGCCCCCATGCGTTAGCAGCGCTCATGCTGTTTGCTAGTGGTGGCATATTATATTTAGTGTTTGATGATATTGCCCCACAAGCCAAGCTGAATAACAAATGGATGCCTGCTTTAGGTGCGGTAGCAGGCTTTTTGCTTGGCTTAATGGGAAATATGTTGGTGGGCGCTTAATTAGTACCGGGGTTTAATTAACTAAGAGGAGCGACCATAATCAGTGGGTTTTTCTTGTTCTTGCACTAAGTAACCAAATTCATCTACGCGCTCGAGTAATATTTTATGGGCGTCGTTTAAGCCTTTGTTGTATATAGCTGGCCCTATTTGCTCGATAAAGAAGTCGATAAGAAACTCCGCCTCAAAATTACCAATGTTTTGACCAAGCTCGTCATTAAAATACTTGGTTACTTTGTACACCAGCATTTCTTTATCAGCCGCAGAAAACTTCATTTCAATCATTGGTAGCACTCCTTATGAATTCCAAATACTATACTTTAAGATTAGTACTTAACTAGCTAATGGCTTGAGTTTATTGTTGAATTTGTGGGTTCAGTGTAGCCTGTTGAATGATTTAATTGTAGCGGTAATCAAAGTAGGCCATGCTAAGCTAAAGCAATTAATGAACGTTACATAATAAATAAAGGTGGGCTAAATAATGGATAGTGGAACTTTACAACTGGCGTATGTGCTGTCGCGTACGTGGTGGGTGTTATTACTTCGTGGGCTATTTGCTATTGCCTTTGGTGTGGCTGCTTGGGGTATGCCTGAAGCGTCGGTGGCAGTGCTACTTATATTGTTCGGTGCTTATGTGTTGGTCGATGGTGTGTTAGGAGTGTGGACTGCTGTATCGGAGCGTAACCAACGGGATCATTGGTGGGCGTTGTTGGTGTGGGGCTTGCTTGGTGTTGCGGTGGGGGTATTAACGTTAATGAACCCAGCGTTAACCGCCATAGCACTAATGTTTTATATTGCTATTTGGGCCATTGCCACAGGTGTTTTACAAATAGTGTTAGCAGTTCGGTTGCGGAAAGAAATTAAAGGCGAATGGCTGCTGGTGTTAGGCGGTTTACTGTCGGTAATTTTAGGTGGGTTTTTAATGGCCCAGCCAATGATGGGCGCCATTGCTTTGCTGTGGGTTATTGCTACATACGCACTTATTTTTGGCGTTGTACTTGTGGTTTTAGCATTGAAAGCGCGTTCGTTTGGTAAGCGTTTAGCTCACTAAGAAAAATAGCTATATTTTGTTGGTGACTAGGTGTAAATATCTGCTATGTTTATGAACATACATTTTAAAAGCGTGTTTTGAAAGCTGGTTTTAAAACTCATATAAGGAAGAATTTATTATGACAGACACATGGTTACCATCATTAATTACTGCCACGCCACAAGAAGGCTTTGAATTGGCTATCACGCTAAGCCGCAGGGGCGTAAAGTACACGCAGCCTGACATGGACGTATTAAAAAGGTTACGACCAGACTATGCTCATTCAGCGGACTCGTTAACGGCGGCTTCCCACGTTATAGCGACAAACTTTCAAACTGTGGCGGCGGCTAATAACTACTGGCGCCCATAATTAATACGAGCTACAACCTTTAAACGGCATTATGCTGGCCCTGCTTTGTTCTTACTGAGAGCAGCGGGGCTGGTATTTATTTGTCTTTATAAGGCCGCCAGTCGCCACGGTTTATTTGTAGGTAGAACTCGCCATTTACTTCCATCATTACTACCCGCTCATTTTCAGCAACGGGCCGCGACATAGGCAAGCTGTCGGCAACTTCCTCGGGCTCGTATTTGCCTGTAGAGAAAGGCTGTTGGGCGATTATTTTATAAATAGCGTCGGTTATTGCCAGCGCGCTAGTGTTGTGCGACACCTTAACAGGTTTTTGCTCGGTATTTGTTCTGGTTAGGCCTGGCCCAAATAGCTTGAGCATAACGGGCACATGGGTAAGGGCAGGGGTTGGTATTTCACGCATACCCGGTAACTGGAAGCGGTCGCCGTCTAGCCCGGCGCCATGTTCGGGCACCATAACCACAAGCACGGCACTGTCGGAATAAATAGGCGATTGGTCGAACCCTTCCATGGCCACTGGAAATTGACTGGGCTGAATAAAAGGTGCATTTTGCAAGCCACCTAATTGCTGTAGCTCTTGCAGAAAGTTATCGAATGCACCCGTATGATTCATGCGAATTTCACTACTAAAACCTTGCTCAGCCAGCTGGGCGCCTAAGGTACAGCTTTGTATGGGGGTAAATATTTCCGCATGGGGGCGCTGGCCGCAGCTAGCTTGTAATAAATGCAAGGCAGCAGGGCCAGAGTACGAGCTAGCAGAGTAAAAATTGGTGAGTAATATGTCGGCCCGCGACATAAAAGGGTGCTCAAGTAAATCAAAGGCTTTTAAGTCGCTCCATGAAAGAGAGCATATATTAAGCACTAGTATATCGAATTCAGGTTTAATATTTAGGTTTGGGGTTAGCTTAATTTCACGCTGCTGCCGATAAAAGCGCTCTAATACCTGGCTTGGTTCTAGTGGTGTTAGCCCCTGGGCCGGTGTTGCTGCTGTTTGCTGTCCTGTGGCCGGTGTGGTGGCGGTAGCGGGCGTGTTGCTAACACTCACGCCTGACCAAAAAGGTACGCTAATTAAAACCGCTAGCGTAACCGTTGTCATTCACAAGAATTTAGCCAGGTACATATATAAAATGCAGCTTATAAGAAAGGCGGCAATCCATTCAACCGGTACTATGCGTACTACTAATTCGAATAAATACCGAGTGCTAAACGAACTTACTAAATGCCATTGATCAATTAAACGTTCAAAAGGTGGTAAGTTACTTTCTGAGTAAATTAATACTACAGCCGCACTTATAGCAACCACTTGCCGACTAATGCGCAACCAACGAGGGCCAACAGGTATAACTAGAAATGCAAATAAAGCCAGGTTCCAAAGTACATTAAGTGTAAGGGTACCTTGAGTAACTAAGGCCACCTTAAGCAAAAAGTAAAAGCTCCAAATACCTAGGCCTGGCCAGGAAAAAATGGGGTGTAAAGTACTTGCTGGCGCTGTAATCGATACAAATCATCAGGCATGTTATTTAGCTATCGAGGAGTTATGTGGCGAACTAATAATACGCAAATATCGACCACGAGAGGAAAATAAAGTCGACTTTTGTAGTGTTAGTTGAATCTAGACTCACTTAACAACACTAAAGCGCTTTGGTTAAACTAGCAAGGACTCTTTATTGTTTCATTTGTTACTTAAAACAGCTAGATTCAGCAGAGTGATATATTTATTAATCAGGGAGTGTTCGACTATGGCTGCAATGTCATCTACGGTGCGCGCTATTGAAATACTGTTGTTTCTTTTTGGTCGACAGGCCACAACAGACGAAATATATAACCACCTGAGCAGTAACCCAGACTATAAAATGGATAATAGAGATAATGCTCTGCGTGCTATTCAGAGAACATTAGAGCTAATTGAAAATCAATATGGTTTATATTGTGTTGAGAAAAAAAGTGGCAAACCTTCCATTTGGTCGGTAGATACAACAGAATTTGAAAAACTGTTAAGCTTAGATGAAAGCCTTGCCTTGGCGATGGTTATTGCCGAGCAACAGGTAAAGCTAGTGGCTGAGCCACTTATTTCAGCCGCGGTAAGTGACTTGTTTGAACGGGCTAAAGGTCAATTAGCCAGCACCAAACGCGCTAGTGCTAAATGGCGCGAGCGGGTAAAGGTAATGCCAGCCTCGCATCGGCTGGAACGACCTAATATACCTGAAGACTTATTCAAGGACGTTCTTTATGCAGCCTTAGAGCAAGACGGCCTGTGTTTTCAGTATCGCCGAGCACACGACCAACCCAGTTCAGAAGTGAAGTGCTTAGCCTTAGCCTTCTATTACCGTGGTCCACAAGCTTATTTAATTGCCCGTACGAGTGAAGGTTCTATTCGGCGTTTTCCTTTAACGCGTATGTCGGAAGTAAAGCGCAGCCTAGCGTTGGGCATTGAAGTGGGCGACTTTGATCTTGAAGAATACGCCCGCCGCGGAGAATTAGGGTTTTTAAATACACAACGTATTCCAGAGCTAGGCGAAGCGTTTCGTTTAACCGCCGATATTTTTATTTCCGTGGTGCGTGAAATTGAATATGCGCCTTTAGGTGAAAACCAAGTGATTACAGCAATTCCAAGCCGCCCTGGCTACTACACTCTTGAAGTTGATGTACCCAACACCTTGCACTTTGCCCAGTGGATTATTGCCCGCGCACCTTATTTACGGGTGATAGAGCCAGCCCCCTTTCAAGTTTATATTGAAAACGAATTACGCCAAGCAATAAGCCATATAGACACAGGTAAACTTAATGTGCCTAAACTGAGCTAAAATTAGTAAAATAATTTGAGGTAAGTATGTACGATATTATTGGCGATGTGCATGGTTATGCGCATCGACTGGAAGCATTATTAAAAAAACTTGGCTATTACAAACAACAAGGCGTATGGCGCCATTCAGAACGTATTCTAATTTCCGTAGGCGATTTAATTGACCGCGGGCCAGAGCAGCGTGAAACCGTGAATATTATTCGTAATATGCAAGAAGCGGGGCATGCTTTAGCGATTATGGGTAATCATGAATACAATGCGGTTGGCTGGGTTATGCAAGACCAGCAGGGAAATTATTTACGCCCACATACAGACAGAAATCGAAGTCAGCACGAAGCGTTTTTACAAGCTTGTGAAGGCCATAAAGGTTGGTATGAAAGTACCATTGCGTGGTTTAAGTCGTTACCTGTTTATTTAGACTTACCCGAATTGCGCGTGGTACACGCCTGCTGGCATACACCGTCGAAACACATACTTGATCAACATACGGACCCTTCGGGAGCTTTATTAGAAAACGCCTGGTCCTTGTCGGGTAACAAGCAACATCCTTTGTTTGGAGCCTTAGAAGTATTAAGTAAAGGCTGGGAAGTTGACTTACCAGCCGGCTATTCCTTCGTTGATCAAGACGGCCATGAGCGATTTAAAATACGCACCAAATGGTGGCGTGAAGACGCCCGCAGCTACCGGGCATTGGCTATTGGGGTGGACAATATAAAGGACTTACCAAACACCGATATGGATGTAAGTAAGTTGCCCGGTTATGACAATAAAAAGCCGCTGTTTTTAGGTCATTATTGGATGCGTGGCACGCCCCATTTACAGTCACGTCATATAGCCTGTGTCGACTGGACCGTAGTAGAGCCTAATGGGTTAATGGCTGCTTACCGGTTTGACGGTGAGCAGCAGTTATGTGATAGCAAGTTTGTAGCGGTTTAACGCCGCCGAGACGGGCGCGCAGACGACGCCATAGTGCGGGTTCGGGTACGGCGCTGTACAGCCTTTTTTTGTTTTGTTTTAGGTTGGCGGCGGCGGTGCCCTGGCGGGGCTTCCGAGGAAGAATGTTCAATAGCCTTTAGCAAGGTGTCGAGCTCGTCTTTGCTGAGATCGCGCCATTTACCTACCGGTAAGTCGCCTAAACTTACGTGCATTATACGAATACGCTCTAATTTCTTAACGGTAAAGCCGAAGTGTTCAGTCATACGTCGAATTTGTCGGTTTAAACCTTGCACCAGAATAATACGAAACACAAAGCGAGATAATTGCGTTACTTCACACTTATTGGTGACCAGGCCTAAAATAGGTACGCCATTGCCCATGCCGTGAATAAACTCGTCGGTAATTGGCTTGTCGACGGTAACAATGTATTCTTTTTCATGGTTGTTACCAGCCCGCAAAATACGATTCACTAAGTCGCCGTTACTGGTCATAAATAGCAGGCCTTGCGAGTCTTTATCGAGCCGACCCACAGGAAAAATTCGTTCTTTATGCTTAACGAAGTCAACTAGGTTGGCTTTTTCAGCACTGTCGGTGGTGCTAACAATACCCACCGGTTTATTTAGTGCAATAAACACAAAGTTGTCTTTGGCAGTAGGTTTAATTAACTTGCCATTTACTTTAACCACATCGCCAGGGCCAACCTTTTCGCCCACCACTGCCCGCTTGCCGTTGAGTTCAACTTGGCCGGTTTCAATATAGCCGTCGGCTTCGCGACGCGAGCAAAAACCACTTTCACTAATAAACTTGTTTAAACGCGTTAAAGGAACGTCAGACATAAAATTCCGTTGCAATTTCGAGTGCGAGCATTAACTGCGAGCATGGAAGGGAGAGCTATAGGGTAGGGCGAGCGAAGAAATATTTCAAGTAAATGACAAGCCCCGTGTTGGAAAGCCCAAGCACGGGGCGAGCATAAGCGGCTTAGAACTTCAACCGCACACCAACTTCAAAAGCACGTTCTGGGCCTGCATAAATGCCTTGGCGCAAGCCTGCAATATACTGCTTGTCGGCTAGGTTTTTAACTGAGCCAAGCACCGTTATGCTGGGCGACAGCTGGTACTGGGCAAACAAGTCGAGTACCGTATAGGCGGGTAACAAACCACCCCAAATACCGCCGGCGGCGCCAGTAGGTATGGCAGTAGTATTGTCTGGGCTGCCAAATTGTTCGCCCCGATGATGGGCGGTTAAAGCAGCACTGAAGCCATTCTGAGTATAATTCAAACCTAAATTAGCCAACACTTTTGGCGCATAAGGTAAACGGTTGCCTTTGTTGTCGCCGCTTTTGAACTCGGAAGTGGGCACCCAGGTGGCATTGGTGTCGATACTGAAACCATAACCTAATTCGTACGCAAGCATAAACTCCATACCCACGTGCTCGGTTTTACCAGCGTTCGACTGAGATAAATTCGGATCACTGTTACCAGTAACCACTTGGTTGCTAAAGTCCATAAAGAACGCAGCGACTTCATAGTTAAGGTTAGTGGTGCTGCCACGTAGGCCTAGCTCGTAGTTGGTGGTGGTTTCGCCGTCAAGGTTTTGGTCTTGTAAACCGTCGAGGGCAACGCCATTCGAAGCAGGTGAGAAGGCACGGTACACCCCACCATATAACTGTGCGGTGTTGGTTAATTCATAGGTTGCCCCAATACCTGGTAGTACTTCGGTATTGCTGGTTTTAACCTTGGCGTTGTTATTGGTTAATTCAGTGCGTTTTTGCTCGTAGGATTCAACCCGTACTCCTGGGGTAATAGACAAGTGCTCAATAGGCGAAAAGCGCGTTTGCACATAAACGGCGTAACTGGTGGCTTCATCAAAGCGGTGGCGATCGTTTATGCCGGTGCGATCTTGTTCGCGGGTTGCACGTATACGAGTGTCGTTGGCGGTTTCGCGCATAAGGCGTAAGCCAATTTCGCTGTAAGCTGTGCTACCAAACATGCTGTGGTCGAAAGCCAAGCGGCTTTCTATGCCGGTGCGCTCGAAAGAGCGGTTATTACCATTTAACTTGTCTGTGAATACCCAGCGGCCTGCGGCATTAGAAGCGGCAGTGTCGACATTGTAGCGCCAGTAGTCGCGGCTCATATCGCTCCAGTAGGCTACAGTGTTTAAAGTCATGCCATTATTTAAAGCCCACTCATGGTTTATATCGAAAGCAACTCGTTCTGTTAGGTACCAGTCGTCGGGTGCTGGGTTATAACGTTTGCCGGCTAAATAGTCGTCTAAAAACAAACCTCGATAAGAAATGTTGGCGTCGTTTTCATGCCATGAAAACTTTAAACCTACCCGTTGGTTGGCGGCTAAGTCGACACCGGCTTTAAACATGATGTCGTTCATTTCGTAACCTTTGTCCATAAAGCCGTCGCTTTTAGCCATGGTAGCTACTACGCCGGCAAAAGCGTCGCCAGAGGTGCTACGGTTGCCAGCTTCAAGATTAACTTCGCGTAAATTAAACGAGCCAACACGGCTTGAAAAGCTTATACCTTGGTCGGGGTTGCGGGTTTTGTAATTCACCACCCCACCTATGGTAGAAGGTCCATAACGTAGGGAAGCAGAGCCTTTTAGCACTTCAACGGAATCAACGCGCTGAATACGGGGATTAAAATAACGGTCGTTACCGATAAATAAACCAGGCGCAACGGGTACGCCGTCTTCTAACATTAGCGACTTAGACTCGCTAGCCGATAAGCCGCGAATGCCAAAATTAGCCACAATAGACGTTTCCTCTTCGCCCTTAATATTAATGCCAGGAATACGGCGCAGTACGTCTTCCGTTGACAACGGTTGAACACGTTCAATAGCTTCACGGTCAATTACAATCACTGAGCCCGTTTCGTCGTAGCGATGCGCACTTTGTGAGGCTGAAACACGAATAACTTCCATGGTTGGCATACTGGTTTTTTTCTCGGCTTGTGTTTCATTTCTTGTGGCAGAATTATTCTCATTGGCAAAACTAGCACAAGACAGCAGGGCGAGAGTAACGGCTGTAGCAACTTTGCTAGGGGTGCGAAATGGGCGAGCTAACATAGAAAAACTCCAAACATGATGGTAGGAAAAATAAGTTTGAATTCTAAATGCAAATGAGAATGATTGTCAATCAGCTTGTGTGGGTGTTCGTGATATTTTTTTAAATTTTAAATTGTAGCTATTTAAAGCAGCATGTTTATGCAGCTTTGGGTATTCTAGAACGAGTTGAAATTCTAAAATAAAGGTACGCATGGACGAAAAGAACCGCTTTAAACATATTAAAAAGCTACTAAGGCAGGGCGCTGACGACATCAGACTGCGAACGTGTTTGGTGGCAGAGGGGCTAACTTTAGCTGAAGCCGACCAATATATTTTGCGGGAAAAAACTAAAGCGTCATTTTTTAGTGTGCGCTGGCCGGCTATGTTGCTTGGTGGTTACTTGTGGGCCGCATTTTTATATGCGGGGCTGCAATTTGCGGGCCACTATACCGAACTTTCGATGCAAACACAGGCGGTTAACTTAGCTACTTTTGCCTTGGCGTTATTTGTTGTGGGCTTGTTGTTTCGGCCCAAACCGCAAGGGCGGGCTGCAAGAAATATATATACCAACTTTGAACTTGCCTTTGCAGGCTCTCTTATAGCGTTAACTTTTGTGCTGTTTCAGCATAAGGGCTGGGCGTCACCTCGGTTACCCGAGGGCGGTGCTTTTGCTTCAAGTATATGGCCCTTATTATGGCTAGGCGCCTGGGTAGGGCCTCAGGTATTAGCTATTGTTACGCTTTTTATTGGGCACTATGCGTTACTGAATATTCGCACTAGCTATTTTCTGCATCGGCAAGGCTTATTGTTAGAGCAGCGTCGCGAAGCGCTACGTGCACATTACCAAGTTAAGCTAGCGCAAGCTAAGTTTGTGCCAACGGAGCAGGTTGCTAACTTGGCGCAAAAGCTGGCTGTTCTGTTACTGTCGAATGCTGCCTGGCGACCAAAGCCAACCGTTGAAATTTATTCACTGGGTAAGCAAATTCATGTGCGCCCACTTGGGGGCGATGGTGCTGTTTTAACCGTAACTGAGCTTTCACCGCCGCCAGTTATATTAGCGAACGAACAGGCCAGAGCAATGACGCCGCCGCAAACTGAGTTAGAAGTTGCTCCGCTTGAATTTGCTCGCTATGTGCGCTAATTTTGATTGGTGTTATCGGAGCTTGCCTTTTTTCAACAAAGGGTTAATATCGAAGTTCGGACATAAAAAGGCCAACATGATTAAAACAATCAGCACAACACAGAGTATTGCACTAACCTTCCCTACGTAAGCCGGGCGCCTTCGTAGTGTCCGGCGGCTATTCTAAAGACTAAAAATAACCTATTAACTAAAAGTACTTCCTCCTTGCCTTAGCAAGGCAGGAATTTGCGCATGAAGAAGCTATAAGGAATAAAACTATGAGTAAGCAACCAGAACTTATTTTGTCTGCTCACGATTTAAATCAAATTGAAGCGTTGATTGAAAAGTCGAACCTAGCTGAAAAGTTAGTTGCAGAGCTAGAAACAGAACTAGCCCGTGCTACGGTGGTTAAACACCACGACGTACCAAAAGATCGCGTAGCTATGGGCAGCCAAGTAACCTTTCGCATTGACGATGCAGAAAAAGAATTTACTAAAACCCTATGTTTCCCAGATGAATTAAAAGAGCACGAAGACGGAATTTCTATTTTTGCACCTATTGGCAGTGCATTAATAGGCTTAGCAGTGGGACAAGTTATTACTTGGCCAGGTACTCGTGGTGAACAGCGGGTGAAAATTATTGGTGTGAAGCCAAAGGTAACGGAAAATGGGGTCGGTTAAAGACCCCATTAGGTATTTAGAGGTTGGTTAAATCAAAGTACGACGCGTCAGCCCAAACGTCGGTGGCGTTAAGCATCATTAACTTAATCACAACAGGTACAATTGAGCCAAGAATGCCACAGGCATTGTTAAGTTGCTCTCTATTTAAACTGCCAGCGTAGGTAGCACCACCATGTATAAGTTGATTGCGCAAAGTATACATGCGCTCAAGCAATATACTTAAGCTTACGGCTGTTTCTTGATTGGCTAACGCCTTGTGCGCGCGGCGTTTGGCGGCACTGAAAGGCTCCTCCCAGCTGTCAGCTGCAGTTCGCCCGTTAATGGCGTCCCAAAACGGCTGAAACACATAGCGATTATCCATAAAGCTACGAATTGCAGCAGGGTAGTGTTGCCAAATAATATTATACAACTCCTTTTCAGTGTCATAATTTACCAACCGTTCAATAAACTGCTGAAAAGTTTGGCGTTCATTTGCTCTTATTTCGTCGGCATAGTTATTTGCATAGGCGGCGTTAAACGCAATCCAAAGGGCAATAAATTCGCCGTCTAGGTCGTTTCTATTTCGTTCTTGCTCGGCTTTGTTTAACCAACTAAGCGCGCGATGAATTCGTAAACTAATACTTTTGTTCCATTGTAAGCGTTGAGAACGTTGGTACTCTTTAAGTTCATCAAAACTATTCATGCCTTGTTCCTTAATGGCAAATTCCATACCCACTACTAAACCTGAGTTCAGGTTTTATTACAAGCTTCACTAACACGACACATATTGTCGAGGCTGTTTGTTAATATTATTTACGTTGATAGAGGTGGCATAAAAGGTACGACCGAAAACAAACATATACATGCTTTTGGAACGTGCTTGCTCGTTGAGCTAATTGGTATTAATGGAGTAATAGCTATGTCGTCAGATTCATTTTTGTTTGTTTATGGCAGTTTAAAGCGGGGTTTGCATAATCATGGCTATTTAGCCGACTCGCAACGAATAGGCAATTATCACACCGACAATGCCTATGTGCTACTTGCAGGGCCTGGTTACCCCTATTTGTTAAAACCAGAACAAATTAACACTGTGTCTGCATTGCAAGTGAAAGGAGAGTGCTATTTAGTTAATAGTTCGGTACTAACAGCAACAGATAACTTAGAAGCCAATGGTGTATTTTACCAACGGGAGGAAGTTGTTATACGCTCTCAGGCAACGGGTGAAAAACTGCAGGCTTGGGCATATTTTCTACTCGATACGCGGTATGTGCACGAGCAATGCCCGCAAACCCTTACTAAGGGCCGAGTTGATATAGCCAGGAACATGTATGTTTGGCGCCCAGGTTAATTATTTAAAAGTTTGTTTTTATTAGGCTTTCTAATATTTGTCTTGTAGAGATGTTCTTGTAGTATAGGTAAATAGCTATTTATCTTTACATAGACATAACAATAATGAGCCAATATAAAAACGACTATAAACAAACGCACTCTTTGTTTGATATTGTTAAGGCGGTGGTGAAGTTCACGCCGCGACTACCTCAATTTGTTGCTTCAAATATTCAACTGGCGCGAGCAACCCCCAATACGCTTGCTTCGCCTGGAGCAATTTTTCAACAGCAAGCCACAAAGCAACCCAGCGCACACTTTCTTAGCTTTGAAAATGAACGCTATAGCTATGGCGAATTTAACCTTTTGGTAAACCGTTTAGCCCACACCTTAAAAGCTCAAGGCATTGGTAAAGGCGACTGCGTTGGGGTTATGTTAGAAAATCGGCCCGCGCTGATTGCGTTAGTGTTGGCGGTTAATAAAATTGGTGCCATTGCTGGTATGCTCAACCATAAGCAACAAGAAAATGTATTGGCCCATAGTTTAAAATTAATTCAACCTAAGCTGCTTGTGGTGGGCGAAGAATGTTTAGCGGCAATGGCGTCGGCACAACCTTACCTTAACGACTGGGATAACGCCGATGCTGCTCATTTTTACATTCCCGACCAGCCAGCGGGCAAACTAACCCGACCGCCAAATTATACCAACTTGCTTAGCTTAAGTGCTGCAGCCTCAAACCAAAACCCAGTAGAAACCGGCACCATGACTTTGGCCGACGAATGTTATTACGTGTTTACTTCAGGTACCACGGGTTTACCAAAAGCGGCACCCATGACCAACTTGCGTTGGTATAAAGCAGGGATTGGGTTTGGCAAAATGTCGATGGGGCTTAAGTCTAGCGATACCCTGTATTGTTGCTTACCGCTTTACCACAATACGGCCCTAGCCATAGGGTTAAGTTGTGTACTTACTACTGGGGCTTCAATGGCGCTGGCGCGTAGGTTTAGCGTGCATAACTTTTGGCAAGACATACGCCAATATAATGCAACTAGTTTTGTGTATATTGGTGAGGTGTGCCGCTATTTATTAAATATGCCAGAGCAGCAAAATGATCGCGACCACCCCATTCGCGTAATGGTGGGTAATGGTTTGCGGGCAGAAATATGGGATGAATTTCAACAGCGCTTTGGTATTCGGCGAATTTGTGAGTTGTATGGCGCCAGTGAAGGTAACATAGGTTTTGTGAACGCCTTTAATTTAAAGCGCACGGTTGGTTTTTCGCCCATGAATTTTCGTGTGGTTAGCTTCGATGTAGACAACGAAACACCTATTGTTGGCGACAACGGCTACATGCAACAAGTACAGAAGGGCGAGGTTGGGCTGCTATTAAGTGAAGTTTCTAAAAAAGCCCCTTTCGACGGTTACACCAAAAAGGAAGCAAACGAAGAAAAATTGTTGCGCAATGTATTTAAACCTGGCGACTGCTGGTTTAACACCGGTGATTTAGTACGTTTGCAGGGCTTTCGCCATGTTGCCTTCGTTGATCGAGTAGGCGACACCTTTCGTTGGAAGGCAGAAAACGTTGCTACTACGGAAGTGGAAGCGGAAATACATTCTTTCCAAAACATTGTAGAAGCTGTTGTTTATGGGGTAAAAGTGCCGAACACCGACGGCCGAGCAGGCATGGCGTCGCTAATTATTGAGCAAGGCCGCCGTTTCGACCCAAGCGAATTCTATCAGCATATAAAACGTAAACTGCCTGATTATGCAGTACCGCTTTTTGTGCGCTTAAGTCAGTACCACGAAACCACCACCACATTCAAAGTTAAAAAAACCGAACTGAAAAAAGAAAGCTTTAGGCCCGTACAACCAGAAGATGCCATTTACGTTTTAATTGACCGAGCATTAGGTTACGTGCCGTTAAATGCCGAAATACTGGCCGATATAGAGTCAGGCAACATCCGTTTTTAAAGGTTGTTGCCTAACTTTATAGTTACTGCGATGGCTTTTCTGCAATGCTGAACACGCCAGGAATACGCTTATTACCGTTATAAGAGCCTATCCAAATACTGTAAATGCCAGTAGGGGCATTTTTAAACGCCATTGCGGGGTTAACGGAGTTCATATCAGCGTCGTCGTTACAATATAATTGGCCGTTTGGTGCAGCAATAATAAGCGAAGGGTCGTCGCCTTCGCGGGTCGCCTGAAAGTGCATAAACAGAGGGCTGTTACTTCCGGCCCAATGTAATTTCAAATCGGGGGCGGAAGCAGTAAAACCGACACATGGAAACAAGTTAAAAGAAAATAAGTTAACCAGCCCGCCGCCACTGATTTCTACTTTGCCTTGTTCAACTGCAAACCCTGAGGCCAGTTTTAGTACGCCATATTGTGGCTCGGCTTGTTGGTTTAAACCGCCACGAGCGTTTAGCACACTGGCTATTTCTAAGGTGCCGTCATGAATGGTACCTTCGCTATAGTTGCCAACCCAAACATCGTATTGGCCGGCGGGTGCTTGGTTAAAGTTAACTCGTGGGTTCATGCCGTCGGCGTCGTCGTTACAATGCCAACGCGAGTCGGGAGTGCTAATTACCAGCGTAGCGTCAGAACCTTGTAGCTGAGCTTTAAAAGCAACCGACAACTGGCTTAAGGGCTCGGCCAAATGAAAACGGAAGTTGGGTGCTTGCTGGGTGTAACCAACACATTCACCGCCTAAATAACTAGCGTCAATTGCGCCACCAGAGGAAGTGACATGGCGAATGTCGGCGCTAAGCGAGTTAGAATTCAAGTGAATTTCACTTTGAGATGGTGGCTGAGTAAAGTCGAGTATTTGTTGGCGCATATTACGGAATAGTTCCCAGTCGGTTACCAGCAAGCTGGGATTGTTTAACATGGCCAATACAACAGGTGCCGCGAGTATATTGCTTAGCCGCCCGCCGGTGTCGTAGTCATAATTCACGCTAGTAGGAATACCAACGAACTGGCCTTGACTATTAACCGCTAAACCACCGCTGTTACCCTGCGATATGGTGGCGTCGGTACGGTACCATAAGGGTACCCGAGTGTTATTTAAAGACTCATACCTTACCGATGCGATATTGCCGACACTATAAATTAGTTCGTTTTGGGCAAGTGCAGGGTAGCCAAAAATGGCGATTGAATCGCCTCGGTTTAAGTGAGTGCCTTGGCTTATATTTAAAGTGGGTAACTGAAAACCGTACTCGCCATTGCGTAGTTTATCGAGGCTAAACGCAGGTAACTCACTACTGGATAGGGGCAGTTGGTCGGTTTTGTGCGCTAATTCGTGCGTAAGCTCAAGGTAAGCGAAATCGTACTCCATTGAAAAGCCACGCACTTCAGCCCGGAAAAGTGCTTGTGCTGGCTTGGTAGTGTCGACTAACACCGCAACATGAACATCGGTTAAGTTTTCTACCACATGGCGGTTGGTTAACACCAAAGCTCGATTGTTACGCACAATAAGGGTGCCAGACGCCAAACCGTCGGCAACTAGCAGTTGTACTGCCGCGTGCGACAATTGGTCAACGCTATAGTCGCTAGCGTAGGCTTTCGGTGCTATAAAAACGGCAGTGATAAATGTAGCAAGCAAAAAATATAGCGTGTGTGAGTTCACGTTAGCTCCTATAGCTACCATAAGTAGGTAGCCGGATTGGTTAGTGCGATCTTTCGTCACTAAGAGTAAACTACCTTTTGTTGACTATCTACTATCAAAGGAGTGTGTAATGACGCATGTTGAACAGCATCGCTCTCATCGAGCGGGTTGGTTAAGGGCTTCGGTACTTGGCGCCAATGACGGCATTGTTTCCACCGCCAGTTTAGTAATTGGGGTTGCATCGGCGGGGGCAAGCCAAGAAAGTATACTTTTAGCGGGAGTCGCAGGTGTTGCCGCAGGGGCATTGTCGATGGCCGCGGGAGAATATGTGTCGGTAAGTTCGCAAGCTGACACGGAGCAAGCCGACTTGGCCATGGAGGCTCAGTCTTTAATTGATCACCCAGAAAGTGAACTAAAAGAATTAAAAAACATTTATATTGATCGCGGCTTACAACCAGCATTGGCTAAGCAGGTAGCGGTTGAACTAACCGAGCACGACGCTTTAGGTGCCCATGCGCGCGACGATATAGGTATTGGTGAAATAACCACAGCTAAGCCATTGCAGGCGGCTATTTACTCAGCCATTTCTTTTGTACTAGGGGCATTTGCACCATTGCTTCTGGTATGGTTCTTTAATGCCGATTATCAAGTTACAGCCATTGCCGTAGGGTCGTTGGTGTATCTTGCGGCTTTAGGTGCGCTGGCCGCGCGGCTTGGGGGTGCATCAATAATACGGGGCGCAGTGCGGGTAATGTTCTGGGGCGCGCTGGCGATGTTTTTAACAGCACTGGTTGGATATGCGTTCGATATGCTTGTTTAGCTAGGCTACTAAAATAGGTTGATATGGATATTAAAAATAACCCTTGGCACCGTATCATAGGCCCGTTAATGGTTGCCTTGGCTGCGTTGCTTATGTTTAGCACTGCAGCTTTAGCTTGGGACGACTTGAGCGTTGACGAAATTAAACAGCTAGCTAGCGAGGGCAATGTTAGTGCGCAATATCAAATGGCTGTTATGTTTCAAAACGGCACTAGGGTACCTCAGTCTTATGCAGACGCAGCAATTTATTATCGGCTGGCGGCAGAGCAGGGCAACGAATTTGCTGCCACAAACTTAGGGGTGCTTTATGAACAGGGTTTGGGGGTACCCCAGTCGGCAACCGAAGCCGCCTATTTTTATGCTATAGGAGCTGAAAAAGGGGTTGCTACTGCCCAAGCGGTCTTGGGCTTTATGTACCAAAATGGCCAAGGGGTAGAGCAAAGCGACACCCAAGCAGCACATTGGTATCAAGCTGCGGCAGAACAAGGTGACGCGGGGGCCCAAGCCAGCTTAGGTTACTTGTATCGCAGTGGCCGTGGGGTGACTCAGTCAAACCAACAAGCGGCTTACTGGTATTTACAAGCGGCTGAACAAGGGAATGCTTGGGCGCAACATAACCTTGCTTTAATGTATGACTATGGCCGTGGTGTTGAGCCTTCAGACAGCGAGGCAGTGCGTTGGTATCAAGCGGCCGCTGAGCAGGGCTATGCGCCGGCACAAAGTAATTTAGCCTATATGATTGAACATAGTCGTGGTATTGACCATGTTGCTAGCAATGCTGCCCACTGGTATTTATTAGCGGCTGAACAAGGCCATGTAGAAGCGCAAAGTAATATCGCTTTAATGTATCAGGCTGGCCGCGGTGTAACTGCTTCGAAAACAGAAGCAGCACGCTGGTTCCAGGCCGCAGCAGCAGGAGGTAGCCTGGTGGCTCAGGCCCACTTAGGAGAAGCGTACTTAATTGGTGCGGGCCTTGAGCAGTCCGACAGTTTAGCTTTTAAGTGGTTAAAGCTGGCTGCTGAGCAAGCCGATGTTAATGCGCAAGTATTGATTGCTACCATGTACGAGCAAGGCCGTGGTACAGCCGTTGATATAGCAGCCGCTGCCCACTACTACCAGCTGGCGGCAGAGCAAAACAATATAAGCGCCCAGCATAAAATAGGCACTATGTATGAACTTGGAGAGGGAGTGCCACAATCTTACAGCTTGGCTGTGCAGTGGTATAAACAAGCAGCGGAAGCAGGCTTGGTTGCGGCGCAGAATAATTTAGCGCTGTTATATGAACATGGCCATGGTGTAGAGCACTCGTTCCCTTTGGCGGCGCATTGGTATACGGCCGCAGCCGAGCAAGGCCATGTGAATGCTCAAGTAAGTTTGGCGGCAATGTTAGCAAAGGGCCAGGGCGTTGAACAAAACATGAGCGCAGCCTTAGGCTGGTACCAAGCTGCGGCAGAACAAGGGCATGTAGCTGCGCAAGCACGTTTAGGCGACTTATATAGCCAGGAAGAAGGTGTAGCAGGCAATAATACGGAAGCAGCGCGCTGGTATGCAATGGCCGCAGCACAGGGCCATATGTGGGCGCAAGCAAGGTTAGCCCTGTTCTATGAAGAAGGCCGGGGAGTTCAGTCTTCTGCCCAGGAAGCGGCCAAGTGGTATACCAAGGCAGCCGAGCAAGGCCATGTAGGCGCGCAAAATAATTTAGCCTTGTTGTATCGCTCTGGCTCAGGGGTGCAACAGTCAGACCAAGAAGCGGTTCGTTGGTATCGGGCAGCTGCAGAACAAGGCCATGTAAATGCCCAAATGAGCTTGGCCTTTATGCTTGAAAGTGGCTTAGGCGTTGCTGTATCTGAAGCCAATGCAGCAATTTGGTATGAAAAAGCTGCGGTGCAAAACCACCATGGTGCACAATACAATTTAGCTATTTTATACGAGCAAGGCCGTGGTGTGGCGCAAAACCATGAGGAAGCATTGCGTTTATATCACTTAGCTGCAGAGGCAGGCCATGCAGAGGCGCAAAATAATTTGGGCCTAATGTATTACCATGGGTTAGGTACTCCGGTGTCTGATCGCGACGCCAAACATTGGTTTTCTGCTGCTTCAGCGCAAGGCCATGAAGGCGCTTTAAATAACTTAGCTGTAATGAACAAAGCAGGTCGCTAAGCATAAGCAACATCTTATTTTAGTTTAATCGGTTATAGGTGTTGCTATTCGAAAATATAGCTGTAGAATACGTCTCGTGCTTGAAAAAGAATATCGATTTAAATCTCCATCACGTTGCAAGATGTCTACGTTCTGAAGTTCCTTAAGTTTGAATTTGTTTTTCCTGCATAACTCGGCCAAGAGTAATGTTGCTTGCGGCTTTTCAAATTAAGAAATTTCAGGATTAAAAAAATATGTCAGATACAATTACTGGTACAGTGAAGTGGTTCAACGAGTCTAAAGGTTTTGGTTTCATCGAGCGTGAAGGTGGCCCAGACGTTTTCGCACACTTCAGTGCAATTACCGGTAACGGTTTCAAAACCTTAGCTGAAGGCCAAAAGGTTTCTTTCACCGTAACTCAGGGCCAAAAAGGTCCACAAGCTGAAAACATCGTTGCTCTATAAGCAATAGTTTAAGCTAAAAGATTCTTAAGGCAGCCCAAGGGCTGCCTTTTTCTTTGCTTGTTTTTCAGTAGCCTGTCATAGTTTACCTGCCCTTTTCAATAATAAAACTCGAACCTAATTATTAACGATGGACTTGCTATGTTTCGTTTGCGCTTAATAGATCGTCTCAAATATATGATGGAACGCATGCTCGACGGCGGGCCTTTTGGGCAGTTGTTGTTAGTAGGCGCGGTGGTGGCTTTTGTTGCCCTAGGGGGTGGTGTGCTGGCATTTTGGTTTGCTCCCGCAGGCGTGCTAGCTGAAGAAGTATGGTGGTCGTTCTTAAGGCTAACCGACCCAGGTTACTTAGGCGACGATGAAGGGCTATGGCGCAGGGGTATTTCTACCTTGTTAACCGTATTAGGTTATGTGCTTTTTATGGGTACTTTAGTGGCTATCATGACCCAATGGTTATTTCGCCAAATGCGCCACTTAGAACAAGGGCACACACCAATAACATTTAAGTCGCATCGGGTTATTTTGGGCTGGACTTCGCGTACGTTACCGGTTTTACGTGAGCTGCTTGAACATGGTAAAAGCCGCGGGCCAGAAAGTCGTATTGCAGTGTTAGCCGACGATATTACCGAAGGGCCGGTGAGCGAAGTATTAAACGAGCGCTGGAGCCACTCCGAGCGGCGTCGAGTGGTGTTGCGGTCTGGCTCAACGCTTAACCCTGAACACTTGCATCGCGTTGCTATTGAACAAGCCAATTGCATATTAATACCGCGGCGAAGTAATACCAGTGAATCGGTGCTAAATGCCGACGCCGACATTATTAAAATGCTGTTGTCGCTTGATACCCAAACCGCCTATTTAAAACAGCGTCCATTTGTAGTGGCAGAGCTGCTCGACGCTAATAAAATACCAGTGGCGCTACACACCTATAAGGGCCCGCTGCAAATTATTCCAAGCGACACAGTTATTGCGCGCATTATTGCCCGTAGTGTTATTTATAGCGGTTTGCTAAGGGCGTTAAACGCGTTACTTATTGATGTAGAGCAGCCATTGCTTATTCCGCACCATTACCCCGGTTTAACTGGCAAAAGCTGGCGTGAGGTATTTAACTATTTTGACCAAGCCACTCCATGTGGGGTTATACAGGTGCAGGGCGGGCAACGCAAAACTATGCTGGCACCACCTTTAGACTATGTGTTAACCGAGCATGATCTTGTGGTCATTCTTGCTCACCGAAACGATAAACAGCAGCCATTAAACCAGCCCCAAAAAATGCTTTCGTTACAAGAGCCGGCCAAACTAATACAAAAAGCTCATGCGAGCCGTCATCGCTTACTTGTTTTAGGCTGGAATAGCCGCGTTCCTAAAGTGTTAGACGAACTAGCGCGGGAAAAAAATGTTTATTTTGACGTAACATTAGTGTCTACCGCGCCGGTAGCCGATCGTGAACAGGCTTTAACGGAGCAACTAGGCGAGAATTGGCCAGGAGTAACAAAGTGTTTGCAAGCGGATTATACCAATGAAACTGTGCAGCAAGGGTTACACCCAGAAATGTTCCATACGGTATTGTTATTTAGTAGCGACCGAGTAGGTACCGGAGAAGAAGCCGACGCGCGAAGCATTGTGGCCTTTATGGTGCTGGACTATTTATTGAGTAAGTTAGCAAAAGGGCGTGTTCGGCCTCACGTTCTGTTAGAATTACACGATCAAAGTAATGAAGTGTATGTGAGTCATTCGAATAACGATGTAATGGTAAGTTCGGTTATTATATCTCACATTTTAGCGCAAGTTGCGCTGCATCCGTACTTACGTTCCGTGTACGACGACTTGTTGTCTAGCCATGGCGCGCACCTAAGTATTCGTTTTTTACCCGAAGGTTTACACCGGGAGCTGGCAATAGCCGAAGTGCAACAATACGTTTTGGCGGAAGGAGGGGTATTGCTCGGGGTAAACCCCACGGGCAAACACGTTGAACTAAATGTACGGGCGAATAAGCGTTTTACCTTTGGGCCGCAAAGCCAGTTAATAGTTATTCGTTAATAATCAGTCTAACAGTTTATAGGAGTGGGTTATGCGTGTGTGTGCCGTTGAAATTAAAAGTAATGAAATGATTTTTTGTTTATTAGAAAAAAAAGACGGTTTGTTTCAAATTCCCGACTGTCGCCAACACCGTTTACAGCTGAGCAAAGATCAAGATGCAGAAAACTTACACAAGCTGCAATTTACCCTGAAGAAATTAGTTGAAGACTATAAAATAGACGCCTTTGTGATTAAAGAGCGCATGCAGCGAGGAAAATTCGCAGGAAGTGCAGTTGGCTTTAAAATTGAAGCGCTTATTCAACTCATAGACACCGCCGACACCTTTATTTTATCGAGCAGTGAGCAAAAAGAAATACTGAAGCGCAATCCTATTCCTGTCGACTTTGTCGACACGGGCCTAAAAAAATATCAAGAACCTGCTTTTGTCACCGGGTTTTCGTTTTTGTCTAAGCGCTAAACTAGCTATAAGGCAAGCCTATAAAGGCCAGCCCAAGGGGCTTAATTGAATTGGTCATAATACTTGAGTGATTTAGTCAAGAACTGTATAATCAGTTCATAAAGATTAGCTAGTCATGAGGTTTTAGCATGAGTGAACAAATCGAACAGGCGATTGCACGTGAGTATGAAGCAGGCTTCGTTTCTGACATAGAGTCAGACACCTTCGAACCTGGTTTAGACGAAGACGTGATTCGTCGCATTTCTGAAATGAAACAAGAGCCAGACTGGATGTTGGAATGGCGTTTACAAGCATTTCGTTCGTGGCAAAAAATGGCCGAGCCAGACTGGGCTAAGCTAGGTTATGAACCTATCGACTATCAAACTATTTCTTATTACTCTGCCCCCAAAAGCATGAAAGACAGACCAAAGTCTTTGGCCGAGGTTGATCCTGAACTTATTCGCACCTATGAAAAATTAGGAATTCCACTGCACGAGCAAGAAATGCTTGCTGGTGTAGCAGTAGACGTTGTGTTCGACTCGGTATCGGTAGTAACTACCTTCCGTGAAAAACTGGCTGAATCGGGTGTTATCTTTTGCCCTATTTCTGAAGCCATTCGCAAATACCCAGAATTGGTTAAAAAGTATTTAGGTACCGTGGTGCCTCGCACCGATAACTTCTTTGCGGCGCTAAACAGCGCGGTGTTTACCGACGGCTCCTTTGTTTATATTCCTAAGGGTGTTCGTTGCCCTATGGAGCTAAGCACCTATTTCCGCATAAACGAATTAAACACCGGCCAGTTTGAACGTACACTTATTATTGCCGAAGAAGGCAGCCATGTAAGCTACCTCGAAGGCTGTACGGCGCCCATGCGTGATGAAAATCAATTACACGCAGCCGTGGTTGAATTAGTTGCGCTAGATGACTCAGAAATAAAATACAGCACCGTACAAAACTGGTACCCAGGCGACGAAAACGGCGTTGGTGGTATTTTTAACTTTGTAACCAAGCGTGGCGTTGCTGAAAAGAATGCGAAAATTTCTTGGACCCAGGTAGAAACCGGGTCAGCCATTACATGGAAGTACCCAAGCTGCATTTTACGCGGCGACAATAGTGTAGGTGAGTTTTACTCAGTCGCATTAACCCGTTCACGCCAACAAGCCGACACGGGTACAAAAATGATCCACTTAGGTAAAAACACCACATCGACCATTATTTCCAAAGGTATTTCAGCAGGTAACAGTAGTAATACCTACCGCGGTTTAGTGAAAATGGGGCCAAATGCAGACGGCGCCAGAAACTTTACCGAGTGTGACTCGCTGCTAATTGGCGACACCTGCGCTGCCCATACCTTCCCATATATAGAAAGCGCAAACCCAACGGCCATAGTTGAGCACGAAGCAACCACGTCGACGGTAAGTGACGACCAGTTATTCTTATGTCAGCAACGCGGGCTCGACATTGAAAAAGCAATTTCAATGATTGTGAATGGTTTTTGTAAAGATGTGTTTAAAGAGCTACCAATGGAGTTTGCGGTTGAAGCAGGCAAGTTATTAGAAATTAGTCTTGAAGGTTCAGTGGGGTAAAACATGTTAAGTATTAAAAATTTGCACGCCAGCATTGAAGGCAAAGAAATTCTTAAAGGGTTAAATTTAAACGTTAAACCAGGTGAAGTACACGCCATCATGGGCCCCAATGGTGCGGGTAAAAGTACCCTAGGTTATGTATTGTCAGGCCGTGAAGAATACGAAGCAACCAGCGGCAAAGTTGAATTTGAACAGCGCGACTTACTTGAGCTCGAAGTAGACGAGCGTGCTCGTGCAGGCCTTTTCCTTGCCTTCCAATACCCAGTTGAAATTCCTGGGGTAAGTAATATGGAATTCCTAAAGGAAAGTGTTAGCGCTGCGCGTAAAGAACGGGGCCAAGAGCAACTAACCGCTGCGGAATTTTTAAAAGCAGCCAGAGCCGCCTGTGAACAAGTGAACCTGCCGGTTGAGTTTTTACGCCGTGGCGTGAACGAAGGTTTTTCCGGTGGTGAGAAAAAGCGTAATGAAATTATGCAAATGATCATGCTCGAGCCGACCTTGTGTATTCTAGACGAGTCGGACTCAGGGTTAGATATTGATGCGCTGAAAGTGGTTGCCGACGGCGTAAACAGCCAACGGGACGGTAAGCGTAGTTTTATTGTTATAACCCATTACCAACGCCTACTTGACTTTATTCAGCCTGACTTTGTGCATATTTTAGCCGATGGCAAAATAGCCAAAAGCGGCGGTCCTGAATTAGCCAAAGAAGTTGAGGCAAGCGGTTATGCATGGTTAGAAAACCATGAGGAGGCAAATGCATGAGCCAGTGGTTAGCGAATGTTATTGATCGAGCCAGCTCGGTTAATGATTGGCTGAGCCCGGTCCGGCAAGAAGCCTTAACACGATTAAAATCAACGTCGTGGCCAACACGGCGCACAGAAGAATGGCGCTATACCTCGTTGCATGCGCTGGCAAATTTAACCTTAAACGAAGCAACTAATTCTAAGGCTTTAGCTGAAGCGCCGGTAGTTTCCAACCTAAACAGCATTGATATTGTATTTGTTGATGGCGTACCAGCAACCGATTTAACCGCCTTAAACTTACCAGCAGGGTTAACAATTCACTCGTTAGCTAACGCCAGCGAAGCAATACAACAGCAAGCCAGCAAAGTGTTTAATCAAGTAAAACCAGACGCCCATTTATTTGGCTTGGTAAACGACGCGTTAGCGTTGCAAGGTGTGTTTATCAACGTAGCCGCCGGGGTTCAACTTGAACAGCCAATACGTGTTGTGAACTTGGTGAGTGCGGGTATTGAATCGCACAACCGGGTGTTAGTAAACCTTGGTGCAAATGCCCAGGCCACCATTATTGAACATGGTGCCGGCCAAGGTAATAGCATGAATACCGCCTTTGCTGAATATGTAATAGGTACTGAAGCCAAGCTTGAGCATTATCGCTTTGCGCTGCATGGCGAAGAAGCGATTCATATTGGTGGCTGCCACTTTAAAATGGGTGAGTCGTCGCGCTTAAATAGCACTATTGTTGGTTACGGTAGCCAAATTAGCCGTATCGACACGGACGTGGTGCACGCGGCAGAGCACGCACTGGCGAAAATGAACTGTATTTATTTGTTGGGCCCGAAAGAGCATTTCGACCTACACAGTTTAATTGAGCACGTGGTTCCTAATGGTACCACCGAGCAAAATGCCCGGGGTATTGTGGGCGACAAAGCTCGAGCGGTATTTAGTGGCCGTATTCTTATTCACCGCGATGCGCAAAAAACCTTAGCAGAATTACATAACCGTAACCTGCTAATGTCTCGTGGTGCACAAATTAGTACCACGCCAGCGTTAGAAATTTACGCCGACGACGTTCAATGTGCCCACGGTGCCACTATTGCCGAGATTGCCGAAGAAGACTTGTATTACCTACAAGCCCGCGGTATTTCGCGCAAGCAAGCGTTGATCATGCTGAATTTTGGTTTTATTCAAGAGTTAGTTAGCCAAATGCCGAACAAAGCGCTGGCCGCTTGGTTAGAGCCTTTACTACGTGAACGCTTTGCGACAATGGAGTCAGAATGAGTTTCGACGTATTAGCTATACGGGAACAGTTTCCTATTTTAAGTCGTGAAGTGCATGGTAAGCCTTTGGTTTACTTAGACAGCGCAGCAACGACACAAAAGCCGCAAGCTGTTATCGATGCCTTGGTCGACTTTTATACCCAGTGCAATTCAAATGTGCACCGGGGCGCGCACTTTCTTAGCGACGAAGCCACCCGCCGTTTTGAAGCCGCCCGAGACACAGTGGCCGGTTTTGTTAACGCTGCCCACCGTGAAGAGTTAATTTGGACCAGCGGCACCACGGAAAGTATTAACATTGTTGCCAAAGGTATGGCTCAGCGCCTACAGCCTGGCGACGAAGTGGTGGTTACGGAACTTGAACACCACGCTAATTTAGTAACCTGGCAGCAAGCCTGTTTAGCCAGTGGTGCAAGCTTAAAAGTAGCCCCTATAGAAGACAACGGCGCGTTAAACTTAGCAGCCTTTGAAGCCTTACTGTCGGCTAATACGGCATTTGTGGCAATGCCGCAGGTGTCGAACGCTTTAGGTACGGTAAACCCTGTTCAACAACTAATAATGCTTATTCGCCGTTTGGCACCAAAAGCTTTAGTGCTGGTAGACGGTGCTCAAGGTGTAGCCCACAGCACGGTTGATGTACAGGCGTTAGACTGCGACTTTTACGCGTTTTCTGCCCATAAGCTTTTTGGCCCAACCGGTGTTGGTGCACTTTGGGGCCGCCGCAGCGTACTTGAAAATTGGCCTGTGTGGTTAACCGGTGGTGAAATGATTGCTACTGTTACCTACCAAAATGCCACTTGGGGACCATTGCCTAGCCGTTTAGAAGCGGGCACACCGAACATTGCCGGCGCTATTGCTATGGCCGCTGCTATTAAATGGTTCCAGCAATTTAATATGGTTGACGTGCAACGCCACGAAGCCGAACTTATGGCGCGTGCCGTTGCCTTAGGTAATGAATTTGAAGGCTTGCGCTTGGTGGGTAATGCGCCCGACAAAGTGGGCGTGTACAGCTTTGTGTTAGGTGCAGGGCATCCTGCCGATGTAGGCTTTATTTTAGACCGCCAAGGCATTGCTATACGTACCGGCGACCACTGTGCACAGCCCTTAATGAAGCGTTTAGGGGTGCCTGGTACAGCACGGGCTTCGTTTTCAATTTATAACACCTTAGACGAAGTCGAGCAGTTGTTTGTCGGCTTAAGAAAAGCGCAGGAAATGCTCGCTTAATTTTTTTTAAAGGAGTGATTATGTCTGTTGAAACTTTTGTACCCCAAACGGAAGTGGTACGTTTTACCCCAACGGCGGTGAAGCATTTCGAGGCTAAACTAGCTGCTGCGCCGGGTAAACTAATTCGTTTGTCGACGAAGGAAAGCGGCTGTACAGGCTTTGCGTATGTGGTGGACTTTGCCGACCAAGCAGAAGCCGACGACATTATTGTAAACGCTAGCGACAAAGTTACTGTAGCCGTTGCACAGTCAGCCTTAGCTATTCTCGATCGTACCGAAGTTGATTACGTGAAAGAAGGCATTAATGGTGTGCTGAAGTTTAATAATCCAAACGTAACAGACGCTTGTGGCTGTGGTGAAAGTTTTAGTGTGGGCAATTAATTTTCTAAATATAGATAAGAAAGAGCAACCATGGACAAAATAGTAAGCACCACCCGCGAATGTAAAGCGCGCCGAGTTCCTACCGGGGAAATGAGAATTTTGCCGAAGGGCGAGTTTGTTAATATTACCCAAGACCTAGGTGGTAACTACACTATTACTTGGCAAGGTAATATGTGGCGTATTGATGGCACCGACGCCGATGCCATAGGCCGCAAACCAACGGTGTTAAGCTTCACGCCAACTGCCGACGGTAGTATAAACGAAGCCCATGTTTGGGAAGCGCTTGAAAGCGTATACGACCCTGAAATACCAATTAACTTAGTGTCGTTAGGGTTGATTTATAGCGTGAAAGTAAACCAAGAAACAGGTGTAGTTGACATTCAAATGACCTTAACCGCGCCTGGCTGTGGCATGGGTCCAGTGTTAGTTGGCGACGTTGAATACCGTGTTGGTATGGTGCCTAACGTTACCAAAGTAGCGGTAGAAATGGTGTTTGACCCACCTTGGTCGCGCGACAAAATGAGTGATGAAGCTTTATTAGAAGCCGGTTTGTTTTTTTAAACCGGCTTTGTGTGCTGAATTAACTGCAGTCTCTGTTAGCACACCAGCGCCGCGCTACCTGTGCGGCTTCGGTTATGTTTCTGGTGTAGGTTAATTTCTCTCGTTGTTTTTGAATACCTGCGCGGCGTAACTTCACGATAATGCGTGGTGTTAACCCTACCAAAATCATTGCTATACCCTGTTTTGCTAAGTCTTCAATTAGCGACTCTAATGCCACAATAGCGCTGGCGTCGACACTGGGTACGTCGCTCATATCTAAAATAACAATGGCAACATTGGAGTCTATTTGCTTTAACGAGCTAATGGCTTTTTCCGCTGCGCCAAAAAACAATGGCCCGTTTACGTCGTATACAGCAACGGTTTTAGGCAATGCTTCAATGTCGGCAGGAAAGCCCGCCGAGCTAGTATGGGTATATTCAGCCATACGCCGAATAAATAAGGCAGAGGCAATTCCCACGCCTACAGCTACCGCTACTACCATGTCGAAAATAACTGTTAGGCCAAAGCAGGTAATTAGTACTAACACGTCGCCAGCAGGGGCTGAGCGCACTGTATGAGCAAAATGCCGCGCTTCACTCATGTTCCAAGCCACAATAAAGAGTAAGGCTGCCAACGTGGTCATGGGTACTAGACCAAGCACGTCGGCCAGCAGGGCAACAGCTAGCAGCACCACTATTGAATGGGTAATTGCCGCCACCGGCGAACGGGCACCGCTCCGTATGCTGGTAGCGGTACGGGCAATGGCTGCGGTGGCAGTAATACCACCAAAAAATGGGGTTACCACGTTACCAATGCCCTGGCCAATAAGTTCGGCGTTAGGGTCGTGCTTGGTTTTGGTTAGGCCGTCGGCTATAACCGCACACAATAATGATTCAATGGCGGCAAGCACTGAAATAGCAAACGCAGGGCCTAATAATGCCCGAATAAGTGCAAAGTCTACTTGTAAGGGCTCGCCATTAGGGCCAGGTAAGTTCCATGGCAGTAAAAACGAAGGCGGCATAGGGGGAATACCTGCGCCCACTTTACCTTGCGCTTCCCAAGTAAAACTCGAACTAATAGTGGCGATGCTACCAGCGAATTCCTGGCCAAAAAAACCACTGTTTAACAAATATGCAATGCCCGCACCGGCAATTAACCCTATTAATGGCGCAGGAAGTGGCAATTTCGTGCGTGGCCAAAGCAGCATAAGAACTAAACTAAACAGCCCAACACCAAGCTCGTAAGGATTAGTAGTGCCAATACGGCTCATTATATGGCTAACATTATCAATAAAATGTGAGTTTTCTTCGGTAAGCAGTAAGCCCAGAAAGTCGGGAACTTGTAATACTGCAATAACTACTGCAATACCTGCAGTAAAGCCAAGCACTACCGGGTAAGGAATAAAACTGATCAGGCGCCCCATACGGCTAACACCCAGTATAATTAAAATAATACCGGCCATTAACGAAGCGATAAGCAAGCCGCCTAAGCCATACTGTTGCACCACAGGGAAAAGAATAACCACAAAGGCAGCCGTGGGGCCCGACACGTTATAGCGGGTACCGCCCGTAAGAGCGATAAGCAAGCCAGCTACAATGGCAGTATATAAGCCGTGTTGCGGGGCTACACCGGTGGCAATGGCTAGCGCCATAGACAAGGGTACAGCAACGGTTCCTACGGTTAACCCCGCAAGAATGTCGTGACGAAAATCAGTTTTTGTGTAACCAGCTTCACGCGCTAGTTTAAATCCAGTACCAATACGAAGGCGTGGAATAGACAGACGGCGACGGGCCATGGCAATTCCTTAGAATAAAGATTAAATAGGGGCTAAAGGTAATACTTCAGCATGGTATCATATATTCGTTAACGACAAGTTTCGAATTCAAATACTAGCGTTGTAATAAATAATGCTTGAATTAAATGTAGTGAGTGAAATATGAATTTACCAAGTACCGACGAAATTGTAGAAGACATTAATTTTTTAGACGACTGGGAGTCGCGTTACCAATACATTATTGATTTGGGCAAAGCGCTACCAACTATACCCGAAGCCGAGCGTTTACCTGAATTAAAAGTAAAGGGCTGTCAAAGCGATGTTTGGCTTATTGCCGACGTTACAGCCGAGCACATGACTTTTCAAGTTGACAGTGACGCAATTATTGTGCGCGGTTTATTAGGCTTGGTGATGGCGGCCTATAATAACAAAACCGCAGCAGACATTGTTGCTTTCGATATTGACGGGTATTTTGCAGCGCTCGATTTGGAACGGCATTTGTCGCCCACCCGTGGCAATGGCTTACGGGCTATTGTAGGAAAAATACAATACCTAGCCAGTGCTGCTTCAGCTAGTTAAAACATGGTTTGCAGAGCTTTGTTTAGCCTAACAGGTTAGGCAAAGCCAGCCGGGCTTAGCTGGAATGAACAGGAATGTTAGCTTGTTCTTTATGTTTGTTGTGCTGTTTCATTTGTTTTACCGCAACCTGATCCATAGTTAAGCTAGCTAGTGAAATATCATTTAAAAAGCTAGCAATGCGGTCGCTTAAGTCGGCCCATAAATTATGAGTTAAACAGCGCTCACCACCATGGCAATTCGACTTGCCCTGGCAACGGGTGGCGTCAACAGACTCATTCACCGCAATAATAATTTGCCCCACAGAAATTAGGGCTGGGTCGCGAATTAATTTATAACCGCCGCCTGGTCCACGTACGCTTTCCACCAAATTTGCACGGCGTAACTTAGAAAATAACTGCTCTAAATACGATAGGGAAATGTCTTGGCGCTCGGCAATGTCAGACAAAGGAGTAGGTTTGTCGTTTCCATACAAGGCAACATCAAGCATTGCGGTAACCGCATAACGTCCTTTCGATGTTAATCGCATAAAATTTGTCCACCTTTCGCTTTGTGTGCACGTACTATTACCCATAATTTGAGTAACGTTCAGTGGGTATGATCCCATAACTTGAGTGTTTTAGTCAAGTATATGAAAATATTGACCTAGAATAAGCTTTGCTTAAATAAAAAGCTAAAATTGTTAAAAAGCTTGCCTTTAATATTAGGTTCGTCTAATAAAGAGGTAAAGCGATAACTTGGGGCAAAAGCAATGACGGATAAAAAAATAAATAATGGACGCCGAAGCTTTATAAAACTAATGGCCGTAGGGGCTGGGGTTACAGCAACGGGTATTGGCGCGCTAACGCCTTATCGAGCTGAAGCTATTACTACCAATGCACATATTGTCATTGTTGGTGCCGGTGCGGCAGGCGTGTCGATGGCGAATCGGTTAGCCCGAGAAACCAAAGGCGCCCGCATTACTATTATTGACCGGCGTGAATTACACACCTACCAACCAGGCCTAACGCTAGTGGCCACCGGTATTTGGAAGCCAACCAAAGTAGTGGACAGCAATGCCCATTATATTCCCAACAAAGTAAACTGGATAAAAGAAACGGTTACTGAATTTAATCCAGAAGGGAATGAAGTTGTAACCGACACAGGCCAGCGAGTGGCTTACGACTACTTAATGGTGGCAACCGGCTTAGAATTAAATTTCGAGGCTATTGAAGGCATGCATGCGGGCTTAATAGGCAAGCATGGTATTGCCTGCGTATACGACAACCCAGAAAATGCCATGAACAGTTGGAATGTTATTAGCCAATTTACCGACGAAGGCGGCGTAGGCATTTTCACTCGCCCACCAGGGGCTATTAAATGCGCTGGGGCGCCACTAAAAATTGCCATGTTAACCGAGCATCAGCTGCGCACCAAAGGTAATCGCGAACGCGCGCAACTAACTTATACGGCACCAGCTACAGGGTTGTTTAGCCAACCCGACGTGAATGAGTTTTTAAAATCACACCTACCCGAGCGTGGCTTTAATATGCATTGGAACAGTCGTTTAACGGCTATTGATGCCCAAGCCAAGCGGGCCACTTTCCAAACGGCAGAGGGTATGCAGCAGGTGGAATACGACTTTATTCATGTGGTGCCACCCATGCGCGCACCAGACGCACTGAGAAATTCCATGTTGGCGGCACAAGCGGGATCTTTCGCCTCAGGTGGCTGGTTAGAGGTAAACAAGCACAGCTTGCAACACGCCCGTTTTAGTAATGTGTTTGGTGCCGGCGACTGTGTAGGCACACCTATAGGAAAAACTGCTGCCAGCGTTAAAGCGCAAGTGCCAGTGGCTGTACATAACTTACTGCAAGTTATTCAGGGTAAAGCCGCCGACGCTGCTTACAATGGTTATACCTCGTGCCCGTTAGTTACGGAAAAAGGCGAAGCTATGTTGGTCGAATTTGACTACGACCTGAAAATGGTACCGTCGTTTGGTTTTATTAACCCATTACAACGCCACTGGGTACCATGGGTAATGAAAGACTACATGCTACAAGGTGCTTATAACGCCATGTTACGCGGCCGAGTTTAAGGAGAAACACAATGAGCTTTTCATTATTAGGTATTTTCTCAGTGTTGTTTGAATCGGCTAAGCCCTTTTCAGGCATGATTTATTTCGCCTTAGCGGTAGAACTACTGGTGTGGATTGTTGTCGTTCGGGGCCGTATAATAACAGCACCTTGGCGCCATCGTGGGCTTGCTTATTTAGCGGTTGTAGTTGGGGTGTTAGCGTTTGTTTTAGCACCAACTCTCACCGGCTCAAGCCACGGCCATTTAGTTGGGTTACTCGACTATGGCGTATTATTTTTAGTATCGATAGCTGCAGGGGTCGTTGGGTATTTCTTACTCTGGGGTCCGTGGTTACTTTTTGGAAAATCTAAATAGCTCAAGGGGGCTAAATGTTAAAAGTAAAGTTAAAGCAGGTAGCAGTAGTTAGTGCGGTTCTTTCTGCATTAGGTATTTCTGGTGCCGTAGTTGCTGATGACGAAAAAACATTCTTTCAAGTGTTAGCACGTGCGCAAGTAGAAATGGTTAACGCTTCTGGAGATATTCCAGATTTAACCGGCGAAGACGGTTTTCACATTACCGACGCATGGGGAAATGGTCGCCCAAATAGCCATAACTGGAGCGGTTTGTTTCTCGATGCAGGGCACAAAATAACCGATGGTTTAGAAGTGTTTGGTCGTTATTCATTTAACTTTAATATGGACGGTTTACCAGACGGCCGAGCCAAATATCGTGACAATTATATTGGTGTTCGCGGTGACTTTGGTGCCGTACGTGCGGGTCGTTTAGAGTCTCCATATAAACTAGCCGGCCTAGGTTGGGACCCAATGAACGCCACGTCGCTGCAGGCGCGCATGAACGCAGGGCGTTCGGGTGGTGCGTTGGGCCATGGTGGTTTCCATAACGACAGCGTTGACTATAACGTTACTATGAACGGCATTAAGTTTAGTGCGTTCTATTCGAGAGGCGACGGCGGCCCGTCAGGTCCAAATCAAAACTCAATGTATGCGGGTTCGATTATGGTACCAGTGGGCAACGTAGAGCTTTTGCTAGCGCATTTTGACGCTGACGATCGCGGAGCGGGCAAGCGCGACGGTACTAAGTTAGGCGCACGCTACCAAGAAGGGGCATGGACTTTTGCCGGCCAATACGAATTCCGTGGTACGGGTGTTGATAACGGCGACTACTTGTTCTTAACCGGTGCTTACAAAGCGGCTATTGGCCAGTTGTCGCTTAGCTACGGTCGCTTTATGGACGACAGCATTGCTAAAACCGACGGTGACTATGTTGCTGCTGGTTTAATGCGTCGTTTGTCACCTAATTTTGCTTATCACGCAGGTGTGCGTTACACCGACCGTGACAGCATTGGTTCTGAAACCTTAGTTGGTGTTGGTTTCCGCTTTACTTGGCAAAACCGCATGTCTTGGTAAGCTATAGAGCTTTGTTTAAAGGTAATTAGCTAGAATTTAACGCAATAAAAAACCCGGGCTTGTAAAAGCACCGGGTTTTTTATTATTAACGACTACAGTGTTGGCTTTATTGCGCGCCAGGTTGCGCGTAGCTTTCCATCCAACGGCGTACTTCGTGGTACCAATACACCGAGTTGTTTGGCTTTAGTACCCAGTGGTTTTCGTCTGGGTAGTAAATTAGGCGAGAATCAACACCGCGGCTTTGTAACGTGCGGAATAACTCAAAGCTTTGCCCTACAGGCACTCGCAGGTCTTTCTGGCCGTGAATAATCAATGCTGGGGTGTCGAACTTGTCGGCGTAGTAGTGCGGTGAAATGTCGCGATAAATTTCTGGCTTGTCCCAGTAGTTTCCGAAACGCTCGGCATGCACTGCAAAGTCGGCCGACATTTGTGAGTACATATTGTATACCGGAGCATGAATAAGTAAGGCTTTAAATGGGTGCTCTTTGCCCAATAAAATACTACTTAAATAGCCACCATAGCTACCACCACCTGCCACCATGCGGTCGCTGTCGATCCAGTCTTTTTCTTTAAACCATTCTGTAGCCGCAATAGTGTCGGCATAAGGCGCAGTAATCCAGTCTGGGTTAATGGCGTCGGTAAACTCTTGGCCAAAGCCACTTGAGCCATGGAAGTTATGCCAAGCGGTAACATAGCCCCAAGAAGCAAAGGTTTGTGCGTTCCAGCGGAAGTGGAAACCGTTGGTAATGGCACTGTGCGGGCCGCCGTGGATAAGTAAAAACAATGGATACTTTTTGCTTTTATCAAATCCTGCAGGGTAGTGAACCCACATTTGAATGTCTTTACCGTTATGGCCTTTATAGGTAACAGACTCGTAGGTGCCTAGTTCAACATCGGCCAATAGGTCGTCGTTAAAGGTGTCTAAGCGAGTGGTGCGGCCGTTACGGGTATTTACTGTAACCAGCTGGGCTGGGTGCATAAAGCTTTCATTGGTGGCAACCAGTACGCCATTGTTTGAAATGCTTAAACCACTGTAGTTGGTTTCGCCAGTTATTGCTTTAACGTTGCCGTTGCGGGCATTAATATAATAAACCCGCGAGGTGCCCGCGTCGTCAATCGCGCCATAAAAACCGCGACTATTAGCTGTCCAAACAAGGCCACGAACGGAGCGATCCCAGTCGCTGGTCATAACCTCGGCGGTGCGCTTTTTCATGTCAAACAACACCAAGTTTACGTTGTCTGCATAAAAGCCGGTAATAAGCTGACGCTGAAAGGCTAAGGTGTCGCCATTTGGGCTGAACATGGGTGCATGGTCGCTGCCACGGTTGTCGGCGGTAATATTAGTGGCTTCCGTGCCACCAATAGCGGCCAAGAAAATATCGTTGTCGGGGCTAACACCGTCGTTTAAGCTGTCTGACACAAACGCAATCCAACGTTCTTTTGGATCAATGTCGTAGCTGCTTGCACTTTGCGACGAGCGTGGCAATTGCATATTCAGCGGCTGGGTGACGGCTTCTACTTCACCACCTGCAGCTGGAATACGAAACACGTGAGCTTCACGGTTCTCGTCAAGCCAGTGGTCAAACTGCGCATAAGGTAGGGCATTCCACTGGTGGGCTGAAACTTTAGTGTCGGCTTTGGCTTTTACTTGTTGGGCAATGTCGTCCCAGCTTTTGTTTGGCCACACATTACTGATGAAGTAAATGTGCTCGCCGACCCACTTAATACCATAAGCACCTGTGGGTACATTAGTTAAACGAGTAGCTTCGCCCGGTTGGTTCATCGGTAATATATATACTTGACCAACATCGTCTTTATTACGTTGGCTAATAAAGGCTAGCGCGTCGCCGGCTGGGGAGAAGGTGGGCTGGCTTACCCGTAAACCTTCAGCGGTAATAGGGCGTTGTACTTTACCGTCGGTAGAAAACAGCCACAGTTGGGTTTCACCTTTGTCGGTATCAAGGTTATAGCGAGTAACAGGGGCAATAATATGATCGCCCTTAGGGTCAATTTGTGGCGCGCCTATGCGGCTCAGTTGCCAAAGCAACTCAACCGACAAGGGTTTGCTTTCTTCAGCTTGGGCTTGAGGCAGCACCAAAGCAAAAATCAGCAAGCACAATGCAAAGCCAAGTTTTTTCATTTTGTTCTCCAAAAAGTATAAGTCGTATAAGTATTGCAACGAACATATTGGCCTAATTCAGCCGCCGCTGCCAGAGTTCGCGGCTTATAAACCAAGATTCACGATAAAACACTAATATTAACCCTTACTACTAAAGCATAGTAGTTATGGCGTAGCCCTTAGATTGAAAAGTAAGGCTTATTGTGGCATAATTCGGCACCAGAATTTGAGCATATTTTCTCACGATACACCGCTATGAACAGGGTGATTTCACGAATAGGAATGACTATGTCAATTGAAAAATCAACCATTATTTATACCGAAACAGACGAAGCACCGCGCTTAGCTACGTATTCTTTACTGCCAATTATTCAGGCCTTTACCAAAGCAGCCGGCATTTCTGTTGAAACCCGTGACATTTCACTTGCGGGCCGTGTTATTGCCTTATTTCCAGACTATTTAAAAGAAGAACAACGTATTGCCGACGCTTTAGCAGAACTAGGCGAATTGGCCAAAAAGCCTGAAGCGAACATTATTAAATTACCCAATATTAGTGCTTCTATTCCGCAGCTTGTGGCCACTATTAAAGAGTTACAAAGCCAAGGTTACGCTATTCCAGATTATCCGTTTGATCCACAAACCGACGAAGAAAAAGACGTGCGTGCCCGTTATGCACGAGTGCTCGGTTCTGCTGTAAACCCGGTGTTGCGTGAAGGCAACTCAGACCGCCGTGCACCGGCGTCGGTGAAAAACTATGTGAAAAACCATCCACACCGCATGGGTGCATGGGCAAGCGACTCTAAAACTCATGTGGCGCACATGGACGACGGCGACTTTTATGCCAGCGAGCAGTCGAAAACCTTTGCTGCAGCAGACGATTTAAAAGTAGTGCTTAACCACAACGGCCAGCAAACCGTATTGAAAGAGTCGACCAAAGTATTGGCTGGCGAAGTAGTTGACGCTGCAGTAATGAGTAAAAACAAGCTGCAGGCATTTTTTGAACAGGCCACTACAGACGCGAAAAAAGAAGACGTGCTGCTTTCACTGCACTTAAAAGCCACCATGATGAAAGTGTCTGACCCAATTATGTTTGGTCATGCGGTACGGGTGTATTACAAAGACATTATGCAGAAATATGCCACCGAGTTAGCCGACATTGCCTTCGACGCAACCAACGGTATTGGCGACTTGTACGCCAAGCTAGACAAACTACCGACAGAAACAGCAGCGGCTATTGAAGCTGACATGAAAGCGGTGTACGAGAAAAACCCAGCATTAGCGATGGTTAACTCAGACAAGGGTATTACCAACCTACATGTGCCGAGCGACATTATTATAGACGCTTCGATGCCAGCCATGATCCGCGATTCGGGTAAAATGTGGACCCCAGATAACACCCAAAAAGACACCAAAGCAATGATTCCAGACCGTTGCTATGCGGGTGTTTACCAAGAAACTATTAACTTCTGTAAAGAGCACGGCGCCTTCGATCCAGCAACTATGGGTACAGTACCGAACGTAGGCTTAATGGCGCAAAAAGCTGAAGAATACGGTTCGCACGACAAAACCTTTGAAATTCCAGCAGCAGGTGTGGTGCAAGTACTCAACCAAGCTGGCGATGTGATTTTTGAACACAACGTTGAGCAAGGCGATATCTGGCGCATGTGTCAGGTAAAAGACGCACCAATTCGTGACTGGGTAAAACTAGCTGTAAATCGTTCACGTTTAAGTGGTATGCCAGCTGTGTTTTGGCTTGACGCCAACCGTGCCCACGACAACCAGTTAATCGCTAAAGTAAATGAGTACTTGCCAGAGCACGATACCAGCGGCTTAGACATTCAAATAATGAGCCCGGTGGAAGCTACTCGCCACACACTTGAGCGGGTGAAAGCAGGTAAAGACACTATTTCGGTTACCGGTAACGTACTACGCGACTACTTAACCGACTTGTTCCCAATTTTAGAGCTAAACACGTCGGCTAAAATGCTGTCTATTGTGCCGCTGATGAATGGTGGTGGGTTGTTTGAAACGGGTGCTGGTGGTTCTGCACCGAAGCACGTGCAGCAGTTTGTACAAGAAAACCACTTACGTTGGGACTCGTTAGGCGAGTTTTTAGCCCTAGCAGCTTCGCTTGAGCATTTAAGCCAAGTAACCGGCAATGCCAGTGCTAAAGTACTTGCCGAAACGCTTGACCAAGCAACGGCCATGTTCTTAGAAAACGACAAGTCGCCTTCACGTAAGGCCGGTGAACTCGACAACCGTGGTAGCCATTTCTACCTAGCTATGTACTGGGCCGACGCCTTAGCGAAGCAAACTGACGACACAGAGCTTGCCAAGCGTTTTACTGCTTTAGCCAGTGTGTTAGCTGAAAATGAAATGGCAATTGTTGACGAATTGAACAAGGTTCAAGGCGTAGCTGTAGACATTGGTGGTTACTATCAGCCGAATGTAGACTTAGTATCTAAGGCGATGCGGCCAAGCCAGTTGCTAAACGAAGCTTTAGCTAGCTTATAAAACTATGTAAAGGCGCCCAAGGGCGCCTTTTTTCATAACTAAAAGCTATTGCCATTCTGATTTGCTCAACGTATTGTTTGAGCCTTAATAGTAGATGATGACTAAATTATGAACTACGAAGCATTGCTAGATGTTGCGTTAAAAGAAGCGCGCAAAGGGTTTGAAGAAGAGGGTGTTCCCGTAGGGGCAGCTTTGTTTGATGCTGACGGAGGGTTATTAGGTCGGGGCCGTAATCGCCGAGTACAAGATAACGACCCGTCTGCCCATGCTGAAACCGATGCCTTTCGGAAAGCGGGTAGGCAAACAAGTTATCGCAATACTATTTTGGTTACTACGCTGGCCCCATGTTGGTATTGTTCGGGCTTAATACGCCAATTTAATATTGGTACTGTGGTGGTGGGTGAATCAAAAAACTTTCCTGGCCATTTAGACTGGCTGCGTGAAGCAGGTGTGAATGTGATCGAGCTAAATGACGACCGTTGTATTGAGCTCATGGCCTATTTTATTGAACGTTTTCCAGATGTTTGGAACGAAGACATTGGCGTGTGTAAGCAAGCTTAAACAGCAGCTTTTCACTGCGGGAAGCATTAGTAACAGCTTGTTACAATAATATTTCCATGGTAATGCATATTTACCCTACACTAATGGCCTAACACCAAAAAAACAATAAAGCTAACCAAAAGGCGAAATATGAAATTCTTAAAAAAGTTGTTTGGTAAATTAGGTGCAGGGCTTTCTGCTCTTCGCCGTTATGTGGCGCATATTTTAACCCTGGTAGTGATTATTGCAGTGCTATCATCGCTTTTTAGTGGCGACAAAGGTCCTCAGGTACCTAAAAACAGCTTGCTAGTGCTAAGCCCTAGCGGCGTTTTGTCTGAGTACGAGCCAGAAGTTGACCCTATTGATGCTATCAGCGCCGAGTTGTTGGGTAGCGCTGTAACTAGTGAGTCTGTATACGAACTGATAGCTATTATTGAACACGCCAAAGAAGACGAGCGCATTAAAGGCATGGTACTTAGCCTAAGTAATTTCGCTGGTGGTGGTATTAATAAAATTCAATTGTTAAGCGACGCCATTGCCGACTTCCGTAGCAGTGGAAAAAAAGTATATGCCAGCGCCGACTATTACAGCCAAAGCCAATATTTATTAGCCAGCCAAGCCGATGAAGTTTATATGAACCCGTTAGGTAGCGTAGTGCTAGAAGGCTTAAGCACAGAACGGGCTTATTACAGTGAAGCACTAGAAAAACTAAAAATAAAAATAAACGTGTTTCGGGTTGGCGACTATAAGTCGGCAGTTGAACCTTATTTATTAACCGGCATGTCAGACGCAGCTCGTAGTAACCTAGAAGGCTGGCTCAATGAACAGTGGCAACAATACTTGGCCACGGTGCAACGTCACCGGGCTATTAACCCGCTAATGACCTCGGGCTCGCTAAGCGACTTTATGGGCGCGCTAGAAAGTGCCAACCATAATATGGCTGCTATGGCGGTGAACATGGGCTTGGTTGACGGTTTAATGCAGCGCCATGAGTTTATTAGCTACTTAAGCGCTGAAGTAGGTCGCGATGAAGAAAAGCATACATACCGACATATTACCCATAGAAATTATTGGAAAACCTTACCTGTGTCGGTACGTGACGTAAACTTAAAAGCCAAAATGAACGAGTCGCAAGTGGCTGTTATTATGGCGGTAGGCACCATTGTAGACGGCGACGGTGCAGCTACTGAAATTGGTGGTGACCGTTTGGCCCGTGAGCTTCGCGACGCCCGCAATAACGATAAAGTAAAAGCGGTGGTGTTACGGGTAGACAGCCCAGGCGGTAGTGCCTTTGCTTCAGAAATTATTCGTCAAGAAATATTGCAACTTCGTGCTGCAGGTAAGCCAGTTATCGCTTCTATGAGTTCTGTTGCTGCTTCAGGCGGTTATTGGATTTCTGCCGGCGCCGATAAAATTGTTGCAGCACCAACCACCATTACCGGCTCTATAGGTGTGTTTGGTTTAATTCCTACCTTCGACGAAACCTTTGCTAGTGTCGGCGTGTATTACGACGGAGTAAGCACCACCGAGTTACCAATTATGTCGGTTAATAAACCGATGACAGAAACCCTAGGCCGCGTTATTCAAGCCAGTGTAGACGCCATTTATGAAGACTTCCTTGACCTTGTTGCTAGCGCACGAGGCATGGACCGCGCTGCGGTACACGCTGTTGCCCAAGGCCAGGTGTGGTCTGGCGAACGGGCCTTAACATTAGGCTTGGTCGACGAGCTTGGTACTATCGACTTAGCTATTAAGCGGGCTGCCGAGCTAGCTGAACTAGACGATTACGCTGTACGTTGGCCGAAACGGGAAAAAAGTTTTGCGGAAACGATGCTAGCCGAACTAGGTATAGGTCAGTCGTCTATTAATCTGCAAGATGTCGACCAATTACGCCATGTAATTGCACCGTTAATGTTTTTACGTGAATACAATGACCCAGTAAATGTGTATGCTCGTTGTATGGAATGTGAAGTGCGTTAATTGAAACTAAAATGCAGCTAATATATAAAGCCGGCGGTTGCCGGCTTTATGTTTCATGCTTTATTTAATAAGTAAAATGAACTTATAAATTACAACTACGTATAATAACCTGAAATTACTGTTCAAGTTCGAGGTAGATAAATGTTAGCGAAGCGTATGACAATTATGTTGGTTGTTACGGGTGTGGTGTTGGGCCTTATTTTTGGCTACAAAGCGGTTGGTAATTATTTTATGAACCAATATTTTGACAACATGCCAGTGCCTACTATTAGCATTACTGAAAATGTTGTCACAGAACAAGAGTGGAGCCGTTCACTAACCACCATTGGCACCTTTAAACCAAAAAATGGTGCCATACTGACTGCGCAAGCTACTGGTATTTTACACCACATACATTTCGAAAATGGCCAGCAGGTAAAGCGTGGAGAACGCCTATTTAGCCTCGACACCGAAGTAGACGACGCCGAGCGGTTACGTATTGCGGCGGTTTTAGAAAACGCCCAACGTGAACTGCGCCGCTTAGAGCCTTTAGTTGATGAGCAAAATGTGTCACAAGCAGACGTTGAGCGGGCCCAAAACCAAGTTAATCAAGCGCAGGCGGCGTTAGCTGCACAAGACGCATTAATACGCCAAAAAACACCGCGGGCGCCCTTCGACGGAGTGTTAGGTATTCGCCAAGTAAACATTGGCCAGTTTATTACGGCAGGCACCGAATTAGTTTCTATCGTTTCGTTCGATCCGATATTTTTACAGTTTACCGTGGTAGAAAAGCAGCTAAGTAATGTGTACGTAGGTATGCAAATTACTGCGGCGGCCGACGCCTACCCCAACCAAATTTTTAATGGCCAAGTGGTAGCTATTGAGCCTAGTGTGCGCGAGTCTACGCGCACCATAGAAATTCAAGCAGAGTTTCCTAATGCTGAGCATTTATTGCGCCCGGGCATGTTTGCGCGAGTGAACCTGCCTTTAGGCGAGGCACGACACGTAACAGTAATTCCGAAAACATCGGTGCAGTTTAACCCATTTGGTAATTTGGTTTATCTTATTCAGGCTGAAGGCGACAGCTTAAAAGTTACCCAGCGGCTAATTCGCACCGGCCAAGAGCAGGGCGATATGATAGAGGTACTAGATGGCTTAGCAGTAGGCGATCGCATTGCTTCTTCTGGTTTATTGAAGTTGCGAAACGGTAGTGCAGTGCGTATTAATACCGACCCCTCGGTACAGCCAACCACAAACCTTCACCCAACCCCTGAAAACCGCTAAGGAATAACTACTGCCATGAAGTTTACCGATATATTTATTCGTAAGCCGGTATTAGCCACAGTTATTAGCTTACTTATCGTGCTAGTAGGTTTGCGTGCCATGGTGGACTTAAACGTTCGCCAATTTCCAGAAATTAAAAATGCCGCGGTTACCATAACCACCACCTATATTGGTGCCGATGCCAACTTAGTGCAGGGCTTTATTACTACCCCCTTAGAGCGCGAGGTAGCTGCCGCCGAAGGTATAGACTACATAGTGTCGTCTTCCTCTGCTGGGGTTAGTGTTATTCAGGCCTTCTTGCAGCTGAATTACGACTCGAACGCCGCCCTTACCCAAATTGCGGCTGAAGTAAATAAAATGCGCTCGGAATTGCCTGAAAACGCGCAAGAGCCAGTGGTACAGCTTTCCGTTGGGCAAGACGTAGCGGCCATGTATTTAACCTTCTACAGTGAAATACTCCAAGCCAACGAAATTACCGACTATTTGGTGCGAGTGGTAGAACCGCAGCTAGCCACAGTGGCGGGGGTGCAGCGGGCACAAATACTGGGTGCGCAAACCTTTGCCATGCGTATTTGGCTCGACTCCCAGCGGATGGCCGCTTTAGGTGTAACTGGCTCCGACGTGATGCTGGCCCTAAGAAACAACAACGTACTTTCAGCTGTTGGCCGTACTAAAGGCCAAATGACCGCCATTGACATTACTGCTGAAACCGACCTGCGCAGCGTGGAAGAGTTTGAACAATTAATAGTGCGCGCCGACGGCGATTCCTTTGTGCGCTTAAGCCATATTAGTGACATTCAGCTAGGCTCGGAAAGTTATGACTCAACGGCCACCTATAATGGCCAGCAGGCCACCTTTATTGGCGTGGAAATAGCACCCGACGCCAACGCTTTAGATGTTATTTCTCGCGTGCGAGAAGTATGGGACAACGACATTATCCCGCAATTACCTGAAGGTATGAGTGCAAGTATTCCTCACGACTCAACGGAATATATTAAAAACGCTATCGACGAAGTAGTTATTACCATTGCGTTAGCTCTGGTCATTGTCCTAGCGGTTATTTATGCATTTTTAGGTTCTTTCCGTTCGGTTATTATTCCTGCCGTAGCAGTACCGCTGTCGCTCATTGGTACGTTTTTTCTCATGCTTATGCTGGGTTTCTCAATTAACCTTCTCACCCTGCTAGCCATGGTGTTAGCCATTGGTATTGTGGTCGACGACGCCATTATTATGCTGGAAAACATACAGCGCCATGTGGAAAGTGGTATGTCGCGGTTAGATGCTTCACTGTTGGGGGCACGGCAATTAACCGGGCCCATTATTGTTATGTCGACAACCCTAGTGGCGGTATTTATTCCCATTGGTTTTATTGGTGGGCTAACCGGTACCTTGTTTGTTGAATTTGCTTTTACCTTAGCGGCTACGGTGGTCATTTCAGGTGTAGTGGCATTAACACTCTCTCCCATGATGTGCTCAAAGCTTCTACGTTCACGCAGTAAAGGTGAAAAAGCACCTAAATTTGAAGTGTGGTTGAATGACCGTTTTAATGCCTTACGCGATGGTTACCAACGTTGGTTGCACAATTCGCTGGAAACTAAGTCGGTCATGGCTATATTTGGTGTGATAGTTCTGACCAGTTGTTACTTCTTATTTATTAGTAGTTCGTCTGAGTTAGAACCCCAGGAAGACTTAGGTTTTGTGTTTGTTATCGCGCAAGGCGACAGTTACGCCACACTCGACTACATCGAGCGTAATTCGGCAAAAATGAGTGAGCTACAAGAAAACGTCGACGAAATATCTATGGCCTTTGTCATTAACGGCATGCTTGGCCCAGGTAGTGCGGGTACAGGTATAGGCCTAAAACCTTGGAGCGAACGCACCCGTTCAACTCAAGAAGTGCTAGATCAGTCGATTCAGCCTTTTGTGAGTGAAATTCCGGGGCTACAAATATTTGCTTTAGTGCCGCCGTCGTTACCCACGCCAGGGGGTGGCTTGCCTATTGAATTTGTTATTAGCTCTACGCAATCAATTGAAAACTTACGAGAAATGGCCGCCGACATTACCGCCGAAGCTATGTCGCGTGGGCGCTTTATTATGCTCGACACCGACTTGCGTATAGACCGACCACGACAAACGGTTATCGTTGATCGTGACAAAGCAGCCCTTATGGGCGTTGAAATGTCGCAGCTGTCGGCAGACTTAGCATCAATGATGGCAGGTGCCTATGCAGGCCGTTTTGCCATGGAAAACCGCTCTTATCGGGTCATTCCGCAAGTGCAACGCACCGAACGCTTATCGCCCGAGCAATTGAAAGACTTCTATACCCGTAACCGTGACGGGGAATTGGTGCCCATGTCGGCTTTAATTCATTTGGAAGAGTCGGTACAGCCACAGCAATTAAAGCGTTTTCAGCAGCTTAACTCGGTAACTATTTCAGGCATACCACGCCCAGGTATACCTTTGGGCGACGCCTTAGGCGTACTTGAGGAAATTGCAGCAGAACGTTTACCTGCTGGGGTAGTGGTGGACTATGCGGGGCAGTCGCGGCAGTTTAAGTCGGAAGGGCAACAGTTAGTCGTTACCTTCTTCTTTGCTTTGCTGATGATTTTCTTGGTGCTAGCGGCGCAGTTTGAGTCGTTCCGCGACTCGGTTATTGTGTTGGTAACGGTGCCTATGAGTATTTGTGGGGCGCTTATCTTTGTTAGCTTAGGGTTTACCTCTATTAATATTTATACCCAAGTTGGCTTAGTAACTTTAATTGGCTTAATTGCTAAGCACGGTATTCTTATTGTGGAATTTGCTAACACCCTGCAAGCAGAAGGAAAGTCGAAACGAGAAGCAGTGGAAGAAGCAGCTGCTATTCGTTTGCGGCCCATTCTTATGACCACAGCTGCAACAGTACTGGGAATGTTGCCATTGTTGGTGGCGTCTGGGCCGGGTGGGGCGTCGCGCTTTGCCATGGGCTTAATTATTGTCAGTGGCATGACCATAGGTACCTTATTTACCTTGTTCGTGCTTCCTGCAGTATATGTGTACTTAGCCAAAGATCGGGCGCCAGAGGTGGCAACAGCATAAGTGCGCCTGTGGGCCAACAAAAAAGGCACTTCAGTTGAAGTGCCTTTTTATTTAACTCGCAAAAATCTTAGTGGTCAACGCCACCTGGACCATGCACATGGCCATGGTCGAGCTCTTCTGCGGTGGCATCGCGCACGTCAACAACCGTTACTTCAAATGACAGGTCAAGACCCGCCATTGGGTGGTTGCCGTCAACAGTTACTTCATCGTCGGTTACTTCAACAATAACCACCGACTGCTCACCATTGTCCGTGGTGGCACGGAATTGCATGCCCGGAGTTATTTCTTGCTCACCAAATAGGTTTCTCGGCACCGATTGGATTAAGCCTTCATGACGCTCTCCATAGGCTTCAGCCGCAGGCACTACTGTGCTTAATTCGTCTTTAGCTGCTTTTCCTTCAAGGGCTTTTTCAAGTCCAGGAATAAGCATGCCACGGCCAAAAATAAAGGCTAGTGGGCTGTCTTCAGACGATTGATCAAGCGTTTCGCCGGCTGGGTTTTTAACCGCATAATGAATTGTTACGGCTTTGTCTTGGCTGATAGTCTCACTCATGACTAGGATTCCATTTTCTGTGTATCAGGGCAGAGGGTGAATTGGCTGTCGTCCTGCCCTTGCATGCGAAACAAGTCTGTTGGCTCAAGGTCTATTGGACCCACAGCGAATAACGCGACGACGTTGTCATGATAACGCACTGCGGAAAGAACTGCACCCGACCTACGCCAGTTTTCACCAACTTTCTTTTCTAATAAATCACCTGTTTCTGGCAGTTGCCCACAGTGGCCGACAAAACAATGTGTTACCCGTTTATTTTGGCCTTTGTAATGCATGCGGGCGACTATTTCCTGGCCGATATAACAGCCTTTTTTATAGTTCACACCGTGGTTGTCGTCTAAATTAAGCATTTGCGGAATATATTCAGCTGCTTTTGCCGCCGGTACGTCTACCCAACCATGCTCTAACATAGCTGCATGCCACCAGCTTGCAGGCATTAGGGGGGCATTTTGGGTGTCGTGTTTACCACGAATAAGCACCAAGTCATCGGCAACTTGCAACAGTAATTTTTCGCCATTTGCAGCGCAGTGCGAAAGCTGCACGCTGTGGCTGTCGGCAAAGCCTAATTCGGCCGCTGCCTGCTTACCCCAAAAACCATACAAAGGGTGCTCACTGGTTACGTCGGTTATTGTAACCTTACTAAATACCGCATATTTTTTAAGGTTGGTTAAGGTGTCGGCTATGCTTTCTTGGGCCATAAACAATAGAATCCGCTCAGCGTCACCTACCATTCTGAAGGTTGACCATAGTTTTCCTTTCGGGTCGCAATAGCCACCGGCTAGCCAATGTTGCCAACTGGCGGCTTTTACGTCGCAGGTGAGCTGGCCTTGTAAAAACGATTGCGTGTCGGCGCCCTTGATTTCTAGCACGCCAAGGGTACTAAGCTGAATAAAGCAGGGGGGGTGTTGAGCTTGTTGATTAAAATGCAAAGTAGACACATTTCCTCCGAACGAACTTGATGCGTAAGTATTGGCATATAATACCCTATTTTGTTGTATATCACCGACAAAGTGCAGCCTAAACTGGCATTTTAGTCGACCCTTAAGGCAATTAATTTGTTAAACTAAAGGTCTGTTTCATATTCAACACGCCTATATTCTGCAGAAGGTACTCGTTATGGAATTTATTCGTCAGGCTGAAGGGCCCTTAAAAGACAAACGCCGCTTACGTTGGGCCTGTCGCCGTGGCATGTTAGAACTCGATGTGTTGTTTGCCCCTTTTGTGGAAGAGGCCTACGACGACTTGCCGGAGCATGAAAAGGCGGTGTTTAGGCGCTTAATAACCTGCGACGACCCCGACTTATTTGCTTGGTTTATGGGCCACCAACAGTGTCCCGATCCTGAACTGGCGGCCATGGTTGCCTTTATGCTAAGTCGGGTAAAAGTCTGATTCAGCCATATATGCAGCGCTGGCAAGTCAGCGTTGCCCCTTCGGTTTGGTTTCAACAGGTGTGTTTTGCAGTAACTTTGCTGGCCTTGGCGTTACTGTTTTTGGGCATGGTTTGCGACCACTTTAGTTGGCTAATGGCAGCTGTTGGGCTGTGTGTGCTGGCTCTTACAGGTCAAAATCAGCGCTACCAGTTTTTCACTCTTGATGCCAATGGGCAAGGCCATTGGGGGCCTGCACATATTCCATTTATGCTTGCTTCTCCAGTATTAAGCACCCCCTGGTTGCTTATGTTGCCAGTACGTTTACCTGCGCAGCAGCGTTGGGTGTTTATTTGGCAAGATAGTGTCAGCGAAGACAACTGGTGTCGCCTTCGCCGTATTACAAACGCTATTACTTTAGTGCGCGAGTTGCCGCCGGAACTAAAATAGTAGGCTGTGGGTTGGCTAACAACTCAGGGTAGTCGAGGGTATAGTGCAAGCCGCGGCTTTCTTTACGCTGCTGCGCACTAGTAATAATAAGTTGCGCTACCTGGGCTAAATTACGGAGCTCAAGCAAGTTATTGGTTACCCGGAAATTAGCATAATAGTCGTGTATTTCCTGCTGTAGTAATTCCACTCGGCGGGCGGCCCGCTCCAGCCGTTTGTCGCTACGCACAATGCCCACATAGTCCCACATAAACAGCCGTAGTTCGTGCCAGTTATGCTGAATAATAACTTCCTCATCAGAATCGGTTACCTGGCTTTCGTCCCAGTCGGGCAAATGCTCTGCCAATGGAGTTTCAGCCATAAGGGCGGCCATTTGCGCTGCTGCAGCGCGGGCAAAAACTACACACTCTAGCAAGGAATTACTAGCCATTCGGTTGGCACCATGAAGGCCTGTGTAGGCAACTTCACCAATGGCGTATAAGCCAGGAATATCGGTTTGCGCCTGTAGATTTGTTACCACCCCACCGCAGGTATAATGAGCCGCAGGCACTATGGGCATTGGTTCGCGAGTAATGTCAATACCTAAGCTTAAACACTTTTCATAAATGGTAGGAAAGTGATGAATTATAAAGTCGGCGGGTTGGTGGGAAATATCTAAGTACATGCAGTCGGCGCCAAGGCGTTTCATTTCATAGTCTATGGCGCGGGCGACTACGTCGCGTGGTGCCAGTTCGGCAGCGGCGTGAAAGCTTGGCATAAAACGGCTACCGTCGGGGCGTTTAAGTACCGCACCTTCACCCCGTAACGCTTCAGTTAACAAGAAGTTGTGTGCCTTAGGGTGGAACAAGCAGGTAGGGTGAAATTGATTAAATTCCATGTTGGCTACGCGGCAACCTGCCCGCCAAGCCATAGCAATACCGTCGCCACTAGCAATGTCGGGGTTCGAGGTATATTGGTACACCTTACTAGCGCCACCGGTACATAAAGCGGTAAAGCGGGCGCTAACGGTTTGCACAATACCCTTGGTGTTATTCCAAATATAGGCACCAGCACAACGGCGGGCATCGCCTTCGCCTTGTAAAATAAGGTCTATAGCATTGTAGTGTTCAAGCACGGTTATATTCGGGTGGGCTAAGGCTTGGCTTACCAAGGTAGACTGCACCGCTTTGCCGGTGGCGTCGGCGGCGTGCAAAATTCGCCGGTGGCTATGGCCGCCTTCACGGGTAAGGTGGTATTTGGCTGTGCCGTCGGCAGCGGTTTCTTGGTCGAAGTCTACCCCAAGCTCAATCAGCCATTGCAGGCTGCTTTTAGCATGCTGTGCGGTGTATTCCACCACCTGGCGTTCGCATAAGCCAGCCCCCGCCCGTAGGGTGTCTTCCACGTGCGACTCAATGCTGTCGTTTTCATCAAACACAGCAGCAATGCCACCTTGAGCGTAATAGGTAGAACCTTCCTGCAGGGGGCCTTTACTTAATACAATAACACTGCTGGTTTTAGCCTGTTGTAAAGCTAAAGAAAGACCAGCAGCACCGCTACCTATAATTAGAACATCGCATTGGAGCATAGCGCTATTAGCCATGATGATATATCGTAGTCCGTTGAAAGTTGTGCAGGGATTTTACCCTTGTTTATAAAAAAAATGCGAACTTTTCATAAATAGAGCGGTCTAGTACTTACAGAATGCGTTCGAGCCAACCTAACAAGTTCTTAGTAAGTGCTCTTTAATAGTTCTTAGGAAAAGTAATCACGCAGTATTTGGGAGAGAGTAGGCTCGAATGACAGAACAAGAAATTGATCAGCAGCTGGTTGAGAGAGTACAGCAGGGTGATCAACGAGCATTTGACGTGCTGGTAAAAAAATATCAACACCGAATAATGGCCCTGGTTGCGCGTTATGTGAAACAACCAGGCGATGTGGCGGATGTCACCCAAGAAGCGTTTATAAAAGCCTATCGGGCCTTGCCTAATTTTCGTGGCGACAGTGCATTTTATACCTGGCTGTACCGTATTGCAGTCAACACAGCAAAAAACTATTTGGTGTCACGCAGTCGCAAACCACCTGGTTCAGACATAGACGCCCAAGACGCCGAGTTTTTAGACGGGGCCCAAGGTTTAAGAGACATAGCAACACCGGAACGATTATTACTAACAGAAGAATTAAAAACAGTGCTTATGAACGCTATTGATAATTTGCCGGAAGACTTAAAGCAAGCCATTACTTTGCGCGAGCTGGAAGGTCTTGGGTACGAAGAAATAGCCATTACTATGGATTGCCCAATAGGTACTGTACGCTCACGAATTTTTAGAGCGCGTGAAGCGATTGAAGAAAAACTACGTCCATTGCTCGAACCTTAAGTAACATTAAGTAACAGCTAGGCTAATTGAGGAAAGTAATATGACCGACAACCAGTATGAGTATATGTCTGCATTAATGGACTCAGAGTTGGAACAACAACCTGTGAATGCAGAAAACTTAAACGCTCTGGTTCGGAACGACGACATGCGCACCCGCTGGCAACATTACCATTTAATTGGTGCCATGCTGCGTAATGAAGCAAAAACAGCTATGCCAATGGACATTTCTGCGGCAGTTGCCGAACAAGTTGCTGCTGAGCCCGTTATTATTGCACCTAAACATGGCCTATTGCGCAAAGCCCAGCTTAAATCGTGGCTGAAACCTGCTGCTAACATAGCTATAGCGGCCAGTGTGGCGCTGGTTACGGTATTAGGTGTTACCCAGTATCAACGTGTCGACGACGGCAGCATGGTGGCAACAGAGCAAAGTAGCCGTGGCTTTCAGCCAGCATTACAAACAGTTCCTTTAGGTGTAGTTGGTAACCCATTAAGCTATAATGCTAGCCAAGCACAGCCCACAGCAGCACAAGAGTCGCTTTCGGCACAGCAACAGGCACGGTTACAAAGCCAAGTGCAGGCCTTTATGGTTGACCACCAATTACAGCTGCAGTGGCATACCCCGATGACAATTTCCGAGCAGGTAAAGCCGGCAGAGAAAGAAATACATCCAGAAAACGAGGAACCACTAAAGCCTCGTCCGCAGTAATTAGGAAATAGGAACGTGAGCGCATGAGTCGGTATATCGTAGGAGTTATTGTAGCTTTCGGGCTGAATGCGTTCGTACCCAATATCGCGCAGGCATTACAAGGCCAAACGAATTCATTTATTACCGAGCAAATAGAACAACAGCAAGCCTTAGCAAGGGCCTCGGCCGAAGGCGAACAATGGTTTAAACGCATGCAAGAAGCGCTCAATAGCTTAAATTACCGAGCGTCTTTTATTGCCATGCAACCTAGCGGTTTACAAGCTTACCGCTGGCTGCATAGTGTTACCCCAGCTGGAAATCATATCGAAGTAATTGAAGGCTTAAACGGGCCTCATAATCAAGCCATTCGAATTAATAGCCAAGTAACGTACTTGTCGTCGGTAAGCGACGCTTATTCTGTTCTTTCTAACACCTTGTCTAGCCCCATTTTAAGTGGCTTGTACGGCGAATATAGTGCTATAAGCCATGCCTATAACGTGGTTGCCGTAGGCGGCGACCGTGTAGTAGACAGAGACGCGCAGCATTTACGTATTATTCCACATGCTCGCGACCGTTATTTATATAGCGTTTGGGTTGATCGCGAAACAGGGCTATTGCTAGGGGTGAATACTTATTTGCCAAGTGGCGACATTGTTGAGCAAGTACTACTTACTTCTATTCATGTGCAAGCAGAACCCTTAACCGAGCTTGAACAGCTAGAGCAGCAGTGGGATAATTTACCTACTAACCAAGGGCCTGTTGCTACACCTGCTACAGCCACAAAATGGCAGTTTGGCTGGTTGCCGCCAGGCTTCAGGCTTGAACGCCAACAGCGGGTGCGGGTGGCTATGAATGGCCCTGTTGCAGAGCATTTTATGTTTAGCGACGGTATGGCTAAATTTTCCGTATATATCAGCGAAGGTAACGATCAAGTTGTGCCGGTACAATATGAAAACTTAATGTCGATGGTATCGGTGAAGCATAATAATTATGCGGTAACAGCCGTGGGCAAAATACCCTTGAAAATTGCTCAGCAAGTAACCGCTGCAGTTAGGTTAACGCCATGATTCGTGAACTAGGTGTAGTAACCGCCATTACGCCACATTCGGTGCAAGTGTCTACTCAGTTAAAAACCGGTTGCAATGGTTGCCAGCACCAAAACCATTGTGGTGCTGGCTTGCTGGCGAAAGCTTTTCCACACCGTAATGGCACAATAGAGCTAGCAGGTAACTATAACTTTAGCGTGGGCGAACAGGTTGAGCTGTTAATGCCAGAAAACGCCATGGTACGCTTTTCATTACTTTTATATGGGGTGCCAATTTTAGCTATAGCGATAGCTGCTTTAATAGGGCAGTGGCTATGGCCCAGCCAAGAACTTGCTGTCATTGCTTTTACCATAGTGGCAGGAACTATTACCGTTTATGCTTTGCGTTTACTGTTTCGTAGTAAAGACACCCAAATACGCAAGGCATTGCAGATCCAAACACTGGCTAACAGTGACGCCTGATTGTGAAAAGGTGTAAAAACCAGTAAAATCCCCCGAGTTAGTGAGTCGCTTCATCTATACGCAAGCGTATAGCGACTTTCCTTTTATGTTTTTGAGGTATCCATGAGCCAAAACGGCGTAGCTAAAGCCAATATTCGTAACTTTTCTATTATCGCCCACATTGACCACGGTAAGTCGACGCTCTCCGATCGGCTTATTGCTTATTGTGGTGGGTTAACTGAACGTGAAATGGCCGCACAAGTGCTTGACAGCATGGATATTGAACGCGAGCGTGGTATTACCATTAAGGCACAAAGTGTAACTTTGTACTATGACGCCGACGACGGTGAACGCTATCAGCTTAACTTCATTGACACCCCAGGCCACGTAGACTTTTCTTACGAAGTATCTCGTAGTTTAGCCGGTTGTGAAGGGGCGTTATTAGTAGTAGACGCCGCCCAAGGGGTGGAAGCACAAACCCTAGCCAACTGCTACACAGCTATTGAAATGGACCTCGAAGTAGTGCCTATTTTAAATAAAATAGACCTGCCACAAGCAGATCCATTGCGGGTAGCTGCAGAAATTGAAGAAATTGTGGGTATTGAAGCCATTGACGCGGTGCAATGTTCAGCCAAAAGCGGCATTGGAATTCGCGACGTGTTAGAGCGTATTGTGCGCCAAGTACCTTCGCCCAAAGACGCCGCCGACGATAATGCACCATTGCAAGCACTTATTATTGACTCGTGGTTTGATAACTACCAAGGTGTTGTGTCGTTGGTACGCATTAAACATGGGGTTTTACGGGTTGGCGACCGCATGAAGGTTATGTCGACTGATCAAGTTCACTTAGTTGATAAAGTGGGCATTTTTACCCCAAAACAAACAGAAACGGGCATTTTACGGGCGGGTGAAGTGGGCTATGTTATTGCCGGTATAAAAGACATTCACGGCGCCCCCGTAGGCGACACCTTAACCGACAGCAAAAAGCCAGCCGACAAAGCATTGCCAGGCTTTAAAAAGGTTCAGCCGCAAGTATATGCGGGCATGTTCCCAATTAGTTCAGACGACTATGAAAGTTTTCGCGATGCACTCGATAGGCTAAGCTTAAACGATGCTTCACTGTTTTTCGAGGCTGAAAATTCCAGTGCGCTAGGTTTTGGTTTTCGTTGTGGCTTCCTTGGTATGCTGCACATGGAAATTATTCAAGAACGCTTAGAGCGTGAATACGACATCGACTTAATTACCACGGCACCCACGGTGGTGTATAAAGTGGAAACAACCAAAGGCGAAGAATTAAGTGTAGACAACCCAGCCTCTTTACCTGCGGTAAATGAAATTGAACAAATTTACGAGCCAATTGTAGAAGCTAATATTTTAGTTCCCCATGAATATGTGGGTAACGTTATTACCCTGTGCATTGAAAAGCGCGGTGTGCAAAAAGACATGACCTATCATGGCAAACAAGTGGCTTTACGTTACGAACTGCCTATGGCTGAAGTGGTGATGGACTTTTTCGACCGTTTAAAATCAACCAGCCGTGGTTATGCATCACTTGACTATCACTTTATTCGTTTCGAGCCTTCCGACATGGTGCGGGTCGATATTCTTGTAAACGGTGAGCGGGTTGACGCCTTAGCAATGATTTGTCACCGAGGTATTAGCCAAGGGCGTGGCCGCGATGTAGTGGAAAAAATGCGTGAGCTAATTCCACGGCAAATGTTTGACATTGCAATTCAGGCGGCTATTGGCAACCAGGTTATTGCCCGCGGTACGGTGCGTCAATTACGTAAAAACGTAACCGCCAAATGTTACGGCGGTGACATCAGCCGGAAGAAAAAACTATTGCAGAAACAAAAAGAAGGGAAGAAGCGCATGAAGCAAATAGGTAACGTAGAGTTACCACAAGAAGCGTTTCTTGCAGTATTGAAAACGGGTAAATAATAACGCAAGGGTGCTTGGTACATGACAACTTTCTATTTTTCGTTGTTGCTAGTGGTAGCAACTATTTTTACCGGGCTAGTGTGGCTGATTGATCATTGGTTGTTTAGGCCTAAGCGTGTATTAGCGTTAGCTAAAATGGAACAAAAAAGCGGTGTTAAACTCACTGAAGAAGAGGCACGGCGTGTGGCGCCCGAATCGAGTTTAGTGGAGTTTTCCCGTTCTGCTTTCCCGCTTATTGCCTTTATTCTGATACTGCGTAGCTTTATTTATGAACCCTTTCGCATTCCGTCGGGTTCTATGATGCCCACGTTGTTGTCGGGCGACTTTATTATTGTAGAAAAATTCCGTTATGGTTTACGCGACCCGGTTTTTCGTAAACAACTAATAAAAACCAGCTTACCTAAACATGGCGATGTGGCTGTGTTTAAATACCCGCTTGAGCCCGACCTAGACTACATTAAACGGGTAATAGGTTTACCTGGCGACCGGGTGGTGTATCACGACAAGCAATTTTATGTTGAAAAACAATGCGCGCCAAACTGCACAGGTGAAAACGAAATAGCTATAGAACAAACTTTTATGGCTGAAGGCGACTATTATGCTGGCCGTATTCCGCAACGAACTTTCAGCGAAACCCATGGTGAACATACCTATAATGTATTGGTAAACCCCGCGGCAGGATCGCAAATAAGTAGCTTTTATAACCAAAGCAACAGCCGTCGTGGCGAATGGATTGTACCGGAAGGTTATTATTTTATGATCGGCGATAACCGAGACAATTCACGCGACAGTCGGTTTTGGGGCTTTGTGCCAGAAGAACACCTAGTTGGGCGGGCAGTATTTGTTTGGTTAAGTTTAGACTTTGACCACGGGCCCGACTCGCGTATGCCTACATGGTTACCGGCACGAATTCGATTTGAACGAATCGGGAGTATCCGTTGAAACTAAACGAGCAACAACGCCGTTTATTAAGCAAAGCTCTTGGTTATGAAATAAATAATCAAGAGCTACTGGAACAAGCACTTACTCATCGTAGTGCTTCTGCTAAACATTACGAACGGTTAGAATTCCTTGGCGACTCGCTACTTAGCATGTTTATTGCTGAAGCCCTTTATTTACAATTTCCAAACGTGCAAGAAGGCGACTTAAGTCGTATGCGCGCCACCCTAGTGTGTGGCCCAATGTTGGCTGAAATAGCGTTAGAATTTAATTTAGGCGACTTTTTACAGCTAGGCCCAGGTGAACTGAAAAGCGGAGGCTTCCGCCGCGAGTCAATTCTATCAGACGCGGTAGAAGCTCTTATTGGTGCTATTTATTTAGACAGCGACATAGAACAGTGCCGCAATATAGTACTGGCTTGGTATCAAAGTCGATTAAGCGACATTGAACCAGGCGTTTCACAAAAAGATCCAAAAACACAGTTACAAGAAATTTTACAAGCTCGGCAACAACCCGTGCCAGATTACGAAGTCGTAGAGCTTACGGGAAAATCTCATAATCAGCGATTTACCGTAAGTTGCACCCTAACACTATTAAACGAAGCGATGATAGGTACCGGTACAAGCCGTCGAAAAGCCGAGCAAGACGCCGCCGCAAAAGCCCTTCAAGCGCTCGATTCATTAACCGAAGAGAACGCTTCATGACAAACGAACTAGAAACACAAAGTGGCTTTATTGCTATTGTTGGCCGACCAAACGTTGGCAAGTCAACCTTACTGAACCAAATACTAGGTCAAAAAGTAAGTATTACTTCAAAAAAAGCACAAACAACTCGCCACCGTATTTTAGGTATTGACACGGAAGGTAAATACCAAACGGTTTATGTAGACACGCCAGGCTTACACATGGACGAAAAACGCGCCATTAACCGCTTAATGAACCGGGCGGCAAGCTCGTCTATTGGCGACGTTGATATGGTGCTGTTTGTAGTTGAAGGAACGCACTGGACCGAAGACGACGAAATGATTTTAAACAAGTTGCGCTACGCTAACCGCCCAGTCACTTTGGTTATAAACAAAATTGATCAGGTTAAAGACAAGTCGATACTGTTACCGCATATTCAAGAGCTAAGTAAGCAGTTCAACTTTGCCGACGTTATTCCATTATCGGCAAATTCGCCTGAGCAAATACCAGCGCTAAAGAAAATAGTGCGGGGCTACTTAACTCCAGGCATGCATTACTTCTCGGAAGACGCCATTACCGACCGTTCAATACGCTTTATGGCCGCTGAAATAGTGCGCGAAAAGCTTATTCGCTATACGGGCGAAGAACTGCCTTATTCAACCACGGTTGAAATTGAAAAGTTTCAAGACCAACCGTCGGGCGTTACCCTTATTCATGCCTTAATTTTGGTTGAGCGTGAAGGGCAAAAGCGCATGGTTATTGGTAACAAAGGCAGTAAGCTAAAAACCATTGGCCAAGAAGCACGGCGCGACATTGAGCGCTTAATCGACAACCAGGTAAACTTGCAGTTGTGGGTAAAAGTGAAGTCGGGTTGGGCCGACGACGAACGAGCCTTGCGTAGTTTGGGGTACGGTGAAGAGTAATGACCTCGGCCTTTATTCTGCATCGCTGGCCGTATCAAGATCACAGTTACATAGTCGAGCTTTTTACTGCAGAATTTGGTCGTAAGCGTGTTTTAGCAAGGGGTGCGCGCAGCGCTAAAAATAAATGGCGCGGCGCCCTTGAACCTTTTAACCATATCGACGTGCAATGGCAAGGGCGGGGCGACCTACCCAGCTTAACACAGGCTGATGTGGTTACTTCTTACCCTTTAAAAGGGCATTACTTATACAGCGGCTTTTATACCAACGAGCTGCTACAACGCCTTCTTCCTGAACACTACCCAGCGCCTGAGTTATTTAATGATTACTGTAATACCTTAACCTTATTAAGTGAGCAGGCGTTGCTTGAGCCCGTATTACGCCGCTTTGAATGGCAATTGTTGTCGCGTTTAGACTTAGGTTTTTCCTGGCTTACCGACGCAGTAACAGGCGAACCAATAGCCGCGGAACAGCTTTATGTTTTTTATCCTGAACAGGGCTTTGTAGCCGTGGCTAGGCAACCAAGCCAAGCCTTAGTGTTAACCGGGCAAGAGCTATTTGCACTGGCCGACTTTAAACTCGACTCTGAACTACGGCTGAAGCACTATAAACACATTATGCGTGCTGCACTGCGGCCTCATTTAGGTAATAAACCGCTGCAAAGCCGAAGCTTATTTCGCCTAACCTAAGTTAGAACCATTACTTATTTTAAGAGGGAATTAAATGAAGCCTTTATTTCTTGGTGTAAACATTGACCATATTGCCACGGTGCGTAATGCACGTGGTGTAAACTATCCAGATCCAGTACAAGCGGCAGCCGTTGCTGAACAAGCGGGCGCCGACGGTATTACCATTCATTTGCGGGAAGACCGCCGCCACATTACCGATCGCGATGTCGACTTGTTAGCGGAAACCATACAAACCCGCATGAACTTTGAAATGGCCATGACTGAAGAAATGATAGCCATTGCTAAGCGCATTAAGCCCACTTTTGTTTGCTTAGTGCCAGAAAAGCGTGAAGAACTAACCACTGAAGGCGGTTTAGACGTGGCCGGCCAATTGTCGCGCTGTAAAGACGTGGTGGCAGAATTAACCGACGCGGGCATTTTAGTGTCCTTATTTATTGACGCCGATAGTAAACAAATTGAGGCGGCTAAAACCGTAGGGGCGCCATACATAGAAATACACACGGGCCACTACGCAGAAACCACTGGTGTAGCCCAACAGCAGGCGTTACAACTTATTCAGCAGGGTGCAAAAGAAGCCAGTAACTTAGGTTTAAGTGTAAATGCTGGCCATGGTTTGCATTACCATAACACCCAAGCTATTGCGGCCATTCCAGAACTTTACGAACTGAATATTGGCCATGCCATTATGGCTCGTGCCATGTTCTCTGGGTTAGACCTTGCCGTACGCGACATGAAAGCCATTATGACAGCAGCGCGGCGGGCGTGAACGTGCGGGGTATTGGCACCGACATTGTGCAAATAAAGCGTATTGCCACGGCGGTTGAGCGGCAAAAAGGTTTTGCCGCTCGTATTCTTACCCCGAACGAGCTCGAGCAATTTAACGTTGCCCGCGAGCCAGCTCGCCTATTGGCAAAACGCTTTGCTGCCAAAGAAGCCTGTTTAAAAGCCTTAGGTACCGGCTTAGCCAAGGGCATGTCATGGCAAGACATTGAAATAACCCATACGGACTTAGGCCAACCGTTGCTGGTACTATCTGGGGCTGCAAAAATTCGCGCTGAAGCATTAGGTGTTCAGCAAACCAATGTGTCAATAAGCGATGAAATGGATTACGCCATCGCTTTTGTAGTATTGGCGTAAATAAAACTCAAAAGACTATAAATGGCGTTGACAGTAGCGGGAGTTTTTCGCATTGTCGACACATGGTAATTAGTATTTAGTAAGAGACTGGAGAGCTAGGTTATGGTGCAGGTTAGAAATGTTCACGTGGACAAAGAGCACGATGAACACAGTAACTGGCTTGCCGCAGTCGTTACCGAAAAAGAGCGTGCCGGGTTGCTTACACTCGATCAAAGCCTTGCTGCGCTGCTAACCCAAAAAGGTGACAAAAAAGGCAACCAGCCAAATGACGGGAAGCAAGAGTACCGTTTTAAAGGGCGTGAAATGGTTGAAATTCTGTCGGCCCTAAACTTAGACCGTAATGGGTTACATGCCGCATTAATTTTGCCTTACTTTGAAGCGTCCATAATCAACCATGAATGGTTAGAGCAACAATGCAGTAAAGACATCGCCCAGCTCGTAATCACCACCCACCAAATGCAAAGTATTAGTGAACTACAGCATTTTCGCCGTGGCAAACCCAGTGAAACACAAATAGATACGGTACGCCGTATGCTATTGGCCATGGTGGAAGACGTTCGAGCGGTTTTAATTAAGTTGGCTGAGCGTATTTGCTTTTTACGCCTAGTAAAAAATGCCGACGAAGAAGAACGCGTTCTAGCGGCCAAAGAATGTAGTGAAATTTATGCTCCTTTGGCCAACCGTTTGGGTATTGGCCAGCTAAAGTGGGAATTAGAAGACCTTGCTTTTCGTTATTTACATCCAGACATTTACATGAACATTGCCAAGCAGCTAGATGAAAAACGGCTGCAGCGGGAAAGTTATATTGAAACCTTTGTTACCAATTTGCGCACCGACTTAGCCAATAACGACATTAAAGCCGAAGTGTATGGTCGGCCTAAGCACATATTTAGTATTTGGAAGAAAATGCAGAAAAAAAGCCTGCGTTTCGATGAGCTCTACGACATACGGGCCGTGCGGGTTGTTACCGAAAGTTTAAAAGACTGTTACGGTGCCTTGGGTATTGTGCACAGCCAATGGCGCCATTTGCCGGCGGAATTCGACGACTACGTGGCCACCCCAAAAGCCAATGGCTATCAGTCTATTCATACGGTGGTAATAGGCCCAGACCATAAAAATGTAGAAATTCAAATTCGCAGCCACCAAATGCATGACGACGCCGAACTTGGTGTGGCCGCCCATTGGATGTACAAAGAAGGCCAAGCCACCGCCAAAGCACAAGGCTACGAAGACAAAATTGCCTGGCTACGCAAACTACTTGCTTGGCACGAAGACATGGCGGAAAACGAAGAGCTGGTACAAGAAATTCGCAGCCAAGTGTTTGAAGACCGAGTTTATGTATTTACCCCCAAAGGCGACGTAATAGACTTACCCATGGGCTCTACGCCCCTCGATTTTGCCTACTACATTCATAGCCAAATTGGCCACCGCTGTATTGGCGCTAAAGTCGACGGCCGCATTGTGCCCTTTACTTACCGCCTACAAAACGCCGAGCGGGTAGAAGTACTTACGCAAAAAGAGCCCAACCCGAAACGCGACTGGATGAACCCGCAGCTAGGTTACTTATCGTCGAGCCGCGCCCGTAGTAAAGTACATACTTATTTTAAAAAGCACGATCGCGATCATTACTTACAACTAGGCCGCGAACAACTAGACACCGAATTACAACGCCATAATTTAACCTTTGCCGACGCCGCACCGGCAGTGGAAAAGTTTAATATGCAGCACATGGACGACTTGTTAGTTGCCATTGGTGCTGGCGACGTGCGGTTGCATCAGGTGGTTAACTTCTTGCGCATTGAGCCTGCCGACGAACAAGAGCAGCTAGAACGCTTGGCGTCGCGGCGTAAGCCACAAAAAGGCAGTAAAAAAAGCCCTGACGGCGTGAAAGTGGCAGGTATAGGTAACTTAATGATGAGCTTTGCTAAGTGCTGCCAGCCGTTACCAGGCGACCCAATTTTGGGTTATATAACCAAAGGCCGGGGGGTGTCGGTGCATCATCAAGACTGCGACAACTTACAAAACCTGCTGGAGCAAACCCCAGGCCGCGGTATTGATGTGGAATGGGTAACTGATCAGCAGCAGTCTTATGCCACCGACCTAAGTATTATTGCCCTTGATCGTGCCGGTTTATTGCACGACATAACCACTATATTAACCAACGAAAAGTTAAACGTACGGGGTGTACACACCCAGCAAGACAAAGACGGCCAAGTATTTGTTAATTTAACTATTATGGTGCAACACCAAGACGATATGCAGCGTTTAATAAGCAAGCTACAGCAGGTGTCGCATGTTATTCGTGTGCAGCGGAAGTCTTAAGGTGGCGTGCGAAATGACAAACCAAGTAATGCATGGGCAGAGTCTTTTTAAAACACCTTTAGACAGTACTACGCCCATGCAGCAAGCGCTTGAAATTCAACAACGGGCGGCTTTAGTTGGTTTCGACTGGCCTACGGTAGCGCCCGTACTGGACAAAGTACGAGAAGAGCTCGATGAAATTTATCAGGAATTAACTGCCCAACAAGTAAATCCTGCACGAGTACAAGAAGAAGTAGGCGACTTACTCTTTGCCGTGCTTAACTTGGTTCGGCATGTGCAAGTACAACCTGAACAGGCCTTGCAGTTGGCCAATGAAAAATTTATGCAACGCTTTCAAGCGGTGGAAGCGGCAGTGCAAACTGGAAAGGGTAATTTTAACGACTACTCCCTAGAGGAACTCGAAGCGTTTTGGCAGCAGGCAAAGCAAAACAGGTAAAAGGTATATGAGGCGTTGTTGAAATGGCATTGCTAGCGTATACTTTTACCCCGTCTTAATTACTTTTCCTATTCAACATTCACCCTGACGCAGCAAGGTTATGCATGGCGACTAAATATATTTTTGTAACCGGCGGTGTTGTTTCATCGCTGGGGAAAGGTATTGCGGCGGCTTCTTTAGCTTCAATTCTTGAAGCACGTGGCTTAAAAACCACCATTATGAAGCTCGACCCATACATAAACGTAGATCCTGGCACTATGAGCCCCATTCAGCACGGTGAAGTATTCGTGACCGAAGACGGCGCAGAAACAGATCTCGACTTAGGCCACTACGAACGCTTTATTCGCACCCGCATGACGCGGAAAAACAATTTCACCACCGGCCGTGTTTACGAAGACATTATTCGTCGTGAACGCCGTGGCGAGTTCTTAGGTGCAACCATTCAAGTTATTCCACATATTACCAATGAAATTAAACGCCGTATTATCGATGGCGCTGAAGGCTTTGACATTGCCTTTATTGAAATTGGTGGCACCGTGGGCGACATTGAATCGCAACCTTTTCTTGAAGCAATTCGCCAATTAGGCACAGAAGTAGGGCGCGAGCGCACCTTATTTATTCACTTAACGTTGGTACCTTTTTTGGGTGCCGCAGGTGAAGTGAAAACCAAACCAACCCAACACTCGGTAAAAGAATTACGCTCAATTGGTATTCAGCCCGACGTGCTAATTTGTCGTTCAGACCGGCCCATACCAGTAAGTGAACGAGCAAAAATATCGTTGTTTACCAACGTACCTGAACGCGCGGTTATTTCGCTAAAAGACGTGGACAGTATTTACAGAATACCAGCCATTTTAAAAGCTCAGGGGGTCGACGAACTGGTTGTGCAGCGCTTTAATATCGACTGCCCAGAAGCCGACTTAGCCGAATGGGAGCAGGTGCTATATTTAGAGTCGAACCCCAGCGGTGAAGTAAATGTGGGCATTGTAGGTAAATATGTTGAACTGCCCGACGCTTATAAATCGGTGAATGAAGCTTTAGCTCATGCGGGTTTGCACAACCGTTTAACGGTAAATATTCGCTATATCGACGCGCAAGACCTAGAAACCAAAGGGCCGGCTAAACTTGCCCAGTTAGACGCTATTTTAGTACCTGGTGGTTTTGGTAAACGTGGTGTGGAAGGCAAAATTATTGCCGCCCGTTATGCCCGCGAAAACAATGTGCCGTACTTAGGTATTTGCTTAGGCATGCAAGTGGCGTTAATTGAATTTGCACGCCATTGTGCGGGTATGAAAAACGCCAATAGCACCGAGTTTGATGCCGACACGCCATATCCGGTAGTTGGCCTGATTAGCGAATGGCTTGACGAGTCGGGTGAGTTAGTTGAACGTTCAGCCGACGACGACTTAGGTGGCACCATGCGCTTAGGTTCACAGCTTTGCCATGTAGCGCCGAACACCAAGCTACATGAAGCCTACGGCAGTAACGAAATTTATGAACGACACCGCCATCGCTATGAAGTGAATAATAATTTGCGCGAGCAAATTGCTACCGCAGGGCTAACCTTTAGTGCCTTGTCGGCCGACAAATCATTGGTAGAAGCCGTTGAACTGCCGAATCACCCGTGGTTTGTTGCGGTACAGTTTCACCCTGAATTTACCTCGACACCACGCGACGGCCACCCGTTGTTTACGGACTTTATTGCTGCCGCAGGTGCGTATCAAGACACGATTAGACATAAATAGGTATGAGCATGAGCCACATTAAAAAAATAATTGGACGCGAAATCATGGACTCGCGTGGTAACCCAACGGTAGAAGCCGATGTTTGGCTAGCCGACGGTAGTTTTGGTCGCGCCGCGGCCCCCAGCGGTGCCTCTACAGGTAGCCGTGAAGCGCTAGAACTGCGTGATAACGACAAAAGTCGTTACTTAGGCAAAGGCGTGTTAACGGCGGTTGACCATATCAACACGTCAATTGCTAATGCCTTAATGGGTAAAGACGCACTGAACCAGCAAGCAATTGACGACGTTATGCTGGCGTTAGATGGCACAGAAAACAAAGAAAAATTGGGTGCTAACTCCATTCTAGCCGTGTCGCTAGCGGTAGCCAAAGCTGCTGCTGTGTCGAAAGGCATGGAGCTTTATGAGCATATTGCCGAGTTGAATGGCACGGCGAAGCAATTTAGCATGCCATTGCCAATGATGAACATTTTGAATGGTGGTGAACACGCCGACAATAACGTCGACATTCAAGAGTTTATGATTCAGCCCGTGGCGGCAAAAAGCTTTGCTGAAGGCCTGCGCGTTGGGGCGGAAATTTTCCATGCGCTAAAAGCAGTATTAAGCGAGCGGGGTTTAAGCACGTCGGTAGGCGACGAAGGTGGTTTTGCGCCAAATTTAAAGTCGAACGAAGAAGCCCTTGAAGTTATTGCCGTAGCAGTTAAAAACGCCGGTTATACCTTAGGTACCGACGTAACCTTAGCGCTCGACTGTGCCGCTACTGAGTTTTATCGCGACGGCAAATACCATTTAAGCGGTGAAGGTAAGTCGTTTACTGCAGAAGAGTTTTCAGACTACTTGGCAGGCTTATGCGAACGTTATCCAATAGTTTCTATTGAAGACGGCTTAGACGAAAGCGACTGGGCCGGTTGGAAGTATTTAACCGAGCGTTTAGGCGACAAGGTACAGCTAGTAGGCGACGACTTGTTTGTTACTAATACAAAAATACTGCAGCGGGGCATTGATGAGCATATTGGCAACTCAATTTTAATTAAGTTTAACCAAATTGGCACCTTAAGCGAAACCTTAGCAGCAATACGAATGGCCCATGCGGCAGGCTTTACGGCGGTTATTTCGCATCGTTCGGGTGAAACGGAAGACGCCACTATAGCCGACTTAGCAGTGGGTACCGCAGCAGGGCAGATAAAAACAGGTAGTTTATGTCGTTCTGACCGTGTGGCTAAATACAACCAGCTGCTGCGCATTGAGCAAGCACTGGGTACGGTGGCGTATCGTGGCTTAGCTGAAGTGCGCGCCGCGGCCAAATAGTAAGTTCTGCGGCTATGCAGGCTGATATTTTTCACATGCAACAACACAACTCGGTTCATGCCGAGTTGTGTAACGCCATTTACGAGCGTGAGCTAGCACTATTAACCTATGCCAACGACGACGCCGATCGTCTGCGGCGCAAGTTACGCAGCTTACCTTTTTATGTGAAAAAAGCCGCCTGGTGGCTTATTTACACGGAATCTCCCTTGGTGCTTGATCAGCAAAATGCCAGTTGGCAAAGCAATCAACGTACCAAACCTCCTAAGCAAATAACTGCCACAGCAATGGCTAAATGGATTGATCTTCATGTGGCGCCAGGCCTACCTTTACCAGTATTAGTAACAAATGACGAGTTTGTGCAAGTACGGTTAGACTCGGTAGATAGGGTCGACTATGCTGGGCAACGGTTACATTTAAACCGTTGGGGTTGGTGTTCATTTAGCGGTGAAACACTGTCTAACGAGTCTATTTTACTGTTAAAGCCAACCCCCACTATTGTTGCTGCTGCCTGTGCTGGGCATCGCTGGAACGAACAAGGCCGCTTAGCGCCTGGGGCGTTACCGTTACGGGAATTATTGCTTACGGCGCTGCTTAGCTGGCCAAACTTCACCAAAGCAAAGCAACCTCTGCAAATTGGTTAGGCAAAATTGCCAACGATTCTGCTACGCGGGTTTTTAATTCTGGGCGAACAGGTCATAATAGCTCTATTCATTTCATTAGCGAGGTATTAGCTTATGCGCTTGCTCACCCTATGCATGATAGGCGTGGTGATATTGCTGCAGTACCGTATTTGGTTTGGCCAAAATGGGGTAAGTGAATATCAACAGTTAAGTAGTGAAGTGGAACGCCAAACTGCCTCCAATGCTACCTTAAAACAACGTAACCAACTTATTTATGCCGACATACGCGACCTTCGTGAAGCCAGCGAAGCAGTTGAAGAGCGGGCTCGGAACGAACTAGGTATGGTGAAGCCAGCAGAAACATTTTTCCGTTTAATAGAAAAGGATACCAACCCCTTGTGACTGTGATAGCTATTATTCCTGCCGCAGGTATTGGCCAACGCATGGAGCAAGACATACCAAAGCAATACTTAACTTTGCTGGGTAAAACAATTTTAGAACTCAGTGTGCAAGCGTTGTTAGCCGACCCACGGGTTAAACAGGTGTACGTTGGTTTACAGCAACACGACAGCTATTTCCCTACGTTAACATTAGCCAACGACCCACGTATTATTCAGGTGCAAGGTGGCGCCAGCCGCGCCGAAACAGTAACCAACGCCTTATTAGCGGCAGCAACTACCCATGCCGACACTACCTTAGTGGCAGTGCACGACGCAGCCCGACCAGGCTTGTCAGCAACATTTTTGGCCCAGCTATTAGCCGTTGCCCAACAGCAGCCGGAACAGGGCGCGCTAGCAGCCGTGCCAGCCTGGGACACCATGAAACGCAAAACCGCAAGTGGCCAGCTAACCACCGTTGATCGCAGCGAACTTTGGCATGCCTTTACCCCGCAAGTATTTCAGCTCGGCCCTTTATTGCGGGCATTACAACAGGCGGCCGCACAAGGTTTACAAGTAACCGACGAAGCTTCGGCCATGGAACTGCAGGGCATAACCCCTGTTTTAGTAGCCGCAGAACAACAATTACGCAAAATAACCTGCCCAGCCGACCTTATTATGGTGCAGGCCTTAATGTTAGCGGCGCAACAAGAATTAACTTTGGAGTAGTTTTTATAATGAGAATTGGGCAAGGCTTCGACGTTCATAAATTTGGTGGTGAGGGCCCCATTCGGCTTGGTGGAGTGGATATTCCTTACGAGCAGGGCTTAGTGGCGCACTCCGACGGCGACGTGCTATTGCACGCCTTAACCGACGCTTTTTTAGGAGCTATCGGCGAAGGCGACATTGGCGTGTGGTTTCCCGATAACGACGCCAGCTTTAAAGGCGCCGACAGTGCCGTACTGTTGCAAAAAGTGTATGCGCGCGTACAGCAGTTAGGTTGGGCGCCCACCAACCTCGATCTAACCATTATTTGTGAAGCACCCAAAGTAAACCCGCATCGGGCAGCTATTCGTAGCCGTATTGCCAGCTTACTTGAACTAACGGAAGCACAAGTGAACGTAAAAGCTTCAACCACCGAAAAGCTTGGCTTTACCGGCCGTAAAGAAGGCATTGCTGCTATGGCGGTGGTGTTGTTGGTGGCCGTGTGAGTAACAGCGAAACAGCTGCGGCTGCTGAAATAATGCTGAACGAAACCTATGCCTATGGCAAGCCACAGGTGCAGGCCAGCTTTAAACAAACCCCAACCGACTTCCAAGTGAATGAAATTTTAGGCTTCGAGCCTGAAGCCGACGTCAAAGGCCAGCACCATTGGCTACAAATTGAAAAATCCGGCGTTAACACCGACCATGTGGCTCGAGCCTTAGCCCAGTTTGTCGACATTCAAGCCCGCAATGTTAGTTTTTCAGGCATGAAAGATCGCCATGCGGTTACCACGCAATGGTTTTCAGTTGAATTACCCGCTACCAAGTTAGTCGACTGGAATGCATTTGCTGAACCTGGGGTGCGCATTTTACAAGCAGTAAAAAGCAACCGTAAATTACGCCGCGGTACCCATAAATGGAATGAATTTAGTATTACCCTGCGCGATGTTAGTAACGTAAATGAATTATTAGCTCGGGTGGAAAAAATTAAGGCGGGCGTGCCCAATTACTTTGGCGAGCAACGCTTTGGCTACCAAGGCAGTAATTTAACCAAAGCCGAAGGCATGTTTGCCGGGCGCCGCATTAAAGACCGCAACCTACGTAGCATTGTGCTTTCTGCTGCGCGGTCGTATTTGTTTAATCAATATGTTAGCACCCGCTTGGCGCAACATGGCACGGCATTACTGGCCGGCGATGTGATGCAGCTAACCGGTAGCCATTCTTTTTTTGTTGCCGAGCATATCGATACCACAGTGCTACAGCGTGTGGCAAGCGGTGATATTGAAGTAACCGGGCCAATGCCAGGCCGAGGCCGTTCGCCAGTGCAGGGCGCAGCGCAAGAATTTGAAGAAGCCCTATTAGCACAATTTAAGCCATGGCTTGAAGGTATTGAACGCGCCGGGGTAGACCAAAGCCGCCGCGCCATGTGGTTACAGGCAGAAAACCTAGTGGTCGACAGCGAGCAAAACGTGGTTAGGCTACGTTTTAGGCTTACTACCGGGAGTTTTGCTACCTCGGTATTGCGAGAATTAGCACAAGTAACAAGCTAGCCACAAGATATGAATAACGTTGTAATATGAGTGTAATGAATGAAAATATTATTAAGTAACGACGATGGCGTACGCGCACCAGGGTTAGCCGCGCTGCATAAAGCACTAATAAAAAAAGCAGAAGTAACGGTAATCGCGCCCGATCGTAATTGTAGTGGCGCCAGTAATTCGTTAAGTTTGCATAACCCTTTGCGGGTTGAACGTTTAGCCAATGGCTTTTATTCGGTAAATGGCACCCCAACCGACTGTGTGCATATTGGTACTAATTCGCCCCTTGGCACCACCCCAGACCTAGTGGTGTCGGGAATTAACGACGCTCCCAATATGGGCGATGACGTGATTTACTCAGGTACGGTTGCAGCAGCTACGGAAGGGCGCCACATGGGTTTACCTGCCATTGCTGTTTCCATGGGGGCTGCAGGCCATGAATGGTACGACACTGCAGCACGGGTGGTAGCAGACTTAATTGGGCAATTAAAGCGCGAACCACTTAGCCCTGAATTTGTGTTAAATATAAATGTACCTTATATGGCGTACAGCGAACTAAAAGGTATTCGATTAACTCGGCTTGGCCGCCGGCACAAAGCAGGTGCTATGATTCGTGGACGTGATCCGCGGGGCCAAGAAATTTTCTGGTATGGTCCTGTTGGCGACGAGCTAGACGACGGCCCCACCACTGACTTCGCGGCGATTCAAGACGGTTACGTTTCGATTACGCCACTTACGGTAGACATGACAGCTGGTAAAAGCTGGCAAAAAGTAGACGACTGGTTAAAAAAGCATGCTTAAAAACTATCAAGGACAAGCACGGAAGCTCGCTCAGCTATTACAACAAGCTGGTATTGTTGATACGCGGGTATTACAAGTAATGGAGTCGACCCCTCGGCATTCTTTTATGCCAGAATCACTGACTCATAAAGCCTATGAAAATACCGCCTTGCCTATTGGTAATGGGCAAACCATTTCGCAGCCATTTATTGTGGCGAAAATGACCGAGCTATTGCTGGCAGCTGAACGGCCCATGGTGAATGTATTAGAAATTGGCACCGGCTCAGGTTACCAAACCGCAATACTAGCCCAATTAGTGCAGAAGGTTTATTCCGTAGAACGTATCAGTAGCTTGCAGTATCAAGCTAAACGGCGCATGAAACTGCTCGACTTGCATAACATTCAAATGAAACATGGCGACGGTTGGGAAGGGTGGCAAAGCAAGGCGCCCTACGACGGCATTCTTGTTACGGCGGCTGCTAGCCGTGTTCCCGAAGCATTATTAAGCCAGCTTGATCCAGCAGGCGGGCGGCTTATTATACCTGTGGGCGACAGCCAACAAGAGCTAAAAATAATTGAACGTTATGGTGACGAATACCGTCAACAAACCAGTGGCGGTGTACGCTTTGTACCCCTGGTTCAGGGCGAACTTGCCTAAGTCATAACACATAAGGTTCTGCATGAAGGTATTGTTTGGTCGGCTGTACATCTGGTTATTTACGCTGGTGCTTATATTATTAAGCGCTTGCGCAAGCCGACCTGAGCCAGCCCCCGTGTCGACAGTATACCGAGGACCTACCTACCATGACTACGAGCGGGCCTCTTGGGCTGAAGACACCTACACCGTACGTGCCGGCGATACCCTTTATTCTATTGCCTTTCGGGCCAATATGGACGTTCGAACCATTGCCCAGCTGAATCAACTAGCGGAACCTTACTTGCTTTTCCCCGACCAAATACTGCAACTTAAAAGCCCATCTCAAGCCCTCAAACCGACCACTGATACAGTTAGTAATATCGCCGAAAATCAGTCGGTTACAGTAGAACGCGCAGAACCAGTTGTTAGTTATGCGCAGACAAGGTATGGTGAAAATGTAAGCGAAGAGGCTGAAGTTCGTACCGCTACAACGGCAGGCACTGTGGCAATAGCAACACCTTTACCTTCAGTACGTCCGCCTCAGGCGCAGCCTTCGCTGCCAACACCCAGGCCACGGGAACGGGTTATAGCTAGCGCCGATATTCGTTGGCAATGGCCAACCAGTGGCCCGATAGAAAAACGCTTTTCCACGCGCGAACCAATGAATACAGGGCTTGAGTTTAGCGGCCGCAGAGGCGACGCAGTAGTGGCAGCAGCAGCAGGTAAAGTGGTTTACGTAGGAACAGCATTACGCGGTTATGGGCGTTTAGTTATTATCAAACATAACGACGATTACATTACCGCCTATGGCCATAACGACAGCGTGCTGGTTGCAGAGCAACAGTGGGTTGAAGCAGGCCAACAAATAGCAACAATGGGAAGTAGTGGCCGCGATAATGTGCGGTTACGCTTTGAGCTGAGGTTACGTGGTAACTCGGTAAATCCGGAGAATTACTTGCCTCGCTCACGATAAGTGAATGCCTAAGCTGCAGGCAAGGAGTGGAGTATGACTAATAACCGAGATACACGCACCGACCAGAATAACAAAGCGAATAAAATAACAGACAATGCTGAGCTTAAAGCGCGTACGCAAACCGATGCTACCGAATTCGGTAACGACGAGCTTGAAGATGTATTAGCCAAACAAGAAAAACGATACCGAAACTTAGACGCCACGCAAATGTACTTGAGTGAAATAGGTTTTTCCCCTTTACTCACAGCAGAAGAAGAAGTTTACTACTCGCGCAAAGCCTTAAAAGGCGATATGAAGTCGCGCCAACGCATGATAGAAAGCAACTTACGTTTAGTGGTTAAAATTGCCCGCCGTTATAATAATCGTGGTTTAGCGCTGCTTGATTTAATTGAAGAAGGCAATTTAGGCCTTATTCGAGCCGTAGAAAAATTTGATCCTGAACGTGGTTTTCGCTTTTCAACCTATGCTACCTGGTGGATAAGGCAAACCATCGAGCGAGCTTTAATGAACCAAACGCGTACCATTCGCTTGCCTATTCATGTGGTGAAAGAGCTAAATATATACTTACGGGCCACCCGTGAGTTGTCGCAAAAGTTAGAATATGAACCCACCGCTGAAGACATCGCCGCCAGCCTAGAACGGCCGGTGGAAGACGTGAATAAAATACTCCGCTTAAACGAACGCACCACCTCTATTGACGCCCCCCTAGCCGGCGACACGGAAAAGGGCTTGTTAGACATTATTCCCGACGATAAAACCGGTGGGCCTGAACACATTTCTCAAATTGACGACTTAAATGCCCGCGTTCTCGAGTGGCTCAATGTTCTTAATCCTAAGCAAAAAGAAGTTTTAGCCCGGCGTTTTGGCCTGCTTGGCTACGAGCCAGCAACGCTTGAGCATGTAGGCAAAGAAATAGGCTTAACGCGTGAACGGGTACGGCAAATTCAGGTAGAAGCCTTGCTAAAACTACGCGATGTATTAAGCCAGCAAGGGTTAAATATAGAGTGCTTATTTTCAAACCATTAAAGGCCCAACACCTACCGTAGGCATTGGGCATAAGGGCGTAACAAAGCTTTACGTTTTGGTAAGGCTATACAGCATGTCAAGCGCTTGTTTAGGAGTTAACTCGTCGGGGTTAATAGTATCAAGCAAGGCCAGCCGTGGGTCGGTCGGCTCGGGCGCATAAAAAGGTAACTCGGTTTGCTGTGCAACCGGCTTACCAGTTGTTACTAAGCTATTTTTTTGTTCTAAAGCTTGTAGTTTTTCCCGCGCATTATTAAGTACCTGTTCAGGCACGCCGGCTAACTTAGCCACATGAATACCAAAACTACGGCTTGCCGGGCCTTCTTTCACCTGGTGTAAAAAAGCAATTGACTCGCCTTGCTCAATGGCGTCTAAGTGTACATTCACCGTACCTTCAAGCTCTTCTGGTAATAAGGTTAGCTCAAAATAATGGGTGGCAAAAAGGGTAAAGGCGCGTAACTTTGCTAGTTCATGGGCGCAGGCCCAAGCAAGGGCTAAACCGTCGTAGGTAGACGTTCCCCGACCAATTTCATCCATTAGCACCAAGCTGTTTTCAGTGGCATGGTGCAAAATGTTGGCAGTTTCCGACATTTCCACCATAAAGGTTGAACGGCCTGAAGCTAAGTCGTCAGACGCGCCAATACGAGTAAAAATACGATCGATAGGGCCAATAACCGCCGCTTGTGCAGGTACAAAGCAGCCCGTGTGCGCTAACAGTGTAATTAAAGCCACTTGGCGCATAAAGGTCGACTTACCACCCATGTTCGGGCCGGTAATAATTTGTAACCGTTGCTGTTGGTTAAAGTTTACATCGTTAGCAATAAAGGGCTCTTGCTGCGCTACTTCCACCACAGGGTGGCGGCCAGCGGTAATGTTTATATTACTTTGCTGCGAAAATTCTGGGCGTTGGTAATTTAAGGTTACCGCACGCTCGGCAAAACAGGTCAATACATCAAGCTCGGCCAGCGCTTTGGCCAATGCTTGTAGCTCTGCTAGGGGCGTTAATAACTGCTTGAGCAGGTCGGCATAAAGCGACTTTTCTAAGGCCAATGCTTCGCTTTGGCTTTTTAATACTTTGTCTTCGAACGCCTTTAGTTCGGGAATAATATAACGCTCGGCATTTTTAAGTGTTTGTCGGCGTTGGTAATCGGTAGGAACCAACTCAGCAGCTAAACGGCTTACTTCAATATAAAAACCGTGCACGCGGTTATAACCCACTTTAAGCTGGGCAATGCCTGTACGTTCACGTTCACGCAATTCAAAGGCTTCGAGCTCGGCGGTGCCACCATCGCTTAAGGCGCGTAATTCGTCTAGCTCTTGGTTGTACCCCGGCGCAATAACGCCGCCATCACGAATAATAACTGGCGGAGCTGCAATCACCGCAGTGTGCAACAGCTGTTGTATAGGCGCAGCACAGGCTGGCACCGGTACTAAGTTTGGTAAGTCGGCCGTGTTTAACACATCAATAATGGCAGCTAGTTGTTCTAAACCCACTTTCAGCCGAACGAGGTCGCGGGGGCGAGCGCTTTGTAAGGCCACGCGGCCTAAAATACGTTCTAAATCACCTACCTGGTGTAACAACGGGGCAAGCTCTAAATAGCTTTGGTGGTTAATAAAGGCTTCAACCACCTGCAGCCGTTGTTCTATCGTAGGCCGGTGGCGTAATGGGCGATGCAACCAACGTTGTAATAACCTGCTACCCATTGGGGTAGCAGTGCGATCAAGCACACTACTTAAAGTAAAGTCAGTGCCACCGGCTAAATTATGGGTAATTTCCAAGTTGCGGCGGGTAGCGCGGTCAAGATGAATACTGTCGCTGTTCGACTCCAGTAAAATAGCTCGTAAATGCGGTAGGGCGGTGCGTTGGGTGTCTTTCACATATTGTAAAATACAGCCAGCAGCACCTAATTCATGTTGGTTGGCATGAATACCAAAGCCAAGTAAGTCTTTGGTGCTAAACTGGCGGCATAAAGCGGTATAGGCGCTGTCATGATCAAATTCCCACTCAGGGCGACGTCGCGCACCCGCATGGCGAGCCAACATAGGGGGTAGCTGCCAACCCTCAGGGTATAAAACTTCAGCCGGCTGTAGGCGCTCTAATTCGCTTAGCAGCTGTGCTTCGCTTTTAACTTCATGCAGCAAAAACTCACCACTGGCTAATTCTAAGCTGGCCACTGAATAACCAGCTTTAGTTGGGCTTAAGGCCAAGAGTACATTTCGCTCATGGGCTTGTAACAGGGCTTCGTCGCTTATAGTACCAGGGGTAAGAATACGCACTACTTTGCGTTCTACCGGGCCTTTACTGGTGGCAGGGTCGCCAATTTGTTCACAAATGGCAACAGAATGGCCTAACTTTATTAAACGGGCTAAATGATTCTCAACCGCGTGGTAAGGTACTCCTGCCATCGGTATCGGTTCACCTGCCGACTGGCCCCGGTGGGTTAGCGATATATCAAGTAATTCAGAGCCACGTTTGGCATCGTCGAAAAAAAGTTCGTAAAAGTCACCCATTCGATAGAAAAGAATAATATCCTGATGCTCAGCTTTAATTTTTAAATACTGCTGCATCATGGGGGTGTGGGTATCCGTTTTTTTACTCATTATCTCTTTCTGTCATTATGCTTATGGTAATAATGTACCTATGATCACGGTTTCACAGCTAAAAGCCAAGTGAAGTTCAGGTTTTGCCTTGTATTCTAATGGAGTTATATCATGCTCACCTCAGATCGCATCCGAGTTGCTCAAATCGCCGAACAGCTATTATATCGGAAATGGCGCTTCGGTACTGCCGAATCGTGCACCGGTGGTGGCGTAGCGGCTATTTGCACCAGTTTGCCAGGTAGCTCTCGCTGGTTTGAAGGGGGGCTGGTTACCTATAGTAATGCCATGAAAGTTAATTTACTTAAAGTACCGGAAACAGTTTTAGAAACTGTTGGTGCCGTGTCAGAAGACTGTGCCGCTGCAATGGCGCGGGGGGCACAGCAGGCAATGAACTGCGACGTTACCCTAAGTGTTACGGGAATAGCAGGGCCCGACGGCGGCACCCGAGAAAAGCCTGTGGGTACAGTTTGTTTTGGTTGGGCCATTGGCAAACAATTGTGGACAGAAACCAAACGTTTTACCGGTAACCGTACCGACATAAGAACTAAAGCTGCCAGCTATGCACTGGTTAAATTAGCAGTCTATATTCAAAGCTAACTTTCCATGCGGTTTTTAAATATTAAAATTCAACAACTTGCATTTATTTCACAAAGAAATAGCTGAACCACCTTGATACTGTATGAATCACCAGTATACTAAGGGCATTGATAGATATCGAACTGGAGCGTTCACCAATGAATGACAACAAGCAAAAAGCATTAACCGCCGCGTTAGGTCAAATTGAACGTCAATTTGGTAAAGGCGCAATTATGCGATTGGGCGACAATCGTGCCATGGACATTGAGTCGATTTCAACGGGCTCATTAAGCTTAGACATTGCCTTAGGCATTGGCGGCTTGCCCACCGGCCGAGTGATTGAAGTTTATGGCCCAGAATCGAGTGGTAAAACCACACTAACCTTACAAGTTATTGCCGAAGCACAACGCAAAGGTAAAACCTGTGCCTTTATTGACGCCGAGCACGCCTTAGACCCTGTCTATGCTGAGCGTTTGGGCGTTAAAATTGACGAATTATTAATTTCACAACCAGATACCGGCGAGCAAGCACTAGAAATTTGCGACATGCTCGTACGCAGCGGTGCTGTCGACGTGGTTATTATTGACTCGGTAGCAGCACTAACACCGAAAGCTGAAATTGAAGGCGAAATGGGCGACACCCACGTTGGTCTACAAGCACGCTTAATGTCGCAAGCGCTACGTAAGCTAACGGCTAATATTAAAAAGTCGAACACTATGGTTATCTTTATTAACCAAATACGCATGAAAATAGGCGTTATGTTCGGTAGCCCTGAAACTACATCAGGTGGTAACGCACTGAAGTTTTATGCCTCAGTTCGGTTAGACATTCGTCGTATTGGCGCGGTAAAAGAAGGCGATGAAATTGTCGGTAACGAAACCCGCGTTAAAGTGGTGAAGAACAAAGTTGCTCCGCCCTTTAAAGAAGCCATGTTCCAAATTATGTATGGCGAAGGTATTTCAAAAGAAGGCGAGCTTATCGACTTAGGTGTAAAACATAATATCGTTGAAAAAGCGGGCTCTTGGTATAGTTATCAGGGCGAGAAAATCGGCCAGGGTCGCGCCAATTCAAGCAAGTACCTGAAAGAAAACACTGAAACATCAAATGAAATTGAAGCCAAGCTGCGTGAACTCTTGCTGTTAAAACCTGTTATCGCAGCAGACGAAGCAGAGCCAACACCCGCTGCTGAAAAGTGAACTGCTTATTAATATAAACGCTATTTAACCATAGCCCACACACTTAAACCGCCAGTCATTTATTTATATGACTGGCGGTTTTTTATTTTCAATGGTATTTAAAGCACGCTACGGTATCATTCTACAAGGCTTCCCAGTTAAGAGACGATAGCGAATGAAGGTGTTAGTGAAACTTGTTTTAACCTTGGTGTTGTTAGTGGCGTGTACGCCAGTTGAAAAAGCAAGTGAAGTAGAATTACAAAAGTCCCATGCTGCTATGTTGCAGCAAATATTCACCGACTACTTCTATGCCGACTTGGCATTGAACCCGCTTGAAGCCACCTATGTGGGCGAATATCAATTTAACCACTTGCTGGCGAATACCTTTAGCGACGAATATCGTGCCCGTCGCCAGTTATTAGAAGAAGAGTTTTTAATGACTCTCGAAACGGTAGACTACTCGCTACTAACGCAAGCAGACCAACTGAGTTACGACTTATTTAAACGCGACAGAACGATTGCACTAGGTCAGTTAGAATTCCCTAGCCACCTTCTTCCCTTAAACCAAATGTATAACTTTGCTAATCAGTTAGCACGGTTAGGCTCAGGGCAAGGTGCGCAGCCATTTAATAACTATAAAGACTACCAAAATTGGCTGGCTCGAATGCAGTCTATTCCTAGCATTTTTGCGCAAATTGAACGCAACTTAAACAAAGGCTTAGAACTGCAAGTTACTCAGCCGAAAGTGGTTATGGAACAGGTGCTAGCGCAAATAGAAGCCCACTTAGTAGACGAGCTTGAAGACAGTTTGTTTTACCAACCTATTTTAAATTTTCCAGCCGGCATAAACGACAAGCAGCAAGTTCAACTAGCGACGTTGTATACAGACCTACTAACGGAAAAAGTTTTACCTGCCTATCAACAGTTAGCTACCTATATTAAGCAAAGTTATATTCCACAAACCCGTACCAATAGCTATGGGCTAATTGACTTACCCGAAGGCAGTCAGTGGTATGCGTTTGAAGTACAACGTCAAACCACCACCACTATGACCCCAAATGAAATTCACCAACTTGGCTTAGCCGAGGTAGCACGTATTCATCAAGCCATTCATGCAATCATGGCCGAGGTTGGTTTTAACGGCAGCTTAAAGGAGTTTTTTGCCTTTACCCGCGACGATCCACAGTTCCATTATTCCAGCCCAGAAGAAATGCTCGCCGACTATCAAGCCTTTGCGCAGCAAGTTGAAAAACGGGTGCTCAAGCTGTTTCATGCAGACATGTTACCCAAAGCCGGCTATGAAATACGCCGAGTGGAAGCATTTCGTGAACAATCGGCCAGTTCGGCCAGTTATGAAGTGCCCTCCGAAGACGGCACCCGGCCTGGGGTATTCTATTTAAACACCTACGGCTTGTCGGCACGCCCCAAATGGGCGAAAGGGCCGTTAACCTTGCATGAAGCCATTCCAGGCCACCATTACCAAGTGGCACTACAGCGGGAAATGACACACTTACCACGTTTTCGTCGTTACAGTATTGCCGTAGCATTTGCGGAAGGCTGGGGGCTATATACAGAAACCTTAGGCGACGAATTTGAACTTTACGACAGCTACGATCGCTACGGCCAGCTAATTGCCGAATTGTGGCGCTCTATTCGTTTAGTGGTCGACACGGGTTTACATGCCAAAGGTTGGTCGCGAGAAGACGTACTGAACTATATGTATGCTAATGCGCCGGTTAAAGAAGCCCGCGCCGTGTCAGAGGCAGAACGCTTTATGGCTTTACCCGGTCAGGCCTTGGCGTATAAAATAGGCATGATAAAAATCACTGAATTACGCCAGCGGGCAGAACAACAACTAGGTGATAACTTCGATGTGCGCGACTTTCACCGCGAAGTGTTGCGGCATGGTTCGTTACCACTGTCTATTCTTGAACGTGAAATTGACCGCTGGTTAAACAACTCCCATGGGTAAGGGCTAACATGAAAAAAGTAAAGGTTGCACTTGCGTTAGGCTCTGGTGCCGCCCGTGGCTGGGCGCATATTGGTGTTATTCGAGCACTCGAAGAGCTAGGAATTGAAGTTGATATTGTTACAGGTACCTCAATTGGCTCTTTAGTTGGTGGCGCCTATGCAGCAGGGAAAATCGACGATATAGAAGAATGGGTGCTTAACATGGACCGCTGGAAAGTGTTCAACCTACTCGACTTTGGGTTAACCAATGGCGGTATTATTTCCGGTGAAAAAGTATTTAATTTTGCTCGGGAAAAATTTGGCACCTTGCAAATTGAAGAGCTACCAAAAAAGTTTGGCGCTATTGCCACCGATCTTTATACCGGTCGCGAAGTGTGGTTGAAAAAAGGGGACTTGTTTAAAATTGCGCGGGCTTCATGTGCCATGCCTGGGTTACTTTCTCCGAAAGCCTACGACGGTCGTTGGTTAGTCGACGGTGCGCTGGTGAACCCGGTACCGGTTTCTTTAGCCCGCGCACTCGACGCCGACTTTGTTATTGCGGTGCATTTGAATTCGCAAGTTCACATCGACGATGGCGACTTTCCAGCCCATGATCAAGGGCCTGCTACCTTAGAACAAGCTGACACTACTAACTATCGTTTAAAGCCCAGCGAGGGTACAAAATCAGCGGTAACGGCTTTTAATAAGTTTTTAAGCCGTAGCCAGAACTATTTTGAACAAGTAAAGGGCAAGTTAAGCCGCTCGCCATCGTCACCAGGGGTATTTGGGGTAATGGCAGGCTCTATCGATATCATGCAAGAGCGCATTACCCGCGCCCGTTTAGCTGGCGACCCGCCCGACATTCTGCTGCAGCCTAAACTAGGCGAAATTGGCTTGTTGGAATTTGAGCAAGGTGAGAAGGCTATACAAATTGGTTACGAGTCAACCATGCGCATGAAGCTAATTATTCAGGAAGAGATAGCCTTGCTTCAGCGCCGAAGCAATAATGGTCCCGCTGCGAAATAATCAAGCTACTCTATAAACTAAAAGGCCTGATTCCGAACATTTTTCGAAATCAGGCCTTGCTAACCGTTTAGAAGTGAACCCAAAGTTAGCTAGTTTTACTTTCCACCATACGTTGTTCCATTTCCTCGAACTCAGCAGCAACTTCGGCACTTGGTGCAGCGGTAAAGCGGCTTACTAAGAAAATAACCAACGTGGAAATAAGCACGCCAGGCACCATTTCATATAGCTCAGAACTTAAAGTTTTACCGTCAAGGGCAGCAATAGGTACGTATATCCAGAGCAATACGGTTAACGCACCCGCCACCATGCCCGCTAAAGCACCCCAGCGGTTCATGCCTTTCCAGTACAAGCTTAAAATAACCAAAGGCCCAAAGGCCGAGCCAAAGCCAGCCCAAGCATTACCCACCAAGCCAAGAATGGTGTCGCGCGGCACCCATGAAAGGGCACTAGCAACAACGGCAACTAATAACACTGAAATGCGCCCGGTCATAACTTGTACTTTATCGCTGGCATTTTTATGTAAAAAACTTTTATAAAAGTCTTGCGTTAAAGCACTCGAAGTCACCAACAACTGAGACGAAATAGTACTCATAATGGCGGCTAAAATAGCAGCCAGCAGAAAACCACTCACAAAGGGATGAAAGAGTATTTGCGACAGCACAATAAATATAGTTTCTGCGTTCGCTAAGCTGCCGTCGGCATTCATATACACGTTATCTACCAACTGCATACCATTGGCTTGAACATACTGCGCGCCAACAATACCGGTAAGCATGGCGCCGGTAATGGCCACAATCATCCAGGTCATGCCAATGCGGCGGGCTTTGGTAAAGTCTTTTACTGAACGAATGGCCATAAAGCGCACAATAATATGCGGTTGGCCAAAATAACCCAACCCCCATGCCAGTAATGAAATAGCCCCAATTAGCGTCACCCCATAAAATGGGTTAAACATTTCTGGGGCTAATTGAATGGCTTCACTGCTAACAGTAGGGTCGGCATTAAGAATGTAATAGCCAGTAACGGGCACAATGATTAAGGCAAGAAACATAATACAACCTTGCACAAAGTCGGTCATGCTCACGGCCAAAAACCCACCAATGAGGGTATAGGCAACCACCACGCCAGCAGTTAGCATCAGGCCGTAGTGATAATTCATACCAAAGGCGTTTTCGAATAACGTACCACCCGCCACTAACCCAGACGACGTATACAGGGTAAAGAAAATAATAATAACCACGGCTGAAACCAAACGTAGCAAACGCGAGTTGTCATGAAACCTGTTTTCGAAAAAGTCAGGAATAGTAATGGAATCTTTAGCCACGTAGGTATAAACCCGTAACCGCGGGGCCACTACTAAATAGTTTATGTAGGCACCAATGGTTAGGCCAACAGCCAGCCAAACTTCAGAAAAGCCCGACAAATAGAAGGCGCCGGGTAAACCCATCAGCATCCACCCACTCATATCGGAAGCACCCGCAGAAAGCGCCGTAACCCCAGGGCCTAGCCGCCGCCCCCCCAGCATGTAGTCCGACAAGTCGCTGGTTGACTTAAAGTAGCCATAAACGCCAATGCCAAGCATAGCGATAAAATAAATTGCAAGAGAAAGTAGCGTACCAGTTTCCAAAATAAGGCTCCTGTTGTGTAGCGCATTGTTAGTTAAGAATTAAGTGAAAAGCACCTAAACGAATTATTTATTATTCTAATTATATTAATTGGGCTAGCTAAACTGTTGTTATCAACAATAGTGGCACAAACTAACAAATCGACCTTTACTTCTCAATAGCAGTGGTCGTCAGGCTATAGCTCTCTACCGCACCGTCTTTCAAAACCAGCACATGATCAGCCATGTGATGAGCTATTTCTGGGCTGTGGGTAATAAAAATGTAACTCATCTTAAAGTCGTCTTGTAAGTCTAATAATAAGTTCAGTATTTGTGCTCGCACCGAGGTGTCGAGGTTGGCCAAAGCTTCGTCGGCCACCAGTACTTTAGGGTTTAAAATAATCGCTCGGGCAATACAGGCTCGTTGCCGTTGGCCGTTCGACATCATATACGGATAAAACACCCGATGCTCGTCAAGCAAGCCCACCCGCAGTAGGGTGCTGGTTATTAAGTCGTTGCGCTGGGTTAGGGTTAGCTTGGTGTTAAACCACAAGGCTTCGTGCAGCTGCTTACCAATGGTTTTATGGGGGTTTAACGAGGCTTCCGAGTCTTGAAAAACCATGCGAATGTTTTGCGCTCTATTTTTAAAGTCGCCGCTGAGCAGCTTGGTGCCTTGAAAAAACAGCTCGCCACTGGTGGGGGCAATAGCGCCAGCAATAATGGCTGCTAAGGTCGACTTGCCCGAGCCATTGTTACCCATTACCGCCAGCGACTTGCCTTCATGCAATTCGAACGACACATTATGCAACGCCACCTGCGAATGCTTGCGAAACCAACCCATGTGGGTGTCGTAGGTTTTACTAATGGCTTCGGCACGAAGTAAGCAGCTCATAGTATATTTTGCTCCTTATTGTTCGCCCGTTGGTTTTTCGCCACTGGCTTTTTTTCCGGTAGGTTAATGGGGTAGTGACAATAAAATTCACGCTTGCCTATGGTTTGCATGTCGGGCCGCTGTACACACTTGCGTTTAGCATAGGGGCAACGTGGCCCCATTCGGCAACCAATGGGCATGTGCTGAAGGTTAGGCTCTAACTCGGGCAAGGTTTGTAAGCGTTGTTTAGGAGCCAGCCGGTCGGGTCGAAATAACGAGGTATAACCTAAGGCGTCGGTATAAGGGTGGTGGGGCGTTTGCATTAGTTCATTGCAGCTTCCGGTTTCCATTATTTGCCCAGAATAAATAGTAGAAAGGTGCGTGGTTTCTTTCATTAAGTCGGAAAAATCTTGGGTAATGAGCAATATCGACATGTGATACTGGGCATGCAATTGGGCCAATAAGCGATAAATTTGCGCCCGAGTATTGGGCTCCATAGCAGTGGTGGGCTCGTCGGCAATTAACAACAACGGCCGGTGGGCTATGGCGGTGGCTATCATTACTTTTTGCGCTGCGCCTTCACTGAGTTCAAAAGGGTACGACTTTAAAATTTGCTGGTGGTTTTTAACCCCCATCCGAATCAACAGGTTGGTTGCATACTCGTCGCGTGCCTTGCGCCGCTGCCAAAAAGAAGCCTTTATATCGCGGTTTAAAATAGCTTCTCGTAATTGTTGTAACACCGTGGCATTGGGGTCGAGATAGTCGGTAGGATCTTGAAAAATCATGGCAATATCAACACCGATAATGTTGCGCCGTTGTTTGCTGGTAAGGCGAAGCAAGTCGATCCCCTGAAACCATAAGCGGTCGGCTTGCATGCGCCAGTCGGGGTTAATAAAGCCCATAATAGCGCGAGCCACCAAACTTTTACCCGAGCCAGACTCACCCACCAAGGTGTGAATTTCACCTTCGGCAATTTGCAGCGACACCCTATCGAGTATTTTCACTTCACCGTGTGGCGCGTCGGCATAAATACTTAGGTTACGAATATCTATAAGCATGCTTAGTGTTCCATTCGTGCTTGTAAGGTCGAACGCAAGGTTTCGCCCATTACATTCACACTAATTAAGGTGATAAACAATGCCAAGCCGGGTAACGCCATAACCCAAGGGGTGTTGTAGGCAAATTCCACACTTAATGCTAGCATTGCGCCCCATTCAGGCACCGGTGCCTGGGCGCCTAAACCAAGAAAACCAAGGGCAGCAATATCTAAAATAGCGGCCGAAAAAGCTAAGGTAAATTGGGTTACTAAAGGCTTCACTATGTTGGGAAGAATAACTGCAACAAATAAATAGCGTGAGCTTACACCGTTTAATTGGCTGGCAATCACATAGTCTTTGCCTAGCTCTTCCACAATGGCGTTACGGGTGGTTAATAAAAATTGCGGCACAAACACTAAGCCAATGGCAAGTGCTGCATTAGGTAGGCCAGGGCCAATCACCGCAATAATAATTAGTGCCAATAGCAGTGAGGGAATTGAAAACAGCACCCCAAGTAAATGTTTAACTGCGGAACTAGCCACACCTACGTTCATGGCCACCATTACCCCAGCGCTTATACCTAGCAAAGCAGCCATGCACACCATAAGTAGCGGTAAACCAAAGGTAAAGCGGGCGCCATGTAAAATACGCGACAGCATATCGCGGCCTAGCGAATCGGTACCTAGCAAAAAGCGTAAGTCGCCGTGGTTAGACCATGCCGGTGGCAACGATAATAACTCGCTAAACTGCTCATTAGCGCCAAAAGGGGCAAGCCACGAGCCAAACAACGCAATAAACAACAAAAAGCAAAGCGTATAAAGCGACGCTCGCGCTAAAGGTTTGGCATAAAAATCAAGCCAAGCTTGCTGCAATGGCGAAGGGTTGCGCTCTTCGTAATAAAGGTCGTTAGGTTGCATTTAGTTCACGCCTTACCCTAGGGAAACGCCATGCATGGAAAATAGTTGTGGCCACATTCACCAACAATATTAAACTGGCTAACAGCAACAACACACCTTGAATAACTGGGTAGTCGCGCTCGTAAATACTCCGCACTAACCAACGACCCAAACCCGGCCAAGAAAAAATCATTTCAATAATAAGGGTGTTGGTAATCAGCAAACTAAAGGCAGTACTAATGTGCAGGGTAACTTCTTGCATAGTATTGGGAATAACATGTTTAAACAGCACTTCTGGGGTAGACAACCCCCGCGCATAAGCCCCCTTCACAAAATTAAGCCGCAACACGTCTACACAGGCGTTACGGGTTAAGCGAATGAGTAACACTAAAGGAACGGTGGCTAGCACAATTACGGGCAAAATCATGTGCTGCAATGCATTTAACAAGGCAATGCCACGGTAGGGCTGCTCGGCTAGCCAAATGTCTACCAAAATAGAACCGCTTACCAAGGGAATATCAAACAACGGGTTTACTTGCCCAGCAATAGGTACCCAACCCAATGCCACGGCAAAAATAAGAATACTTAACTGCGCCATCCAAAACACGGGAATAGAGTAACCCGACAAACTAAAAAAGGTAATTATTTGGTCAATAGGCTTGTTGTGGTGCATGGCCGCTAAAATACCAAGGGGTGGGCCTAATAGTAAGGCCAGCGCCATGGCTAACAGGCTTAATTCGAGAGTTGCAGGAAAACGTAACTTAAATTCTTGCCATACCGAGGCACCGTCTTGTAGCGACACGCCCCAGTCAAAGGCAAAAAAGTGCGCCATATAGGCTAGGTATTGGCTAATAATATTTTTATCAAAAGCCCGGGCGGTGGCCACGGCTTGGTAATGTATATCGGTAACCAGTACCCCGCTGGCATTGGTTATAGCATTACCTGGAAACCAAAAAGCCAGTGAAAAGGCCAGTACAGTTAACACAAATAGCGTTAGCGCCAGTACCGTGAATTGGCGCAAAATAATACGAATCATGGCACGCCCCCGGTATTTTCAGTAACGGTGCTGGTAACAGGGCCAGGCTCACTGCGGTCGATATACACCGGGTGCAGGCGAATACCGCCAAAGGTAGGCGGTAAAATGCCCTGTACATTTTTCCGCGACACCTGATAACGAATAGAATGGGCCAGCGGTAGCACGGGAACTTCTTCGGCTAGTAATTGCTGGGCGGCACGATATAAACGCTGGCGTTCACTTATTTCAGTGGTACGAATGGCCGCCGTTACTAATTGATCAAAGCCTTCATGGCACCATAGGGCCCGATTATTCACCGACCGTTTGGCGGCACAGGTAAGCAAGGGCCGAAAAAAGTTATCCGGATCACTATGGTCTGCCGACCAGCCAATTAACACCGAGTCATGTTCACCTTGGGCTAACCGGCGGCGAAAGCTACGCCATTCATAACTTACAATATTGGCCCGAATACCAACGAAAGCTAAATCAGCTTGCATTTTTTCAGCCATCATGCGGGCACTTGGGTTATACGAACGCTGCACCGGCAAAGCCCATATGTCCATGCTAAAACCATTGGGGAAGCCAGCTGCAGTAAGTAAGTTGCGGGCTTTAACAGGGTCGTAGCTGTAGGCTTCGGGTAGCGCCACATGGGCCCAACTGGTGTCAGGCAAAATAGACTCGGCAATAACCGCATGGTCGTAATACACGCTGCGTATCAGCGCTTCGCGATTAATAGCATGGGCTAAAGCTTGGCGCACCAACGGCTGATTAAAAGGCGGCCGTTCCGTATTAAAGGCCCAAAACGCCGTGTTTGGGCTAAGCGACTGTTGCACATTCACATCGTCGCGTTGTTTTAACCAAGCAATATCACGGGCAGGTGGGTAGGGGCTAATGTCGCAGTCGCCGGTTAATAACATTAGCATGCGTTTATGGTCGCTAGGCGTAATGCGAAACACCAAACTTTCAGACGCCGCAGGCCCCCGCCAATAGGTGTCGTGGCGCAGGTAATTCACACTGACGTCTTGGCGAAAATCGCGAAATTTAAAGGGCCCAGTGCCAATGGGTTGTTGATCAATACGATGGGGCTCATGCGCTAATAACAGTTGCTGGCCATATTCGGCCGACAAAATAACAGCGAAGCTCGAACTTAAGGTCGACATAAACGAGCTGTCGGGCTCTCGTAATTCGATACGAACTGTGTAGGGGGTTGGCGCTGAAATTCGTTGAATCAGTTGATCCAGCTTGGTGGCGCGAAAAAAAGGATAATGGCCACCGGAAACAAAATGATAAGGGTGTTCTGGGTCGAGCCAGCGCTGGAAGGAAAAAATCACGTCGTCTGCAGTGAATGAACGGGTTGGGCTAAAGTAGGGGGTTTGGTGAAACTGCACATTTTCACGCAAGCTAAAGGTGTACACACGGCCGTCACTAGTTACCTTCCATTCGGTGGCAAGGGCGGGCCGAAACTCTTGCTGCTGCTCGTTGTATTCTATTAAGGTATCGTATAACTGTAACGAAGTCATGTCTAGGGTGGTGGCCGAAGTAACCATTTGCGGGTTAAACGATTCGGGATTCCCTTCGGAACAATAAAGCACGCCACTGCTATTGGGTGGTAAGGCGGGGCTACAGGCTATTAGGCTTGTTGCCAGCAAACCTCCAACAATAGTTTTAAGCACCTTATTGAATTGCTTATGCATCGCGTTGCATGCCTTCAAGTAAGCCATATTTTTTTAAGTAGCCCCGCAGCTGATGATAGGTTAACCCCACCAGTTCGGCAGTTCTTTTCTGGTTAAACTGTGCTTCAGCCAAGGCTTTTTCTAACAAAGTAGTTTCAAAGGCTTGACTAACGTCTTTAAAGTCAAAGCCTGCGCTAAAGTCTGGCAGGCTTATATGTTCGCCGGTTATGGCTGTTGTCGCTTCGGTGGGGCCAGTGGTGTGCACCGGTGCGCTGGTAACAGCCGTAAGGGTTTGTTTTATGCGCCGAGTTGGGCGCCAAGGGCTAGCGAAGGGGTCGAGCACCACTTCATGCACCGGTAATTGATCGTTATTTAACCGGTACACACTACGTTCAACCACATTTTTTAATTCGCGCACATTACCAGGCCAGTCATGGCCTTCTAAGGTAGCTCGAGCGCGGCTGGTAAAACCACCAAAACAAGACAACTCGAGTTCGCGGGCCATTTGAATGGCAAAGTGTTCGGCTAATAGCAAAATGTCTTCCGGGCGCTCACGTAAGGGGGGTAAGGTAATTACGTCGAAGGCTAAGCGGTCGAGTAAGTCGGGGCGAAACTTATGCTCGGCGGCTAATGAAGGTAAGTCGTCATTGGTGGCCGCAATTAAGCGTACATCGGTGCGCACGGTTTTATTGCCACCCACCCGTTCAAATTCACCGTATTCAATAACCCGCAGTAATTTTTCTTGCACTAAGGCCGAGGTGTTGGCCAGCTCGTCAAGAAACAGCGTACCACCATGGGCACGCTCAAAACGGCCTTCATGTTTTTTATTAGCGCCGGTAAAAGAGCCCGCTTCGTGACCAAACAACTCACTTTCCAGTAAGTTTTCATTTAAAGCCGCACAGTTCAGCTTTAAGTAGGGTTGCTCCCACCGTTTCGACAAATAGTGCAAGCGCTCAGCAATAAGCTCTTTACCGGTACCCCGTTCGCCAATAATCAACACCGGTTTGTTCATTGGCGCAGCCTGTGAAACATGCTCGAGCACACCCAAAAAGCTGTCAGACTGCCCAATTAAATTATCTTCGTAGCGAAAACGGCTCATGGTTATAACTCATTCTTAGTCGGTAGGTCGGTTAAATAATTCAAATTGCGTAAAAGTGGTTAAATTCACTACTTGTTAGTGTATTTGTTTAATGTACTGAAAGCACTCATTTCTTTAACTAAGCGCATAAAACAAGTAAATACAGTAACTTACATAAAAAATAAAAGTTGGCAAGCATATTGTATAGCTAGTGGCGTGAACGTTACTATTAATGAGGAAAACACCATGAGTATTTTTTCACGCTTTTCAGACATCATCAATGCCAACTTAAATGCATTACTCGACAAAGCCGAAGATCCACAAAAAATGGTTCGGCTTATTATTCAAGAAATGGAAGACACCTTAGTGCAAGTACGCTCGGTGGCAGCACGCACCTTGGCCGAGAAAAAAGAATTAACCCGTCAGCTTACCCGCATGGAAGACGACGTAGTAGAATGGGACAACCGTGCCGCTTTAGCTTTAAGTAAAGACCGAGAAGACTTAGCGCGCTCTGCCTTAATTGAAAAGTCGAAAGTGCAAGACACTGTCAACAGCTTGCTAGAAGACATTGCCCGTACCGACGACCAAGTGGACCGCTTATCAAGTGAAATAGGCCAGTTGCAAGAAAAACTAAGCGACGCCAAAGCACGCCAGGCCTCTATTTTAATGCGCGAGCGTACCGTTAGTTCACGGTTGAATGTAAAACGCACCCTCGACAGCTCAAAAGTAGACGAAGCATTGCAGAAGTTCGACCGCTACGAAGCTAAAATTGACAATTTAGAGTCGCAAGTAGACGCATACGACCTCGGTAAGCGTACCTTGGCCGATGAATTTCGCGCCTTAGAAAATGAAACCAAGGTAGACGCAGAACTAGAAGCTTTAAAAGCACGTATGCAAAAGCAGTCATCCACCACGACCGCTAGCGACGACAACGCTTAAGGACCAAGCTGATGGAAACAGCAATTGTAGCAGTTTTAGCCACTCCTATTATTATTTTCATGGTAATAGTGGCGCCTATTTGGCTGGTACTGCATTACCGTAGTAAAAACAAAATGAGCCAAGGGCTAAGCGAACAAGAAGCCATACAGTTTCGCGAGTTAGTGCAAAAAGCCGAGCAATTAAAAGAGCGGGTGCGCTCGCTAGAACGAATTTTAGACCAAGAGCACCCCGACTGGCGCAAGTACAACTAGAAGGTAGCGACCATGTTTAAAGACAAAAAAAGGCTATATCGCGACCATCGCAATGCAAAAGTTGCAGGCGTATGTGCCGGGTTAGCAGAATACTTTGGTTGGGAAGTGTGGATTATTCGGATTATTTTCGTGACCACACTTATTTTTTCATCGTCGGTTACTTTAGTGGCTTATATCGTTGCTTGGGTTGTGCTCGACAAGAAGCCCGCGGAAAAAACTTATGCTGGTGGCAGTGGCCCAATACGTGAAGAAACCCGTTTCGAGCGTAATTCTGAAGGCCATACCATTGAAATAAAAACCCGCGTGTGGGAATCGGGCAAAGCACCAAAAGATGCCCTACAAGACGTTGTCCAGGAATTTAGTGACCTAGAAGACAGCCTTCGCGACATGGAACGCTGTGTTACGTCGAAACAATACCAACTACGCCAAGAAATAAATCGTCTGTAATTCCTTACAGACGATTTTATGGCAAATATTCGTTACATCCCGCAACTGGTCTGAGCTGTATGAACATATTGCTCTCGGCCAGTTCCCTTCGTAAGCTGAGTTCCATTCACATAAATATAACAATGGAATACAACAGCAATGAGTCAGCTTAAACAATCATGGCATCCGGCCACTCTTAGTATTCATGGCGGCGAGCCCATAGCCGACCCCCACGGGGCGCTTGTGGCTCCTTTGTATCAAACATCTACCTTTGTGTTTCCAAGTACCCAAGAAGGGGGCGCTCGTTTTGCCGGCGACCAACCCGGTTATATTTATACCCGCTTAGGTAACCCCACGGTGCACCAGCTTGAACAACGTGTGGCCGCCCTTGAGGGTATGGCCGCTGCTGCTGCTTCAGCAACCGGTATGGGTGCTATAGCCGCCACCACCATGGCGTTTTTAAAAGCCGGCGACCACGTTATTTCCTCCGACTGTATTTATGGCTGTAGCTTTGCCTTGTTTAACGACTTATTTGCCCGTTATGGCATTGAAGTGACTTTTGTCGACATGACCAACGTGCAAAACATTAAAGATGCCTACCGCGACACTACCCGCATGGTGTTTTTAGAAACCCCAGCCAACCCGCATTTGCGTATTATCGATATGGCCCCGATCGGGGACTTTTGTAACCAGCACGATGTGAAGTTTATTGTCGACAATACCTTTATGACGCCATTATTACAGCGCCCAGGCGACTTTGGCGCCCACTTAGTGGTGCACAGTGCTACGAAGTACTTAAATGGCCATGGCGACGTGGTGGCGGGCATTGTTACCGGTAGCGAAGAAGACATTCATTTAATTAAGTACACCACGTTAAAAGACATGGGCGCCACCATTTCACCACACGACGCTTGGCTAATTACCCGCGGTTTAAAAACCCTTGCGCTACGTATGGAGCGCCACTGCGAAAATGCCAATAAAGTGGCGAGCTTTTTGAATGAACACAACGCCATTGATAAGGTTTACTTTCCAGGTTTAACAAATCACCCGGGCCATGAGTTGGTCGGCGCCAATAAACAAATGAAAGCGGCTGGCGCTATTATTGCTTTTGAAATGAAGGGCGGTTATCAAGCCGCCGTCACATTGCTAAATAGCCTTGAAATGATTCGCCTTGCGGTAAGCCTTGGCGACGCCGAAAGCCTTATTCAGCACCCAGCGTCAATGACCCATTCCCCCTTAACCCCAGAAGCCCGTGCCATCGCAAATATTGGCGAAGGCTTAGTGCGCTTGTCGGTTGGGCTAGAGCATAGCGACGACATTTTAGCCGACCTAGCCCAAGGGCTTAACGCACTATGAAGCAGCGAATAACAATAGAATGGATAATGGAGGATCAGCATGAAAGCTAAGAAGCACAGCCAGTATGTGTCTAAAGAGCCTGATGCCAATGGACACATTGCTTGGAGCGATGAGGAAAACTCAATATGGCATAACTTAGTTGCGCGCCAATTAAACATTATTACGGGTAAAGCCTGTGACGAATACATGGCCGGTTATGAATTATTAAACCTGCCCCATAATCGTATTCCCCAGCTTGCTGAAATAAATACCGTATTAGCGGCCACCACCGGCTGGCAAGTCGCCCCGGTGCCGGCACTCATTCCATTCGACGAGTTTTTTCGTTTGCTGGCCAATAAACAATTTCCGGTGGCTACCTTTATTCGTAGCCGAGAAGAGTTTGATTACCTGCAAGAGCCCGATATTTTTCATGAAGTATTTGGCCATTGCCCGCTGTTAACCAACCCCGCATTTGCGCATTTTACCCACCAGTATGGCCGCTTAGGCTATGCGGCTACGCCAAAAGAGCGCGTGTATTTGGCGCGTTTGTATTGGTTTACGGTAGAATTTGGTTTGCTCGACACGGCACAAGGGCTGCGCATTTATGGTGGTGGTATATTATCGTCACCCGGTGAAACCCTTTATGCACTGGAAAGCGACACCCCAGAGCGGGTGCCCTTAACACCGCTTGATGCCTTACGTACGCCATACCGAATTGATATTATGCAGCCCATTTATTACACCCTGAAAAGTGTGAATCAGCTGTTTGAAATTTCCGATATGGACATTATGGCCTTGGTGCATGAAGCAATGGAGCTTGGCTTATTCGAGCCGAAATTCCAGCCAAAAGAAAAAGTAGCAACCGAATCAACAATGTAAATTATTATTTTCAAACAAGGGCAGTAAAAATGAGCGAATTAAAAAACCAAGAATGTGAAGCATGCCAAGCAGACGCACCCCAAGTGTCAGGCGAAGAGCTAAAAGTACTGATCAAAGAAATTCCAGACTGGGTACCTGAAGTGCGTAACGGCGTTATGCAACTAGAGCGGGTGTATAAATTTAAAAACTTTAAACAAGCCTGGGCTTTCTCAAATAAGGTTGCGCAGCTAGCAGAAGACGAATTTCACCACCCGTCGTTATTGTTAGAGTGGGGTAAGCTAACAGTAACCTGGTGGACCCACGCTATTGGTGGCTTGCACCGCAACGATTTTATTATGGCAGCTAAAACCGACGGTTTGCTAGACAGTTAACGGCTAGTACGACTGTAATAACCCGTTCTCAAGGCCTGGCTTCGTTATTTTATCGAAGCCAGGCCTTTTGTTTTACAATGCCACCAAATTCATGGCGGCACGGATTAAGTTAATGCTGCAAAACCTCGCTGTTGGCTGTATAATTTTATTTACATAACGCTTGGAGGCCCTTTGCAATGCGCCTAGAAATTACCTGTAGTGATCGCCTTGGTATTTGCCAAGAGGTGCTTACTATATTGCGCGAGTACGAAATAGACTTACGCGGCATTGAAGTAGACCCTGTGGGTAAAATTTATTTAAGTTTTCCCTCGCTTGAGTTCGACGAATTACGCATGCTAATGCCTAAAATTAGGCTGATTCCGAATGTGGAAGACGTTAAAACTGTGTCGTACCTGCCTTTTGAGCGTGAACACTTCGAATTTAACTTATTACTGAATGCGCTGCCTAATCCGGTGTTAAGTATTGACGACAAAGGGCGTATTGATATTGCTAATGCGGCGGTTACGGCGTTGTTAAAGCAAAGCAAAGAGCAGCTGCGGGGCGAGCTTATTGCCGACTGGTCGACCGGTTTTCCACGGCGCTGGTTAGAGCAAAAGCCCACCGAGCCCTTGGCAGAAAAAATACAACTTGGCGGTACTTGGTATCAAGCCCAAGTATTACCTCTGTGGCTTAACGACAAACAAGGTGAGCCTGCTTTTGCTGGTGCTGTTATTCATTGCCAAGCCGAGCCCATTCCACCAAACGGCTTAAGTAACGAAGAAAGCTCGGCATTTAATACGGTGCTTACCCAACATGCGGGTATTCGCCGTATTCTGCGCGACGCCGCCCGCATGGCGCAATTAGGCGCACCCTTATTACTGGAAGGTGAAACCGGTGTAGGCAAAGAGTTAATTGCCCGCGCTTGCCACCAAGCCAGCAGCCGCGCCAACGAGCCGTTTTTGGCGGTAAACTGTGGCGCCTTACCCGACAATGTGGCGGAAAGTGAGCTGTTTGGTTATGGCCCTGGTATTTTTACCCACCACCCACAAGGTAAAAAAGGTATTTTTGAACAAGCGAACGGTGGCACGGTGTTGCTCGACTCTGTAGCCGACATGTCGCAAGAATTACAAGCCAAATTATTACGTTTTTTAGAAGACGGTTCGTTTCGACGTATTGGCGAAGAGCAAATGGTGAGCGTAGACATTCGGCTCATTTGTTTAGCCCGCGGTGAACTATTAGAAAAAGTAGAGCAGGGCAGCTTTCGTGAAGACTTGTATTACCGGCTAAATGTATTAAGCCTTTACTTGCCGCCACTACGCGAGCGGAAGGGCGACATTGAACTATTAACCGAGCATTTTGTGTATAAGTTTTGTTCGGCCTTACAACGGCCAATGGCCCAGGTGTCGAAGGCCTGTATGAAGCATTTAGTTCAATACAGCTGGCCGGGTAATGTGCGCCAATTGGAAAACACCTTATACCGAGCGGTGTCTATGCTTGAAGGCAACACCCTTGAGCCGGGCCATATTTTATTACCCGACACCACCCCGTCGTTTGATCCACTTGCCATCGACCTAGGTGAAGAAAGCCTTGAAACGGCGGTGAAGCGGTTTGAAAGCTCGCTATTAAAACGACTTTACCCAAGCTACCCAAGTACCCGCCAACTCGCGGCAAAGCTGGGCTTAAGCCACACGGCCATTGCCAATAAGCTACGGGAGTACGGCATTGGTAAACAACGCCGCACGGCAAAGCGTACAAAAAACGATACAGACGGCCAAGCCGAGTAAAGAAATATTTCCACATTAAAGGCTGCATGGCATTAAAAAGGGCGTTTGTAACAAATTGGTTACACATGCCCTTTTTTCATACACCCGTATGAACTTTGCGAAAAGCTAGCCAAACACCCCCCGTACGCGCTACAAGAGATACCAACAAAGAAGTAACAAAACCATAAATTAAGAAGCTTGTGGTCTACACGAGTACGCTTTTGTACAACAACATGACACACAGGCCATTTATTACAACAGGAGTTGAATTCATGTCTGATCAAAAAATTAATCCAATGGGTACCGACGGTTTCGAGTTTGTTGAATACACTGCACCAGACGAAAAAGGTATTCAGGCACTGAAAGACTTATTCAAGCAACTTGGCTTTACTGAAGTAGCGAAGCATCGCCGTAAAGAAGTATGGCTGTATAAGCAAAACGACATTAACTTTATTATAAATGCCCAGCCAAGCTCGCAAGCAGAAACCTTCGCTTCAGCTCACGGTGCAAGCGTATGCGGTATGGCATGGCGGGTAAAAGACGCCGAGCACGCCTTTAAACATGCATTAGCAAACGGCGCCAAAGAATTTAAAGCCGACGTTGGTGTAATGGAGCTGAATATTCCTGCCGTGTATGGCATTGGTGAAAGCGCACTGTATTTCGTTGACCGCTACGGCCAGCACAGCATTTACGACGTCGACTTCCAGTTTTACGACAACTGGGAAGCCGAAATGTTGAAGAATGAATCGGGCATGGACTTAGTCGACCACCTTACCCATAACGTGTTCCGTGGCAACATGGACGTTTGGGCTGGATTCTATGAGCGCATTGCCAACTTCCGCGAAGTGCGTTACTTCGACATTGAAGGCAAGCTAACGGGTTTAATTAGCCGCGCCATGACCTCGCCTTGCGGTAAAATTCGTATTCCTATTAACGAGTCGCACGACGACAAGTCACAAATTGAAGAATACTTACGCGAATATAAAGGTGAAGGTATTCAGCATATTGCCATGAACAGTAACGACATTTATCACACGGTGCGTACCCTACGCGACGGCGGTATGGAGTTTATGCCTACCCCAGATACTTATTACGAAATGATTGATGAGCGGGTAGAAGGGCACACGGAAAACGTGGAAGACTTAAAAGACTTACGGGTACTGATTGATGGTGCGCCCTTAAAAGACGGTATTTTGCTGCAAATATTTACCAAAACAGTAATTGGCCCTGTGTTCTTCGAAATTATTCAGCGTAAAGGCAATGAAGGCTTCGGCGAAGGTAACTTTAAAGCTTTGTTTGAATCGATTGAAGAGGACCAAATACGCCGCGGAGTATTAAGCGATGCGTAAACCTATCTCGTTTCCGAAACAAGTGGGTACGGCTTCGCGCCAAGCCCACGCTGATTTCCCACCAGAAGCTATTTATGAACGGGAGGCCGGCCGAAGTGGATTCTTCGGCCCAGCCACGCACTTTCATCATACCCATGCGCCTACGGGCTGGAGTAGCTGGGAAGGCCCATTGCGACCACGGGCTTTTAATTTTCACCAAATGCAAGAGCTCAATACGGCCTCGCCCTGGATGGCACCTCACTTATTGCATAACGCCCACTGCAAGTTTCGTATTTGGCACGTTAGTGAGCCCATGAAAAAGCTAGCCCGTAACTCCGATGGCGACGATTTGTTGTTTATCCACGAGGGTGGCGGTGAGTTTTTTTGCGACTATGGCCATTTAACCTTGCGCGACGGTGACTATTTAGTTATTCCACGCTCAACCAATTGGCGCTTAGAGCCTAGTTCGGCCATGCAAATTGTCATGATAGAAACCACCAATGGCTCGTATCAGTTGCCCGATAAAGGCTTGGTGGGGAATCATGCTATTTTTGATCCGGCCTGTTTAGACGTACCAGAAATCAACCAAGCCTTTAAAGATCAATACAGCAACGACAGCTGGCAAGTAGAGGTGAAACGGCACGGCGAAGTGTCGGTGATTACCTTTCCTTACAACCCCCTTGATGTGGTGGGTTGGCATGGCGACTTAGCCCCCGTGCGGGTAAATTGGCGCGACTTTAGACCGTTGATGAGCCACCGTTATCACTTACCACCTTCGGCCCATACCACTTTTGTGGCCGAACGGTTTGTGGTGTGTACCTTTGTACCACGGCCGATTGAAAGCGACCCAGGGGCGTCGAAAGTGCCTTTCTATCATAACAACGACGATTACGACGAAGTGTTGTTTTATCATGCGGGCGACTTCTTTAGCCGTGATAATATTGCCAAGGGCTCGGTAACTTTTCACCCCGCTGGCTTTACTCACGGGCCGCACCCGAAGGCCTTTCAAGCGGGTTTAGAATATAAAAAGAAATTCACCGACGAAGTGGCACTGATGCTCGACACGCGCGATGCGCTTAGTGTTGGCGAAGCGGCCCTAGCTGTTGAAAACCCAGACTATGTGAATAGCTGGCAGGAGAAGAAATAATGAAATTGGCAACCTACCGCAATGGTACCCGCGACGGCTATTTAGTTGTTGTAAGTAAAGACTTAACCCGCGCCGTGGCCGTACCTGAAATTGCGGCTACCTTGCAAGACGCCCTCGACCGCTGGCAAGACGTTGAGCCGCAATTACGCGAAGTATATATTGCGCTTAACAACAACAAATTAGCCGACGCTGTGGCTTTCGATGAAAGTGCCTGCGAGTCGCCCTTACCACGTGCATACCAATGGGCCGACGGTAGTGCCTATGTAAACCACGTGGAATTAGTGCGTAAAGCCCGTGGGGCAGAAATTCCAGAAAGCTTTTGGCATGATCCCCTCATGTACCAAGGTGGCTCCGACGCCTTTATAGGCCCGCGCCAAGACGTACCTTTACCTAGCGACGAGTGGGGTATCGACTTTGAGGCGGAAATCGCCGTTATTACCGACGACGTGCCAATGGCAGTGAACTCAGCCACAGCTGGTGAGCACATTAAGCTACTCATGCTGGTGAATGACGTGTCGCTGCGTGGCCTTATTCCGGGTGAACTGGCTAAAGGTTTTGGTTTTTTTCAGTCGAAACCCTCTTCGGTGTTTTCGCCGGTGGCAATTACTCCAGACGAGCTAGGGGAACATTGGCAAGACACCAAAGTGCATTTGCCGTTAATGTCGACCTATAACAAGGCCTTGTTTGGCAAACCTAATGCGGGCGAAGACATGACCTTCAACTTTGCTCAGTTAGTGGCCCACGCGGCAAAATCACGCCCTTTAAGTGCGGGTACTATTATTGGCTCAGGTACCGTGTCGAACAAGCAAGGCACTGAACATGGCAGTAGCATCGCGGAAGGCGGTGTGGGTTATAGCTGTATTGCTGAAATACGCATGATCGAAACCATTCGCGACGGCAAACCAAGTACGCCATTTATGAGCTTTGGCGACAGCATTCGTATTGAAATGTTAGATGAGCAGGGCGCTTCCATTTTTGGCGCAATTGACCAAAAAATGGTGAAGTATCAAGGGCCAAATTCGTGAAACTGTACGGTTACTGGCGCTCGTCGGCAAGTTACCGCACCCGTATAGCGCTGCACTTAAAAGAATTGGCTTTTGACTATGTGCCGGTGCATTTAGTGCGCGGCGGCGGTGAGCAAAAACAAGCCGACTATAAAAAGCTAAATCCAATAGGGCTGGTGCCTACCTTGGTGGATGGTGATTTTACCATTAACCAGTCGCTGGCCATTATTGAGTACCTAGACACTTTACACCCAGACGTACGCTTGATTCCAACCGATCCGCAACAAGCGGCAATTGTGCGTATGTTGGCGCTTGATATGGCGGCCGAGCTACAACCCATTACCAACTTACGGGTGCTGCAGTATTTAACGGGCACCTTAAAGGTTACTGATGAAACACGCTTGGCGTGGATTCATCATTGGGTGAACACTACCTTTAGTGCCTTCGAGCAGCGCCTACACCAACACGCAGGCAGTTGCTGTGTTGGCGACACGGTAAGCTTGGCCGACATTTGTTTAGTACCACAGGTATATAATGCCAAGCGCTTTAAGGTCGACTTAAGCCCTTATCCGAAAATTATGGCGGTATATAAACACTTAGAAAGCCTTGCTGCCTTTCAACGGGCACGACCCGAAGCTCAACCCGACGCTGAACCCGACGCTAAAGGATGACCATTAAACGCAATCGCGCTCGCCACCAGCGGGCGCTTTTGCTTTAATAGGGCACAACTTTCAGTAGCCTAGAAATTTATATAGGAACGAAGAATGAAAAAAACACTCGTGTTAGCCATTTCAGCTGCACTGTTTAGCACCTCGTGTGCCATGACAGACAGCACAACTGCTACGGCGGCAGTTATTGTGCCGGCCGCCAAACTTAGCACCGCAGTGCAGGTTAATAAGCCCAGCCTTAGCCAAACAGCAGCGCAAACCTTTACCCTTGAACAAATTATGGCCGACCCCGACTGGATGGGCCGCAGCCCAGAGCGGCCATTTTGGTCGGTAGACGGCAGCAGCGTATTGTTTCAGCAGAAGCAAGCCGGTAGCCCTGTACGCACCTTGCAACGGGTTTCTTTAGCAGCCGAGCAGCCCTTGGTGAATGAAGTGGCATTAAGTGCCCTGCACCAAGAAGCGACTGATTCGCGGGTGTATAGCGCTGATCGCAGCCAGGCTGCTTATGTTTTTGAGCGTAATATTTTTGTGATCAATACCGCCAATGGCCAGATTCAACAATTAACCCAAGATCACCAAAACCGTTCAAGCTTGCAGTTTTTAACCGATGGCCGCTTAAGCTTTCGCCAAGGTAACGACTTTTTCGCTATTGACCCAAGCAGTGGCCGTACCCAGTTATTAGTTAGCTTAGCAACGTCAGACGCCCCTGAGCCGGTGCAGGCGCCAGCCGACTACCTTGCTAAGGAAGAAGTAGAGTTAATGCTGTACAACCAAGTACAGCGCCAACAGCGCCAGCAAAACCACGATTACCGCACAGCCGTACAAACAAATAACGCCGCCACAGCACCGGCGCCGTTTTATTTAGGTAAAAACAAGCAAATAGCAGAAGCCAGCCTAGCGCCAACGGGCGACAAACTTATTGTGGCTATTACCGAGCCACAAAGCTGGCGGGCCGACGGCGACCACATGCCGCGCTTTGTCACCGAATCAGGCCGCGTTGAGTTACAAAATGTGCGTCGCCGTGTGGCCGATGCCAAACCTGTACATCAGGAGCTATTTTTACTTGACCTAAACACGGGCACCAAACATCAGCTGGGCTACCACACCTTGCCAGGCTTTGATGAAGACGTGCTAAAAAGTGTGCGTGAAGAAAACTACGCCGCTCGAGGCGAAAAATACGAAAGTAAAAAAGCTGCCCGTGCCATTGGCGTAATGCCTAATTGGTCTGCAGGCCAAGGCAATATAGTTTGGCAAACAAACGGTGAAGGCGCTGCAACAGGTGTTGCGACTGGGGTTGCAATAATGCTGCGCGCCTGGGACAACAAAGATCGCTGGATCGCCACTGTCGACTTTAATAACCACACTTTAGTGAACCAGCATCGCCTGCACGACGATGCCTGGATTAACCGCCACTTTAACGATATGGGCTGGTTACCGAACAGCAACAAGCTGTGGTATTCATCGGAAGAAAGTGGCTATGGCCATATTTATATTCGCGACCTAGCCAATAAAGGCCGTACCCAGCAAATTACCGCGGGCAACTATTTGGTTGACGAAGTGGTGCTCGATCAAACAGCGGAGAATTTTTACTTCCGTGCCAATAAAACCCACCCTGGCGTGTATGAAATTTACCGCGTGTCGGTGAATGGTGGTGACGTGGTGCAGTTAACCAACTTAGGCGGCATGACCAGCTATAGTTTAAGCCCAGACGAGTCGACGCTATTGTTGTCACACTCGAACGCGCTACAGCCAACCGAGCTTTATGTGCAAGCCAACCAAGTAGGGGCGCAAGCACAGCGCATTACCCATACCATTTCTGAGCAGTTTAGCGCCATGCCTTGGACCGCGCCCGACATTGTGGCGGTACCTTCAAGCCATGGTGAACACCCCATTTATAGCCGGGTGTACTTGCCGGAAGGTTACGACGCCAATGCCGCCGACAAATACCCAGCGGTGGTGTTTATACACGGAGCGGGTTACTTGCAGAACGCCCATGCGGGTTTCTCGGGTTACTTCCGCGAATTTATGTTCCACAACCTGCTGCTTGAACAGGGCTATGTGGTACTCGACTTAGACTTCCGTGGCTCGGCTGGCTACGGCCGCGACTGGCGTACGGCCGTGTACCGCCAAATGGGCACACCTGAAGTAGAAGACTTAGTTGACGTAGTGCAGTGGATGGGTGAAAACACCAATGTAGACACGGATAGGGTGGGTACTTACGGTGGTTCGTACGGTGGTTTCTTAACCTTTATGGCTTTGTTTAAAGAGCCAGGTTTGTTTAAAGCCGGTGCCGCATTACGCCCGGTAAGTGACTGGGCCCATTACAACACCGGTTACACGGCAAATATTTTGAACTTGCCACAAGACGACCCTATTGCCTACCGTCGTAGCTCGCCCATTTACTTTGCCGACGGGCTACAAGACGCCTTGCTCATTAACGCACCTATGGTAGACGACAACGTGTTCTTCCAAGACACGGTGCGTATTGTGCAGCGTTTTATAGAGCTGGAAAAAGACAATTTTGAAACAGCTATTTTCCCAGTTGAGCCGCATGGCTTCGTGCAACCGTCGAGTTGGTTAAATGAATACCGGAAAATGTTTAAGTTGTTTGAAGATAATTTAAAGTAATCGTTTAAGAAGTCAGCAAAACCCCCGACCTAGGTTGGGGGTAATGCAATTGCATTACCTCTTTGTTCATACTACAATAAAAATTAATGAAAGAAGTAAAAAATAGAGGTTGCTATGACACATGTTGCTTTAGAAGCTGAATCTACACTTACAGACCGTTTTCAAACGACAGTGCCTAGTCCTGTTCGTCAGGCATTGCACTTAGGTAAGAAAGACAAAATCAAATATGCTATTCAGTCTGATGGCAGCGTGGTTATCTCGCGTGTAGAAACAAATAAAAGCGATCCTGTGCTTGCCGAGTTTTTATCATTCATAGCGAGCGATATGCAGAATCATCCAGAAAAGTTAGATCAGATATCAGCAAGTATGCGTGAAAGTGTTGCTGCCTTGGTTGAAGGTGTTGAGATTGATTTAGATGCTCCGTTATTGGATGAGGACGAGTAAGTTTGCAAAAAACGCTACCAATGGTCGTAAATGGTTGGACACTTTACCTTCATCCATTGTTTAAAGAACAGTACCTTAACCTGAAAGCACAAGTTGAGGCTTTACGGAATAAAGATCCTAAGGGCTACCGTAAAAAGAATGCCACGAAACGATTAGCGGCGATTCAAAGGCTAATCTTCGAATTAATACCACATGATCCTACTAGCGTTGAGTTTCGACAGGGAACTACATTAGGGGGTGATAATAAGCATTGGTTTCGAGCAAAGTTCTTCCAACAGTACCGCTTGTTTTTTCGCTATCATTTAGAGTCAAAAATCATTGTTTATGTTTGGGTTAATGACGAGAAAAATAAACGAGCATACGGTAGCAAGACCGATGTTTACAAAGCGTTCGAAAAAAAATTAAAGTCAGGTTATCCTCCTGAGAATTGGGATGACCTTTTAAAAGCAGCCAAGGACGAAGTTGCGACGTAACAAACACCGTTCAAAGCAAAAGCCTCGCACTCTGAATTGCTCCCTGTAATTGGAATGTCCAACTATTAGGGAAGCAATTCAACTTGCGGGGCATTTTTTAATTCAAATAATGTACTGATACATTAAAAATCGGCGCTGTGTGGTGCCCGTGGGAAGGGGATAACATCACGAATGTTCGACATACCGGTTACATACGACACTAAGCGCTCAAAGCCTAAGCCAAAGCCGGCGTGAGGCACGGTACCATAACGGCGTAAATCGCGATACCAGCCGTATTCTTCTTTTGGCAGACCCATTTCATCAATACGCTTGTCGAGCAAGTCTAAACGCTCTTCACGGGCGCTACCGCCAATAATCTCACCAATACCTGGGGCTAATACGTCCATGGCGGCCACGGTTTTACCGTCTTCATTCTGGCGCATATAGAAGGCTTTAATATCACGCGGGTAGTTTTTCAAAATAACCGGCGCACCCACGTGCTCTTCAGCTAAATAACGCTCGTGCTCCGACTGTAAGTCGACGCCCCAAGCCACAGGGTATTTAAACTCTTTTCCGCTTTTCAACAAAATGTCGATCGCGTCGGTGTAGTCCATGTGCACGAAATCGTTGTTAATCACGTGTTCTAAACGCGTAATGGCTTCTTTGTCGATACGCTCGGCAAAAAATGCCATGTCGTCTGGCCGCTCGGCAAGCACCGCTTTAAACACATATTTGAGCATGTCTTCGGCAAGTTTGGCGACACCGTCTAAGTCGGCGAAGGCCACTTCCGGCTCAACCATCCAGAATTCCGCTAAGTGGCGGCTGGTGTTTGAATTCTCGGCACGGAAAGTGGGGCCAAAGGTGTACACCTTTGACAGGGCACACGCATAAGCTTCAGCGTTCAGCTGGCCCGATACGGTTAAGAAGGCTTCTTTACCGAAAAAGTCTTGTTTGTAATCAACACTGCCGTCTTCATTGCGCGGGATATTAGTCATATCCAGCGTCGACACATGAAACAGCTCACCGGCGCCTTCGGCGTCACTGGTGGTAATAATAGGGGTGCTGACCCAGAAGAAGTTTTCTTCATGGAAGAAACGATGAATGGCCTGGGCGAGCGTGTGGCGTACACGGGTTACTGCGCCGGTTACGTTGGTGCGAGGGCGTAGGTGTGCATACTCACGCAAATACTCCATGGTGTGCCGTTTAGGCGCCATTGGGTAGGTTTCAGGATCTTCTACCCAGCCTAATACCTCAAGCTCACTGGCAAGAAGCTCAAACTCTTGGCCTTTACCTTGCGACTCGGTCACGGTAGCGGTTATCGACACAGAACAACTGGTAGTTAGCTTCAGTACTTCGTTCTGATAATTCGACAGCGAATTGGGAACCACAGCCTGCACAGCGTCAAAGCACGAACCGTCGTGCAAATTTATAAAGGAAAAGCCTGCTTTTGAGTCACGGCGTGTGCGTACCCAACCACGAAGCACTATGGTGTCGCCCACAGCATGTTTTCCTGCCAAAATGTCTTTGACAACTGCAAAGGTCATTGATGTTCTCCAACTGCAAGTTAAAAATGATTCGATATATTACCTTGCCTGCTATGATACTCAAGCTAAAACGTCGGCTCTAGTATTTTTTCACTCAAGTAGGCAATAAGCCTGCATGGCGGTAGTCAGCTGTTTTATGTCGTCTTGGTTACAAATATACGGCGGCATAATGTAGATCAGTTTACCAAACGGGCGGATCCAAACGCCTTGCGCCACAAAAAAGGCTTGGGCCTTGGCTACATCCACGCTCGCCACCATTTCAATCACACCGATGGCACCAAACACCCGCACATCGGCCACACTGTTATAGGCGCGGCAGGGGGCGAGTTCGTTGATAAGTTGTTGCTCTATACGGGCGACATCGGCGCGCCAGCTGCCTTCTTCAATAAGGCTTAAGCTTTCATACGCGACAGCGCAGGCTAATGGATTCGCCATAAAAGTTGGCCCATGCATGAGTACGCCGGCTTCACCGTTACTTATGGTGGTGGCCACATGGCGCGTAGCTAACGTGGCCGCTAAAGTCATATAACCACCCGTAAGGGCTTTACCCACGCACATAATGTCGGGGCTAATGCCCGCATGGTTACAGGCAAACAATTCGCCGGTGCGGCCAAAGCCTGTGGCAATTTCGTCGGCTATAAGCAATACATCGTATTCATCGGCTAAGCGCCGCACGCCGGCTAAATAATTCTTATGGTAAAACCGCATTCCCCCAGCGCCTTGCACCATAGGCTCTAAAATAATGGCGGCAATACTATTGGCGTGCTGCTCTAACAGTTGCTGCATAGCATCGAGCTCGCTGTTATCCCATTCATCGTTTGGGGTAAGTTCGGGAGCCGGAGCAAATAGGTGTTGAGGTAATACTCCTTGAAAGAGCCCATGCATTCCATTGACCGGATCACACACGGCCATGGCGGCAAAGGTGTCGCCATGATACCCCTGGCGAATGGTGAGTAGCTTTGATTTTGCTGGCAAACCACGGCTGGCTTGAAACTGTAGCGCCATTTTTATTGCTACTTCCACCGCAATAGAGCCGGAATCAGCAAAGAATACCGTTTCTAAGGGCTCAGGTGCCATTGCTAGCAGCTTTCGAGCTAGGTGTACGGCAGGAGGGTGGCTAATACCGCCAAACATCACATGGCTCATTTGGCTGGCTTGATCAGCCAAAGCTTGGTTTAGCCGCGGGTGGTTATAACCATGTATGGCCGACCACCACGACGCCATACCGTCCACCAATTCGGTACCACAGGCTAATTTAAGTTTAGTACCCGCCGCAGAAACTACCGGATAGGTAGGTAAAGGCGTGGTTAACGACGTATAGGGGTGCCAAATGTGCTGGGCATCAAATAATAAGTCTGACTGGATTGATTGAAAAGTAAGCATAGGTAAACTTGGTTGTTGTAACAATATTGACAGTTTACCTTGTGCGGTTATTCTTATCGAGTTTATTCATGGGCAATGGAATTTATTATGACCACTTTATGGCCGCGAGAGCAAATTAAAGCCTTGTTTGATCTCCCTTTTAACGATTTACTATTTCAAGCGCAAACCGTGCATAGGCAGCACTTTAAACCCAACGAAGTGCAAGTGTCTACGTTGCTTTCTATTAAAACCGGGGCATGCCCGGAAGACTGTAAGTACTGCCCGCAGAGCGCGCGTTACGACACCGGCTTAGAAAAAGAACAGTTAATGGCAGTGCAGCAAGTGCTAGAGCAAGCCGAGCGGGCTAAAGCTACGGGCGCTACTCGTTTTTGTATGGGCGCCGCTTGGCGCGATCCGAAAACCCGCGATATGCCAAAGCTACAAGCCATGATTACTGGTGTAAGAGAACTTGGCTTAGAAACCTGTATGACCTTAGGCATGCTCGATACGGAAAAAGCACAGGCATTAGCTGCCGCAGGGCTCGACTATTACAACCATAATCTCGATACCTCACCTGAATATTACGGCGATATTATTACCACGCGTAGCTATGCCGACCGCTTAAATACACTAAACAATGTGCGAGAAGCCGGCATGAAAGTATGCTCGGGCGGTATTGTGGGTATGGGCGAGAAAGCGTCCGATCGGGTGGGGCTATTACAACAATTAGCCAATATGGAGCAGCCGCCGGAAAGTGTACCTATTAATATGCTGGTTAAAGTAGCCGGCACGCCCATGGCTGATTTGGATGATCTCGACCCCTTTGAATTTGTTCGTACCATTGCTGTAGCGCGTATTTTAATGCCTAAATCGCACGTGCGTTTATCGGCGGGGCGCGAAGACATGAGCGATGAATTACAAGCCTTGTGCTTTTTCGCTGGGGCGAACTCTATTTTCTATGGGGAAAAGTTACTTACTACTGCCAACCCGGTGGCCGAGTCGGATCAACGTTTATTTGAGCGCCTCGGCATTGTGCCAGAGCAGCGCCAACTTGAGCACACCGACCTTGCTCACGAAGTAGAGCAGGTTGAACTGGCGCAGCAAGCGCTTGAACCGAAGCCGCTGTTCTACAATGCCGCACCGAATGCCACAGCAAATGCCGCCCCTTAAACGAGGCCGCAAAGCATGAATAAACTGAATCAGGCACTACAGGCTTATAAACAGCAGCGCCAGGCCAGTAGCCTGTGGCGTGAACGTGCCCGTTATGATGCGGTGCCGCTATGCTATAACTTTTCTAGCAACGATTACTTAGCTTTAAGCCGTGATCCTGCTGTTATTGCCGCCTTTCAACAAGGGCTTGAACAATGGGGCACGGGCTCGGGCGGCAGCCCGCTTACCACTGGCTACCAAGCGCCACATCGTGCGTTGGAAGAGCAACTATGCGACTGGCTTGGCTTTGAGTCGGCGCTGTTGTTTAGCTCGGGCTATGCAGCTAACCAAGGCACACTGCAGGCGCTTGGCAAGTTAGGTATTACCCCGCTATTAGATAGGCTAAGCCATGCGTCGCTGTATGCAGGTGCCTTGCAGGCGTTACCCGCCCATAAGCCGCTGCTACGCTTTAAGCATAATGATATGGCACATTTGCGCCAGCAGCTTGCCAGCCTGAACAGCGATGCAGCCGCTGTGATTGTTTCCGAAGGATTGTTTAGTATGGACGGCGACAACGGCCCCTTTGACCAACTGATTGGGTTAAAACAGCAGCAATTGCAAGCGGGTATAGACACTTTGTTATTGATCGACGACGCCCATGGCTTGGGTAGTCAAGGTATCGCTGGCCAAGGCAGCCTGAGCCAAGCACAGCGGCAACAGGTTGATTTATTTAGCGCTACTTTTAGTAAGGCGCTGGGTTGCCAAGGTGCCTTTGTGGGCGGTAATAAAAGCTGGATCGAGTACCTTGTACAAACTGCAGGCGAGTACATTTACAGTACCGCCATGCCGGCGGCGCAAGCTTGCGCTGTGCTGGCGGCTATTCAACTGGTGCGCGAGCAAACGGCTGCTGATTCGCTACAGCAACGGTTAGCCAACCACATACAGCAGTTTCGTGCTTTGGCAGAACAACATGGCCTGCATTTTATGCCTTCAACCAGCGCCATTCAGCCCTTAGTGGTAGGCCGAGCAGAGCGGGCACTGTATTTAAGCCAAGGGCTACAACAGCAAGGCTTTACCTGTGTAGCTATTCGGCCGCCTACGGTAGCCCAAGGCCAAGCGCGGTTACGCTTTACCGTAACCTTGCACCAAACTCCGCAGTCGATGGCGCGATTATTTCAGGCCTTAGCCAGCTTAATGAGCCAAGGCACGGCTATGGGGGGCAGCGCCACATGACGATAGCTTCTACAGCGATGAACTCCAGGCCAACGCCGCAAAAGAATGTACAACGGGCATTTGATCGGGCGGCGCAGCGCTATTATGACCATTGCTACGCTTTGAATAGGGAATCTCTGCAGCAGCAAAGCGCAGGTTTATTGTTGCAACAGTTATATCGGCAGCACCAGCCTATGGCTGGCGGCGTTAAACAATTATTAGATCTTGGTTGTGGTATGGGCGTGCATTGGCCCAAATTGAAGGCACTGAGCGAATACTACACGGGAGTCGATTTATCGGCGCAAATGATCAGCCAAGCGCGTTTGCGCTATCCGGGCGAGCATAGCTGCACAAGATGGATTGTGGGCGACGCCCAAGCGATGCCGTTACAGTCTGGGTTTGCCGACCGGGTGTTTTCTAATTTGGCCTTGCAGTGGTGTGCTGATCGCCAAGCGGTGGCGAATGAATTATATCGGGTAAGTAAACCAGGCGGCGTAGTGCATTTTTCTACCTTGGTGGCGGGCAGTTTAACGCCGCTTGAACACTTAGTAGAGCTGGGTTTATTGCCCGTGCTGAATAACTACCCAGCTGCGGCCAAATGGCAGCAACACTTACTGCAAGCAGGCTTTACTCAGGTGCAATGGCAGCAGGTAGAAGTTGCTACTTTTCATAACAGCGGCACCGATTTGCTGCGCAGTATGAAAAACATTGGTGCCAGCCAGCGCCAAAAACACAGCCCCAATAGAGCGGCGCAAGGGTTACGTACCCCCCACTGGTTACAACAAGTTAACGCTGAACTAGAGCGTTACCGACAACCGCAAGGTATTCCGCTAAACTACCAAGTAGCACTAGTGTCAGCCACCAAAGGTAGCAGCAAGCACCTTCACTTATAAATGGATATTATTGTATGGCTAAGCGTATTTTTATTACCGGCACGGACACCGAAATAGGCAAAACAAAAGTAGCTAGCTTGGTGTTATCAACCTTTCCATTTCAAGCCGTTAACCATGGTTGGAAACCCATTGCAGCGGGCTGCGAGCGTGCTGGCGACGGCCCTTGGGTGAACGACGACGCGCTTATTCTGCAGGGCGCAAGTAATAGTAAGTTCGACTACCGGCTAGTAAACCCGATTGCCCTGAAAGCCGCTATTGCCCCACATATTGCCGCCCAGCGGGAAAGCGTTGAGCTTTCGGTGCACGTATTACAGCAGCATTATGACGCCTTACCTGAACGCATTGACCATTTAGTGATTGAAGGGGCAGGCGGGTGGTTATTACCATTGAACAATACAGAAACCCTAGCCGACTGGGTGGTGGCCAATAAGTTACCGGTATTGTTGGTGGTGGGTATGCGGTTAGGCTGTTTGAATCATGCGTTACTGACTTGGAGCGATATGCAAGCGCGGGGCGTTGACTGTGTTGGCTGGGTGGCTAATTCGCCACAAGCAAAGCAGATGTCTGAATATGACGCCAATTTGGCTTATTTAAAACAAGCCTTACCGATGCCTTTACTGGCTGAAATACCGTTTTTTAACTGCCCCGAGCAAGAGCACCAATGGTTGCAGCAGCATGCCCAATTTGGTGAGCAGCTGCTGCAAGCAACGAGTGCGGTAAAAGGCTAAAAGATAAAAGCTTACAGCCAGTGCGAACAGTTGCTACCGGCTTTTAGCGTTCTGCGTTGTTGATCGGCAAACACCACGCCGTCGCGGTCGCCAAGTAAGTGCATGTGCTGGCCTTGTACCTTTAACGCGGTGCCTTCCATAATGCCAATGACTGGGGTGTGGTTATCCACCACCATAAATTCTGCAATACGCTGGCTGCGGGTTTCACCACGGTGGCCTTCAGGCATAGCGTCGGTAAAATGTGGGTTTAGCTGAAAGGGAACCGCATTTATAGCGTTAAACGAGCGCGGCTGAATAATAGGCATGTCGTTGGTGGTACGAATACTTGGTCCTGCTATGTTTGAACCGGCACTCCAACCCGCATAGGGCATACCTTCGTTTATGCGGCGTTTAAGAATGTCTAAGCTACCGGTTTCATACAGTTTGTGCAGCAACATATAGGTGTTACCGCCACCCACAGCCACGGCTTCTGCTTCTTGCATGGCTTGGCGTGCATCTTCATATTCATGAATACCTGTTACTTTCACATCAATTTTAGCAAAGGCTTCTGCCACCATGGCGGTATAATCGGTTGCGCTAACAGTGACGCCCGCATAGGGAATAAAAAGTACCTGTTTGCCTGCAAAATGCTCGCTTAACCAAGCCAGGCCATGGTCTAAATAATCGGGGTTAGCGGCTCGTGAACTACTCATTAACAGCAGGTTACGCATAGTAAAGTCCTTTCAAAACATAAAAAAAGAGGCGATCAGCTTAACATTTACCGGGTCAACATTGAACTGAGCTGATATGCCCCCATATTATTAGCACTTACTAATTTTCAACCGTATTTATTTTGCAAGGTTAACGAACGAATGAAACGTATTGCCTTATTTTTAGCGACCAACCTGGCCATTTTGGTTGTGTTCAGTATTGTTATTAATATTTTAATGGCGGTGTTTGGCATTGACTATGGCAGCACCCAGGGCTTACTTCTATTTGCTGCCGTATTTGGCTTTGGTGGCGCTTTTATTTCACTTGCCATGTCGAAGTGGATGGCCAAACGCGCTACGGGCGCGCAGGTTATACAACAGCCACGCAACGACACGGAACGTTGGCTGTTTAATACGGTGGCTCGGCAAGCCCAACAAGTGGGCTTAACCATGCCTGAACTGGCTATTTATAACTCGCCCGAGCCAAATGCTTTTGCTACTGGGCCCAGCCGTAATAATTCTTTAATTGCTGTTTCAACCGGCTTATTACAAAGCATGACCCGCGATGAAGTAGAAGCGGTGCTGGCCCATGAAATGAGCCACGTGGCCAACGGCGATATGGTAACGCTGACGTTAATTCAGGGCGTGGTAAACACCTTCGTTATTTTTCTTGCCCGGCTTATTGCTGGCGCGGTAAACAACGTGTTGCGTGGTAATCAAGAAAACAGTCGCGGCCAAGGCGGCTTTGTTTACTTTGGGTTAGTCGTATTGTTTGAAATTATGTTTGGCTTTTTGGCTAGTATTATTGTGATGTATTTCTCGCGGCAGCGTGAATACCGAGCCGACGCTGGTGCCGCCAAGCTGGTTGGGGCGAATAAAATGATAGCTGCGTTACAACGCTTAGGGCAGGGCCGCATTCGAAATGACGAGTCGGCGCTGGAAGGGTCGCTTGCTGCCTTTGGTATTCGTGCGGGTAAAAAGTCGGCGAGCGAATTATTACTCACGCATCCGCCGCTTGAAAAACGCATTATGGCGTTACAACAAGGTCGTTTTTAATGATTTTAGAGTTTAAAAACTTAACCAAGAATGAAATTTACCACACGGTTACTCAAACCTTAGTGCCACGACCTATTGCTTGGGTGCTTTCAACCCATACCGACGGCCACTTTAATTTGGCACCGTTTTCGTATTTCACCGCCGTGTCGAGTACACCGCCATTGTTAATGTTTTCGGTAGACGCCAAAGCGCCAGGGCTTAGTAAAGACACTGCGGTAAATATTAAACAGTCGCCTTATTTTGTGGTGCATATTGCCAGTGCTAGCCAAGCCGAGGCGGTGAATGAAACCTCGCGTACTTTGCCAGCTGAAGAGTCGGAATTGAATAATATAGACATTCCACTAACGGACTTTGCCGGTTTTCCATTGCCCCGACTACGCGGTGTGCCCATTGCGTTTGGTTGTAAATTACATAGCACGCAGCAAATTGAAGGAACCTTGCAAACCCTTGTTTTTGGCGAAATTGAGCAGGTATATATTGACGACAAGTGTGCCACGGTAACGGAATATGTAGACAAAACCGGTCGCCAGCGTAGCCGTTTAACGGTGGATGCCACTCAACTAGACCCATTAAGTCGTTTAGGGGCTGGCGAATTTGGTACCTTAGGGCAGATTAAAACAGTAGCAAGGCCCCGATAAATAAGGATTCCGCCTTGCGTTCCAAAGCGCTAGTGGCTACTATTTGCTATTCTTTTGCATCGTATATTGATGCTGTAAAATCAATGTTGTAACGATTGTAGGTATGTCATGACCGCAAGTAAGACAGCGTGGAGCGCAAATAGCTGGCGCAAATTCCCAGCCCAACAGCAGCCAGACTATCAAGACTTGGCTCAACTTCAGGCTGTAGAAGCACAATTAAAGTCTTTTCCGCCATTAGTGTTTGCGGAAGAAATTCGTAGCTTAGAGCGCCACCTTGGTAATGTATGCCGAGGTAATGGTTTTCTCTTGCAAGGCGGTGACTGCGCCGAGTCGTTCCAAGATTTTACCGCACCTAAAATTCGTGACACCTTTAAAGTTATTCTACAAATGGCCATTGTGCTTACCTTTGCTGGCTCGTGCCCAGTTACCAAGGTGGCGCGCATGGCAGGGCAGTACGCTAAGCCACGCTCGGGCGACTTTGAAACCATCGACGGCTTAAGCTTACCAAGTTACCGCGGCGACATTATTAACGGTCCTGACTTTACTGCAGATGCCCGTATTCCTGATCCAAACCGCATGATTACCGCTTACCATCATTCGGCTGCTTGTTTAAACCTATTGCGGGCGTTTGCCCAAGGTGGGTTAGCCGATTTACATAAAGTGCATAAGTGGAACATGAGCTTTGTGGAGTCGAACCCCCATAAAGACAAATACCAAGAATTGGTGACCAAGCTAGAAGAAGCCCTGCGCTTTATGAAAGTGCTGGGTATAACCGCTGAAACCCACCCGACTATTCATGAAACCGAATTATTCACCTCGCATGAGGCGTTGTTATTGCCTTATGAAGAGGCGCTAACCCGCATAGATACTTTAACGGGCATGCCTTACAACTGTTCTGCACACATGGTGTGGATAGGCGAGCGCACCCGCCAACTTGATCATGCCCATGTGGAGTTTTTCCGCGGGCTGAACAATCCGTTAGGCGTGAAGTTAGGCCCAAACACGAAAGCAGACGACGCTATTGCGTTAATTGATGCCCTTAACCCAGAAAACAAACCGGGCCGATTAACCTTTATTACCCGCATGGGGGCCGACAAGCTGGCAGACCATTTGCCGCAGCTTATTCGCCGGGTGCAAGCAGAAGGGCGCCATGTGGTGTGGTCGAGCGACCCTATGCATGGCAATACGGTTAAAACCGACAATGGTTTTAAAACCCGTAATTTCGACGCCATTGTGCGCGAATTAGAACAGTTTTTTGCTATTCACCAGGCGGAAGGGTCTTATGCGGGCGGTATTCACTTAGAAATGACCGGCGAAGACGTTACCGAATGTACTGGCGGTGCCTATGCTATTTCCGAGTCTGATTTAGCCCAGCGTTACAAAAGCCAATGCGACCCGCGCTTAAATGCCGACCAAGTGATCGAGCTGGCTTTTTTGGTATCGAAGTCTTTAGCAAATGCACGCCAAGGCCAAACCAGCTCGTAACAGCTGGTTTGAGGTAAATAGTTGGCTTAGTAACGGTAGCGCTTTAATTTAGTAATACTCATTATTTTAGCCGCTATTTCCTCGACCGAGGCGTGAGTTGAATTCAAATAAGGAATGGCTTCCCGCCGATACATACTTTCGATATGTTCGACTTCTTTCCTACACTGCTCAAACGACGCATAACGGCTATTGGCCATGCGGTTATCGCGTATGTTTTGTAGCCGATCGGCATTGATAGTTAACCCAAACAACTTATGCCGATGCAATTTAAGCTCGTCTGGCAATGCTAAGTCGTGCATGTCTTCTTCTGTGAGCGGGTAATTCGCTGCTTTTACGCCATACTGCAAGGCTAAATATAAACAAGTGGGGGTTTTGCCCGTACGCGATGCCCCCACCAAAATAATATCCGCTTCATGGTAGTTTTTTGTGGTTACGCCGTCGTCATTGGCAAGGGTGTAGTCCACCGCATCTATTCTAAAGGTGTAGTCTTGGTGAATACCATGGGTGCGATTGGCCAAGGGCTGTGGGGCAACCCCAAGGGCCGCTTGCACTGGGGCTACAAAGTGAGCTAGGAAGTCGTAGGAAACCCCTTCACTACCGGTCATTATACTTTTAATGGTGCTGTCGATAATAGTATGAAAAACCAGTGGCTTCTCCCCCGATTCGGCATAGGCAGTATTTATTTCTTCAACGGCTTGGCGGGCTTTGTCTTCATCGTCTATGAAAGAAAGAGTGCGGTGCTTTACTTCTACAGGAAACATAGAAAGCATCGCGTGACCAAATGTTTCAGACGTTAATGCTGTGCCGTCGGAAATATAAAAGGCGGTACGCATAAAGTTGTTTATCTCGGCAATTGAAATGGACTTTCATGTTAACCTTTAGCCGAGTAATATGTAAAATGTTCTCATCTTCAAACGCTCCAGCAATTATGCGCAGATAACAAGGAAAAGACCGTGCAAGACTTTGTACTTTGGTATCAAGATTTAGGAATGGGTGATGTAAGCCGAGTAGGGGGCAAAAATGCCTCTTTGGGCGAAATGATTAGCAACCTTGCCGGGGCCGGTGTAACCGTTCCAGGCGGCTTTGCCACAACCTCGGAAGCTTTTAATCGCTTTCTAGAGCAAAGCGGTGTTAATGATAAAATTTATGCATTGCTCGACACATTGGACGTGGACGACGTCAAAGCACTTGCCGTGGCAGGTAAACAAATTCGGCAGTGGATTATTGAAACACCATTTCAGCCAGAATTTGAAGAGGCCATTCGGCAGTCTTACGAGCAGCTAAGTGCTGGCCAAAGCGACGCCAGTTTTGCCGTACGTAGCTCGGCTACTGCCGAAGACATGCCCGATGCTTCGTTTGCTGGCCAACAAGAAACCTTTTTGAACGTAAAAGGCCTAGACGCGGTAATGGAAGCCATGAAGCATGTGTTTGCTTCCTTGTTTAACGACCGTGCCATTTCTTACCGTGTACACCAAGGCTACGACCACCGCGGTGTGGCTCTTTCTGCTGGGGTACAACGCATGGTTCGTTCCGACTTAGGAACAGCTGGCGTGATGTTCTCCATCGACACCGAATCGGGTTTTGAGCAAGTGGTATTTATTACTTCTTCTTATGGCCTTGGTGAAATGGTGGTGCAGGGTGCTGTTAACCCCGATGAATTCTTTGTGCATAAACCAACCCTTGCAGCAGACCGACCGGCTATTTTACGCCGCACCATGGGTAGTAAAAAAATTGAAATGGTGTATTCCGACAGCACCGACCATGGCGAGCAAGTACAAGTTCAAGACGTAGACGAAGCCCGCCAACGACAATTTTCTTTAAGCGATGAAGAAATTCATGAGCTGGCCAAACAAGCCGTTATTATTGAACAGCATTATGGCCGTGCCATGGACATTGAATGGGCCAAAGACGGCCAAGACGGCAAGTTGTATATTGTGCAAGCGCGTCCTGAAACCGTTCGTTCAAACGAAAAAGGCCAAAGCATAGAACGTTTCGCTTTAAAAGAAACTTCGGAAGTGCTGGCCACTGGCCGTGCAATTGGCCAGCGTATTGGCCGTGGTGTGGCGCGGGTACTTGCTTCCATTGACGATATGGACCAAGTGCAACCAGGCGACATTTTAGTAACCGACATGACCGACCCAGATTGGGAGCCGATTATGAAACGGGCTTCAGCCATTGTAACCAACCGAGGTGGGCGTACTTGCCACGCGGCAATTATTGCCCGTGAACTGGGTATTCCAGCCGTGGTTGGTTGTGGTAATGCCACCGACCTGATTGCCGATGGCATTGACGTAACGGTTTCTTGCGCCGAAGGCGACACCGGTACCATTTACAGCGGCTTACTAGGCTTTGATATTACCGAGTCGGAAATTGGCAGTATGCCAAGCTTACCGCTTAAAATTATGATGAACGTGGGCAACCCCGATCGGGCCTTTGACTTCGCCACCTTGCCCCATGAAGGTGTGGGTTTAGCGCGGGTTGAATTTATTATTAACCGCATGATTGGTATTCACCCACGGGCCTTGCTTGAATTCGACGCGCAAACCGATGAAATGCAAGAAGCTATTCGCGATCATATTATTGGTTACCCTGATCCTATCGAGTTTTACATTCGCCGTTTAGTGGAAGGTATTTCAACCATTGCCGCTTCGTTCTCGCCTGAGCGTGTCATTGTGCGCATGTCTGACTTTAAGTCGAATGAATATGCTAACTTACTGGGCGGTAACCAATACGAGCCGGAAGAAGAAAACCCCATGCTTGGTTTCCGTGGTGCCTCGCGTTATTTGTCGGAAGAATTCGAGCCTTGTTTTGCCCTTGAATGTGAAGCCATTAAACGGGTGCGTAACGACATGGGCTTAACCAACGTGGAAATAATGATTCCATTTGTACGTACCTTAGAAGAAGGGCGTGGCGTTATTGAAGTGTTGGCGAAACATGGCCTACGCAAAGGCGAAAACGGTTTACGCGTAATTATGATGTGTGAATTACCGTCGAATGCCTTGTTAGCCGACAAATTCCTCGATATTTTCGATGGCTTCTCGATTGGCTCGAACGACTTAACCCAGCTAACTCTTGGTTTAGACCGCGATTCGGGTGTTATTGCGCACTTATTCGATGAGCGCGATGAAGCCGTGAAGGCGTTATTATCGATGGCCATACAAATAGCGAAAAAGCGTGGGAAGTATGTGGGTATTTGCGGCCAAGGGCCTTCTGATCACCCCGACTTTGCCCACTGGCTGGTTGAACAAGGAATTGATTCAGTGTCGTTAAACCCAGACACGGTGGTTGATACTTGGCAATATTTAGCGAAAGAACTTGCCACTAAACAGTAAGTAACTGAAAGGGAATAACATGACCACTGCGTTACCCACGCTAAATGATTTACCCCGCGTGGCTGAAGAAACGGAATATTTTCTAACAGCATTAGGTAGCGCAGGGTTTATAGGCGACATTGACGCCTCCTATGGGGGGCGTTTAATTGCTGCAACCGACAACAGTATTTATCAACAACTGCCGCAAGCGGTGGTTTACCCCAAAAGCTCGAACGACTTACAGTGCCTGCTACGGGTAGCCAACCGGCCTGCGCATCAGCATATTAGTTTTTCGCCGCGCGGTGGTGGTACTGGCACGAATGGCCAGTCGCTAACCCCAGGCGTGGTGATTGATTTAAGCCGCTACTTCACCAATATTCTTGAATTAAACCTTGCTGAAGGTTGGGTGCGGGTGGAAGCAGGGGTAGTAAAAGACGCCTTAAACGACTTCTTAGCGCCCCATGGTTACTTCTTTGCGCCTGATACGTCCACCAGTAACCGCGCCACCATTGGTGGTATGGTTGGCACCGACGCTTCAGGCCAAGGCTCTTTGGTGTATGGCAAAACCAGTAATCACGTGTTGGCTTTGCGGGCGTATTTAGCCAATGGCCAAGAATTAAATACGGCGCCCATAAGCCGAGCAAAAGCCACGGAATTGGCACAGTTACCGAACACCCTTGGTGCTATATATAAGCAAGTGCTGGCTAGTTGTGTAGACCAACGGGCGGCCATTGAAGCAAAGTTTCCGCCGTTGAACCGATTTTTAACCGGTTACGATTTGCAGCATACCTGGGATAAAGAAGCCGACACTATTGATGTGTCGCGCTTGATTACCGGAGCAGAAGGTACTTTAGCCTTGGTAACCGAAGCCAAGCTTACAATTACTCCCATTCCAAAGCACAAAGTATTGGTGAATGTTAAATACCAAAACTTCCAAGCGGCCTTGCGCCATGCTCCAAGCCTAGTAAAAGCGCGCGCCACTTCGGTAGAAACCGTTGACTCCACGGTATTTGATCTTGCCCGTAACGACATTATTTGGAACGAGGTAAAAGACCTATTAACCGACGTGCCAGGCTTTACCATGGACGGCATTAATATGGTGGAATTTACCGCCATTAACCAAGCCGATATAAACGATAAGGTAGCTTCTTTGTGTGCCACGCTGGATCAGCTCGACCCAACCGAAAGCGGGGTTATTGGCTATCAGGTGTGTGCCGACTTACCTAGTATTCAGCGCATTTACGCCATGCGTAAAAAAGCCGTAGGTTTACTTGGCGCCACCAAGGGCCGCAGAAAACCAGTGGCTTTTGTGGAAGACACGGCCGTACCACCGGAGCATTTAGCCGACTATATTGATGAATTTCGCGCCTTACTTGACGCGGAAAATTTACGTTATGGCATGTTTGGGCATGTCGACGCAGGCGTGTTGCATGTGCGCCCCGCGCTCGACTTAATAGACGAAGAAGACGAAGCCGTGGTGCGCCGGGTGAGCGATCAAGTAATGCACCTTACGGCCAAGTACGGTGGCTTAATGTGGGGCGAGCACGGTAAAGGGTATCGTTCTGAATATGGCCCAGAGTTTTTTGGGCTAGAGCTATTTTATGAATTACGTTGCTTAAAGGCTGTATTTGACCCACTAAATAGGCTAAACCCAGGTAAAATTTGCACGCCGGTTGATTCCGAAGCCTCGCTGGTGTCGGTGGATGATCGCAAACGGGGTTGGTTTGATCGGCAAATACCGCTCGATGTGCGCGAAACCTGGCAAAGTGCCATGGACTGTAATGGCAATGGCTTATGTTTTAACTACGACGTTAAAACGCCCATGTGTCCGTCGTATCGGGGCAGTCAAGATCGGCGCTTTTCACCGAAAGGGCGGGCCACCTTACTACGGGAATGGCTGCGTTTAACCCATGCCAATGGCAATGAACTGGGCCAACCGAAAAAACGTTTTTGGTTACAACGGCTGCTAAATAGCTGGCAACAAAAGCCAGACTTTAACCATGAAGTGCGCGAGGCAATGGACACCTGCTTGTCGTGTAAAGCTTGTACCACTCAATGTCCAGTAAGTGTTGATATTCCAACCCACAAGTCGCGTTTTTATAACTATTACTTTAGCCAGTATGCCCGGCCCGTAAAAGACTACTTAGTGCGCGATGCTGAAAAATTATTACCCCGTATGGCACGTGTGCCGCGGCTAGCTAATGCCTTATTGAATAACCGCTTAAGCCGATTAGCACAAGCTAAGCTGACAGGTTATACGGACACCCCAGTTTTTGCTGTGCCCAGCTTGCAAAAACGGTTAAAAGTACGCCGTAATTTAATTAGCTGGGATAATTTTACCAAAGTGGCGGCCACGGAATATTTCACCCCCACCGACTATGTGGTGGTGGTACAAGACGTATTTACTTCGTGTTATGAGCCCGAGCTGCTAGAAGCGTTTTTAACCGTGGCCGAACAATGTGGTAAAACCCCGGTGGTTATGCCCTTTATGGCCAACGGTAAAGGCCTGCATGTAAAAGGTTTTTTAACTGAATTTGCGCAGCAAGCAAAGCTTACCGCGGCGGCTTTAAATGAACTGCATAACAAGGGCATACCCTTAGTTGGCCTTGATGCGGCAACTACCTTGTGCTTTCGCGACGAGTACCAGCAAGCGTTAGGTAACGAGCGGGGCGACTTTCAAGTATTGTTAGCCCATGAATGGTTGCTGAAGTTTATGCCGAAAGACATTGCCGTAACACCAACTAATACCGCTTATAACTTATTAAGCCATTGTACCGAGCAAACCGCATTACCTATGGTGAAGTCTGCTTGGGCGGCTATTTTTAACGTGTTAGGGCTTTCTTTAGCCACGCCAGCAACCGGCTGCTGTGGTATGGCGGGCAGCTTTGGCCATGAAGTGAGCCAAAAGGCTTTAAGTGAAAAAATATTTAGCCTGAACTGGCAACACGAATTGCAAAAGAAGGGTGTACAACCTTTAGCAACAGGCTTTTCGTGCCGCTGCCAAAGCGACCGTTTTGGCAAGCCTAACAACCCAAGTTACGCTAAGCCGGTGCACCCATTAACGGTGTTGGCCGAGCTGTTAGCTAACTAAAACTTATTAGCAACCATAAAAAAAGCCTAACGACTGGGTCGTTAGGCTTTAACTGCAAGTTCAGCAAGCGAGTTAACTATAGTTTATGCTCTGCCGCTTTCGCTGCCAATATTTCACGTGCCATTTCGTCGGCAATTTCGCCCGTAGGACGGTTTTCTTCTTTCGCGCGAGTGAATATTTTGTCGAGCGTATTGTAAATGTTACGAACTCGAGCCGCCGTTTCTTCATTGCTAAAGCTTGCCGCTTCAGAACAAACGTGAATAACACCACCGGCATTAATCACATAGTCAGGGGCGTACAAAATACCCATGTCTTTGACGATTTTGTCGTGAGCCGCGGTAGCTAACTGGTTGTTGGCACTACCTGCAATAACTTTGGCTTTAATACGCTTTAAGGTGTCGTCGTTAATGGTGGCACCTAAGGCACAAGGCGAGTACACGTCAACGTCTTGGTCGTAGATGTCGTCAATACTAACGGCTGTAGCACCTAATTTGCTTACGGCACGGTCAACCGCTTCTTGGTTTACGTCGCTTACAAACAATATGGCACCGTCTTTTGCACAATATTCTGCTAAGCCATAACCAACTGCACCGAGTCCTTGTAAGGCAATTTTAACGCCTGTTAAGTCTTCGCTACCTAGGGCATGTTTAACCGCTGCTTTTAAACCTAAGTAAGCACCTAGCGCCGTATGTGGTGAAGGGTCGCCAGCTTTTTCAGCGGTACCAGCTACATAACGAGTTTGGGTGCTAATAACAGCAATATCCGTGGTGCGAATGTTCACGTCTTCGGCAGTAATGTACTTACCACCTAAAGAGTCGATAAAACGGCCATAGGCTTTAAATAGCGGGTCGCTTTTATCGGTTTTCGCATCGCCAATAATAACCGCTTTGCCGCCACCTAGTGGCAAACCAGCTAAAGCGCTTTTATAGGTCATGCCGCGCGACAAACGTAGTACGTCGGTTAGTGCTTCGGCAGACGATGCATAATTCCACATACGGGTACCACCTAACGATGGACCCATAGTAGTGTCGTGCACCGCAATAATTGCTTTTAAACCTGATTCTTGATCGTGACAGAAAACCACTTGTTCGTGATTATCAAATTCTTTATGTTCAAACAGGGACATGAAGTTTACCCTTATTTAGTTGTCTTAAAACGCAGCGTAAATTACCACTTTGCGTGCTTAAGCGCTAGTCGCTAGCTTAATATAAATAGTACATGAAAAGGTTATTTTGTAAGAGTTCTTTACAGCAAACAGGTCGAACCAGAGCGACGCCTTTGTTATTACTACCACCGTTAGAATGACCTTAAAGGAGAGCGGTAATATAAGCCGTGGGAAGTTATTCCCTGTTTTGATGGTAAATGATAAGCTTCAGCCTAACCAAAAAAGCAGTTGATAAAGAGTATTAACATGACCGCAATGACCGAACAAGAAATGCAAGAGTGGGTACGCGCCCAGTTTCAACGGGCGAATGCTTATCTTGCCGAGCGTGGCTTAATTACCAATGTTATTTTAACCAAAGAAAGCCGCTATTTTGCCCCCCACTTGGCCGTATGGAAATTTACCCTGCAAGGGTTAACGGAAAAAGTGTGGGCCATTACCGGTAACGACTTACCGACTGACCACATTGATGCAAGTTTTGCGGCCACCCCACAAGACGCGTTGCGTTATTTTTCGTATCGTTGGCAGTTAAAAGCCGACAAAATATTGGCCAGCGAATTACCTAGCGATGCCAAGCAACAAGAGTTTGCCCAAATATTAATTCGTAGTGCGGAAAAAATATACCCGCTCAGCGAAAACCCGTCTCTTTGGCAGGAATAAAAACCTTAACGATGAAGAAAAGGGTAATGAAGAAGAGGGTTTAGCTCTCTTCTTCGCTCTCGTCTTGGTAATCTTCTTCGTTGTATTCTGGCACTAAATACCCTTCATTTACTAACCACAGCACTAGGGCAGAAGCCGCTGCCGACGCTTTTACCCGGGCGGCGATAAAGTTACTGTTCAACGATTCATGCGCTTTAAACAGGGCTAATAACTGTTCTGTGTCGCTGTCGGCTAAGAAGCGTTGCCCTTGCACGTACAGCGCTAGTTCAACTTCAGCCGTGTTTGCCGACTTTTCGTGCACCGTTAACCAGCGCAAACCAGGTGCCGTTAAATACTGTGGGTTGGTGCTTAACCAAGCCAGTAGCTGTTCGCTCGTAATGCTTTGTTCAGGCCAAAACTGTAAGGGTGGCCGTGGATTTTGTGACAAGTACACCGCACACAGGCGTTGCATTAGTGCTTCGTTTGCCACGGCTGAGGTAACAAGATCTTTAAAGGCAGTAACTGCACTGGCCGGCAAGTACCACGAAGGCTGGTTTGCTTGTGCTGCTAACGAGCCGCTAGTGTCTTTAAACCGTGTTGTTAATAGGTCTTCGTCTAAGGCTTTATCGGCTAATGCCGACAGCAGCTCGGCTTGGCTAGGGGCTCTAAAACCAACGGAATAATTTACCGAGGCTTCAATGCTTACTCCTTCATGGGGGAAACCCGCCGGAATATAAATCATGTCGCCGGGCTCGAGCACCACGTCAATAATGGGGGTAAAGCCTTTTACTTGTTTTAGTTCAGGGTGTGGGGTTATGGTTTCTAAACCACCGGGCTGGCCAATTTGCCATTGGCGGCGGCCACTGCCTTGAATAATAAACACGTCGTATTGGTCCACATGGGGGCCAACACCACCTTTAGGCGTGGCAAAGCTAACCATTAAGTCGTCGATACGCCAGTCGGGTAGCCATTCAAAATGGCGTAACAAGTGGCGGGCAGGTGGGTAATGTTCATTCACCGCCTGCACCAGTAAGGTCCAATGGGAATCGCCCAGCTTGGCATAGTTGTCGAAAGGACCATGTTCAAGCTGCCACCGACCTCGTTCACACCAAATAACCCGTGAATCGACCCCTGGCTCTAGCGCTAAGCCAGCCAGCTCGTCTGGCGACAAGGGCTCAACCAGATCAGGCATAACTTGACGAAATACCCCAGGTTGCTGTTGCCAATAACGGCGCTTAAAGTCTTCGGTGTCGAAGTCACGGAGTTGTTTCATGGTTACAGGTTTTCCAAGTGCTTGGTAACGTCTTTCGCTAGCCGTACCGCGTCGCCAATATAGTTTGCAGGGCTTAATTTTTTCAATTCGGCCTTGGCGGTAGCGGGCATGTCTAGGCTGTCAATAAAGGCGGCCATATCGGCGGCTGACAAACGCTTACCACGGGTGAGGTCTTTCAGCTTTTCGTATGGTTTTTCAATGCCATAACGACGCATTACGGTTTGCACCGGCTCAGCCAGTAATTCCCAGTTTTGGTCGAGTTCGGCAGCTAGTACAGCGGTGTTAATTTCTAACTTGCTGAGGCCCTTTAAGGTGGCCTGCCAGCCAATGAAACTATAGCCTAAACCAACGCCCAGGTTACGTAACACGGTAGAGTCGGTTAGGTCGCGCTGCCAGCGTGATACGGGTAATTTTTCGGCCAAATGGCCTAAAATAGCATTGGCCAAACCAAGGTTACCTTCCGAGTTTTCAAAATCGATAGGGTTTACTTTATGGGGCATAGTAGACGAGCCAACTTCGCCTTCAACGGTGCGCTGCTTAAAGTGATTAAGGGCAATGTAGCCCCAAACGTCGCGGTTTAGGTCGATTAAAATAGTATTTAAGCGGGCTACGGCGTTAAACCACTCGGCAATGTAGTCGTGGGGTTCTATTTGCGTGGTGTAGGGGTTCCAACGAATACCTAGCGAGCCAACAAATTCTTCTGAAACCTGGTGCCAATCTACTTCTGGGTAGGCGGAAAGGTGGGCGTTATAGTTACCTACTGCGCCATTTAGTTTGCCTAAAAATTCAATGTCTTTTATTTGCGACAGTTGGCGATCAACCCGAATTGCCACGTTAGCAAATTCTTTGCCGAAGGTAGAAGGGCTAGCCGGCTGGCCATGGGTGCGCGACATCATTGGAATGTCGGCGTATTCAACGGCTAACGCTGCTAGTTTTTGCAGTAGTTCGGTAACCGCCGGAATAACCACTTCGTCGCGGGCGTTGTGTAGCATAAGGGCGTGGGAAAGGTTGTTAATGTCTTCCGATGTACAAGCAAAGTGAATAAACTCGCTCACCGCTGCTAATTCGGCATGGCTCGCCACTTTTTCTTTTAAAAAGTATTCAACCGCTTTTACGTCGTGGTTAGTAGTGCGTTCTATTTCTTTTACGCGGGCGGCGTCTTGTTCTGAAAATTCGCTAATAATTTGGTTTAAAAACAAATTAGCTTCCGGCGACAAGGGCGGTACTTCAGCAATAGCGTCGATTTGAGCAAGTTTTTGTAGCCACCGTACTTCAACAATAACACGTTGATGAATAAGGCCGAATTCGCTGACATAAGGCCGTAGGCTAGCTGTTCTGCTGCCGTAACGACCGTCGACAGGACTAATTGCACTTAAACTGGAAAGGTCCATTATAATTGGCTCCGCTGATTGCTAAGAAGTTAAAAGAAGTGAGTTCGCCGCCTGCACCATGGTGCCGCGATGAAATAAAACATGGCGTTTTTTGCCGCCTACTTGGCGCCATAATACAGCGCTACGAATACCCGCTAACAGTAAGGTACGTATTTGGTTTTGAATAGCCTGCTGTTTTAGCAGTGCGGGCTTGCCTTTTACCAGAATAGGGCGGGCTAAAGGGCCAACAATGCCACTGTATAAGCCTGCCAAGTTTTCCATAATACGGTAGTTATCGACGTTAAAGTCGTATTTTTGTCGCGCCACTTGGGTTAAGCCAGCGGCTAATTCACTCACTGCTTTGCTGTTACCGTTAAGCACTCGTTCTAACCTAAGCATATTTATAACCAGCTCTACTTGTTGCTGGTCTTTCGCACCTTTACCGGCAAATTGGTTAATAAATATTTGTAAACCAATGTGCAGCGGGTTGTGGCCAGGGTTAGTGCTGTGCTGATCCGTGTTGTGGTCGGCGTTGGCCGCAATAGAATAATGGGTGTCGGTGACGTATATGTCTTCAATAGACGCTGCATTAACAGCTAACACCGAGTTAACCAATGGGTTAATTGCTTCTGCTGGGGTTACCTGCCCACGGTGGGCCAGCTGTTGTACACAGGCTGCGGCTTGGCATAAACCGGCTAAGGCAAACACACGTTGTTGCCACTCGGTCACAATGCAACCTCGAAATCAGTAATGCGCGACTCAATAATAGCGCCACCTAAACATACTTCATCAAGATAGAATACCGCCGACTGGCCCGGTGTAACGGCGGCTACAGGGGCGTTGAACATGACTTCTAAGTCGCCGTTTTCAAGGGGCGTAACCACACAAGGAATGTCTTCTTGGCGATAGCGGGTTTTAACCATACAGTGCAAAGGCTGGGTAAGCGTTTCGCGATTTACCCAATGTACTTGGCCAGCAATTAAACCTTTGGAAAACAGCCGTGGGTGTTGATTACCTTGGGCAACAATAAGTTCGTTGCTGGCAACGTTTTTGTCCACCACATACCAAGGGTCGTTGCCTGCATTGGCTAAACCACCAATAAGCAGACCTTTGCGCTGACCAATGGTGTGATACATTAAGCCTTCGTGTTGGCCTAGTTCAGTGCCGTCAACGGCAACAATGGGGCCTGGCTGGGCTGGCAAGTACTGCTGGAGGAAGTCTTTAAATTTACGCTCGCCAATAAAGCAAATGCCGGTGGAGTCTTTTTTATCAAAGGTAATTAAGTTTTGCTCTTCAGCAATACGGCGTACTTCGGTTTTTTCAATGTTACCCACAGGAAATAGGGTACGGGCCACATGCTCATGGCTAAGAGTGTACAAAAAGTAGCTTTGATCTTTGCTTTGATCAACACCACGTAATAATTGAAATTTACCGTTATGTTCACGGCGCTGGCAATAATGCCCGGTAGCAATGTAGTCGGCATTCAACACTTCGGCAGCAAAGTCTAAAAAGGCTTTAAACTTAATTTCTTTGTTGCACATAATGTCAGGGTTGGGGGTGCGGCCTGCTTTATATTCTGACAAGAAGTGCTCGAACACCGTGTCCCAATATTCTGCGGCGAAATTCACCGTATGCAATTCAATGCCTAGCTTTTCACACACCGCTTGGGCGTCTTTTAAATCGTCGGCAGCGGCACAATATTCATTGGTGTCGTCTTCTTCCCAGTTTTTCATAAAAAGCCCCTCAACTTGGTAGCCTTGTTGCTGCAATAACCAAGCTGAAACCGACGAGTCGACACCGCCGGACATACCTACGATAACGCGAGGGGACGTTGTTTTAGTCATGACAAACCTTTAATTACAAACACCAGTATTTGGGCGCTGAATTCTATCACTTTTTCTGTTGTGGTAGAAGCTCGGTAGGTATCTCGGCGGTGGTTAGCTCGCGGTATTCGCCAGGCTGAAGGTTTTCAAGGTTAAAATTACCAATACAATGACGCACCAAGCGTAATGTGGGGTGGCCAATGGCGGCTGTCATTCGGCGCACTTGGCGGTTACGGCCTTCGGTAATGGTTAAATTAAGCCAGGTGTCTTTAATTACTTTACGTACCCGCACTGGTGGGTTGCGCTGCCAAAGTGTAGGTGGTGCAATTATTTCCACTTGAGCAGGTAAGGTTTTGCCGTCGTTTAACAGCACACCTTGTTTAAGTTGCTGTAAGGCTTCGGCGGTTGGTTCGCCTTCCACCAGTACCCAATACGACTTGCGCATTTTTTGTTTCGGGTCGGTAATGCGCGCTTGAATAATGCCGTCGTTGGTTAATAACAATAGGCCTTCGCTGTCTTTATCGAGCCGCCCCGCTGGGTATACGTTGGCCACTGGAATGAAGTGTTTTAATAAGCTGTCGCTAGGCTCGCCACTAAACTGGCAAAGGGTATTAAAGGGCTTGTTAAATAAAAGCACCCGTGGCGTAGCTGGGCGAGGGCGGCGGGGCTTGGTTTTCCACGCCGCGGACTTGTTACTAGCAAAAGCCTTGGGGTTAGCGCTAGCACTAGGCTTAGGGCGTGGTGAACGAGTTGTTGGGCTGCGTTTTACAGCAGTGGCTTTGCCTGTAGTAGGTTTTTTATTCACGAATTACTCATTTGGGTAGAACAACAAAATCGCCGCTTGTTGTAGGGGTAGTTGCTGATTTGCTTTCAAATTACCAGTGAAAGTGCGGTACAATGCGAACTGTCATGTCATAAGCATAACAGCAGAATTGGAAAATACGAATGAATGAAGTGAATAATGGCCCCCTAGTAAAACGCATTGGCGGCAGCCCAGGGAACGCCTTGTCGAACAATTTCAAGTTAGACAACAACAAAGTTTTACAAGAGGCCTGGGAATTAACTAAAACCACCAAGCCACCTTTTTTATTAGGGGCAATTATTATTTATTTAATTGCTATTGCTGGCAGTGTTATTTTAGAGCCATTACAAGTTGATTTAGCCACCATAGAAGAAACCGGTGTTATTCCTTTCGGCATGCTGGTAAGCCAGCTGGTATTACAAGTAGTAGTGGCGGTGCTGTTAGCTGGGCTAATAAGCATGGGCCTACGCAATGCCGTGCGCCACGTTAAAAGCAGCGAAGGCGAAACTACTCTAGTGCCTGAGAATTCTCCGAAAATGGTGTTTAGTCATTTCGCTGGGGCATGGCCTATTGCGGCTATCGAAGTGGTTAAAATGGTTGGTATGTTAGCGCTGGTAACACTGGGTATTATGTTAGCTAGCCCATTGGGACTGGCTGTAAATACATTACTTGGTATTTTTATGCTAATATCTTTAACCTTTGCTGTAGGTTTAAGCTTAGCGGTGCCACTGGTTATTAAAGATCAGCTCGGCCCGTTGAAAGCCATTCGTATATCACTAACCGTGGTGTTTCGGCAATTTTTTGCCTTCCTTTCTATTTATGCGGTTTTAACTATTCTTTTTATGCTGTCTATTTTTACTTTGGGTATTGGCCTTATTTGGGTGATACCGTTGTTTTATAATGTAAAAGGCATTTTATACCGAGAGATCTTTGGCATTGAAACGCACGTAATAGCAAAGAACAACATCCTATAGTAGTAAGTAAGGTGGTGTAAAAGGATACCAAAATGATAAATAAGATCATGACAAATAAAAAAACATTAGGGCTTATTGCGCTGATAACCACTGCATTTGTGGCCATATTGCTTATATTTGCGTTTCAGTCAGATAGCTCTCATCAAGGTGAAGCAGGCGGCATTCCATTTTCTAAAACCCAGCGTATGCTGCCGCCGGTGAATGCTAAAATTAGCCATGGCACGAAAGAAGTGCCCGACTTTGGCAATATTAACCAAGTGCTTGAACGTAAAGTGGCTTTTTTCAGCTATTTATTGCCGGCTATACAATCTGAAAATCAACACATACTTGCTCAGCGCGACACTCTTTTGCGCTTGCACGAAAAAGTATTACAAGGTAAAGCCCTAACCAGCAGAGAAACGAAATGGTTAGACGACTTAAGTGAGTATTATCGAGTTGATGCTAATGATCGCACCCGTCGCTTTAACTTGCTACTACGCCGTGTTGATATTGTGCCGGAAACCTTAGTGCTGATTCAAGCTGCCAACGAAAGCGGTTGGGGCACGTCGCGTTTTGCCCAAAGTGCCTTGAACTTTTTTGGCCAGTGGTGCTGGACCGAGGGTTGCGGCATTGTACCCGACCAACGCCCAAGTGGTGAAAGCTATGAAGTACGTTTGTTTAATTCTATGGAAGCGTCGGTAAAAAGCTACATTAGAAATTTAAACACCCATGCAGCGTACCAAGAGCTACGCTCAATTCGTTATGGCTTGCGCACTAATGAACAGCCTATTACAGCGGTGCCATTAACGGCAGGCTTAATGAGCTATTCCACCCGCGGGGAAGACTACATACACGAGCTGCAGCAAATGATTCGTGTAAACCGACCTATTATTGAAGTGGTACGCGACGAATTAGAAGATAATCACTAACCATAAACAAAGCAGGCGTAATTAGCCTGCTTTGTTAGCTGATTGTAGTTCGCAACACCTTATTCAAAGGGGCATTTAAAGCCGTCGGGCTTCAAGGCCAGTAAATCGCAATTTAATTGACCTATTACGTGTTCGGCCGTATTACCAAGCAGCGCTGCTGAAATGCCAGTACGGCCAATGGTACCTAATACCACTAAACCCGCATCTATTTCCTTCGCTAACTTCGGAATGGCGTCTTCTGGCATGCCTTCCACTAAATGAGTTTTATGAATAGTAGCAGCGGCTGCGGCAACTAGCTTAGTAAGTTCGTTTTCATGGAATGCTTTTACGCTGGTTTGGTACTGGAAAGTGTCGAACTCTGGTATTTCAATGGCTATCGCCGAAGGGGCCGACGGATAGCAGTTTACTAAATGTAATCTTGCCTTGAGCTTTTCGCTCATGGCGTTGGCGCTTTGAATAACCTTCTTGTTCAGCGCTTGGTGGGTGTCGCTTTCCGCTGCGGCATGCACAGCAGCAAGTATTTGGCCACCTTCTTCAGGCCAAGCATGCTCTTTTACCAACAATACTTGGCAGGGGGCTTTGCGTAATAAATGCCAGTCGGTAGGGGTAAAAATAACGCTTTGCAAGGCACCATGTTTTTTGGCGCCTTTAATTATAAGGTCGTGGCCATGTTTAAGAGCACTGCGAATAATGGCTTCAAAGGGCCTATGGTGCCATACCACTTCTATGTTAATTGCTAAGTCAGTGGCGTTTGCTTCAGCTAATAGGCTATTTACCCATTGGTGCCTATCTTCAATCAGCGAGCTACGCATTTGTTCACGTTCTTCACCCGACAGCATGGTGGTCATTTCATAAGCGAAGTCGTAAATAGAAACAAACAATGTAAGTTGAACAGGCATGATACGAGCTAAATGAAGGGCGCGTGACAGCGCTTTTTGCTCGTCGCTTTCAGCGTCAAGTACAACAAGAATATTTTGATACATAAGCAACCTTCCTTGTGGGTGGAAAAGTGACTTCATTATAAGCAAGCTTAGTTCATGTGGCTTAACCCGTACAACTTTTCTAGTTATGTATTCTAGCTAGGTAATTCAGTGAACGGTTAGGCTTGTTTTTTTTGGCAAGGAATGGGCGACAAACCTGCTATTTCACCAATACGGTTAATATCGCAAAGCTTGACCAAACGGCCACTTACTTTAATTATATGTTCACGCTGAAATTTGCCTAGCAAGCGGCTTACGGTTTCAACGGTTAAGCCCAAATAATTGCCAATTTCAGCACGGGTCATGCTTAGGCGGTATTCTGAAGATGACAAACCACGCTTTTGAAAACGCGACGATAGTTCAAGTAAGAAGGTGGCCACCCGAGCTTCGGCATTGCGTGACGTAACCAAGCCAAGCATGCGCTTGTCGGCATTTATTTCGTCGCTCATTAGGCGCATTATTTGCCGCCGCAAGGTTGGTACCTGGCCACTTAACAATTCAAGGTTGTCGTAAGGAATTTCGCATATCATGCTGGTTTCTAAGGCTTCAGAAAAGCCTTGGTAACGTTGGTCGGAAATAGAAGAAAAGCCAATTAAATCGCCTGGCAAATGAAACGCAGTAATTTGCATTTCGCCATTATCATTTAATATGTAACTTTTTAAGCTGCCAGAACGAACCGCATATAACGAGGTAAGGGGCTCGCCGGCCCGAAATAAGGTGTCGCCACGTTGGTAAGGGCGTTTGCGTTCAATTATAGAGTCGAGCTTAGTTAAGGAACTATCGTCTAAGGTGTAAGGCAAACACAACTGGTTGATGCCGCAATTTTGACAATTAATATAGTTTGCTGAACGATTCTCAGTGGACATCTAAACTCCTAGAACTAACGCAGCTGCATTAACCCAATAATGATTGTTGTTACGCCGTAACCTGCTAAAAGAATTGAAGAAGCCCAACGAAATTTGGCTGACTTTAACAGATGCTGCATGCGATGACTAACCATACCTAAGAATAACATGCTTGGCAAAGTACCTACACCAAATAACAGCATAAAAAAACCACCCGATACCGGCGAAGCAGACAGGGCGGCCCACGACAAGGCGCTATAAACCAAGCCGCAAGGAAGCCAGCCCCACAACATGCCGGCGGCGAAAATATGGCTGGTTTGGCTATTACGGTTAAATTTTTTCGACCAAGGTTGTAGGCGCCGCCATAATACTGCACCTAGGCGTTCTAACCAGAGCAGGGCAACATTTATGCGCAGTAAATAGGCGGCTAATAATACCATCATTATTCCTGCCGCAATACGCATCCAAATTAAAAATGAAGGCTGTAATTGCGCTAGGCCAAAAAATGCCGAGCCAACCAAAACGCCGGCAATCATATAGCTGGTTATACGGCCAAGGTTATAAAGTACAATACGTGTTTTACTTTGCTGCAAGCCCATAGCGCCGGCAAGGCCACCACACATAGCAATGCAATGCCCACTACCGGCAATACCCATTAATAAAGCAGCCCAGTAGTCGATAACATTCATGGCTTGGGCTGCTTTTTGCCGGTTGCTTTATGCTGTTCTTTTGGTGCTTCGTCGTCGAGTAGAATGTTGTAGCCTTGACGCTCTAAGTCGTCGAATTGCCCGGTGCGCACAGCCCAAAAAAGCAGGCCAATAATAGCAACAACTATAAGCACCGCAACGGGCACCATAATATGTAAGTATTCCATTGGGCCTCCTTAATAGCGTTGCCGGCGCAGTAAGCGCAGCGAGTTACTAATAACAATCAATGAGCTGGTTGACATACCCAACATGGCCCAAAGCGGGCCAATAAAACCCGCTACCGCCAGTGGCAAGATAATGCCATTATAACCTAACGCCCAAGCGAAGTTTTGCCGAATTACTTTGCGCACTTGGGTAGCCGTGTCGAATAAACGCCGAATGGCCAATAATTCACCATTTAAAATCACCACGTCGGAACCCGCCTGAGCAAGATCAGAGCCCGAAGCAAAGGTGAACGACGCATTCGCTTGTGCCAATACCGGCGCGTCGTTAATACCGTCGCCAACCATAAGCACCGGACCATGCTGTTGCAGGGTGCGTAATAATTCTAACTTGTCGGTGGGTTTTAATTGCGCATGCACGTTGTCGAGGCCAAGCTGGTTACCAATAAACTGGGCCCGTTCGTGGTTGTCGCCTGTAAGCATAATGGTACGAAACCCTTGTGCATGACACCACTGAATGGTTTCTTCAGCATCGCGGCGCAGCTCATCGTCTACTCGCCAGGCAGCAATTAAGCCTTCTTTGCTGGCTAAAAACACATTAGCTTGTGGTAATGGACTTTCTATTTCGCCTAGCAACTGCTGAATAAACTCTAGGCTGCCAATACGGTATTGCTCGCTGCCAACACTACCTACTACGCCTAAGCCAGGTATGTTGGTGACTTCATTTAGCTGTGCAGGCTGGGCTAAGCGCCGAAAAGGCTGAGCAATAGGGTGTTCCGAGGCAAATTCAAGTGCAGCTGCTATGGCTTCGTTCTCGGCTTGCTGGGCTGGGTACAAACTCCAATGGTTTAATATGCTAAAGCGACCTTCTGTGAGTGTGCCGGTTTTATCAAAACAAATGGTTTTAATTGGCGGTAGCGCAGCTAACACGTTGGCTTGCTTCAGTAGTATACCACTTTGGTTTAACCGGCTTACAGCGCCGCTCATGGCGGTTGGTGCCGCTAACGACAGGGCACAGGGGCAGGTTGCTACTAATACGGCGAGCACAGTCCAAAAGGCTTTTTCTGGGGCGACAAAATACCAACCGATGTAAGTGCCAGTAGCAATAATAAGTGTGGCCAACACGAAATACTTACTAACCCGATCGGCCAGCTGCACTACGCGGGGCTTTTGTCCTAAGGCTTCGTCTTGTAAATGAATAATACCCGCTAACAGCGTGTTTTGATGGGTATGGGTTACTTCAATGCGAATGGGGTTTTCTTGATTAATACTCCCCGCATAAATAATATCGCCGGCCCGTTTAGCAATAGGCCGACTTTCACCAGTAAGCTGAGCTTCGTCGCACCAGCCTTGATCAGACAGTAACAGGCCGTCGACGGGAATGGCTTCGCCTGGGCGAATTTGAATAATATCGTTAGGCTGTAAATGCTTCACCATTACTTTTTGCCAGCCTTCGGTGGTTTGTTTTTCAGCAATGGCGGGAATTAATTTCATTAAGTTGGCGGCATTGGTAATGGCTTTTTGCCGCGCGAGTAATTCAAGGTAACGCCCCGACAGTAAGAAAAAAGCAAACATGGTGACACATTCGTAATACACTTGGCCGGTGTCGGTTATGGTGGCGTAAAAGCTTGCAAAAAAAGCAAAAATAATGGCTAGGCTAACGGGCACGTCCATATTCAACGACTTCGACCGCAGTGCACGCCAAGCGTTTTTAAAGAAGGGTTGGCAGCTATACACAAATACGGGCGCAGTAAATAACAACGACACCCACCAAAAATACAGCCGGGTGGTGGAATCGATGTCGTCGTAATACAAGCCAACGGCCACCATCATGGTTTGCATAGAGGCAATGCCAGCTACGCCTAAGCGGCGAATATAACTGCGCCGTTGGCGTTCGTATTGCTCTTCAATGTCAGCTTGCTGAAAGGGTAAGGCTTTGTAGCCCACCCGATGAATCGATTTCAAAATAGCGCTTAAAGTGGTGTTTTCAGATTCCCAAGTAACATGTACACGGTCGGTGGTAGCGTTTACCACTACTTTTTCAACCCCAGCATGATTACCCAATTGGCGTTCAATTAACCAAGCACAAGCGGCACAGGTCATGCCTTCAACCGCTAGCGAAGCAGAACTATGGTTGTTTTGGGTAAGCACAAATTCTTTTTGTATTTCAGTGTCGTCGTAGGCAGCTAATTGTTCGTCTAAGCCGGCTAGCTCTTCCGGAATCAGTGCCGGGCCTTGGTTAGCGTCTACGTCGCGGTATTTATAAAAATGCGTTAAACCTTGCTCAACAATGGTTTCTGTTACCGCTTGGCAGCCATAGCAGCACATGGGCTGGTTGATACCAGCTACTTGTGCGGTAATGTTGACACCGCGTGGAATAGGTTGAAAACAGTGAAAACAATGCTGAGCGTTGTTCATAGCTGAAAAACCTTAAAACTCAGGAACAATAAGAATACTTTTACTGAAAGGCAGGTTAATTGAATTGCTAATACGCCATTCTTGATCAAAGGGTTCAATATCTATTCGCCAGTGGCCGGTAATGCCGGTTGGAAACTCGGTGCGATAAATACCTGCCGAAGCGTGAGGTACTAAAAGGTCGAAGTCGCGATCATCAAGGGTAGGGTGGTAAAACATAACCCTTAGGGCCGTACGTTGCGCAGGCTCGCCCGACACAAACTGTAATGTAAATATACCGTCGACCACGTTTGCCTGTAACTTTATGTCGAGTTCTAAAGCACGCTCTTTGCGGTCGAGCTTATAGTTAATGGCTCGGCCTTCGTTGTAGTAGTCGTCGATAACCATTGAGGTGGGGTTTTTTTTAACAATTACCGCGGTAATAACAATAGCGGTTAATACGGCAAGCTTCATGAAAACAATATACCAAGGCCAAAAGTGTTTGTACCAAGGGCCGGTGTTTTTGTGGTTCATCTGCTTAGTCGACATAAGCAACCTCATGATGTTAGGTGATACAAAAAGCCCCTAACAAAGTAGGGGCTTCCAATGCGAGTGTTGCTGTCCTTGCTACTCGGCGTTTAAGCTAAGTACATAGCCGGCGAGAATTTTAACTTTATCTTCACCTAAAATATGTTCCCAAGAAGGCATCACACCGTTACGGCCGTGGCGAATGGTGTCTTCAACCGCTTTTTGTGAGCCGCCATACAACCAAACGTTATTGGTTAAGTCTGGCGCGCCTAGCGCCGTATTACCTTTACCGTCGGCACCGTGGCAGGCGCTACAAATTGCAAATTGTTGTTCACCCGCACGAGCTGCGTCGCGGTCAACGTTGCGCCCATTCAGGCTTAACACATAAGTAGCTACCTCAACTACACCTTGTTCACCTAAAGCGTCTACCCACGGCGCCATAACTGCATTACGACCCTGCATTATGGTAGTGAAAATTTGGTGCGGTTCACCGCCCCAGTTAAACACACCATCGGTTAGGTTGGGAAAGCCTTGCGAGCCACGGGCGTCTGAACCATGGCACTGAGCACAGTTTTGTAAAAATAGGCGCTGACCAATTTTTACCGCTTCTGGCTCTTTAGCAATGTCTTCAATGCTTAAGCTGGCATACTGTTGAAAGATAGGTCCGTACTTGTCGTCTGCATGCATACGTTCACGGTCATACTGAACGTTCATACCTTCGGCACGGGCTTTTTCTACCGCCAAGCGCGACTCTTCTAAGGAAAGTACGCCTTGGTTTGAACTTGTCCAACCAAGCAAACCTTTGTAATTACCTAAGCCCGGATACAAGGCAAGGTAAATAAAGCCCCAAGCAAAACATAACCAATACAAAATGGTCCACCACTTAGGTAGTGGGTTGTTTAGCTCTTCAATACCGTCGAAGGTATGGCCCATAGGCTCGCCTTCTTCAATACCGGTATAGTTGGTCATATTCCAGCGCAACAAAATCATTAACGCTATTAAGGTACCGAGGGTTATGACTATTATCCAGGCACTCCAGAAGCTACTCATTATTATTTGACTCCTGCTTGCGACGCGACTCTGGTTGTTTCACGTCGGTTGAATCATCGTCTACAACAGACTTAGCAATACTGTCGTAGCGGTCTTTATTTTTCGGACGGTAGGCCCAGAGGATCACTAAAATAATGATCCCGAAGACAACGAGTGTGTACCATGCTGTGAATGTAGCTCCACTCATACTATTCCTTCCTTACCGTAGGGCGGTGCCAAGTGACTGCAAGTAAGCAATCAAGGCTTCCATTTCTGTGTGACCAATAACCGCTTCAGCGGCACCCGCTATGTCTTCGTCGGTATAAGGCACACCTAAGGTTCTAAATGTGCGTAGTTTGCGCTCGGTAAGGCGACCATCTAACACGTTCTCAGCTAACCAAGGGAATGCTGGCATGTTCGACTCAGGTACTACAGCGCGTGGGTTCATTAAGTGCACATAGTGCCACTCGTCTGAATAACGACCACCTACTCGTGCTAAGTCTGGACCAGTTCGCTTTGAGCCCCATAGGAATGGAAATTCCCATACGTGCTCACCCGCTACTGAATAGTGGCCATAACGTTCTGTTTCGTGGCGGAACGGGCGAATCATTTGGCTATGACAGCCAACACAGCCTTCACGAATATAAATGTCACGACCTTCTAATTCTAATGCCGTGTATGGGCGCAGATCTTTCACTGGCTCAGACATTTGGCGTTGGAACAGTAGGGGGGTGATCTCGGCGAGACCACCCAATGAAATTGCAATAATAGCAAAAACAGCAAGCCAACCGACGTGCTTCTCTACTAACTCATGTTTGTTTTTACTCACGACTCAGTATCTCCTTACGCGGTTTGAGCTGCGACTAGAGGTTCGCTTTTACGAACAACATCGCTACGGGTAGTTCTATATACGTTGTAAGCCATAATAAGCATACCGGTTACAACAAACAAACCGCCAATAAACCGTACAAAATAGAACGGGTAGGAGGCTTGTAAGCTTTCAACGAAACTATAGGTTAAGGTACCGTCAGAGTTCACTGCACCCCACATTAACCCTTGTGTTACGCCTGAAATCCATAACGCTACGATGTACAGAACAACACCAATAGTGTGTAACCAGAAGTGTGTGTTAATCAGCTTAATACTGTACATACGCTGGCGGTCGAACAAAATAGGGATTAAGTGGTAAATGGCACCAATAGAAATCATGGCAACCCAACCTAATGCACCTGAGTGTACGTGGCCAACGGTCCAGTCGGTGTAGTGCGAAAGGGCGTTTACAGACTTAATCGCCATCATTGGGCCTTCGAAGGTAGACATGCCGTAGAACGACAGTGACACAATCAAGAAGCGCAAAATAGGGTCGGTACGAAGTTTATGCCATGCACCTGAAAGGGTCATAATACCGTTAATCATGCCGCCCCACGAAGGAACAAACAGAATAACCGACATAACCATACCTACACTTTGCGCCCAGTCTGGCAACGCGGTGTAGTGTAAGTGGTGCGGGCCTGCCCAGATATAAATACAGATAAGTGCCCAGAAGTGCACAATCGATAAGCGGTAAGAGTACACCGGGCGCTCAGCTTGTTTAGGTACGAAGTAGTACATCATTCCTAAGAAGCCAGCAGTGAGCAGGAAGCCAACGGCGTTATGCCCATACCACCACTGCATCATGGCATCGACAGCACCCGAGTAAATCGAGTACGACTTCATGAACGACACAGGAATGGCTAGGTTATTACCTATATGCAGCATAGCTACGGTAATCATAAAGGCACCGTAGAACCAGTTCGCTACATATATGTGCGACGTTCTACGATTCGCCATAGTGCCGAAGAACACTACCATGACCCCGATCCACACTACTGCGATAAGAATAGATATCGGCCACTCAAGCTCCGCATATTCTTTGGTGGTAGTGAAGCCCATAGGTAAGCTGATGACAGCCGCTACAATTACCGCTTGCCAACCCCAAAAGGTGAAGGCCGCTAACCGGTCGGAAAACAACCTAACGTGACAGGTTTTTTGCACGACGTAGTAAGCAGTAGCAAATAATGCGCTAGTGCCAAAAGCAAATACCACTGCGTTAGTATGCAGTGGGCGTAAACGGCCGTAGGTAAGCCATGGAGTATCGAAGTTTAATGCCGGCCAAACTAACTGGGCAGCAATTAATACACCAACACTCATACCTACAATGCCCCATACGATGGTCATAATCGTAAATTGTTTGACCACCTTCAGGTTATAATCAACAGGTTGAGAATTCGTTTGGTTCATTTTCTTATTATCCGCTCGAGGTTGCAGAACATGCAAAAAGGCAAAACCTTTTTACAAAGTTTTACCGATAACGCTCTAGATTGTACGGATTATAGCGAAAGAATACAGCTGAATGTAGAGTTTTTATGACTCTAATCAAATCGGCGGGTATTATATCAACGATTTTGCAGTATTCCTGACCTTCCGCGGTGAAATTATGACCAGAGTAAGTTTGTACCTAACTATTTTTTTGTTAATAACCACTTTGGTGGCTTGCAGTAAAGTAAAACAGCCAAGTGCTACAGTTGGTTTTTGCGCCGTAGGGTCTATTCCATCGGCCCAGTGCCAACATGATGTGGCAGGGCAAACCATGACGCTTTATTCTTCCTCGCCCGCTATGCCAGAAGAAACCGCCATCGACTTGTATGTGCAATTACCTTCAGCTTGGCACATTAACCGCAGTGTCTTGTCGGGCGAAAGTATGTATATGGGTACCATACCGGTGGTGTGGGAATACTTAGAGAAAGGACGTTGGCTAGCAAAAATTCGCTTAGGCGCCTGTACTGATCCACAGATGGTGTGGCGTTTAAGCTTTGCTATAGAAACCGAACAAGGGCCAACCACAACCGACATTAGCTTTCCGGTTGCGGCTTACCCTAAATAATATATGACCGCTTAAGTTTTAAATTGACGGGCTAAGGCCGCTAAACTGTGGCTACTGTTCGACATCGACTTACTTAATTCGCCCAGCGATTTATTGTTGCTTTCATTATCGGTTGAAAGGTCGCTAATACCAACAATAGTTCTGCTTACATCGGCAGTAACTCGGCTTTGCTCGTCGGTGGCATTGGCTATTTGAATATTCATGGTAGAAATGTTTTCTACTGCCTGGCTAATGTTACGCAAGGCGGTTTCAGCGCCACTTACTTCGGTGCTGGTGTGCTGCGAAGCCTGTTGCACTTGCTCAATAACAGTAGACACATTGGCAATAGCCGACTGTATATTTTCTGTTAGCTGGCTAATTTCATTGGTTGACTGTTGGGTGCGTGTGGCTAAGGTGCGCACTTCGTCGGCTACTACGGCAAAACCTCGGCCGGCTTCACCGGCTCTGGCTGCTTCAATAGCTGCGTTTAAAGCCAATAAATTGGTTTGCTCGGCAATATTTACAATAACCTGCAAAATGTCGCCAATACGGTTCGAACTTTCTTGTAACGCCTCGGTTTGAGTAACTGCTGCAGCTAATTTGCTTGCTAATTCGTCGATACTTTCAACGGTGTTATGCATTATTTCTGCAGAGGTGTCGGCCTCTTGGTCGGCTTTATTAGCAAACTGCGCCGCTTGGCGAGCATGGTCAGCCACTTCCGCTGCCGAGGCCGATAATTCGTGTACCGCCGTAGCTACCGACGAGGCTTCGCCGGCAAGTTCGCCAGAAAGTTGGCTGCTTGACAGGGTTAAGCTGGCTAGCTTTTGAGCGGCGGCTTCTTCATTGCTGGCGTTTTCTTGAATGTTTTTAACGAGCACCTGCACTTTTTCAACAAACTCATTAAAACCAGCACCCAAGCGAGAAACTTCGTCGGACCCTGAAGCATTTAAACGCAGGGTTAGGTCGCCTTCGCCAGAAGCCACGTCGTCCATAGCCGCTATAGAAGCCCGCAGTGGTACCACAATGCTACGTATAATTAACACGAAAAATAATAATAAGGGCACCGACAAACACAGAGCAATTACAAACAAGCGCCAAAATTGCTTCAATAATTGCCCGTTTATATGGCTTAGTTCAACAGCGTTACCTAATACCCAGCCCCAAGGTTTAAATTCCACCACTCGAGCAATAACCGCCGTTTTTTTACGACCGTCGGCGCCCGCTGTAACGTACTGCAACGTGGCCGAGCCGGTTTTTTGGCTGCTAGCAAGCATGTTGCTGTAATAGGGTGTTCCTTTCGTGTCGGTTACATTAAGTACATTACGGCCGCGTTCATTGGCATTGGGGTGTTGTAATAAAACACCGTCGCGAGCTAAGGTAAACATATACTTATCGTGGTCGTAACGTATGGTGTCAAGCATGGCCAAGGCGGCCGACTTTGCATTTTCCGAGCTAAGCTCGCCGGTTTGAGCGCGTTCGTAATACGTATTTATTTGGGCTAGGGCAATTTCGTTGACAGCGTTTAACTTTGCTTGTGCTTCTTCCATGATAAAGCTGCGGTCGTTAAATAACATAAAGGCCACCATTAACGATGTGCCTAACGCAGCAATACAAAGCAATAAAAATAAACGAACACTAATGGTGAAGCGTTGTAAAAATCGATTGAGCATACAAGTTACTCGCAAAAATTTAAAAAAAGACTGTATTACTTGTTTTTATCGGCAAACCAGTACATTACAACAGCCTTAATACAGTTAAATAGAACTACGCCATGCAGACTATTTTTGATAACCTACCGCTTAGCCAAAACTGAAGTGGTTCCGTGGAGGATTAGATGGCACAAGGATATCAGGTTAAACATTCACATGCGAAAACTCTACCCGACTTACCTGGTATGCTTTTTCGCGCACTATCGACGGTTGCTCGTAAAGGCCAGGTAAACGATGAGCTTAAGGCATTAAATAGTCAGTATACAGCCCCAGCCATTGATACAGAACATTTAACTGCCTATAAAAAGCAACTTGCTGGCTTTATAAGCAACGTGCCCTTAACCTATTATTATTTGCTTGCCCAGCGGGCTCATTTAGCGTTAATGCTCGACGACCGTTTCCCTTGGCCTATTTTAGGCATGGTGCATGTGGCCAACCGTATGGAATACTTTGCCAAAGTAGACCTTAACTTACCTTTTACCTTAGACGTGCAAATTGAGTTTCCCGCTCGAGCTGCAACCCGCAAGCGGGTACGGCCAATGTATTTCGTCGACTTTTACCAAAACGACACCTTGGTAGTACGCTGTAATAGCGCATACCAAGTGGGCGGTGGTAGCAAGTCGGTTGAAAGGCGCAACCAGCAAGCAACCAAGCTAGAACTAAGCGGTTGGCTTGAAAGTGCTGCTTGGTCTTTGCCGAGCGACTTAGGCCGTTCCTATGCCAAATTGTCGGGCGACTATAACCCAATTCACTTACACCGCTGGTTGTCGCGCTGGTTTGGTTTTGCGCGCCCCATTATTCACGGCATGTATTCTGTGGCCCGAGCCCAAGCCAGCTTAGAAACTACCTTTCAACAAGAAATTCAAATGCTCGACGTTGGCTTTCGCCGCCCGGTGGTGTTGCCAACGGAACTGAAATGTTTATACCAGCCTGAAGAAGGGCGCGTTATGGTGGCCGATGCGCGCTGTAAACGTAGTTTTTTAGAAGGTACTTTTGCTACCTTTACGAACGAAACAACCAAGGGGAACTAATATGTCGACCGGCTTAATTTGGATAGTAGTTGGTATTTTACTTATTGTGTCTGAACTACTTGCCACCAGCATTGTTGCTGTATTTATTGGTGTTGGTGCTCTGGTTACGGGCATTTTAATGCAACTGGGCATAATTGAGTCTTCGGCGGCGCAATATATTGTGTTTGGTTGTGTCAGCTTAGGTTCTTTACTGCTAGTAAGAAAACGGTGTAAAACTTGGTTTGTTGGCTTTACCACTGACAAAACCAGTAAACAGCAAGAGTTTCAGCAAAGCATTGGCGACCGGGTGGTGGTGAAAACAACCTTTAACCAAGGCCACGGCAGAGTAGTGCTAAATGGCGTGCAATGGGACGCAAGAAGTACCGACGAGCTCAACGCAGGCGATGTTGCTTGGGTAATAAAAAATGACGGCATTACTATTGTGGTAGGCCGTAACAAGCCTTAATTGGGCATTAAGTAAAGGAGTTCGGAATGGACAGTTTAGCTATACTTTCGTTAGGTTTTGCCGTGTTTGTTATTGTTATTATTATAAAAACGGCCCGCATTGTGCCACAGCGAAGTAATTACGTTATAGAACGTCTCGGTAAGTATTCACGCACGCTCGACTCAGGGTTTCACATTCTTATCCCTTTTGTCGACAAAGTTGCTTATATACACACACTTAAAGAAGAAGTAATCGACGTAACTCGCCAAGCTTGTGTTACTAAAGACAACATTCAAGTAGGCATTAACGGTGTACTTTATATTCAAGTGATTGACGCGCACCGTGCCAGCTATGGCATTAACGACTACCGCTATGCTGCGTCGCAATTGGCGCAAACCACTATGCGTTCTGTTATTGGCCAAACGTCGCTTGATAAAACCTTCGAAGAGCGCGCCATGATCAACGAAGCAGTAGTAAATGCACTCGACGAAGCAGCAGCGCCTTGGGGTATTAAAGTATTACGTTATGAAATTTCCGACATTGAATTACCCGCTAGCATTCGCGACGCCCTTGAACAGCAAATGCGCGCTGAACGTGAACGCCGTGCTGCTATTGCGAAATCGGAAGGTGAACGCCAAGCTTTGATCAACGTTTCAGAAGGTCAGAAGCAAGAAGTTATCAATATGTCTGAAGCAGAAAAACAAAAGCAAATTAACGAAGCTGAAGGGCGGGCAGAAGAAATTGAACTTATTGCCACCGCCACCGCTGAAGGCTTACGTAAAATAGCCATAGCTATAAACGAGCCAGGCGGCAAAGAAGCCGTTAACTTACGTGTTGCTGAACAATACGTGAAAGAGTTCGGCAATTTAGCCAAGGTGAACAACACCATGATTATACCTGCCGAGCTTGCCAACATTGGCGGTGCTGTAGCTAGCATTACCGACATTGTTAAGGGTATGCGCAGTTCATGAAACAAGTAGGCCAGCTGGTAATATTTGCCCTAGCTATAAGCATGCTTTACGGTTGCACCACGCTAAAACAACAGCTAGCCGATACGGTTAAGTTTCGGCTAGAAGGCGTCGATATTACCATGGGCGTGCGTCGTGGTAATAATATTGTTCCCGACATTACTGCCGATTTAGCGGTACAGGTAGAAGTGAACAATAACAGCCCAATAGCGTTAACGTTAATGCAAATGAACTACAACGTGTTTGTTGGCAATTCGCTGGTTGGCCAGGGTGCTAACCAAAACGAAGTTAAAGTGGCGGCCCAAGGTGGGCGTAATTCAATAGTGCTTAACATTTCCTTAAGTGCCAAAGAGCTGCTTGCCGAAGGCATTCATTTAAGCCGCGACAAAACCATGCCGCCATTACGCATTGAAGGTTCAGGCGTAGTGAACTCGGCCATAGGAAGTTACAACATTCCATTTACGCTGCGTTACAACGACAGCTAATTATTTAACAAAAACAAAATGAACTAAATAGCCGTAGCTTGCAAAAGCTGCGGCTTTTTTTTACCTGGGTTTTGTTAAAGAAGAAACGACGGGGAGCTTGCTATAGCGTTATCTTAATAGTAATCCGATTTAACATAAGGGGGCTTGCTATAGCGTTATCTTAATAATAATCCGATTTAACATAAGGGGGCTTGCTATAGGGCCACCTTAATAATAATCAGATTTAACATAAGGGGGCTTGCTATAGGGCCATCTTAATAATAATCCGATTTAACATAAGGGGGCTTGCTATAGGGCTATCTTAATAATAATCCGATTTAACATAATATATATTATGCGTACCATTATGTGTATGTAGATAAGGGCTAAGCCCTAAAGCTGATAGCTTAAAAATACAAAGGCGCTGGTGGTATGTGAACCCTCAGTCATTGGGCTGTTGCGTATTTCGTTGTCTATAAAGGTGCGTGTTACCGATCCAGCTAAAGTCCAGCGGGCGTTTAAGCGCATGAAGCCTTCAAGGCTTAGTGTGGTGTTCCAGCTATTTTTACTTTGGTATTCACTTAAACCCGAACGCTGTGCTTCAGCCGCACTAATGCCATAAAAGTAATCGGCAAAGCTGCCACTGATGTAGCTTACGTCAATGCGCGGGCCAAACTGCCAAATGTGCGGTTGTTTACTAAGCGAGTAAAAATAGCCAACCGACGACCGATAACCCGTGTCGAAGTCGCGTACGTTTACTAAGGTTTCTGCAGAAATACGGCCATACTGCGTGTGCTGGTTGTACTTCAAACCGGTTTCTATACGAAAGTCGCGCTGGTCTAATAGCTTTAATGCGTCTATGCGGTTCTTTTTAGGCTCAAACCGAAACGGTGCCACGCTAGCCACTGCGGCTAATTCAGCACCTTGCTTACGATACAGCCGAAAACCTAATTCAACGCCACGAAAATAAACCTTTTCACCTTCGTAACCAACCACCGGAACCACAAAGGTTTCGTTGTTACGGCCCTTGTAAGCAGCGTCGACACTTGCCACCGCTAAGCCCACCCGCCAATTACTGGGTTTCTCGGTTTCTTCTGCAGAAACAGCCGTTCCGGAAACTAACCATAAAGCACTACAAGCCTTTATTAGCGGTGCTTTAAGGGCTTTCAATGAGCTGAAGGCTGGTTTTCTTTTTATCACGTTATCATTCCTTTTGGTAATCTTAATTTAGGCCGTTACTGCCAATTTTATACAGTATTAACGTACAATTTACTTAGAATACGCAGCCACAAGCAAATTAGATTACCCGTAGCCGCCGTAACTGACGTTTACACACAAGCCTTTTAGCGTATCATACCGATTGATTTTATTGAGACGCCATAATATGCCGGACAGAACAGAATATTTAAGTGCACCTTCGTATCAAAAACTAGGTGCCGACGACTTAAGTGCAAACCCAACCCGTTGGTTACATGCTTATGCAGCTATGCCAAACGGTACGGTTCAAGGCACTGGTACTGCGCAAGTGTTAGCAGGCCAGTCGCGCGCCCTACTTGCTTTGCAACAAGCCATTCAGTCACGCTCTAGCTATAGCAATGCTTATATGGCATTACCGCCAGGCTTAGTAGCTGAAGACGTAATTCGGGCCGTCGCCAAAACACAAAACTGGTCGGTACGCCACCAGTACGACTGGGTGTATTTAGCTAACCCAGCCGACGCCAATGCACCTATATGTGTGTGGCTACCTTTAGGCAGTGCTGAAAACGCCCTTACCGGCTTATGGGAATTACTGAATACCGAGCCCAGCGAGCGCGCGCCTATTATCGATCAATTGAACGGTTTATATCCCTCAACTAGCTTTAGCCGCTACCTTGAAGCCATTCAATTTAAAACCTTCGACGACATTCCGGGCAGCGAACTTGCCAATATTATTGTGTCGCATAAACAAGGCGCTGAAGCCTGGGTATATTGCGACAGGGTTACCCGCGAACGGTTGTTTGGCGACATTCGTATTCAGTCGGTTGAAGGCACCATTAGTTCTGAACTGCACCTTATTCGCCCAGGCGATTTACTACAGGCAAACGGCGGCATTTTGGTTATCGACGCCAATGAATTACTGCTTGAACCTAAGTTATGGCGCCAATTAAAACATGTTTTACGGCGTAAACGCTTCGACTGGGCACAACCAGGCGAAGGCCAAACGGCTATATTTTATGCGCCCGAGCCAGTGCCCCTCGACATTAAAGTTATTTTAACCGGCGACGCCTCGTTATTTAGCCAACTCGACGAGCTAGATTCTGATTTCAGCAATTACTTTCCGTTCTTTGCCGACTTTTCTGGCATTTTTCAGCCCAACAAAGACAACTTTACCGATTACCTCGACTTTTTAACCTACGTACGCGACCAAGTAGGCCACCGACCATTGAATGAAAGTGGTTTAACCGCCCTGCTACGTTATTCTTCTAGCTTGTGTGAACACCAGTCGGAACTCAGTTTAGACGCCGTACGCTTAATGCAATTACTGGAAGAAGCTGAAAACCTTGCCAACGAGCAAAAAGCCAACTTTATAACAGCCGAGCACATACATAAGGTTGAAACACAGCAACGCGCTCGGGCTTCTCGCATTGCCGAAATGAGCTGGCAAAATATTATTGAAGACCAAATACAAATCGACACTTCGGGCAATGTGGTGGGCCAAATTAATGGTCTTACGGTGGTGTCTGTAGCTGGTGCAGAATTTGGCGAGCCCTCGCGTATAACTGCTTCGGTGCATTATGGCGACGGCGACATTATCGACATTGAGCGAAAAGCCGAATTGAGCGGTAACATTCATACTAAAGGCGTAATGATTTTAACCGCCTATTTAGCCAATTTATTTGCCCAAAAAGAGCCCATGCCCCTTTCGGCCACCTTAGTATTTGAACAGTCGTACCATGAAGTAGACGGCGACAGCGCTTCTTTGGCAGAGCTATGCTGTTTATTATCTGCCCTTGGCGACGTGCCCATAAAACAAAGTTTGGCGGTTACCGGGGCCATTGACCAATTTGGTAATGTGCAAGCCGTAGGCGGCATTAACGAAAAAATAGAAGGTTATTTTCAGGTGTGCCAACACCGCGGCCTGAATGGCGAACACGGTGTAGTGCTACCCGCTTCTAACCGTATGAATTTACATTTGTCGCAACAGGTACAAGACGCCGTAGAACAAGGTAAATTTCATATTTATGCCGTTAAACATGTTACCGAAGCCGTCTACTTATTAATGAATATAGCTTGTGGTACGCCGCTTGATCCGAACGAAGAGCATCTCTTTGGCCGAATTCAAAAACGCTTGCGTGAAGTGCAAGAAATCCCCGACGACGAGCAGCGTAGAGGTTTTTTCGCCCGATTATTTGATCTGCGATAACAGCTTTCAACTGTTCGGACTTGTTCAGCGTACAGCTGTTCGCTAAGCTACGCCAAACATTTACTTTAACGAAGGTTTATATATGCAGTCATCTTATACGCGTGAAGAATTATTAGCATGCGGTCGCGGCGAAATGTTCGGCCCTGGCAATAGTCGGTTACCCGCTCCTAACATGCTAATGATGGATCGTGTTACACGCATGGAAGAAACCGGCGGTACTCACGGCTTAGGCTATGTTGAAGCAGAACTCGACATTCACCCCGACTTGTGGTTTTTCGATTGCCACTTTATAGGCGACCCTGTTATGCCTGGTTGCCTTGGCCTCGACGCCCTTTGGCAGCTGCTAGGTTTCTTCTTAGCTTGTTCGGGTGGCCCAGGTCGTGGCCGTGCCCTTGGTGTTGGCGAAGTGAAATTTACCGGCCAAGTATTACCTACCGCTAAAAAAGTAACTTACCGCATTAACTTTACCCGAGTTATTAAACGCAGGTTGTTTATGGGTATTGGCGACGGTGAAGTTGAAGTAGACGGCAGGGTTATTTACACCGCCAAAGATTTAAAAGTAGGCTTGTTTACCGACACCTCAACGTTTTAATAGCTTGTACTATTACCGCACAAATAAAAAGCCCGGCTAAATTTTGGCCGGGCTTTTCTCTAAAATCTGCACTAATCAATTTTCTTGTTGACCAAAAAATGTTTTCTTAACGATTAAAATAGCCGTCGTTACGGGCTTCCATGGCGTCTCGCCAGCCACCCAGCCATTCAGAACGAACATCGTTACCTTGGTATGGACAAAGCTCTTTAGAGCGGCCTGCAACACCAGCTTTAAAACCTTGGGAGTTAGCTCTTTCTAAGCGATCTCTTTTCTGTCTTTTCATTCTCATGTGCACTTTCCTCTTGTCATATCTCAATAACGTGCCTTTTTTATGAAGCACACTTACTGTGATAACCATTATGGCCGGAAAGTTCAATCATAAAAAAAGCGATCTCAGCGGTTATCACTTAACCAAATGAGATCGCTATGTTTTTCACTTAGAACAAATAAGCTTATTTTTGGGTTTTACGGCGGCGCCTGGTTATATAGAACATTCCGCCTAATACAAAGGTTATAGCAAGCTGAATAGGGCTAATTGCCGCAGCTTTGCGCTCTTGTTTATCGCTGGGATCGCCACAGGCTTCAACGTTACTGCTGGCACGAACAAGCACCGGGCGCACGTTTAGGGCAGTGTATTCCCGCCCGTCGATAACACGGGTTTCTTCCATGTTCGCTAAAGCAATAATGTCGCCGTTGTCGTTAATGCTTACCGCATCAAACAAGTCATAGCCAGAATTACAACCCATAAGCGAATTAAGGTCTACCGTAATGTCTTTGTCAATGTCATACATAAAGGCCACCGTACGGCGCTGTTCTACTTGCGTTCTGTCGCGCTCGGCCCGGCCCACTACTTGGTTTAAATTATTCATAGCCCGTGGACGCCAGCTTGAATCAGTAAAAAAGCCACTCGGAAAAGTTACTTCACGGCCGTCTGTATGGGCAATAAACAAGCGTTCACGTGGGTATTGCAAGTTTACTTGGTAAGTGAAACCAGTAATAAAGCCGTTATTGTTAATTTGCGTTGCTTTACTTTGGGCATACCCCTGCTTGGTGTTAGGAATAATCCACTCGGCCTTACCTTGGTTATAAATAGTGGCGTAATTCAGCGCAAAAGGGCCATTAAAAGCGGTAAAGCCTACAGCAATGCCAGCGTCGTTCACGTCTAAGGCTTCACTTCTTACTGTACCTTCTATTTTGTCTTTGTCTTCTTTGCCTTCATTGTCGTCCAGCGCAGTTGGCGCCATACCTAACGAACGCTGAGCAATAACATTACCGGTGGCGTCTAGTTCCCACATATAAGCGGTTTCTAAATATAACGGCGAACGTATAGCGGCTTCATATTCAGCACTGGCCCATACTCCATACATACAAGCGTCAAGGGGTAAGTGCGCTGAAGTCGACTCAGGGTTCTGGCAATTAGCATAAGCCGTTACTACCCGTGGGGTGTCTTCAATAGCGGCAAAACCAACCACTTGGTTATTGTCGTTAATTGCATAGGCCCGCGAAATTCCGCTATAGGTAAGGCCGCTTTCGCCCGCTAATTCAACGTGGTCAACACCATTGGTCCACAGTGCTTGTGGCATGCGGTCGCGCACAAAATAAATTGCCGGGGCGTTGTTTTCGTCGCTACCGTTTACTTGCAAGAAAGGCGCACGAAACTCACCAACCGCTTGGTTGCTATTATTAATACCGTGCAAAATTACGTCGTTGCTGCGGGTTAATAGGCCCGTAACCGGTTCAATTACGTCTAAACTATTATTTAGCGTAGTCATGGCGCCGTTATACCACAGGCCACTGAACTGAGTTACTTTTTGCACGGTCGGGCTGTTTAAGCTACCACCGCGGCCAAACAATGTATTTCGCACAGTAATATATTCTGCAGCACTTAGGTTATTTAAGTCGTCAATCGACTCAAAGTCGTCTGGGTTCAACAGGTCTACGCGCAGTGGTATGTCTACAATATTATAGCCAATGCCAACAAAGTGACCTTGATCATTCATGTCGTTAACCGTTGCCGAAAGCGCGCCTGGCACATGGCCAAAGTCAACTACTTCATAGCCTTGCGCGTGTGCAGCACTAGCCATAGCTGAGCTAACGAAAAGTGCGGATATGGCTATAGCCAAATACTTCTTTTGTAATCGCATTAGTTTTCCTGCAAGTTCTCTAAATAATCCCAACGCTCAAGCGCACTCACTAATTCTTCTTCTATACTTTGAATGCGCTCTAACACGGGCTGCGTGTCGCCAATTGGCTGTTTAAAAAAGTCCTGGTCTGCAACTTTTTCCTGTAATTGTTCTAGCTCTATTTCCAGTTGTTCAATTTGTGCTGGAAGTTGCTCAAGTTCGCGTTTCAATTTGTATGATAACTTGTTCGGCGAGCGAGCTAAAGTCTGCTGTGCTTGAGAGTCTCGAGTAGCGGCAGAAGTTCCCGACGGTGGCTTATTTGCGGCATATTTCTGCTCGCGTTCACGTTTGGCCTGTTGGTACATGGCCACTTCATGAAAACCACCCACAATTTCTGTAATTTGGCCATTGCCTTCAAACAGCAATACTTCGTCGGCGGTGTTTTCAATAAATTCACGGTCGTGGCTTACTAACAGTACCGTACCTTTAAATTCCGCCACAATACTTTCCAGCAATTCGAGTGTTTCCACGTCTAAGTCGTTGGTCGGTTCGTCTAGAATCAACAGGTTACATTCTTTTAGTAATATTTGCGCTAACAGTACTCTATTTCGTTCACCACCCGACAAGGCTTTTACTGGCATACGTGCTTGCTGTGGGGTAAACAAAAAGTCTTGCAAGTAGCTATAAATATGGCGCGTACGGCCACCAAAGGTTATGTCCATTTTGCCTTCGCCAACGTTGTCGGCAATCGACTTTTCCGGATCAAGTTCAGCCCGGTGCTGATCGTAATAAGCCACGTTCAGCTTAGTGCCCTGCTCCATGGTGCCAGCGGTAGGCTGTAAGTCGTTTAAAATAAGCTTTATTAAAGTACTTTTACCAATACCATTGGGGCCTACTAAAGCAATTTTGTCGCCACGCTGCAAAGTAAACGAAAAGTCTTTTATCAGCACCTTGTCGTTATATTGGAAGCTAATGTTATTGGCACGCCAAACAATTTTACCCGAACGCTCGGCGGCTTGGGCTTCAAAGCTAGCGTTCGACTGCTTCGCTCGGCGCTGTTTACGCTCTTCCCGTAACGCTTGTAAGGCACGCACCCGCCCTTCATTACGGGTACGGCGGGCTTTTACGCCTTGGCGAATCCACACTTCTTCTTCCGCCAGCTTTTTGTCGAAGGCCGCATTATGGGCTTCTTCAATATCAAGTTGGTTTTGTTTTTCCACTAAATAGTTAGCGTAGTCGCCCGGGAAACTGGTTAATTTACCGCGATCTAAGTCAACAATTCGCGTGGCTAAAGCCCGTATAAAGGCCCGGTCGTGGCTAATAAAAACAATTGAACCGTTAAAGTCTTTTAAGGTTTGCTCCAGCCACTCTACGGTTTCAACGTCTAGGTGGTTCGTGGGCTCGTCTAGCAACAGCACGTCGGGGTTAATAACCCAAGCACGCGCAAGCGCCACCCGGCGTAGCCAACCACCCGACAAACTGTTCATGGTGGCGGTACCGTCTAAGCCTAAACGGGTTAAGGTTTGTTCAATTTGCTGCTGTACTTCCCAACCGTTGTTTGCTTCCAACTTTTCTTGCACCCGAGCCAGCTCGGTTAAAACCTCATCGGAAGAATCGTCGGCTAAACGCTGAATAAGCTTTGCGTATTTGGTTAAATGCTCTTGTAAGTTAGCAAAAGCACCGGCCACAAAGTCAAACACCGCCATTTCAGTTTGTGCGGGTGGGTCTTGCGGCAGCATCGACACTTTTAAGCTGGCGTCTCTTTTCAGCTCACCGTCGTCTAGCTTTAACTGGCCATTTAGCACCTTTAATAGGCTCGACTTACCTGCCCCGTTTCTACCCACAATACAAAGCCGCTCGTCGCGCTCAATAATAAGCTGGGTGTTGTCCAACACTGGCGCGGTACCAAAGGCTAACCGGGCATTTTGTAAACGAAGTAATGCACTCATTGTTCGAGAAAAATCCTTAACTTGTCGTCTGCGAAGGGCCATTTAATTTCGGCATCGTCGCGTTCTCGTACCAACACCGGTACTAGGTTGCCATATTCTTCGAGCAGCTCGGGCTGGCTCGCAATGTCCACCATGTGCAGCGCTACCGGCTCGTCAAGAGCCACTTCATGTATACGCTGAATGGCCACAGTACATAATGGACAGTTATCTTTAATTAATAGGTAAAAGTTACGCATGTTCAATGTACCAGCAGTAATGAATAGCCCGCTGGCGTTTAAAGTCTTCCGACGTGGTGGCGTGGGTGCGATCAACCGCCGTTAAATTCATTCGCTCAAGGCCTTCATAGTCAAGCTTAAAGCGGCGCTTGTTGGTAGAAAATATAAGCAACCCACCGGGCGCCAACAAGGTTCGCACCTGGCGAATTAATTCAATGTGGTCGCGCTCTATGTCAAAGGTGTCGTCCATGCGCTTCGAGTTCGAAAACGTTGGCGGATCTAAAAATATTAAGTCCCAGCTTTGGCCCGAACGCTGCATTTCTACCAACCACTTTAAGCAGTCGGCTTGCACAAACTCATGGTTGTCTAAGGTTAAATGGTTTAAGCGGAAGTTGTCTTTGGCCCAGTTTAAGTAAGTGCGCGACAAATCAACCGTGGTTACTTGCTTCGCCCCACCTAACACCGCATGCACCGACGCACTGCCCGTATAACCAAACAAATTCAGCACCCGCTTACCTTCGGCGCGTTTTTGTATGTCTTTACGCACCAAGCGGTGGTCTAAAAATAAACCCGTGTCTAGGTAGTCGGTTAAGTTCACCCAAAATGCCGCGTTGTATTCCTTAGTTTGAAAGCGTACCGAATCGGCTTCATCGGTAGTTTTCTTGGTGTATTGGGCTAAGCCCTTTTGCTGGCGACGTTGGCGCGTATGAATATTTTCCGAATCTACCGGTAACACGGCCATAACCGCGTCAATTAAGTCCCAGTAACGGTTTTCAGCCACGTGATCAGGAATGTCTGCCGGCGCAGCATATTCTTGCACAACCAAGTGATCGTTATAAAAGTCGATTGCCGCGTTGTAGTCAGGTAAGTCGGCGTCGTAAACACGGAAGGCCTCAACGCCTTCGCGCTTGGCCCACTTGCTCCGTTGTTGCCAGTTTTTCTTTAACCGGTTGGCAATATCGGTATTGTCTTTGCCACCAAACTGCTGCTGCCCTTCTAACTGAAACACACCCAATCGAACCGGCAACGGGCCATTGTTAAAGTTATATTTTTTCCATGCCCGCAAACGTAACGACTTCAGCAACACGTCGCTGGGCGCTAAAATGCCCGCATTCCAACGGCCCTGTAACTGATACAGCATGGCGCCAAAATTACGGTACAACACCCGCGCCGACAATGGCGTTTCTAACCGTTCGCCATAAGGAGGGTTAGCTATGAGTAAGCCATTTTCTTGCTCACCAATAAAATCGACTAACTCGGTACTGGTGGCATCGACTCGTTCAAGTTTGAATAAATCGGCTAAACCCAGCGCATGTGCCGCTTGGTTCGCTTGCGCAATTACTTTTTCGTCTAGGTCGCTGCCGTAAAATGTTGTGGTGCAGCTTTCTTTACCTACCGCAAAGCGCTGTTCAGCTGTGTCTATGGTTTGCTGCCACAAGGCTTGATCATGGGCCTTCCAACCAAAGAAACCCCACTGCTCGCGTAACAGGCCTGGCGCGCAGTCGGTTAATAGCATGGCGGCTTCCATTAATAAGGTGCCCGAGCCACAAAATGGGTCAACCACAGCCGTTGGCTTAGGGTTGGCCAGCGAATTTAAGCTCCGCAACACAACCGCAGCGGCTAAAGTTTCACGAATAGGCGCCGGGCCAGTACCACGGCGGTAGCCACGCTCGTGCAAACCCGAACCCGACAAGTCTAAATAAAAGTTGGCATTTTCTTTACCTAACTGCACCACCACCATAACGCCCGCTTCGTCGCGGTCCACCGGTGGGCGTAAGTCGAAGTTGCGCCAATAGTCTAGGTAACCGTCTTTTACCACCTGAGCCGAAAAGCCCGTGTGGCGCAACGCTTCGTTCATGCCACTAAAGCGCACCACAAAACTTTCGTTACCGTCAACAAAACTACCCCAAGGCACCTTGGTCGACTCAAGCAATAACGACTCGCGGTCTGAAACTGGGCCTTCATGCAAATGCAATAACACCCGGCTAGCCGTGCGCAAGTTTAAGCACATGCTATAGGCAGCCGCTAATTCACCCTTACACAACACCCCACCGTGGGTAAGCTTTACCTCGGTAACAGGCTGCGTAGTAAGTTCGAAAGCAAGAAGTTCTTCAAGGCCATGGGCACAAGAAATATAGAATTGGTACATAAGGCCATCCGTTCAATTTAATGGCGCATAGTATACCTGTTCGCTAAACCGATGTCTGTTATAGCTTCCACCAACATTTGCGCACATAAACAGCACAACGCTTACTTATTGCGCGGTTGAACGCTATTTCACAAAATAGGCTTGCCATCGCACCGGCGAATCTCTATAGTGCACTCAATCGGACGCGGGGTGGAGCAGTCTGGTAGCTCGTCGGGCTCATAACCCGAAGGTCGTAGGTTCAAATCCTGCCCCCGCAACCAACACTTTCAAAAGAAAGCCCGAACAGAAATGTTCGGGCTTTTTTGTGTCTGCAACTCCTCACGGCACCCCCTACCCTAAGGTCGCCTTTTTCCACATATTGTTTTGTTTATACGATATGGGAGACCTTCGGGCAAAGAGGCCGGCTTTTGTACTCCTATGGCAAGCCAATACAATAAAGCCTTAAATACTTCCAAGAAAAAGTAGTCAAGCTAAGCGATTAAAAACACCGCTAAATAGATAAGAAAAGGCTATGTGACAATCTGTGACAGATTCCGTGACAAAACACACATTTCAGATCCCATTAAAATATTAAAAGAGACCTTAAGGCTAGTTTTCAACGAACAAAGATTATTCATTCTCTTTTATATGAGTCACTAAATCTTCAATCTCACAATCAAAATAAGTACAAAGCTTATCTAGATTATCTGTCCCTGTGTTATGACCGGGGTGGTTGATAATCTTAGAAAGAGTCATTCGATTTATCCCTGTAGCCTCTGCAACCTCTGCCACAGTAACCCTTCGTTTCTCAGCAAACTCTTTGTCTGCAATAAGTTTTTTTAAATGAATTTGAAGCATAGCCCCTCCCAAGCAAGCAATAAGCATCTAATGATAAATATAAGTATCAAAAGATGCTTGCATAAATCACTGCATGATATATATTGTAATCACACGCTAATTATATTTAGCAGTTGATTGATTTAACTACCACCTAAGGATGTTCGCATGAAAACAACCTACCTGACAACTGAAGAGTTGGCTTCACGTATTAAATACGATGTAAGAACAATACGAAACTCGCTCAAGGATAGCGTTTTGCTCGAAGGACGTCATTACATACGCCCTTTTGGTGGACGTAAAATATTATTCTTATGGGAGCCTATAGAAAAAGACATGGTGCAGAACTCTCAGCAACAGCTGACTATTCCAATGGCTAATGGAGGAGTTTGCCATGGCTAAAGTAAGAGTGCGCAAAGAAACAGGAAAGTTGTACTTAGACTTTAACTTCAAAGGCATTCGCTGTCGTGAGCAGACATCCATGTTGGACACGAAGGCTAATATGGCAAAGGCTGAGAGCTTATTAAAAAAGGTACAAGCAGAAATTTTATTGGGTATTTTTGATTATGCTAAAACCTTTCCTAATAGCAAAAACTTACAAAAGTTTTTACCTAACAGCAATAAACACGGTGCATCAGAGATGCCTGCTAGCAAGAAAAGTAGCCATCAAAACCTCAGCACACCAAGCTTTAAAAGCTTCGCTGAGCAATGGTTTGTTGAGCGTAATATCGAATGGCGCGCCTCACACACCCGTAACATACGAAGTTTACTTGATAGCGCACTAATACCTGCTTTCGGCTCTAAACAGCTACATACAATCACAAAGTCTGACTTACTAAAGTTCCGTTCAGAGCAAGCAAAGTTACCTGGGCGTAGTGGTAACAAAACCATTTCGGCTAAAACGCTAAATACTCGCATGGGCACGTTAAAAATCATATTAACCGAGGCTTCAGATCGCTTTGGGTTGGAAAACCCTTATCGAAATATTAAGCCATTGAAGCTTAAAAAGACTCATATCGAACCTTTCTCATTAGCCGAAGTAAATAAAATCATTGAAACGGTTCGAGAAGACTATCGAAACTACTATACGTTACGTTTTTTCACTGGCATGCGCACTGGAGAAATAGATGGCTTACAGTGGAAGTATGTAGATTTTGAACGCAAACAAATTCTAATACGCGCAACGCTCATAGCTGGCAAAACTGAATACACAAAAACTGACGGCTCTCAGCGTGAAATACCCATGCTTGGCCCTGTATATAAAGCTTTAAGGCAACAGTATAAAAGCACAAGGAAAGTGAGCAAATACGTATTCTGCAACACGGCAGGTAAGCCGTTAGAGCATAATAATGTCACTAAACGAGTGTGGTACCCCCTACTGCGCCACTTAGGCTTAGAAAAGCGTAGGCCGTACCAAACTAGACACACAGCAGCAACCTTACTGCTTGCTTCAGGAGAAAACCCTGAATGGGTAGCACGGCTGCTCGGCCACTCTTCAACTGAAATGCTATTTAACGTTTATTCACGTTACATCCCGAACGCGACCCGTCAAGACGGCTCAGCATTTGATCGTTTAATACAAGAGCAAACACTCTCTAAAGACACAAGAGGTAACTAACTATGTACTCACAAAAGGACTTCGAACATATCAATAATTCAGAACGTGCTACATCAATAGCTCACTGGTTAATAAATTATTATGAAATACAAGCAGGCTATGGTTTATCAATGTTTTTAGGCATTAACCCTGCACGCCATAACTATGACGCCATACGTATTTGGGTACAATTGCAAATATCCATATTACCGAAGCGCTATCGCACTTTAGGAGAGCTTCGTAAAGCATTTGAAAGCCTGCTGCCTATAGAAGCACTTTCTTGACATGAATAAACTGCTTGATTTCAGTGTTACGGAATTAGTGGGGAAGCTACTAGGGATAGTTGCCCCCACCATCTCCAGGAAGGGCATTAATATACCTTTAAATTGCAACTTTTACAGATAAAGGATTGTAGCTAACAAACAAGCTATGTTCATCATAGTGTAGTATTTAACCAGTAAAGGCAAAAACAACAAATTTGGCCACCAATTTATCGGGCAATGTCAGCTTCTAAAATGATTTTCCAGCGGTACTTTTTTAGCATCTCCAAACTTTTAATCTTTTCAGCAATAGAGTGCCTGAAAAACTAATGAAGCGGATGCAGAGTATCTAATGAACTACTCGTAATTCATAAAGTGTCAATTAAGCTCTCTCAAGACCATGTATCAATCCAATATAAGCGTTGACTCCTTAAACCCCATCGCGTATCATTTCGTGACAGTCACGAAATGATACGCGATGGGGTTTAAGTGTTAGGAGAGGCAGTATATGGCGATGACGGATGCAGAAAGGCAGCGAAAACATAGAGCAAAGCTGAAAGCTGAAGCTAAAAAGCTTATTAAGGTCAGGGGTTCTAATGGAGAGTTTGATGAGCGATTAAGGGTAGCCCTATCTATTCGAGAGCTATCCCTATCCAATCAACTCTCTGATGATATCGTAAAGTTGATAGCGAAAACTTCAGAAGATGTCTTCCCCACTAAAGATTTATTAACAAAAAAGTACATAAACAAATTAGTATTAGACTATTTAACAAAGGAATGATAATGAAAAACACTTCAATTTTTGATAAAGATCTAAACCCAGTTTTAGAGATTGCTTCTGATGAGGATTTAGAAACGCTAGTCGATTACCTTAAGACAAAATTATCAGAAACTTTAACGACTCATGAGTCTTATAAACTACATGAACCATCTCACTCTGAGTATGCAGATTTAATTGCAAAAGAAATTAGAGATATGGGCGGAAACTCATTTGCTAACCTCTTTAGAGGTAGTGAAGGCCCTAGCTATCACGAAATAGTTTGTGATGTAGCAAAACAACTCAAAGTTCCTTTTAATAAAGATAAAGACATTGAAGATATTGAGAATGCAATCTTTGAAACAGTCTTAACTGAAGCATTAGATAAGATGTCTGATGAAGATAGATTAAAGCTTATGGACAATATGGGAGCTAAAGGTCGCTTAAATAAAGGTGGAATTGCTACATCAGCATTTATTGCTATTTTTAGGTCTGGTGGATTTTACTCGTATCAATTAACAGCTATTATTGCGAACCAAATTGCAAAGCTAATTCTTGGAAGAGGCCTAATGCTTGCTACTAATGCTAGCATAATGAGAGTAGCTTCTATCCTAACTGGACCTATTGGATTGGCGATTACAGGCTTATGGGCAGCAATTGATATAGCTGGCCCTGCTTATAAGGTTACAATCCCGTGTGTAATTCATATAGCGATGCTTAGAAAGAAACTTAACGCTATAAATTGTGACAACTGTGACGCTATGTTATCTGATATAACAATGAAGTTTTGTCCTGATTGTGGGAATAAGGTATCAACCTAAAATCAGATATTAACTGCAAGACTCATGCAATTGGAGATAGGTCGAGAAGGTCAGTTGCCCTAATTTGGCAGCCTCACCTTCCGACCAAAAAGAGCGTGTTCCAACCTAATTTACTGCAAGCCGACCGAAGGTCGGAAATACTGACCTTTCCCCTGAAATAACACCATATTTTCAATGAGATTTCAGTTTTATGCCACCTGTTTTGTATATTCCGATGGCGGTAATTACTATAATGAACTTTGGGGGCGTTCTTCGTTGTAATGTCGCTGCCACTGCTCAATGTCGTACCGTGCTTCTTCGAGTGTTCTGAACCAATGCTGATTCAGACATTCGTTTCTGAACTTACCGTTCAGATTTTCCACAAACGCATTCTGTGTCGGTTTGCCTGGCTGGATAAAGCTCAGGCGAACACCTTTGGTTTTACTCCAGAAGAACATAGACTTGCTGGTAAATTCGGTGCCGTTGTCGCAAACAATCGAATCCGGCCTATCGCGAGTCTCAATGATTTGCGATAAAACCGCGCGACTTGCTGCCCTGAAATCGACGCTCATACCAGTTGTCCAACGACTTCGCGACTGAAATCATCAACAACGTTTAGAACCCGAAAGCGCCGTCCGTTAGCTAATTGGTCAGAAACAAAGTCCATCGACCAACGTTGATTTACCGCGGTTGGAGCGTCCATCACAACACGTGGTCGCGTTAGTTTCTTACGCTTTTTAGTGCGAAGCTGGAGTCCTTGCTCTGTATACAAACGATACGTCCGTTTCTTGTTTTTAACTAATCATTCGCGCTTCAGAAGGCCGTGCAGCATCAAGTAGCCATAACGCGGATACTCGACTGCCAGTTCCTTTAAACGAGCCGTGACAGGCTCATCTTGGCGCTTTTTAGGGTGATATCGATAAGCGGTTCGACTCAGCCCGACCAACTTGCACGCCAGGCGCTCACTAAGATTAAACGTGGTCACTAAGTGCTTTACCACGAGCTTTTTGCTGGCGGGCTTTTCCACTTATTTGATACGACATCCTTCAAAGCTTCCGTCTCCAGCATTTTTCCGCCAGAAGTTTCTTCAGCTTGGTGTTCTCAGTTTCAAGCTCGCGCAAACGCTTCGCTTCATTAACTTCCATGCCCGCATATTTACTGCGCCAGTTGTAGAAAGTGCCATTCGATATGCCCAGGCGACGGCAAATGCCTTCAACCTTGGCTCCGACCTCGTGCTCTTTAATGGCCTTGATGATTTGTTCTTCGCTGTAACGTTTCTTGATTTTGAGATCTCCACTTGACCCATTTTAATGGATATCTCATCGATGTCATGGTTCTATTTTTGGGGGAGAGGTCACACCCAGTAACGATAGCTACACGAATAGCTTGACAGTTTCCGGGTGCCTAATAATTTGATGAAAAGCTGATTAATAAAGTTTTACTTCATAATAACGAACCCTGAATTCAGATAATAACCGCAACACTCATGTAATGGGATAGGTCGAAGAGAGGTCAGCTACCGACATGTGGTAGTCTTACTTTTCGACCAAAAAAAGCGAGTTCCAACATGAGTTATCGGCAGCTGACCGAGGGGCAACGATACCAGATTTCGTTGCTTCTCTCAGAGAAATTTTCACTAAGAAGAATTGCAGAAAAACTGGACGTTTCACCATCGACGATAAGCCGAGAGCTTCGACGAAACTCAGTTACACCAGGTTGCTATGAGCCCTGCCATGCTCATGATAAAACGAAACAAAGGCGCTCGAACAGTTACAAGCGAGGCCTCTGCAAAAGCACGGTAGCGGCTGTAAAGTTACTTCTCGAATGCGACTGGAGCCCAGAGCAAATCTCTGCTGTGTGTAAGCGTATAGGCCGACCCGTGAGCCATGAATGGGTTTACAGTTACATCATTCGGGATTTTAAACGCGGTGGTCAGTTGCATGAGCACTTAAGACACAGACTCAAGCGCTACAGAAAACGAATGCATAAGCAGCGTGGCCGCATTGTAGACAGACGGTCTATCCACGACAGACCCACTGTTGTCGAAACACTGGGGCGTTATGGCGACTGGGAAATCGATACCGTCATCGGGAAACAAGGGACCGGCGCTATCGTGACAGCCTTGGAGCGCAAAAGTCGCTTCTATGTTACCCGTAAAGTGCTCAGTAAAAACGCAACCGAAGTTGCTGATGCGTTAATTGATATTGTTGAAGCCTTTTCAATCACTTGTGCACACAATAACGGCTGATAATGGTTTAGAGTTTGCCGAGCACAAGCGTATCGCAGCCGCTGTAGATGCGGATGTTTACTTCGCCGACCCGTACGCATCGTATCAGCGTGGCGCGAACGAAAATGCCAACGGCCTATTGCGGCAATATGTTCCGAAAGGAACAAGTTTACGGAGCTTAACCAATGAGTTGTTGAGCAAGTTCCAGCAGCGAATTAATCTAAGACCTCGAAAGGTTTTGGGGTTTAAACAACCCGATGTAATTTTTAAAGAGCAATTGCAGTACGCGCAGAGCGAGTGTTGCAGTTATTAGTTGAATCTAGGAACTTTACATTACAACTTGCTAGTTATAAAAGTTTTAGCTTGGCTAGTGGAAGTTGAACATGCCGTTTACAAATAAAATATGATTAGTTCTTTAATTTCTTTTTAGGCGGTATCTGTTAAGCAACTTATTGTTTTCATCTGCACTTTTTTCATCTGCACTTCTTACATTGGCTTTGGTTAGTTACACCACCGCTTTGAGTTCTATATCCAAATATCTTATCTAATTCAGGTTCTGTTTTAGCAACAGCACCACACTTAGGGCATTTATGAGGTAGTTTTATTTTTCCAGCCATGGTTTAGTCCCTTTATATGTTTTCAATTTATTAAGTGGCATAGCCACTACTATTTACTTTATTCACTTCGAATAATTGAATCCTTATCTCAATCGGATCATATTGTTTTTTTGCTATTGCTAAGTCAAGTACAATTATTGTATTTAAAAGGCTTTAGATATATTCAAGTCTGAGACAGAAATTTTACCATCTAAAATTTCGTGACGTATTAGTCGGTTATTTACTACTGCTGACTTTTCAGGGTAGTCTATGAAACGATCGTTGCTAATAACAAAAGTTGAATTATGATCACCAGCTAGATCCAGCACCGTTTCATCCGCTGCAACCCCTGTCGCTACAATATGAACTTTTATACTACCTCCAAATATTTTGCGAATATAGCTATCACTAGATTGCAACCTCGCCCTAATTGAAGCATCAAATACCAACTTCACCTCATACGAACTCTGAATTTCTGGAATCAACGCTCTCAAAGCAGCAAGCCCAATGAAGTCACCTCCCTCATAACAAAGGTTGTTCCCATCAATAATTATAACGTCAATTTTTCTAATTGCCTTTTTTATTTCGTGCTCTGCCCGCTTCGTCAGCTTATTTAAATTACGCTCTAAAGTAAGTATCTCAGTTCTAGCTTTATTAATAACAGTATTAGGGCTTCCTACTTTAAATTCTTTTTCACATTTTTTATGTATTTCGCTTCTTTCATAACTATTGGCAGCATTTGATAATTTTACATTAAGTTTTTGTGCCCGATTTATATTGTATTCTGCCCGACGCATCCTGTTTTTATGTTTGTTAAATTCAATTGTAATTGGTACAAGAACATCATCAAGCGAGCGCTTTCGATCTATTAAACAATCTAACTCAACTCTTTTCCTATTCTGCACTTCAATTATATCAGAGCGACGTCTTTCCTTAGACTGCAAATCAAAGCTTAAAAAAATATTGATGTTTTTTCCTGCAGTATCAATAGCTGATTCGACTTCAGAAAGTTTATTTTTGTTTCTTATTAAATCCGCCTCTAAACCCCTTTTTAACATTTCGCCTGTAGTTAATACGTCCTTAGTTAAATATTTACTAACTCTATTTAAAATGCTAGATGGACTCCAGCTATGCTTTTCTTTCGTCTCTGTAAAATCTTTATTGCTATAAAACAAGTCTTTTAACATTTCAGACGTCTTCGTGATTTTAGTTTTTAAATCTTTCCTCTCTTGTATAAGGCTTCCAAGCAACTCTTCTAGCTCATCAATACTGCTATTTTCGTACCACGTTAATTCGTCATTCAATATTTCTAACTCTTTAGATAAATTATCCAGTTCATTTTTACCATTAATAACTTTTACTGAAAAAGGGTTTGTAATCTTTTCATTAACATAAGAGTCGCCATTTTCGTGCCACGTATACTCGTCAATTAATATTTCTAACTCTTTGGATAAACTATTCTGTTCATTTTTACCATTAATATCCTTTACTGAAAAAGGGTTTGCAATCTTTTCATTAACATAAGCATCACCTCTATAATGCGTATTATTGGGTTGTCTTACGTTCTCCTTACCTTCTCTAAACGATGGGTTTAAATCTGGCTTAGAGCGGACACTATTACTAGGCCCAGATTCAATCATAAGTTCGTCATCGAAGCTTATCTTTGTTTTATTCAAAAAAGGGTCTCTCATTTGCGATCCTCCTGGTTTTAGATTTTCTAACTGTTTAACTTTCCTAAAATAAGTTGTGACTCTACAGAATCACCGCGTCCACGCATTCGACAGCACTTCTGCTTGCTGCATTATAAGCTCTATGGCTTCCGGCGCTCTGTCTGGCGGGTATTTGTACTTTTGCAATGTTCGGCGCACGAGAATTCGTAAGCGCGCACGCACGCTTTCACGCACTTGCCAGTCGACGGTGGTAGATGCGCGAAGCTTGTCTGTTACTTCAACGGCTATGGCTTTTAAGGTTTCATCGCCAAGCTCGCGTACAGCGCTTTCATTTGTGGCTAATGCGTCATAAAAAGCGACTTCGTCGGGGTTGAGTCCTAATGCTTCGTCACGCTCTAGCTCTGCTTGGAACTCTTTGGCCATGGCAATGAGCTCTTCTATCACTTGCGCTGCTTCAATGCCTCGGTTGTTGTACTTGCGTAGGGTTTCTTGCAAGCGGTCGCTATACTTCTTTTCTTGCACCACGTTGGTACGTGTTTTGGCTTTAATGTCGTCTTTTAGTAATTTTTCCAGTAAGTCGACAGCAAAGTTTTTGTACGGCATTCTGCGAACGTCTTCTAAGAACTCGTCAGACAATAAGCCAATATTGGGTTTATCCAAACCACACAGTGCAAATACATCAGCCACTCCCTCTGCGACAACGGCATTATCTAGTATTTGTTTTAATGCGGAATTCCTATCGGCTTCACTCAGTTTCTTATCTGGGCTTGTAGACTTTGCAATAGCGGACTTTACTGCTGAGAAGAATGCGATTTCTTTATGGTATGCCCGCGCTTCATCTAAGGTGCCACATAGTGAATAGGCTTTACTCAATGCTAAAACGGTGTCCAAAAAGCGTTTTTTGCCGTCTTCAAGACCAAGTATGTGGTTGGCAGCAGGTATCAGTAGTTTGTTCGGCTCTGTTTCAAAGCCTGAATAATCAAAACCTTTACCATTTGAGCCGGTGGCAAACATGCCGTGAATCACATCAAGCTTTTCCAGTAGTATGGCGTAGGCTTCTTCGGCGCTATGGGTGGGTGTACCTCGGCCTTTTGAGTCCGTGTAAGTTTGTAGCGCTTGCTTTAACTCGTTGGCAATACCTATGTAATCCACCACTAGGCCACCTGGCTTGTCTTTAAACACCCGGTTCACACGGGCAATGGCCTGCATTAAGTTATGCCCTTTCATGGGCTTATCGATATACATGGTATGGCACACAGGGGCATCAAAACCGGTCAGCCACATATCCCGTACAATCACCAGTTTAAGCGGGTCGTTTGGGTCTTTAAAGCGTGCTTCTAAACGCTTTTTGGTTTGTTTGTTATAAATATGCGGCTGTAGCAAGGGTTTGTCAGAGGCCGAGCCCGTCATCACTATTTTAATAGCGCCCTTCTCTGGGTCTGTGTCGTGCCACTCAGGGCGTATGGCTACTATTTCGTTATAAAGCTGCGCACAAATATCACGACTCATGCCCACTATCATCGCCTTACCGTCAATGGTCGCCGTGCGCATTTCAAAGTGTGCGACTAAATCCTCTGCCACTTGTTTTAAACGAGGCTCTGCACCCACTAGCTTTTCTAACCGGCTCCATTCACCTTTGGTTCTTTCCCGCTGGCCCACGTCTTCTTCATCTTCAATCACTTCTTCAACTTGGTCTGAAAGCTCTTCAATTAAGTCGCGGTTCAAATCAAGCTTGGCTAATCGAGATTCATAATAAATAGGTACGGTGGCGCCATCATCAACGGCATCTTGAATGTCGTAAATAGACACGTAATCACCAAATACGGCGCGGGTGTCTTTGTCTTCATTGGCAATAGGGGTACCTGTAAAACCAATAAACGAGGCATTTGGCACTGCATCACGCATATGTTTGGCATAACCGAACTTGTAGCTGCCATCTTCTTTTAAGGTCGCTTTCAAGCCGTATTGGCTGCGGTGAGCTTCATCAGAAATCACCACAATATTGTGGCGGCTGTTCAAAATGGGGTGCCCTTTTTCATCTTCTAACAGCGCAAATTTCTGTACTGTGGTGAAAATAATACCACCGGACTCTCGCTCTGCGAGTAATTGACGCAAGGTGTCTCTGTCTTCCGCTTGTATAGGCTCTTGTTTCAGTAACTCTTTGGCCGCACTAAAGGTCGCAAAAAGCTGGCCATCGAGATCATTGCGGTCGGTAACGACTATTAAAGTGGGGTTGTTCATTTCGGGCTGTTGTAACAGTTTCCCTGCATAACAGCACATAGAAATACTTTTCCCAGAGCCCTGGGTATGCCACACAACGCCAGCTTTTTTACTACCTTGCACTACATTGTCTGCATAGGTGGCGCGAGGATCAGCTGCCATATTCATTTCAGGTGCTTGAGATGCAATGACCGTCGCCCTCACCGCTTCACGCACCGCGTGAAACTGGTGGTAACCAGCTATTTTTTTAATGAGCTTGTCTGAGTCTGTTTCAAAAATCACAAAGTAGCGAATGTAGTCGAGAAAGAGTTCACGGTTGAAGAAGCCGCGCACCATGGTTTCGAGTTGCCATTCTAATAAAGGTTTATCGTCTTCATTTTTAATGGTGCGCCATGGCATATAACGCTCTTGGGTGGCCGTTAAAGAGCCTACACGTGCGTTGTAACCATCACTAATAATAATTGCCTCATTAAAAGCGAATAACTCAGGTACTTCGTCTTTGTAGGTTTGTATTTGGTTGTAGGCATCCCAAATATCGACATTTTCAGCGGTTGGGCTTTTTAATTCGAGAACGGCCAACGGCAATCCGTTAATAAAGCAAATCACATCCGGGCGGCGTAACTGTTTGCTCCCTTCAAGGGTGAATTGGTTTATGGCTCTAAATCGGTTGGCGGTAATATTTTCAAAATCAATTAGGAAGGCTTGGTCATGAACTGTTTTTTCATCTCGTTTATACTCAACCGGCACCCCTTCAAGTAATAGACGATGAAAAGCACGGTTATTCACCACGGCATCTAAGCTCGCCGGTTTGCGAACAACGTCTACCACTTGCTCAATACAGCTTTCAGGAAGGTGCGGATTAATGCGGCGTAAAGCGGCTTCTACATCCGCCAAAAGCAATACCTGACGGTAGTCACTTCGCTCAGGAGCCGCCCCATCATGGGCAATATCCGGGCCATGGCCAACTTCCCAGCCTTCTTCAGCAAACCAGGCTAGGCATTCTTGCTCTAATTGATCTTCGGTCATTCCATTTGTCCTTAACCCTGGGGTGGCTCCTTCAGCAAAATAAAGTGCTCAATCAACCGAATCATTAAGCTTTTCTGCTCAGGTAAGCTTTCTGCTACTAATAAAGCTAAGGCTACCAGAGTATTGTCGTTAATCAATTGTTCTACTGGTTTCGCCTTCATTGCTCACCAACCCTTGGTTGGTTAAGGTGCGACTCAGTAAGTGTACCGCTTGTTCAAATTCAATTCCGCGCTCAGCAAGGCGGCGTTGATTAAGGGTATAACCTTGGACCAAATGGTCTTTTAAGGTTTTTGTCGCCCACTGCCGAAACTGGGTCGCTCGTTTCGAGCTGACTCTGTAGCCCACTGAAATAATGGCGTCTAGGTTGTAGTGTTTAATGCGACGGCGAACCTGTCGCTTTCCTTCCTGGCGAACTACCGAGAAATCCTCGGTAGTTCGATTTTCATCGAGTTCACCTTCTAAAAAAACATTCTTTAAGTGTAAGCCGACGTTATCAGTAGTGGTATCAAACAAAACAGACATCTGACTTTGATTCAGCCAAACCGTTTCTTGCTCAAGTGCAACTTCTAGCTGCGCTTGGCCATCTTCGCTCATGAATATTTGGATTTGCTGGTCAGCCATGGCTTAACCCTTTCTTATTTATTCCACACACTATTCACCAAACGCCCGGTTTGGCTATAAATCCCCACCTGCTCAATAAAGCGGTGGAAGTCGGTATTTTCACTGACAATGCGATTCACCGACTGCCAATCAATATTGGTACGCTCACGGGCGGGGATCAGTATTTGGCTATCGAATAAAGAGTCGGTATTTAGTATCAGCACGCCAATGCCATGCAAGCTGGCAAGCATTTGTAGTTCTGGCTCTACATCGTTGTTTAAACCAGTAGCCACCAAGTAACCAAAGCTTGCCCAAGTAGAGTTAGACACCGCTTGGAAAAAGCACTGCCGCACATTGCCTTTAGTCAGTTGCTTTTTCACCTCAAACGACCACAAGCGAACCGAGCTGTCGTTGCCATGACGTACGCAGTCTTTCACCACAGCATCCCAATGCTGGTCAAGCGGCTCTAACGCAACAACATCCGGGTGTAACCAACGGTTACCGCCGCTACCATGACTATTTTTAGAGGTTTTCTCATCAATACGTTGGCAGTACAGACCATGCTCTTTATGTAAAAACTCAATCAGCAAGGGATACAGCTCGTGCTCACTGTAACTAGGTGTGAGCACGGGCAGTTCAAGCTCTTGTTCGTCGCCTTCTGCATCCGCACCATTATCAAACTCAACGGCTTGCTGGGGGTTTGCATCCCAGTAATAAAGCCTAGGTCTGGGTTTGTCTTGAGTCGCCACATTGGCGCACAGTTTTTTTGCTCTGACAGTCCGCTCACCGCCAATTTCGGCGGCCAGTTGCGCCAGCAGTTTTTCTGGCGTGTCGTAGCGCGGATTGCTTTGCTTCTCGGCGATTTCTGCCGGGTAACGCTTTAGAAACTCAGCGGCTAAATCGCGTGCGGTGAACTTTTTATTAGGATTATCGCGCAGGGTTTCGATAATCATTTGTACGCGGGTTTTACTCATGCGTCAGCCTCTGAATTATCGGCTAATGCTGAAACATCGAGCTCACCGGAGAGGAGTTTAGGGAGTAAGGTATCTCTTAATTCTTCTAACGATATACACTCAACTTTATTAGAAACAATTTTTTGAAAAATAGGCTCTAGGACATCGCTGCAAATATTTAGTAATTCATTGTTTGGTTCTAAGTAAGTAAAACCATCAATATCGCCTTTTCCCAAATGTATTACAGTTGTTGCCACTGCTGTAAGTTCAAAAAAACGCAATTGAGCACTAATAAACTCTCTAATTAGCGCAGCAGAAAGGTTTCTCTTTGGCTTGAAAGTACAGACTCGTTGATTCATCCATGCTTTATGGCCGCCCCAAATATACGGCCGAAACTCACCATCCATACCTACAAGCAAATCACCATTTTGTATTAAGTAGCCTCTTGGATGCACTTCTGGTGTTGAAACGCCTGGCCGTTCTTGTTTCAAGTCTCTGATCCTAACTAGAGGAAGCCCATCACCATCAGTATTAAAGAGTTTAGACTTAAAAGGAGCCCCATATATGACTTCAGCAATGTCATATATCGGATTCACACTCCACCCCTCTGGAATAATATTATATTGTTGAGCTAAGCCTCCTTCCTTTAACTCCACCAGTGCATTGGGGAATAAGGCGGCGGTGGTTTTTAGTTGGTCGGGGTTGATGCCGGTGGGGTTGGCTTGGTTTAGTTTTTGCTGGATGCTTTGTTCTAGCCAGGTGCTTAGGGTTTGTGGTTCGGTATCTGCCAGTTGCTCTAGTGTGATGGCACCGCAGATAATCGCTTGGGCGGCGAGTTCTTGGGTGGCGCTGTTTGCGCCCATGTCTTGGGCGATGATTTTGGCGCGGGTGGGCTCAAAATCGACAAACCAGCTTTTGAAAATCGCTTGGGCGATTTGCTCTAGGGTTTGGTTGGTCTGGCGGTTGAGTTCGATTTTGTTAGTAAAAGAATTCAACACTTGATTGATAGCTAACCTACTATGCATAGGTGGAATTGGCACTTCGATGGAGTCCAAATTTCTTTTGTTTAGCTTAGGTTGAACCGCACCAGTAATGTATGGAGTCAAGTCGAGATTAGAGAAGTAGTACTCTAAATAATCGAGAATTCCTTCTTCTTTTTCTTGTAAAATATGAGCATGGTTATTAACCCAGAACTTACCATTAGCCTGAAATGCTATTGGTGTATTTCTTGTTCGTAAGTTTTCACCATCTTCAGAAATAAGCAAATAATTACCATCAAAAATATAGTCGTCTATCGAATCAACAATCCCTGATGCTCCATAATAGGGGAAGCCTCCTTGGCGCTTGTCTCTATCTAAGCTCTTAAGGGGTACTCGCTTATGGTTTAAAAAATCTGCAACTTCAGAAAGTCTTTTTAAAGGCCAGTCAGCACTCATAACCCAACCCCGCTAAGTTCGTCTTAATCTCGGCTTCTAATCGGTCGGATTCAGCAAACTGTTCTTTTAAAGTGCCGGTTAGGCGCGCCATTTTATCGGCGAAGGGAATGCCGTCGTCTTCTTCTGCTTCTGCACCTACGTAGCGGCCGGGGGTGAGTACAAAGTCGTGTTTTTTAATTTCATCGAAACTTGCCGATTTACAAAAACCGGCAACATCCTCATAACCTTCGCCCTTTTGCCAGGCATGGAAGGTGTCGGTTACTTTGGCAATGTCGTCGCTGGTAAAGTCGCGAAGTACTCTGTCTTTCATATAGCCAATATTGCGGGCATCAATAAACAGAATTTCACCTTGGCGGTCGCGTTTTTTCTCGTTGCGTACAAGCCCGTTGGCTTTGTCTTTAGTTAAAAACCAAATACAAGCGGGTATTTGGGTGTTGGTGAACAATTGCCCCGGTAAGGCGACCATACATTCCACTAAGTCTTCTTCGATTAAGCGTTTGCGTATTTCACCTTCATTATTGGTGTTCGAGCTCATCGAGCCGTTAGCCAATAATAAGGCCATGCTGCCTGTTGGTGCTAAGTGGTGCAGCATGTGTTGCATCCAGCCAAAGTTAGCGTTGCCCTTGGGCGGTGTGCCGTATTTCCAGCGCACGTCATCCGCTAGTGACTCGCTCCACCAATCACGAATGTTAAACGGTGGGTTGGCCATCACAAAATCGGCACGTAGGTCCGGGTGCTGGTTATCTAAAAAAGTATCGGCGTTTTTCTTACCGAAATTAAAGTCGATGCCACGAATGGCCATGTTCATGGCCGCGAGCTTCCATGTGGTTGGGTTCGACTCTTGACCATAAACAGAAATATGTTTCTTTTGCTCTTCTGCATCGTAATGCTGCTCGCTGGCATGCTCTTCGATAAACTTATCACTGGAAACAAAGAACCCACCGGAGCCCATGGCTGGGTCATACACGCGGCCAGAGTATGGCTGGAGCATTTCAACAATTAAGGTCACAATGCTTTTTGGCGTGTAGTACTGACCGCCCTGCTTCCCTTCAGCTAAAGCAAACTGGCCAAGGAAGTATTCGTACACATGGCCGAGAATGTCTTTACTCTGCAAGTTAAGGGGCTCACCGTTTAGCACGGGTTTGGTGAACGAGGTATCTGAAAAGGTGTTAATCAAACCGAGTAGCTTTTCGTTATCAAGCTGATACTGGCTAATGCGGTTTAGAATGCCCTTGAGCTTTTTGTTGTGTTTTTCTATTTCTTCCAGCGCGTTGTCGACCAACCAAGACACAGAGCGTAACTTCACGTCGTTGCTCGCGTCGTCTTGCCAGAGGACAGTGCCTATTGGCAGTACCGCTTTTTCACGAAGCGTACTCCAACGAGCTGCTTTGGGAACCCAAAACACGTTCGCTTCACGGTAGTAGTCCAACTGCTCTAATTCGTCTTGCAGTGCTTGGTGGTAATCTTCTTCGCTGTCGAAATCGTCTCTCGACATGAAATAAATATTATCGCCGCTGTCAGTTTTAAATAGCTTCAGTAGCTCTTCTTGTCGCTCTTCAAAGGCATCTGAAACGTACTTCAGAAAAATAAGCCCAAGCACCACGTGCTTATAGTTCGCCGCGTCCATGTTTGCGCGAAGCTTGTCCGCAGCCTTCCATAGCTTGTTATCAAGCTCCTTTAAAAACTTCTGTTCCGTATTTTGCATAGCTCTCTCAATAGTTATCTCTTTATATACTTACTGGTTGCCGCTTTAGGCTTCATTCATATTTAGCGACAAAAACTTAGCTCGGGCTAAAATAAAAAATATCGTTAGTAACAGTATAAATAATAGCACGACACTATTTGACGCTTTTGCTCTGTAAGGCGGGCTTTATTCACTTTGCACATAAAACATACCTACACCACTGAGGGTATTGTATTGAGAATGATCGGTAATATGGCTGATTCTATAACCCTACACTTAGCGCTAGCTCTAATATCAATGTTACTTACTTATCATCGTGCTTATTGTTACGTTTTTTACAATCCCGCAGGTTCATCCAAATGGCAAATCCAACACCACTAAATAAAATTGTAAACGGTATAATTATAAGCATGCTCTCCTGTAAAGACATCTGACGCTCCTTTGCTTTGACAATGTCGAACCACTTCAACACCGTGATTAAATTTTAACAATCTAACTACTTTTATTCTCTTTTAAAAAAACATACCCCTCAACGAGGCGCAGTTACAGATGTTATCTATTAAAAGGTATGGTTTGGTAGTTTATTCAAGAAACGCTTCCCTTTAGAAGATTGAAAGCAATAGTCAAACGTACTGCTAACTTCTGGAGTAACAGTAGATACTTGCTGAAATATACTAGAAATACTTTTCATAAACTCTTTAAAAGCTATGCACTCGATGCCATTATTTCTAGCTCGTACAAAGGCACTTGAGGAATTAATAAAATCCTCTCTATGCTTATTTTTGATACCAGATGAGCCCTCTATTATCCCTCCTACAAACTGAATAGGATCTTTGCTTTCCTCATTAAGTTCAACTGAAATTATTCTCTCGTTTTCCTGACTGAGTTTCGGAATAATAATTGCGGTGGTCATATTCAAGAATTCTAGTGGATATTCATTTTTAAACCTATCCAAAAACTTCTTATCAAGATTTTTAGTTTGAAAACGATTACTTATACGCTCAATGACTGGTTGTAGGCCACATCCAGTGCAAATTGAATTAGATGTTTGAATCAGCTTTGTTGATTGATGAGCCTGTTTTATATCAGCAATACTATTTCCTATCGAAACTTGCCTATCTACTGCAACAAAAACATACTCGTGCAAATCAACGCTCATAAACATAGTCATAACTTAGTCCTTGTAACGTCGCTCGATGAGTCAAGAGAGTATAAGTATATAGCTCCTCCCTCTGCAGAAGCTTAGGAACTCCAGCGAGCAACTTCAGTTCCAGTATATTGTTAAAACTATAAGCCACTAACTGATGCGATCTCGTCAATATATTTATTGAGCCAAGTCTGGGAAATCCCAAGTTAATGGCTCATTCAGCGGCTTGTCCGCTGAAATGCTTTGTTATAACCACATTACAGGTCATATTTTTTGATATCATAGGCACACAGAATTCTTCTGTAGGGTGTATCCGATTTTTTTTGAAATTTTCTCAAATATTCCTCGACTTCTTCCAGGTTTAGGAACCCTTTGTAAGTAGCCCAAAGAATTGCATTATCTTTATTACTGCCAGTAATGCTCTCGTCCCCCATAATATCGGAGATAGAACGGTGCTCCGTTTGGCAAGGTACCGTTAACGATTCCAACGCTGACTCTACCTTTGCCTTTTGCCTTTCCTTCAGCAATTCGAGGTTATCTATTTCTGAATAGATCCGACTGAAAGCAAAAACAGGGAAATATTGTGTGCTCTGAATTGTGTATTTATTAATTAATGTAAGGATTTGAGAGTTTGATTCGTCAATAATCTTGAAGTAATTACCCATCATTTCAGCAGATGTTTGATATTGATACTGAATTGTTTTTGACGAACCAATTGCGATTATCTTGTCACTATTATTTAGTGAATCTAGGTCCTCCGTGACGTTGACTTTAATGCTGCCTCCCGCATAAATTTCTTTAACTACATTTTGCACCTTTCTGATGTCCATAGCTGAGATAGGTAACTCTAAATCAGAAATTGCAGAATATACCTCTTTGAAATCATCAGTTTTGATCTTGTTGATACGTATTGTAGAAAACCCTTCAAGGTCTATATCATGCTCAGTTATATCGTGGGAATGTGAAGCTTCTTCATGCTCCACTAGTAAAAAATTATCTCTAATTTTCTTTGCATTTTCTGAATTTGGCTCTACATAAGTAAAAATCGTCTTTAGAAGACTCTTTATATTCTCATCGCCAATTCCGTAGCCCATAAAAACGATCGGGTTATGTATAAAAATCGATAGTAATTGCGCACGAATCAACTCATACTTTGAGTCGAAATTTTTGTAATCATCTTCTGTAATTATAATTTTAGAAGGATTGCTTACGCATCCATGTATTTTGTATACAGCACCATAAGGATTACTCAATAGAATGTCATTTCCAATCAAAGGTTGAAATTCAAATGTTTCCTCAACAAATCGGTCATAATTAGTCGTAATAATTGAAGCAATATTTTTACGAATTTTTTTTAGCTCAGAAATTTCATCTTGCATGCTTTCTCGTATTTCTAATGAACCTAGTAAGCTCGAAATATATATCTTAAATCTACTTTGGTTTATTCCTTGCTCCATTCCTTCGTAGAATAAATCATTTGTCTCTTTGAACTTACCATTCCTATCTTCCAAGAGAGCCTGATTAAAATCGTTTTCTATTAGGCTGGCCATCTTAAGGAAGTCGTAGTGCCCTTCGTCTTCACAGCTCGCTTTGATATCAAGGTAGTATTCTGAATTTCCTTTTAGCTCAAAAGAAATGTGCCGAAGTAACCCATCCCAGGTAAATGAATTTTTTAAGTATCTCAGGCTAACCCCTGCTCCTAGGAACAGTACTGGATGATTCCGGTAACCTGATATAAATTCTCTTACTTTCATAATATTCCTTGGTTATGGGAAAACTGACGACCAGCTATAACGCCAACAGCATGCGCGGCTACGAAATGAAGGCGAAGCCGCAATGTAGTGGGCGTCGCCGTGCCTGTGATTGTTAGCTGACACAGGAGCTGATCATTAGTCGATGTCTTCAACTTGATTTGGAAATAAATTGGTCAAGTCAAGCTCATCTTGAGTAATAGAGGCTGTCTCTATTTCAAACTCTTCGTATTCGGCTTCACGCAAACTCAGGTTGTAGTGAGTGAAGACGTTTCCGTGGATACTCGTACTGAGTACCAAGTCAAACCCATCACAAAATGCAATAAATAGAAATCCAGCATATAGCTTGCCGTCATCAGGATATCGACTCCAGTCGCCACCTTCCTCTAAGCCAAACTGACTTCCGTCGACAGTAATTGTATTCTTATCACCCGTCGCCTTTTCCAGCTCAACCTCTACGTAACCTTTAATGCTTCCCATACCTATCTCCGTTGTGTATCAAGTCAGACTTAAGCAAACGCCGTTGTAACCGGCAAAAATTGTTGGCTAAAATGTGAAGCGAAGCGTAACAGCCAACAAGTTTTTTGTCCGCGTTGACGACCTTGAGTACGCCCAGCATGGGCATGAACTAATGAGGTGAAAGTCCTCTGTAGGAAAGTCACCGTTTACATAATTTGTTGGTTATTAAACGTTAACTACTAGTGAATGGCAAGAGCTAAACCGCGAGGGATAGTTTGAAGGAAGCCGGACGCATAAAATGGTATGGAACCATTTTGAACAGCTTTAGCTGGCCTTTGATGAAATGCATGGATGCATTTCATAAAACTGTGAGCTGATGAACAAGAACATCATATGAGGCGTAGGCTGAAGGCGAGTTGGCACAAGACAACGAAGCCATATGACTTAACGGCCAGCGTAAATGATGCAGTAGTGCAGGGAAAGTTTATGCTCTTATCTGGGGAGATCTGCTTAACAAGCGAACGGTAGCTAACCAGTCAGGCTCTGGTATACAAGTGCCTTGGCTTTCCAATGTCATCGATTGGAAAGAGTGAACAAGATGAAAACCGGTAGCGCTTTCAAGAGAAACCTTGTCAGTGATTAAGCAGAAGTCAGCAGACGGCATAGTAGCCAAATGCCCATCGTAATGGTTGGGACACGGTGAAGGCCTGAACATTTAGAACAAAGGAGGAGCCTTATTGAACTTGAACACACGAATACCGACCGGTAGTGACGTGACTCAGCGTATTGATGAGAAACCAGCCTTTAGCCCAGAGCTACTTGGACTCGCCTTGCAAACAGCCAATATTCTGGCTGCCTGGAAACAAGTTCGAGCCAACAAAGGGGCTGCTGCCATTGATGGCATGTTCATTGATGACTTCCCCGCTTGAGCAAAAACGGGGGAATTGGAAACGTATTATGACTGAGCTTCGCTCAGGGCAATACCAGCCATCGCCTGTTAGACGCGTGGAAATTGATAAACCCGATGGTGGTAAACGCCAACTAGGGATCCCCACCGTCACTGACAGAGTTATCCAACAAGCTATTGCTCAAGTGCTCACCCCCATATTCGACCCAACCTTCTCAAACAACAGTTTTGGGTTTAGGCCACATCGAAATGGGCAACAAGCAGTAAAACAGGTACGAGACATCATCAAGACGGGACGCCGTTTTGCCGTAGATGTCGATCTGTCTAAATTCTTTGACCGCGTTGATCACGATTTACTAATGACCAACCTTGGCTATAAAGTGAAAGATAAGGCATTGCTTAAATTGATTAAACGCTACTTGCGAGCTGGGGTTATCGATAATGAGCTTTATCGTGAAAGCCGAGAAGGTGTTCCACAAGGCGGGCCGTTATCGCCGCTTCTGGCGAACATCACGCTCGATCCGTTGGACAAAGAGCTTGAGAAGCGAGGCCATAAGTTTGCTCGTTACGCGGATGAGCGCGTCCTTAACAGTATCAGCAGATTCCTGAGTTACCGCTTGAAACTGATCGTTAACTCGGTCAAAAGCCACGTTGTTAAGACCAGCGAAAGTAAATTCCTTGGATTCACATTGAAGGGAGGACGCGTTCAATGGCATCCGAAGACAGTGCTAAAGTTTAAGCACCAAGTTCAGCGGTTAACGAATCGCAATTGGGGTGTGTCGATGCATTACCAACTCTTTAAACTCAGCCAATATTTACGTGGTTAGATAAACTACTTTGGTATTGCTAGTGGATATCAACGATGCGCAGATCTAGATCATTGGATTAGGCGCAGAGTGCGAAAACTCTGGGGATTAATCAGGCTTTATCACTCGATTACTTAAAATCCGAAGGGCTTTATTCACTGCGTGATAGTTGGGTCGCGCTTCACCATCCTAAGTGAAACGCCCTGTGCGGAGCTGCATGCAGGGTGTTGTGGGGGCTTGAGGTTAAAGACCTCCGGCTACCCGATTGGGCGTACTCTCAGCTTTCTCTATTGAGAAGGGCACGAATTGGTGCTCGCCCTCCTGCTTCCCGGAAAGGAAACCTTTTACTTCATGCAATATTTTCAAGTCAGCAGTAAACTTCCTCTCCAACTCATTCCTTAATAAGGCTAGGCGCTCATATCGCTCTTTCCCAAGCAGAATAAGATTCTCGTCATCGGTTGATTTGAACGACAAATCAAGCAGCTCATGATTTATTTCCACAAGAGAATTCTGCACCGTGTCACTTAGCCAAAGACCACGCGACATTGCTCTCGACATACCGGCCATAAAATGATGATATTGCTCGTACCCATAAGCGAATATTAAGTGGTACGGTTGTCCGTCTTCATCAAGACAACTGTTTTTTAGTAACACTATTTGGTTTTCTACCAGTTCGTATGCTTCGACACGCTTACTTATAACGGTTTTGTAGTATTCGTCCGCGTAATCAAGCTTCTTCAATACTCGGTTTACAATTCCGCCAAGAACAGCTGTAGTAACAGAAGCTAGAACCGAGCTTGACAGTACTACTACAATTATTTCCCCTAGCGTCATTTTCTGGTTCCCCTGTCTTAGTCCGGCCAGCATTGTATTATTAGGCTGCATGGTGTATCTATCAGGCTAACTACCCGCAAGGCACTATAATTAAAGGCTTTTGCTCACCTGCACGCTTAAAAAGCGAAGGTGCAAACGCCCATGCACGTATGTCACATATAACGCACATGCGTGTTAACAGGTTGTAACAATCGATATTATCGGGGCTGTAAGCAATAGGCAAGTGGATACCGTGAGGTGCAATATGCAAAACATAAAGGTTATGAAGTTGGTCAACGACTCTTACTACGGCTCATTGTTTATCGTGTTTCAATTCTACTAAGCAACTCAAAACCACACTTCGATCGTTTTTTGTACAATAAAGAGACTAAAAAAGATTTAGACCCCAAAAAAGGCCCCTCTAATGAAGCCAAAAGCTCTAAAATATGTGGATAATAGGATACCTGATCTAATTTATTGAACTATAGAGAAGGTAAAACCATCATGAATAGTAACAAGAATTACAAAAGCATATTTCAGTTCACTGTGCAGGGCTCTGAGTTAAAAGCTGTGGAAAATGGCGACCTAGAGTTAGAGCTTCCTCATCGTTTTCAATTTTATAAGAATTTAACACTAAACATTGCATCTGCGGCTGATGAGTACCTAAGCCATCACCACCCTACTATCATGGCTAAATTCCAAGGCTCTGGTATGTTAAGACCTTCAAATATCGAAAAAAATAATGTTTATTATAGCGTCTTTACTACTAACCAAAATGTAAGCGATGATATTTTAAAAGAGCTAGAGGCTTTGTGTCGTAAGCACCTAGCAAGTTTATTTGTTTTCGATAAGGTACAACAACAAGACTTATTTACAGACTCATCTCAAGGCGTTGATATTGCAGACATCGATATTAACTGCCTTCAGGATATCCGCGACGACTTTATTCAAAGCGATAAAAACACCGACCTTAAAACACCTATTACCATCTTCTCAAGCTTTGGCCAAACGCCTCAGACAGTTCACGGGATGCTAAACAAGCCCAAAGTAAAGGCAGTTCAAGGGGATGCAAAGCCCCAACTGGTTAAATTTCAGCTTAATAGTATAAAAAGAAGCAATCGAAAAGTGAGTGCTTTTTATATCTCTAGCTATGATGAAAAACCAACTTCTGAACAGCTTATTGCTGAAGACGATACCGTTATAAAGATGCTCTTTGAAACTGCTCAGAATGACTACTTCTTCGTAGGCACGGTCGTTGAGAGAGGAACATCGGACAGTCCTAAGTTAACAAAATATCTTACTCAAATTGAGCACTGGGAAGGTCCTAAAGGCCCATTGGTCTAAATAGGACTTATCATAACGCTTGCATGTAACCGATGAGCAATACCATCAGTACAACTTCGTAACTGTTACGGAGCGTGCATGTCACCCGGTCATTAAGCCAAAAAGCAGTATAGTTCCTATGCGGACCAATGGATTGATCCGCCATAGTCCACTGCATAATGTCTATTTGCTTGCCACTCTTATCCAGTGCATCAACCAACCCATACTCACTTAAGTTGGCATAGGCTATGGGGCTGCCCTTATAAGGCTGAACTCTGTAGCTGTGCGTGGGTATTTCAAAATAATCGATGAAGCACTTAATAAACTCATAGTGTTCCGCCGTTGCCATGAGTATCTGACGCCGCATACCAATTAATAGTGGTAGCTCGGATAACGTGATGGGTTGATTGAGCTTTACTAACAACTCTTTAGTAATGTGTGATTGTAGTCTAAGCCAAGCGCTTTCGGGGATATGGCTCAAAAAATGGCGTGCAGAATAAAGGGTGTCTGCTTTTTCTTGCTCCTTGCTTTCTCCGTTGGCCACGGTCGCAAATAGCCCCTGTAATTTCTCACCATGCTCTGGGCTTAAGTCTAATGATAAAGCGGCCTGTTTAAATGTTCGCCCTAAACCGACTAAACGGAGCAGCGCTGTTAATGATTGTAAGTTTGGTGTTGAATAGTCGATAATACGTTTCTTATCCAACTTCTTCCTTTTCCATTTTTGCCAATCATTCATTTGTACTACTGTCTCAAGCCGGTAAACTCGGCTGCTGACAGCAGGTGTTAATTGGTCAGCCCACTCACTGATAAGATGATTATAACTTTTAAGACCAACCGAAGGATGTGAATGACCCATCAAAATACACAACGCCATCGAAGAGCGCCTATTAATATTGTTTTGCGGCCCTAAAATCATGGATATAATTTTCTCTTCGTCCAAATGGCTTTTCATGCGTTTTGTTATTGCTGTATCAATACCAAATAAAACAGCTGCCAATTGGTTATAGAATGCGTGACGTGCGCTGTGTAAGACTAAATGCTGATTTCCTGTCACCTCTCGTATAATAGCAATAAGCTCTCTTGAAGCCTGATAGCAAAGGTTACTTAATTGAATGCTCCCTTCTTTTATTTCTGAAAGCAGTAAATAATTCGTATCGTTTCCAGCAATAGTTTCATACCTATTCAGCACATCTCGAATCACTGTGTGCTCGGCTTCTACGAGCTCAAAAAGCAATGGAACTGCACGCCTACTGCTCTGAGCGCTCTTAAGCTGCCTATATTTATTGTTTCGGACCAAGATCCACGTATCATTCTTATTTGTAGCCCAGTCTTTTCTCAAAAGCCTTGTTGCCTCTCCCACTCGCAAGCCAAACCTGAAGCACAGTAAAAGAATAAACTGCAACATGGTTGCTGATGTTTTATCAGCATAGTGATACCTGATAGCCTCTAAGCACTTTAAATAGTCGCACTCCGTTATTACACCGGTCAAAACACCTCGCCTGCGGCTTTTAAAGTCGAGCTCATTCCAGTCAATTTCAGGAAGCCCTTGTTTCACGTAATACCGGTGAAACATTTGTAGCCGCTTCCCAAAGTACTCAACGTCTGACTCTTTGTCTTTTTTGGTCAGTAGCATGTTTTGGTATAGTGCCGTTATCTCGACTTCTGAAAGAGAAAAGAGATCAATCTCATACGCTAAGTCTTGAAATACATTCATGAGCGTACTGTAATAGGTCGCAACTGTTCCTTTGGCTAGTGGAACTGGCGTTTTTCGACGGCCACTATACTTTCCGATAACCACTACATGAGCAATCCAATAGCCAACACTTAATACTGCGCTCGACACCTTATCTACATAGCGCTTACAGTGTTTATGTATCTCTTTTGCTGTCTCTTTGTATTTAGACTTTTGATAAGCATTGATGGTTGTGGTGATGTCTTTATGAAAGCGCCCTGCTTCTTCCCTTAGCATCTCGCTAGACTCTGAGTGCCACCTCACGCTTATCGGCACAAGACCTACTGTGGGTTGTGCTGTCTCTTGCTCCTTCACTTGAGGTGGCAATAGCGATTGGTTTTTCTGGATCCTAGCAATGTCTTGAAAAGACAAGCTCGTTGGCGGTTGTCGCTCACTGAGGCCTGCAGCAACAATCCCTGGTAGTACGATTAAGTTTGCTTGTTCGATAACCCGGCATACGCTATCAATCAAGTCATAAAACGTACTTGTGGCATCGAGGGCTAAAAGCAAACGTAACTCTTCTAATGCGCCGTGAGTTAGTTTATTACTAACATTCAATTTTCTTCCGCTTTGATTGCTGTGATCAAAAAAACTAGCAGTTTTATAGTCAATTCGATGATGCTGTGCAGGTGCGCTCCAGTCTTCTAGATCCAGCTCCTCGCTATACCTTAAAAATATTTCTTTATCGAATTGAACAACTACGCAGTTCTCACCCTCGGCAATTTCTTTCAACATAGACGCGTAGCTAATTTGTTTTTCAATACTAAAAATAATCGTAGCCAGTTGGGCGCATTGTGCTTTTGATAATGCGCTGGCAAACAGCTTTCTTTTAGTCTTTTGACTCCAATCTTGCATCTGAGCAAACAAGCCTAAAGCCGTGGCAGCCTCTTTCTTCAGGTAGCTTCTTTCTTGCTTAAGACGTACATAACGGTTTTTGGCGAAATGTGCGTAATGCGAGCCTGCTTCTGTTAGTGACGAGTATAAAACAGCAATTCGCTCTAATGGATACGACAAGGCAATCGACTTATTGTCTGTTATCAGTGTGAGCATAAATGCTTCAAACTCATTTGGCTCAATGTCGTCCCATCTCCTGCTACCCAAGTATTGGTTGATTTTGTCTTGGGTAATTTCCTTTATGGTCTCTATGGTTTTTATTTTCTGTACTTCACGCTTTGCCGCACCAAATACTTTCCCTTTGCGCTGTTGCCAACGTGGCTTAGAGCCACTCAAAGGAAGCGTATCTAATGAGACAGTAATCAGTTGAAAATTTAGCGAACTGAAAGAAGCCTCTAGCTCATCCATAAAATGCTTTGCATCATCGAGCCAACACCGCGGCGAATAATCTCCATAACACGCAACACCTCTTTCACCATGACCCATCCAACCTTCCAAAATATCGCTGGGAACCTGAAGTGAGGATAAAACTTGCGCAAACCTGTGACGAAACAAATTCGGTGGTAAAGGCCAATTCATTAGTTGCGCTTCATCAAAATGCTTAACAGACAATGAATGCCATTGGAGGTTGTCATCGAGGGTGAAAAACAAGGGCAGCTCTTTTGTTGTGCCTTGACTTGTCTTGGTGATGTGAGCAGCTAGCTCAGGAAAAGGCTCTTTTAACAGCTGAGCTAAGCATTCGAGGTGATCTAGATAATTGAGTAAATGTTTTACAGCTGACGGGCATAACGGTACAAGTCGCCCACTGTGGATGTCATCGTCTTTATCATTAATGAAGACAAAACTAACAAATGCTTCTTTTGCATTTGATATATAAAAGTATTCGAGTGATTCGAAGGGGTAGACTAAGTAACGAGCGCCCGTTGCAGCATATAGTGCCTGTGCAACATAGTAGACAAGGTTATTATGAAGCTCTATCACTGTCTTGGAATTACGAACCTTATCTGTTTGCTCCTTAATGGCCTTAACCAGTAAAGATTCGACAGGAAGGAGCATGCTGCCAATAAGTGAGCTATCAGCTCGCTGCCTCGCTTTACTGGTTAATTCCTGGCCTTTTTCAATTGCAGCTATATCCCAAGTACCGTAACCACAAGCGGCAGGCAATGCATTGTTTGCATACGATGAAAGTAATCGAGCTAATGCCGTATCCCCTGCTTGGTCAAAGATAGATTGCCCTAGGAATGAAGCGAGCATGCTAGATGTTACACGCTCTAAACGCTCCGGCTTATATGCATTAAACCACTTAAATAACGTAGTTTGACTATGTGCATGCCAAAGAGAAGATAGCTTCTTTGGCTGTATTGATTGACTGGCAGCAACCAAACAATCCGTCACTTGCGCTGGTAGCTTCACCTCAATGCGCTCCCCGAGAGGGGAAACCCACTCTTTACTGGCATGAGTGGGCTTCCAAGCGGAATGTCTCCGTATAGGTAGCCGTTGAATTGCTGTGTAATCAGATGTCAGAGTCCACTCATTCGACACTTCAATGCCAATACCAAGACCCAATACAGTATCTAAGGAGCGACCGAAACCTTTGGCAATCCAGATTATGGCCGCAGCTAAAGCATGCTCTAAAGAGTTTGAATGCAGCCCGTCCTCAATCCACTCTTCCAATAACTGAACTTCAACCGGTAATATTTTATCCCAGCCCCATGCACAAAAATGAGCCTGCTCAGCACGCTGTATGTAAACACCGGTACCTGCTAAAACTTGTTCACCGTCAGTCTCCGATGGAGAGATCCCCACACCCAAAAGTGTGTTGTCATCATCATGTGAAGACTCGGCTGCTTCTAAACTAGGTAGCTCTTCGAATTTGATATCATTTAACGCTAGGGAAAAGTCTGGTTGTATCGTTTTTTTTATAGGCTGGGAGTAGATAAAAGAAATGGGATCACCTGTTTGTCCTAGCCCATTTATTGGGGTTAACTCAACATCAAGTCGAGCTACTCTGGCGAGCCTATTCAAAAACTGCTTCTGATTTTGCTTTAAATGATCCCCTTCTACTCTCAGAATACGGTTTGCTGTTGAAGCAATAACGTAATTACATACTTCAAATGAATGCTCTTTATCGCCTAGCTCTATGTGAAGCTGCTCAATAAAGAACTCAATGACATTCATTCGCTCTTGGTCATTAAGCTCAAATATTGTATACCGAGTAGCAAAGCTTAAAACGCTATCGTGCGCAGCATGGCTTTCCATACGAATAAAGCCATGAACAATAAACCAAAGACGGAGCATGGTTTGATAATAAATCGTCGTATCTTTATTGTTCAGACTAAAGGGCTGATGCAAACTTAAAGCGAGGAGGTAACCAGAAGATACTAAATCCTTTACTTCTGCACGCGCGGCACGAGCGCTAGAGTGCCGACTGATGTTTCCATATTCCATTCTAATATGCGGTGCGCTTTTTAGCTCAAGATAAAACTGGTGTAACCTCTGAGCAATTACTTCGTCGCTCCAACCTGAAAGGATTTCAGCACCACAGGGTAAAGTCAGTTCAGCATATATCCTGAATGGATCTATTAGCTTTGGTGACTGCTCAAAAACATGGTAATTTAGCTCTACAAGATCAGTTAGGTTTCGTTCATCTGCCCACTTAAAAAGAGAAACGAAGTCTTCCCCGAAAGCATCAGCAATTTGGTCTTCATACGTTCTCGCTATGAGAGCATCTCCTGCCATGCTACCTCCAAGTACTTACATCAAAACCGAATCTAATGCCCTAAGGTCACCCCAACTGCACACTCGTTGTGACAGAGCGAATGGACTTTAATGTATCTAATGTGTCTTGTCAGCAAAGAGAAGTCAAACTAAAAACAGCCCTATTCATGTACTTATAGGTCAATTTAAGACATTTTGAGAAATATAATATATCTGAAAATCTTCATTCTCATAACCGTCGTAGGTTCAAATCCTGCCCCCGCAACCAAGTATTCAATAAAAGCCTGAACAGAAATGTTCGGGCTTTTTTGTATGTGTAATTTGGGATGTGGGTTTGTTGTAGGTTGTATTGTCATGTGAGCATGGCCGTACAGATGCACCGGGGGGTCGTCACGCTTTACGTACTGCTGTGCAGTACCTACTTCATGTTAATAACAACCACCTGTAGGTACGGCAGTGCCGTACGTTGCACTGCCTGCTGTTCAATACGGTTTGGCGTTGTTGTATGTTGCATTGTTGTACGTGGGCATGGCCGTACAGATGCACCGGCGGGTCGTAACGCTTAACGTACTGCCGTGCAGTACCTACGCATGTTAATAACAACCATCACCGTAGGGCAAGGCACTGCCTGCCGTTCAATACGGTTTACCGATTGCCTGTCTATGTTGGTTCGTTCACGTTCTGGAATTAAAGTTTGGCTGTCGAATAACGACTCGATATTAAGAATATGCACACCAATACCATGCAAACTCGTTAGTGGTTATTAATCAGCCAATGCGAACCGGCCAAGGTAATTGACGCTGAATATCTAGTACTGGCTTGTCGTGCGTTAAATACTACAACCGAGTACATCAGTTCATCACTCAAGTGTTTTTTTAAGATGTTTAAGAAGTTAGAATTTACAGGAAGTTAGGCAAATAAGATTGGAAAGGTTGCATCTTGCCTCATCAACTCATAAACACTTTTATCGTAAGAAGACCAGCTAAGCCATAGTATCTTGCGTTGGCAACTGCTTTTGTATGTAAGAAATCTAAATTTATGGCCGTGAACAGCCGTGCCATGCATTTCATTAATAACAAGCTTTTCATTTGACCAAACATTCCAGTCTCCTGAAGCAGCTTGTGCGGTTCCAAAAAAGCCGACACTAAAGCAAGCCAGGCATAATAAAATAGAAGGGAATAATTTAAACATGTGCGCCATCCTTAAACCGTTGCTTTACTTTTATGGCAGGCTCATGTGCCAAGCGCCATAAAAACACTCATGAACAAATAATCGAAACTTGAGTGTAATAATTAGGCGAGTCAGTTCATGACGCTGGATAAAAAAAGAACCTCAATGATATGTAAACCATTGTATTGTTGAGACTTTATGCTTTTACTCTAAAATAACCGTATGCGTAAAAAATTTATTTTGTTTTTTCGTGTTTTTCCCTGCGTAAATTTAAAAGTGTGAGAAGCTCTTCATATAACTTGTTAAAAGCCAGTTGTGTTCACCGGCTCAGTGCATTGGTTCGAACGCATTCAGTTGGTTTATTTTATGATGCAAAAAGGAGAAGTGATAATGTTATCTATTTCGCGGAGAATTGGTGAAGCTGTATTTATAGATGGTATAAAACTCACCGTGGTTGAAACAAGCCATGAGTTTGTTATTTTTGAGCTAAGTAACGTCACCCTATCGGAACTGCACCTAGATGCGCGCAAACGCCTCACTTCCAGCTCGCCAATGCGATTCAAAATATTCAATAAAGAGCGGGTTTACCTGGTTACTTCAGTGCTACTTGATATCGTTCGAAATAACTCAGCGAGCACACGCGTACGCATTGACGCCGCGCGCTATATTGAAATTCTGCGAGAAGAGTTAATTAGCGCCCCCGCATGGTGCACGATTTAAGCGGCCCTGTGGCACTACCTGCATACTCTCCATCGGTCGCCATAGAGCCATATAAGTACAAGCCGTCATCATATTGAAAACCTCAAGATGAAAATCACAGAAAGCAACTCCTGTCCTAAGTGTGGGAGCGCCATGGTGTTACGAACAGCTAAACGAGGGGCAAAATCAAGAGAGCATTGCTGACTGAACTTAATATAGTCTTAGCTGGTTTGATCAGGAGTTGGGTACAAATCAAACTTAGCTTTACAGCTGGGACATGAAGATGAAGACTCATAGACTGTAGCGCTGCACTCAGAGCACGTAAACGTACATATTGGCTCTGTCTTTGGTATATGCCCACCGAAAGGTAGCCCATTCTGTTTCTTTAAAAGACGTAGAATGTCAGCTCCTGCGCCCGCAATGCCAACTATCAAAAAGAATGCTGCAATTGCTGAAAGTAATCCTTCTTTACCACCCTCATAGGCGATGATCTGTTTTTTCTTAGTAGCCATAAGTTAACTCCTGAAACGCCGCTTTAAGCGACATGGAACGGTTAGGTTAAGGTCAATCAGAGTGGAATCAGCCCTCTTTCCTAAGCCAATAAAAAAGCCCTGAAAATATTCAGAGCCCTTATCTTTTTTAAAACTTTTCCGAATGTTTTAATCGCGCTTCTTACTCGCCAACCAATACCCCAGAAGTGCGCATGGGAAGTACGCTAGTATTAAGTCCATGGCTATTGACATTGGAGATCTGACTTAAACGCTTCGTTAGTTGCCCTTGCCTGACGCTGGTGCTAACATTTGTGTGTACAATTATTTAGGAGCAACGCATGGACACTAGAATTCAATTTCGTGTTGATGACGAAACGAAACGCTTAGCTCAGCAAATGGCTGAGAGTCAAGGACGCACACTTAGCGATGCTTGTCGTGAACTTACTGAGCAAATGGCTGAACAACAACGCAAAGCATTATCGCAGGACGCTTGGTTAACTGAACAAGTAAACAAAGCATTTGAGAAGTTAGACTCTGGAAAAACTTCATTTATTGATCATGACTCAGCAAAAGCACGAATGGCTGAACGAAAAGCAATGGTTCGTAGCCGAGGTCAATAATGATTTTATGGGAAGAAGCATCGCTAAATGATCGTGAGAAGATCTTTGAATTTCTTTATAACTTCAACCCTGAAGCGGCAGATAAAACGGACGAAATGATCGAAGCTAAAGTAGAAAATTTACTTGAGCAACCCCTCATGGGTGTGCAACGTGCTGGTATTCAAGGACGATTACTCATTATCCCCGAAATCTCAATGATAGTTTCTTACTGGATAGACGGCTCAGCAATTCGCGTCATGCGAGTATTACACCAGAAGCAAAAATTCCCAACCGACTGAATGTGCCGGTGGGCAAAATAACGCCCATGTTTACAAAACCGCCGAGCGCCACACCTATAATAATGTGTAATCCCCCCATTTATAACCGAAGTTAAAAGTAGAGAGTTAAGCCGCGTCCAGTAAATACCTTGGCGGTACGCGACCAATGGCTGTGTTTGGTCGTTCGTTATTGTATGTCCAAAGCCACTCTGTTGCCAGGTATTGGGCTTGTTCAATTGTTTCAAATAGATGCAGCGCTAGCCATTCGTGACGTACTGTTCGGTTAAATCGTTCAACGTAAGCATTTTGTGTCGGCTTACCGGGTTGGATATACATCAGGGTAATCTGGTGTTTATTCGCCCAGTCAATCAACACCTGGCTTACATATTCAGGACCATTATCACAGCGTAGGGCCGCCGGTTTACCACGCCATTCGATCACCTGCTCAAGTGAGCGAATCACTCGCTGGCTTGGCATTGAGAAGTCCACATCAATGCATAAGCCTTCGCGATTGTAGTCATCAATCACGTTAAACGTTCGGATGCCTCGACCATCCTGTAATGCGTCGGACATAAAATCCATTGACCAGACCCGGTTGATGGCCATCGGTACGCTGAGTGCATCAAGTTTATCGCGTTTAATCCGGCGCTTGGGCTTAATCCTTAAGTTAAGCTCTAACTCTCGGTAAATCCGATAGACACGTTTGTGGTTCCATTCAAACTGTTTCACATTGCGCAGGAAGTCAAAGCACAGGCCGAATCCCCAGCCTTTGTGTGTGGTGGTTAAGCGCAATAACCAGTCAGCAATAACGGCGTTTTCATTCGCTAACTTGGGTTGGTGGCGATAGCAGGTTTGGCTAATACCGAAAATATGGCACGCAAGACGAATGCTGATGCCTTTTTGTTCGACGACCTTCTGCGCCATCTCTTTGCGTAAAGATGGCTTTACCACTTTCCCTCAAGTGCCTCCTGACGTATCTGGGACTTTAGGCATTCTTCGGCATACATCTTTTTGAGCCGACGGTTTTCATCTTCGAGTTCTTTTAGACGCTTGATCATCGCAGTATCCATGCCACCATATTTTGCACGCCATTTGTAAAATGTGGCGCTGCTAATGCCGTGTTCTCGGCACAGGTCAGGCACTTTAATGCCAACTTCGTTTTGCTTCAAAATCGCCATGATTTGGCTGTCTGTAAATTTTGATGTTTTCATGCAGAATCTCCTGCGTTTTAGTTTACGAGAAAATTCTACTTTTGACCCCGTTTATTTTTCGGGGGGATTACACTATGGCCTCTAATTTCACACCGTGCAGAGGGTTATTTGGTTGTACTTGGCTCATTTTTCACTCTCTTCGTTAGTATCGCTCACGTTTATCTAATACCTTCTGCAACCCTCTGGGCAACACAGCACGCGCCTTTTGGGTTATTTCTTTCTCATGCTTTTGCCACAGTACGCCTAAATATATAAGCCCTAAACCTACGGCTGTCAGCACAATAACAAATGCCCAGTTACTTCTGAAAACATCAAAGGCAAGGTAATTAAAGTAACCAAAAGTGCCCATCACCCCTAACACAACGAAGACGCGACGCACTAATAGTACACCAACAACGATGGTAATAAGGTTTATTATGAAGTACAGATGCTTAGAGAAGTCATCATCAACTACTTGAAAGGTTAAGCCCCACCAAAATGCAACACCGCCAACCATATAAAACCAAAATGCATAATCGGCTTTTGCTGTCGTGCGTAACTCAATCATAAAAGCGCTTAGTATTAAGATGAGCCCACAGTATAAGGAAACAAGGTTCTGCAAGTTCCAAGTGTTGGCGTCATGAAAAACAAAGGCCACCAGTTCAACACTTAAAAACCAACAGGCTACAGCTAAGGGCAAGGTAATAAATGGTAATTTGTATTTCCGGAGTAATACTGCAGCAGTTAGAACTGCTGATAACTGTACCAGCACAGCATGCCAGCTGCCATTTACCCACTGCTCCTTTGGCCAAATTCCAGCCCATTGCATGCTTCCATAAATCGTTATAGGTGTTAAACAAACCAAAAATGCAGCACAAATACCCGCCGGCAATAAATGGTGCTTACTTAATAGCCGTCGCATTGCAAACAGGCCTATCAAGCTATAAAAAATGGATAACAACACAATCCAGGGCGCACCAAAAGACTCCCACCCCAGGCCTAATAACAACATCATGGCCCCCATCGCAAGGAACCCACCTAAATAATACAACAGGTGTGAAAAAGTGAATGTTGGCGTTACTGCACGTTGCTGTGCAAGAAAATGCGCCAAGTCTTCCGCTTGCTGCGCAGAAAGCACCCCCGCCTGTACCGCATCTTTGAGTGCTCTTTGTGTAAGCTTCATAAGTTATTCCGATCTATTCCCCCTAAACAGGGCCATACTGATATTCATGATGACGCCATAAGTGAAACAAATGAAAAAGATAAGGTATCTTTTTTAAGTTTTGAAGGTGTATCACCACGAAGCTATAATATTTTTTTTAGAAAAGCGGGTAAAGTAAAGAATACTAAAGGAATTGCTATCGATATCGTGCTCGAAAGTGAGCCTGTTGTATCTAAGCAATTTCTAGATAGTTATAGGGATATTGAAGATAAAGTATCAGAAAGGGCTCTAAAAAGACTTGATTTGAATCCACAAGAGTAAAATGTACAGTGGTTCCTTGCTCTCAAAATCGGTAGGTCGCTAGTTCAGTCTGGATAAAAATATGCGTGAGGCATAGAGCCGAACCTGTAATTCCTTTTACAGGTTCGACATAACTACTACGAGCGTTTGGTTAAGAAACGTCTTCTTGCTAGCAGGGTGAAGCCTAGCAATAACCATAGTGAAGTGGAGCCTAAAAAAGCCTTGTTGCGTTTTTCAGGCGTTCTTTCATTGTTGCTGCCACCATCGCCACCGTCACCGCTATCACTAAGGGCCGCAGGGCCTACAGGGTCAACAATAGTTCCGTTTTCAATTCCATCTGCGTCGCCTTCTCCTCCGTCTGTGAGCGTAAGTGTTACTTGGCTTCCGTTAATGACGGCAGACTCGAATTCGACATATCCAGCGTCGTCGGAATATTTAAATATACGTGTTCCTGCTGGTAGGTTAGCGGGATATTCTAAGTTTACCGTAATGGAGTCACCAGGGTTAAGATTTACTACTTCATAGCTCACAAGGTCGTATGGGAAGTCGTAATTTTCTGGACGACCTTCTTGGTTGCTGGTTTCCTCTGGGTCGATTAGCTCAATATCACGGAATTCACCATTGTCGGTTGCGATATCCATTGTGTTACCACCACCAAGATTTAACGATGCTTCGGCAGCGTCATAAGGTGAGGTGTCTATGCAATCACTAATACCATCACCGTCGCTATCGAGACTATCGTCGAGTGTGGTTGAGGTAAAGCTAGCTTGCACGCCTCCCACCGTAAGAACGGTAGTGGTTTCGGCAAGGCAACCGAATGCGGAAACATGACTTACACAAACGGTTTGTTGGTTTTCTATTTCGCCTGCGACATTGGTTAACTCGTCACTACAACCGATTGAGTAATCGCCATTACTGACTGAAATGCTCGCCGGAGCGTCAATGCCTGTAATTGTTACTGTATTGGATACAATTCTTTCAAGCACAGGAACATCGCTTTGCGGTTCAAAGTTGAATGGCTCAGGCGTTGTGTCGGGTTCATAATCCGGGTCAAACATGGTTCGGCTGGTAAAATCAGCGGTTACGCCTCCGACATTTAGCGTGGTTGTGGTTTCTGTGTCCCAATCATTTGCACTGGTATGACGCACGCAAATGGTTTGTTCATTATTAATACTTCCCTCTGCGTTGGTGAAACTACCGCCACAGCCAATGGAGTATTCACCACCAGTTATCGAAACTAGAGTTGCGGCTTCAATACCAAGGATAGTGACTGCGTTTGAAGTCACCGTTGATGAAAGCGCCATGTCTAATGCTGGCTCAAATTCAAATGCATCAGGTGTATTGTCTACAACTGGCTCTCCATCGCTATCACCTAACAGACGTACGACTGCCCAAGACGCTACACCATCTTGAATATTGTCTTGCCCATTAGCCCCAGTATGACCAATCAGTACAAATCGACCTTGTGCATCTTGAGTTAATTGCTGACTTGTTAGTGGGTTGCTACTGTCGAAGCCAAATACGTCGTGAACACGGATACCATTATTGTTATCGTCGACGCCATCATCGAAACTGAGCACTGGCGTTAAATCGTCAATATTCCACATCGCAAAAAGGGTACGAGTGGTCATCTGCCAACTTGCAGTTCTACCTAACCATGTAATAGCGGTGAGTAGGTGTTCATCATTAACTTGGTAAATTTGTCCACCTTGACCAACGCCGAGCTGAATATAGCCAGTATCCGATGAGTTTTGTGCAATAACAGGACTTTCCGCTTCCAGTTCTCCGTCGCTGTTGTAGCGTAATACTTTTGCCTGTTGCCCTTGGTAATTTGACGTTATGGTGGCAACACCATTGTCGGGAAGTGCGACAATGCGGTGAACATGCTCTTCTTGCATCTCCAGAATACCACTGTTGCCAAAAGTAGTGATTATTTGTCCGCTCTCGTCGTATTTGAGTATGTATGGACTACCGGAAACTCCTTTTGTGAGTGCGTAATAGTGGCCGTCATCACTTTGAACGATATCAGCTCCAGGGTTTTCGTAGCTGGCATAATTCAGAGTACCCGCGCCTGTACTTCCGTCAACGCCAAAGCTTGTGTCTAACGTACCGTCGGGGAGGAAGCGGCTTAAACCTTATTCTCTATGGAAGCTCACGAGAATCCGGTTTTCCCGGTCGATAAAGATGGCCGGAACAGTAGGTAGTCGCTGATCAACATCGGCATAACTACCGCCATCAGCAAAACTAGTGTCGAGCGAGCCGTCGAGGTTGAATTTTCGTAATACACGGTTATTAAAAGAGACTTCTCCGGCACCAATCACTTTGTTACCGTCGTGACTAAAGGCTGCGGCTGTTAAAAAGGAACTATCGGTTACTCCTTCCCCTATATAACTTCCATCAGCAGCGAAGCGAACAATAACCATCTTGCGCTCAGTAGTAAAATCACCACAATTGTCACACGCTATGTCGGTAGCTCCTACAATAGTAAATGAACCATTGTTATTCACATAAGTTGCAAAAGCCGGGTGGTTCCAATCGCGAAAAATGTCTGGTTCCAACCCTGAATGACGATACTCCAATAACGTTGAGCCACTTCCTGCAAGTGACACATCAAGGTCAGAAGGCGTATTAGACGCAAGAGCGTGAGGCGCTACTAACAGAAAGCTACAGCTTAAAAGCATTCCTGCACTCATGTGTTTAATATTCAATAAAGATGTATTACGCATAATAATGTCTCCAAGAGGAATAAGACGTAATTAAGCAACTCATTGGTATCTGTCCTCGTTGTATAAGGCTGTAGAACAAATAGTCAAATACGGCAGAGCTGTTTGCTCGGTTATAAAATAGTCGGATACGCTCTTGTGCTTTACGGGTAAGATTTCTGCGACATTGAGCGTGACAATAGATTTCCCGCGCTATATTAATATCTTGAGTGTTCGTGGTAAGTGTTCATCTGTCACCCCCCTGAACAGGGGGGTAGGTGAAGAATTCATGGGTAGTTATGCTGAAGCACATATACTTCAATGTGCTAAACGAGTGCGATCTGCATTTAGGGGATCACAGGTGAAAATATAAAGAGAGGCTACTTTGTCTATTCGATTTACACCCAATGTTTTACTGTCGATTGCTATGGCTCTGAGTTTGATATTGGCATTCTTGATGTTAGCTGTGGCGATGGACCAGAGATGGCTTGGCGCCAAACTGACCGATAATCCTCGACTGGCGACTCCGCAGGCATTTGAGGGGTTATGGCTTAATAGTATTGACCGTAATAGTCCATTAAGCCGACATTCTGATATTCCTGAAGGATTAGCTTCAATTACAGCGATCAGTGGTGCCGATGGCAGCATTATTCAGGTTATGCCAAACGACTTAATTGAAGAACCTGACGCGTTGGCTAGCTACGCTGCAATGAGAGAATTTTTTGCTCGACAGTCGAAGTTAAATGCGGTTTTGCGACAACCAGAAGTGATGTTGCATGTGCAGTCTCAGGGGGGCGATACGAGTATTCACCAGATAAAACCACAGCAAGAACGACCCGTATCTTCATTGCCGTTGGCATTCTGGTTACAGATTGGTGTTGGCTTAGCGGGGTTCTGGATGGGGACATGGATCTGGGTGCTACGGCGTGCAGAGTGGGCAACTCGTATGTTTGCACTGGCAGGGGCAGGGTTGTTGATTTCGGCCTTTCCTGCGGCTATCTACTCTACTCGTGAGCTGGCTTTACCAGGTGACTTGTTTCAATGGCTTTCAATATTTAATCACGCAGGAGCAATTATTTTTGGTATGGGCATGATTGGATTGTTTTTGCAGTACCCGCGCAAATTAGTGAAAGCCCGTTGGTTGCTTGTACCGGTGACGCTATTGGCTGCTTCTCAAGTGGTGGATATTTGGCAACTTGTTGAAGGGCCTGCATTTGGCTTTCATTTGGCAGTGGTGTTGGCGATGTTGAGCATTATTACATTGGTGTTGGTGCAGCTTAAGGTGGCAAAAGGGAATCCGCGTGACCGTGCAGTATTGAGTTGGTTTGGTTTGAGCGCAGTGATTGGAGCCGGGGCATTTGTTGTTACTGTGATTACGCCTAACTTATTGGGTATTGGCAGCTTTGTTTCACAGGGCGTGGCATTTCTATTTTTCTTGTTGGTCTATATTGGCGCCGCACTTGGTGTGGCACGGTTTCGGTTATTTCAACTGGGTGAATGGGCATTTCGTATCCTGTTTTACGTGATTGGTGTGTTGCTGTTGCTGGGACTGGACGCCATTCTGATTGCTACTATAGTGGATAAGCGTGCCCCTGCATTCGCGTTATCATTGTTGATTGTGTCGTTGGCCTGGCTACCTTTGCGTGACCGATTGGAGCGCTTATTGTTGAGCCGAGGTGAAACGTTAGATTATGAAAACCTGTTTAGGCAAGTTATGGATGTGGCATTAACTCCCCCTGGTCGTGACCAACATGCTCGCTGGCGTAGTCTGTTGGAACATGCATTTCGGCCATTAAGCATGGAAATTATGCAAAATACACACACTAAAGCAAAGTTAATGGAAGACGGTCTTGCACTCAGCATACCTGCTATTGGGGACTTAACTAGCTGCCGTTTGGAGTACGCTGATTCCGGGCGAAAACTGTTTTCTCTGCGGGATGTTGCATTGGCCAATGAGTTGCTTGCAATGCTGACGAATGCGCAGGAAAGTCGGGTTGCATATGAAAAAGGTGTAGCAGAGGAGCGCCAACGCATTGCGCGTGATATTCATGACAATATAGGTGTGCAACTGCTGGGCGCTTTACATAGCCAGAATGCGAATCGGAAAAATACTTTCATCAGAGAGACGTTGACGGATTTACGCGATATTATTAATAACGCAGGAATGCAAGGTGCACCATTGGATGAAGTATTGGCTGATTTAAGAGCGCAAATTGCAGAGTATTTGTGTGCCGCCAATATTGCTTTAGATTGGCAGGTAAAAAGAGATGAACCGGTTATGTTACCCATGATCGCCGTGCATACGTTACGTTCAGTGATTCGTGAAGCCGTTCAGAATACGTTGAAATACGCAGGCGCAGAGCAGGTAAGCATTCATGTTGACTTTACTAGACCTATGCTCACGATCAGAGTAGCTGATGATGGTTGCGGTTTTAGCGCAGAGAACGTAACAGTGGGGCATGGATTGGATCATATGCGTACCCGCATGATTGGTTTGGGTGGAACTTTTACTTTAGGTGAACAGGCGAACAACCAAGGCTCTGTAATTACTGTGCAATTTCCGGTGACTTAGATTCTGATCGCTTTTTTATGTATTTTCGCTATTCTGACAAAGGGAACGCTTTGGTAGGAAATAGGAAACCATGCAAAGGATTTTGATTGTTGAAGATATCGGAGATACCCGCCGTTGGCTGGCAGGTGTTGCATGTGCGGCATTTGGCGAGTGCGAGATAGACGAAGCTGCTAATGTCAGCATGGGTATTCGCTTGGCGACAGACGAGCAATATGATCTGGCTTTTATTGATCTTGGTCTGCCAGATGGTTCTGGTTTGCAAGTGTTAGAAACCTTGCATCAGCAACACCCAGAAACTTTGTGTATTGTCACCACAGTGATGGGTGACGATGCTTCTATTGTGGGTGCGTTGGTGGCTGGCGCTAATGGTTATTTGCTTAAAGAGCACCCTGAAGACGTGCTGGTCAGGCAACTCACTATGATGGCAGAAGGAATTCCTCCTCTGTCTCCTTCTGTTGCACGTCGAATTATGGGACATTTCCGGTTGACCGGGCCAACAGACAGCACAACCGACACTACATTGACGGAGCGAGAACGTGAGGTATTGTTCTTGATCGGACGTGGTTTGAGTAATCGCGAAGCGGCAGAGATATTGAAACTTTCAGGACATACCATTGGCAGTTACATCAAGGATATTTATCGTAAACTAGGTATCTGTTCTCGCGCTGAAGCCGCTTGGCATGCCGTCCGGTTAGGGCTGGGATCGGAGCGGAATTAGGGAATATTTTTGCTAAGCACACAACTACCACTTGCCAGACACCAAGTACTACCGTTTGTAGTGCTGAGTGTATTTTTATGGGTGTTGTTTCTTGTTGTTCTTTTCGCTCCTGCAGGGGCAGAATGGTTATTGTATCAACGTCATTTACTGGAACGTCAGATTTGGCGGGTGTTTACTGGGCAGTTTATGCACCTCGACTGGCCCCATTTATTGTTGAATACCGCAGGCGTCTGGTTGGCGTGGTTACTGTTTGCTGAGCATCTTTCGTGCAGGCGAATGCTCTGGCTGTTGCCTGTGTTGGCGTTGGGGTGTGGTATAGGAATGTGGGTATTCGCCCCTGAAATAGAGGACTATCTAGGTTTTTCTGGGGTGTTGTATGGTGTCTTTGCCTTTGGGGCGGTCTCTGATGTTTGGCAAAAAATAAAATTCGGACGCTGGTTACTGGTAGGGGTGATAGTTAAAGTGAGCTGGGACTATTGGATTACGCCAGTGAGCTTGTTAGGCGGAGATACTTCTGAATTGGCAACAGCTGCGCACTTATTAGGGGCTTTAAGCGGTGTTTTTTGTGCCGTGTTGTGTAATGGGGGTATGCCTTACCTTAAGCATAAATAACCCGCCGCAAGCCTCGTGACTACCTCCTTGAAACAACTACTATTCTAGTTTCTGTGTTTAATATTTAGCCTTCTTGTTTGATCAAATGAGGATTACAAGCAATACTCTCGTATGAAAATTTTTTACTTCATCAGACCATAGCAACTGCTTTTTTGTCATTGAGCTTTGGCTTTTAGTGGTTTGGTCGATGGGGTTCCCGTTGGAATCTTTTCGATCTGTTGTTGGTGCGTCTTTCACATGCCTCTTTGCGCTAATAGCCACATTGGCGTACCAACATAGGGCGGTTTTACCTGGGCGAATGATGTGGGGCGTAGCGATTTCCAGTTTATTGTTTGCGTTACACTGGCTCTTATTGTTCCCTATTATGTACTTGATCCGTACCACTAAAAGTGTCCACTTTTAGTGGTACGGATCACGACGCCCAAGGTAGGGTTACAGGGTATAACTTCTTAACCGTTTAGATGAGAGGGTACTTATTAAGCTCGGCTTTGATTGCGGTGGCGTAATGCATGGTTTCACTTGCACAGCGGTTGCCGAAGCCTTGTATTCATAGGAATAGTTTATGGGATTTAATGAAATTGACTTAGCTCGATACAACAAAGAATTAGGTGCCTATATTGAGGGCAAGCGACCACCGGCTCATGTTCGGAAAGAAGTAGATGTTGGCTTTCGCATTCATGGGCAGTCTATTGAGGTATTTGAAATACGGCCTCGATGGAATAATGTTCAAGAAATAGTGGAGAGCCCTGTAGCAAAAGCAACTTATGTAAAAACTCAAGGAATATGGAAGATTTATTGGCAGCGTGCAGACCTAAAATGGCACGCTTACAAGCCAAAACCGGTGGCTACTTCGCTCAAAGAGTTTCTAGCAGTGTTAGAAGCCGACGAATTTGGATGCTTTTGGGGGTAAATATAACCGTACGGTTATGTTTTGAATTCCAAAAGCCATACATACCTTTAACAGCAAGGTATTTTACTGCTTTACAGCCGAGCTTTGCCGTAAGTAACACCATGGCATTGCCACAATAATATAACCTTATGCGTCTATTAAGTTGATGTTCAGAGCTGAACTTAAGCTTGTTTTGCTCTTGAGTACTCGATACATTGGGCTGTTAACAAATAAACAACTAAACCCGAATATTTGTATGTGCTGGGGAACGATTATGTTTTGTAGTAAATGTGGTACACGACTAGCGGCCGAGGCTAAATATTGCTCTTCTTGTGGAGAAAGAAAGGTAGCATCTGCAGTAGAAAGTAGGGAAGAGCTGGCTCCGAAAGCAAGTTTATATCAAGTAAAGTCATATACAAATACGGAGACACAGGCAGACCAACTTCAAGTTGTTAGACCTTGGGTTCGTTATTGGGCACGGATGTTCGACGTGGCGTTATTTGGACTTGTGTTTGGCTTTATACTTGCCATGCTTTATCCGCTGGCATTCATTGAACCACATAGCGAAGAAATACTAACGTTGCTGATATTGTTTTTCTGGGTATTTATCGAAGCGGGGTTGTTAAGCGTGTTTGGTACAACGCCAGGAAAAAAGCTATTTAAAATAACTCTGATAAAAGAAGGTAAGCATGGGTTTAATTTTAGCGATGGGGTTTCACGAGGCTTAAAAGTATGGTGGCGAGGCTTAGGCATAGGCGTTCCATTAATAACAATGATCACCATGATAGTTGCATATAGTAAACTTAAAAATAACCAGCGAACCACTTGGGACGCAGACGAAGGTGTTATCGTTCAACATGGAAAAATAGGGTTTTTCAGGGTGGTTTTTGCACTTGCATTGTTTTTTGCTTTTTTCTTTTTAATGTTTATAGGTAGTGAAATGTGATGTTAAAAGGGAATTAAATAATGAAATCAACAAACATCAATCTTGAGCCACTTTATGCGGCTATAAAAGAACACAATCTAATGAAAGTTTGGCAAGAAGGCCTTTTTATAAACACTGAAGCTGAAGGAGAAGCGCGTGCTCAAAAAATAGCAAGTGAGGCTGTTGAAAAGTATATCATAATGATGAGGTCTAAGAAAAACAAACGCACCGTGGAATATCAGCGCTGGGCTGTAAGTAAAGCATTAGGGTTATAACGAAAAATACAAAAGTGTATGTTTTCTATCTTATGCTCGGCACCAGAGCATGAACTGCTTACTCACTGGTGTTCACCAACCCAGGTTAATTATCATATTTTGCTGCGTACTCACGAATGTTAACAGCTTGCCTTATTATTAAGTACTCGCTACATTCGCATGTAACAAATTTAATACAAGTATATAGCAAGCGTAATTAGTTGGGTAAATGGGCATGCCTAATATACAATCGTTAAATTCTAAGGAGAATCATTATTAAACTTCATTACTTTGCTTACGGATCGAACCTTCATCCAATAAGACTTCAAGAGCGAGTTCCGTCCGCTAAAGTGATTGGTGTAGTTAAGGCTGAGGGTAGAAAACTAACGTTCTCGAAAAGAAGTAAAGATTTATCTGGCAAATGTAATTTCTACGAATCAAACAATCCCGAAGATGTAGTTTATGGCGTCCTGTATGAATTTGACTCATCTGATAAAAAAAATTTAGATAGCGCTGAAGGTAAAGGGTATGGATATAACGAGCAAGTTGTCAGCTTCGAATTGAATGGTAAAGCCTACAATCCGTTCACATACATTGCTGATGCTAAACACCTTGATAGCTCTTTAGCTCCCTACGAATGGTATAAGCAATTTGTTGTTGAGGGGGCAAAATACCATTCAATGCCTGATGAATATGTGGCATTGCTGGAAAGCATTTCCGCAATATCAGACCCTGATGTTAAAAGAAATACAGAAAACATGGCTAGACTTAGCGCCATGAAAGAAGTTAACAAGCGCGTCAATTAGGACGCTCGCAAGCTCTCGCCTATTACGCGGGCGTTAGCTAACTAGGGAAGTACTTTGAAAACTTCGATTTATCTAGCACTAGTTGTCGTTTCGCATGTAGCTGCGGCAGAAACGCTTGAGCACCCCATACATGTTAGTAGTTCAAATAGCTCTACGGTTGTAACTGAAGTTAACGCCCGTGCAAGTTTTAAGTTTGATCAGATAGTATCGGTTTTATTCATTTCTGCAGTGACAAAAAACAATGACAAGTATGTTGTCGCTATTCATTGCCAGTCTACGAAGTTTGACTCTGAGGAAAACGTTACTGGTTTGACGATTAATGAACTAGAGATTGTAACAATGTCGTCAAGCGAGCATGTGCTGGTTGATTGCGGGTTCGGAAAGTTATTGCAGTTATCGTTAGCTAACAAATCACTAAAGCGGGATTCGTAACAATTGGCTAAGTTCCGCTTCGCCGCACATTTTAGCCAACTAATACTAGCTCCTTAGTGGGGCGTTAGCTTTTAAGTCATCTAATTCCAAGAAAAAAAGGTGGGGCTGACCATGCAGACAATCTCGTATGGGCATGCACGTCTTGGCAACTTACCGCCAGCGGCTTACCGGGAAAAACTGGAAAACTCTAGTTTAGAACTGTGTCATTAATGGGGAAGTGGACAAATGCAGATGTGGCCGCTTACATGCGCTATTACAACTTGGAACGGCTGCATACCGCCAACGGTGATATCTCACCAGTAGATTACGAAAACACGCTAAGAAAAGTGTCCGGTTTTAGTTGACCAGAACATCCAGCGGTGGCCTAGCTTGCGAAGACGTTTGAAGCACTTAGGAAAACCCCAGCGATGATGTTTTTCAATCAACGCATTGAGTGCATCAATGATTGCAGTGTCATCGGTTAACTTAGGTTCGTAATAANGTGTCATTATTTTTTTGCCCAGCTAGCTTAGTCGGTACTTTTGTAAGCGGCTACTGGGTTTTTCTGGAATGGTCATTTCAATAAAAGCATTGTTTAGCAGTGTTTTTACTTGTTTATTGAGCTCGCCAGAAACGGTTTTATGCCCCAGTAAACGGGTAAGTTCTGACTTACTGAGCGGGCCCTTTTGTAGCAAAAGAAAGTTAGCAAACAAGCCACTGATTGTGCCACGGAATGGGGCTGAAGGTAAGGAAAGTCCTTATCTACCCTTACCTCCCGCACTCACTACACTGCCAACCACCTATTTTGGTATTGAGTATTTTCCATATAACAACAAGTACCAACCACAGCCCCGTGGTAACAACCGTAAGAACCAAGTGTATAAGCAGCATAAAGCCACTGGTTCGGCTATTGTTGCGCTGATGTTTGGTGGTTTTTTTGCATTTAAAGCAATGCTGTAATTTTTCTTCAATTACCCTGGCCACGTTATTCTCCCCAAAATAAGTTCCAGCTGTTTAAAGCAGCTTAACATTTATTCAGCAAGTGTAAGGCAAAGGCGCGACTTTATATGTCGAGGCAGGGTTTTAGGCCGCGAATTCGTTAATTAGCATCTTGAAACCTAGATTCAACTAGCTACGTGAGCTACAGGCCTAGTTTTTGGCTTTAACTACACGCAACAAGGCTCATAAATCACCTATAATCTCTCGCGTAAAGTTTGATTTTAGATGAGGCAACCGACTTTGCTAAGTGTGATTCTTAATGAGTAAATGCGCCCCACCACCCTTGGTGTACACAACCTGATTTAAGTAATTCTTTTTAACCAGCTTAAGGAAGCCGTTCATGGAGAGCATTAATAGAAGCCATTATCATGGGCTAGATTTGCTTCTTTGGGGCATTCACAATGAATTTGGAAATGGCTATTTTATGCCTGCAATATAGCCACATAGTTAAATACAAATTTCCCTATCATCAGAGCATTGAGTTGGGTGAATTCCTGTTCGAGCTAACAAACGAGCCTTTTCAGTTGGCTGCTCAGCAACTTATAAATTCTAAGTGCAAAAAAACATCCTACGTTTACAGCTGGCTTGTGTCGAGTGCATTTGCCAGCGCTAAAATGGTGCTTTGAACTTCAGGATCACCCTCTAGGGTAATAACCGCCCCATTTTTAGTGCGAAATTTCAATTCAAACTGGTTGTTGTCAATTTTTTGAATGGCTTGCATGCCTTGTACTTTTATTAGCCGGCCCCCTGCTAAGGTAAGCACCGAGGGGTTGCTTAACATCATGTGAAAACTTTGCAGTGCCATGGGCGATTCAAGGGTAATATTTACGTACACACTTTGTGTATTGTTGTAGTAGCGATGGGTAACTGAAAACATGCTGCCAAAAATAGACGCGGTAGTTACATCTGAAGGCTCTGCTTTCCACCCTGCTGGCGCTGGCGGGAAATAGTTTTTTACTTGCTCGGCTTTTTCTTGGCGAATTAGCGCTGCGGCATAGTCGAGCTGGGCGGCGGCTGGTAATAATTCATTGGCTTGATACTGCGCTTTAGCGCTGGCTATGGCTTGGTTAATGTCGGCTTCACTGGCAACGGCTAAAGTGCTTATGCAAAGCAAGCAGGCCGCAAACAACTTAGGCTGTACGTTCATTTCTATAAATCCTTTTATAGCTAATGGGGTTGTTCATTATAACCTGCGGGTAAAAAGTAACTGTTTTTATTTATACAGCTAAAGCTGATATTATGTGGCCCTAAAAAGGTGTGCCTGCTACTTACCCATACAACCTCGCAAGTTGTACATTTCCAATTGGAACATTATGAAAGTTATCAATCGGCTTTACCTAGGTTTTGCAGTTTTATTGCTAATTATGTTAACCGTAACCCTTATCGGGTTATATAAAATCAACATTGCTGACAATAGCTTAACCAAACTTTCTAAACAAACAGCGGTGGAGCAGCGTCAAGCTATTAACTTTAGGGGCAGCGTACATGATAGGGCAATAGCCATTCGTGACGCTGTTTTAGTTGGTAATGTGCAGGCCTCTTTAGCTTACCAGGCCAATATAGTAGAGCTTGCTCGGTTTTATCAAGCTTCAGCTGCTGTTCTTGATCAAATGTTCGCCCAGCAAAAACACTCAACAATAGAAGTGGAAATGCTTGGCAACATTAAAGAAACTGAGCGCAATACACTTGCTATTACTGCCAGGTTGCTTGATTTTGTTAACAACAACCAGTTTGAGGCCGCCAATAGCTACTTACTTAGCCATGCTTCACCCGCATATACCAAGTGGCTTGAGCAAATAAACATGCTGATTGATTACCAAGAAGCTGAAATTCAAACATTGGTAGCTACGGCCGTAAATGAAACCACTACCTTTCAAATAACCATGTTGTTTTTAACTGTGCTAGCAATAATTATAGTTGCCGTTGTTGCTGTAAGTGTTGTTCGTAACTTAAAAGGTATTATTGGTGGTGAGCCTGAAAAAGCGGCTTTAATTATTCAAACCATTGCCTCGGGCGACTTAACGGTAAAAATTGAAACAAACACGAATAGCATTTTAAGTGCTGTTGAAGATTTACGTAGCTACTTAACTGAAATTACAAAAAGCTCTATAAACACTGCAAACAAGCTAACTTCCGCTTCAAAGAATTTGTTTGTAACGGCGCAATATAATGAAGGCCTTACCAACAACCAGAAAAACTCAACCGAGCGTGGTGCGCAAGCAATTGCCGAAATGGCTCATGCCGTAAACAATGTGGATGAATTAACAAGCGAAGCTGCGCTGTTAACCAAAGCGGCAATGTCTGAATTTATTGCTGGCCAGGCCGAGGTGGATAAAACACAGTCTAGTATTACCGACTTGGCTAACAAAGTGGTAGAAGCTGCTGAAGTTATTCACCACCTTTCTGAAGACAGCAAAGAAATTAGCCGTGTAATGGAAGTTATTGAAAGCATTGCAGAGCAAACCAACTTGCTGGCATTAAATGCCGCCATTGAAGCAGCCCGGGCCGGTGAACAAGGCCGTGGCTTCGCAGTTGTAGCTGACGAAGTACGTAACCTAGCTTTAAGAACACAAGATTCTACCCGTGAAATACACCTTGTTATTCAAAAAATGCAGTCGAGTTCAGACAGTGCCGTTGCGGTTATGAGTCAAGGTCAAGAGCAAGCAAAACTAAGTGTTACTCAGGCCAAATTAGCCGGTGATGCGCTCATTGCTATTAACCAATCGGTAACTCGAATTACAGATATGAACCAACAAATAGCAGCAACAACCGATGAACAGTCTGCGGTAGCTCACGCAATAAGTAACAACTTTGGTGAAATTACAAGCTCTGCATTAGAAGCAGAGCTTGAAGCAAGTAAAATTACCGCCGCCAGCAAAGAGCTTGAAGAGCTCGCTAGAATGCTAGAGCAAAACGTGAAACAATTTAAAACTAAGTAGTTATCACCCATTGTCGCAATGGCAAAAAAAAGCCACCCAAAAACAATGTTTTCGAGTGGCTTTAAACTACCTTAATGGCTAGTAGTTATTTTCTCTGTTTTCCCGCTCTGTTGTTTGCTGTGTTGCGTTAGGCTGCACCAGCGGTAAGCGGTGCTGCTTCATAAAGGCTTCCGACTTGGTTGCCTTCACTTTACCGCTAGCAAGCGATGGGCTAACTTCGTCGTAGCTAATGTCAACAACCCGTAAGTTGTCTATAACCCAACCGCGGAAACCGTTGTAAAGCGAATCTATGGTTGAGAAAGTGAAACGAATACGTATTTCACTGCCTGCATAGCTGCTTAGATCAAGGGTTTCATTGGCCCATACTGGCATACGGTTAAACCCAGCCGAAGAAAACGGTTTTGCGTCTCGGTCGGAGTCATTTGGGTCGACGTATGGGTTCAGGGTGCGCACGGTTATGAAGTTTTCGCCGTCTTGCGAAATAGCGATGTGCATTAAGTCGAACCCATTGCTGTTCGGGTTCACCGACTCAATTTCCCACCAGGTTTGTAGGTCTAACTGTGGGTTGCTGGCGTCGCTTAAACTAATAGGCGGTGACGTTAGCGTACCATCGTTCGACGATACAGACATACCCCCACTTAACGGGTAGTCCCCTTCTCTTTGAGTGCCTATAAAGGTGCCAGTGTCGGCTTCGCCATACCACCACACAAAGTTGCCATGTATTGCTTGGGGTAAATAGGCGAAGTCGCTTAGCTCGTCGGGCGCAAAGGCAACATAACCTCCTTCCACCAACAGGTTGTACAAGCTGTTGCCCGGTAAGGCTTCAAGATGCCACATGCCGGTTGCTTCCCAACCACCTAAGCCGTCTTCAAAGCTACTTTCATAAATAACCCCTTCCGTGTATATCACTTCATTTAAACGGAAGTTTTCAGCGCGGTCGAGGCCTGCCAACACAATTACTTCTTCACGTACTACCGTGCTGTGCATACTGGCGCTAGCTTCCATAATAAAGCTTGGAATAGGCTGGCCATTTGACGCTGTTTTAGAAATGTTAGAAATAACATATTCACCGGCGCTGTTGGTAACTGCTGAGGCAAAGTACCCGTTGGTTTGTTCGCCACCAGAAATTCGTACCGAAGCGCCAGCGATTGGCTCGTCGTTTTGGTTTACTACCTGGCCACTAATAGAGCCTACCAAGCCTGATTCGGTGCTGGTCATGTTGATATACACCCACTGCGGCTCTTCCACTGAAGTGGCAAAGCCTACCGCGCTAGACTGGTAGTCGGGCGAAGACGCATATACCGAATAGCTACCTGGCTTAAACCAAGCTGGCTTGGTGCCGTCGCTATTGGTGGTAGCGCTTTGGATAAACAATTGACCACTTTCGGTGGCAATTTGCAGCTCGGTGCCCGCTAACGGTGCTAGCGATACGGTGTCGCGGGTAACAAAGGTAACCTGCGCCATTTCATACGCGTAGGTTCGGCTGGCATTAACCAGCGTGTTGTTTTCAAGGTCGAGCAGTTCTACGGTTACATTCAGCCGATGCTGCGTTGACAAGCCATCAAAAACGCCACCAAATGCAGCTACGGCCTCAGCTCCACCTGAGCCCGAGTCAACTACTTGCCAGTAGCCGTCACTCACGTAGCTTTCTAAGTTCCATTCATACGACTGCAGGGCTAAATTACTGTCCATGCTGGTCATTTCAAACTGCGTTAAGCTAGTGAATGGGTCGAGCATGGTATGGTGAATTGACACCTTGCCGTTAATAATTTCTTGCGCCAAGTTTACGGCATTAGCAGCATTTAGAATGGGTATAGGGTTAGGCAAGTCGACCAACTCAGGCGCCCGCCGCCACTACAACTATTCACATTGGCATGGCGCTGAGTAATAAAGCTGTCGGCACTGTCGATAAGTATTTGCCGCACCTCACTAGCACTAAACCCAGGGTACATACTATAAATAAGCGACGCTGTGCCTGAAACCACTGGCGCTGCAGCCGAGGTGCCATTAAAGCCACCACTGAAACAACTACCATAGGTGTCGCTGCCGCTTTGGTAATAGTTCGACACCCCGTCGGTTACCGAGCCTACGCCTAAGTATTCCGTTGGGGCTGAAATGTCTACGGTGGTACCAAAGTTACTATAAGGCATTAATACGCCGTCGCTGCCATGGGCAGCAACCACCATAACGTTGCTTAAAGGCGAATAGCTACCGCTGTCGTTAAGGTGCAATGCGCCGTTTTGGAAAGTGGCTGGGCCACCGTCGTTACCTGCGGCCCATACGTGTAACAAGCCAGCCGTGTGCAGTGCTATTTGGCGGAAACTACGGCTAAAGTAAATACCTTCGTTTACTGAAGCAGAGCCGTTCCCCATTGGCCCCCACGAGTTATTCACTACTTTTATTTTATTTAAGTCGTCGGTGTCGCTTTGCGCTAGTGCTTCTGTATAGCTGTGCACTCCCCAACGCGCCAACACGGCTTGCGACTGATGGTTAATACCGGTTACGCCTACACCGTTGTTACTGGCACCAACTATAGCTCCTGCGGTGGCATTACCATGGGCCGATTGGCCGCCGGTAAGAATGTGGCTAAAGCGGCCGTCTATTTCTTCGTGGGTGCTGTAAAAACCTGCGTCGACAACTGCAATACGCACATTGCTATTACCGGTGGTTGTTTCCCATGCACCAACTAAGTTAGCGCCATATTCTGCTTCAAGCTGCCAGTTACTACCGCCGTCGCCCCAGGTGTCGCCGTCGTCGGGCAAGCCTAAAACAAAACTAACGTCGGCATTAGCCCCAGTGTGTACACGTTGGTGCACACCAGCAATACCTGGTTGTAGTTTTAACACTTCAAGTTGTTCACGGGCCAGTATTGAATTGGAAGTATATTCAATTAATAAGCCTTGGGTGTTGTCGTAACTAACAGGCTGTAATTCTGAATAATTGTCGGTAATGAAAGTGCGTAGGTCGTTTTCTGCTAGGTTGTCGCTAACCACCCACGACTGGTTAAGCACTACCCCTATTACTTCATCAAGTGGGGTTACACCGTCGTACCCTTCTAGTGCGGCTGGATCTGGCTCGGGTACATTCGAGGTTAACACCGACAAGGTTTGCTCGGTTAGGCCCGAGTGCGAGGTAACTTTAATGTCGTAGAAGGTGCTAGCCGCAATAGTAAATTCAATTTCATTGCTATTTACTTTATTAAACGCAACTTGGCTGCCACTGGTGCGGTCGACCACTTCCCAGTTGGCCGTTTGAAAGTCTACGGTGCTGTCTAAATGCACCGTTAAGGTGTCGCCGATGGCACGGGCGTCTCCTGCAACCAGTGCAACCCCAGCTACTTCTGGTTGTTTCGGATGAACCGTTACTGTAACTTCGTCGGAAGCGGTGGCCCCATTAGTGTCGGTTACGGTTAAGCGAAACACTAAATTGGTTACTGCGGCTACTTCTGGCGCAACAAATTCTAGCGTGTTGGTGGTCGGTGCTAGTATAACAACGGCTGGGCCACTTACTTGCTCCCATAACCAACTGGCAATGCCTTCGTCGTCTGAAGCTGTGCCTACTATAGTAACCGTGTCGCCCGAGTCGGCATTGGTATTGTTACCGGCATTACACTGTGGTGGTTGGTTTGCTTCAAATTCTGCAGCAACGGTACAAGCGCTGGTTATAGCACCGGTAGTAAAGGTATTACCGGCATAGCTACCGTTACAGCCTTGGGTGCTAAGTAAGCGAAATTGGGTTGCTTCCCAGCTTAAGGTAAATGCGGTGGTGTCGCCGTGTTCAACGGTAGCACTGGCTGGCGACCAGGTGCCGCCTACATTTACTTGGGTGCTAACGGTGTAACTTAACTTACTAAAGCTAGCAGTAACCTTACACGCGCTAGTTATAGCGCCGGTAGTATAGGTGGTGTTGCTTAACGAGCCACCACAACCGGTTACACTGGCTATTTTATAACCGGCGTTGGGCGTAACGGAAATAGTGCCTTTTTTGCCTGCTTCAACTTGCTGGCTGGTAGGTGCTACGGCCCCACCTGCCCCTGCTTCGGCGGTTACTGCGTATTTCGTTACTTCTTTTGGTTTTTCGGTTTTACTGCCACCGCAACCCGCCAGCAGTGTTGTTGCAGCAACGCCAATAACAACAAACCTTAACGTGCGAGCCGCTTGGTTCATTAGGCATTTTAGGTTGTTCATAATTAGATTGTTCATAACAATATCCCTTTATGACTGTACCAATGCTCTTGCCACCACCCGAACCATAACTTATATAATAGTTCACCTTGTTTATTGCTTAATTCAAGAGCCACATAGTATGTAATGCAGGCAATAAACCAACAAATAAACAGCATTTGCGAATAAAAAGTAATCAGTTAGTTTTTGTGGTTAAAGTAAAGTGACTGGGCCTTGGGCAATAAATTGCTCGAAGTCTTTTGGAATTAACGGCTTAGAAAATAAGTAGCCTTGAATATAGTCACAGTTAAGGGTTTTAAGAAACTCAAGCTGCGCTTGGCTGTCAACCCCTTCGGCGACGGTTTTAAGGTCTAAACTATGCGCTAAAGCAATAGTGGCGCGGATAATATGTTCATCGGACGTTCGTTTGCCAATACCAATAATAAAACTGCGGTCTATTTTTAATTGGCTGGCATCAATGGCTTTTAAGTTACTCATTGAAGAATAACCGGTACCAAAGTCATCGATGGATAAAGCAATGCCGGCTTCATTTAACTGTTTTAGGTTGTCTTTCACTTTGTCTGAATTTGTCATTAAGGTTGTTTCGGTAATTTCAATACAAAGTTGCTCAGCGGGAATTGCATAGTGTGTCATCATACTTATCATGCGTTCAGCCAAGCTGTCGCGGGCAAGTTGAACGGCAGAAATGTTCATTGAAACTTTTCCAAATTGAATGCCGCGGCGGTTCCAATCGGCCATTTGTTGAAATTGATTTTTTATTAACCAAATGCCAATGGCAATTATTTGCCCTGTTTCTTCAGCTAAAGCAATAAATTCAACGGGCGACACCCATTCACCTTTGGTTGTTTGCCAACGCATTAAGGCTTCTACGCCATAAACATGGCCTGTCGCGGTATTTATTTGTGGTTGGTAACGCAAACTAAAGCCTAAGTCTGAACTAATCGCAAGCTCAAGCTGTTGTTGAAGGTAAACACGGCGTTTTATAAGCGCATCCATGGCTTCATCAAAAAAACGAAAGGTGTTTTTACCCGCCTGCTTTGCACGGTACATCGCCATGTCGGCTTGCCGCATCATTTGCGAAACGTTTGATGTTTTACTGTTACCGGTGGCGATTCCTGCACTGCAGGTAATATTTATCACCACATCATTACGATGAAAAGAATGAGTAACCGACCTAACAACTTGGCTTGCAAAACTCGTTAACTGCTCTCGACTCGCCACTTTTTTTACTAATATGGCAAATTCATCACCACCAAGCCGAACCAGTAAATGATTTTCATTGATTAAGCGCTGCAAATTTGAAGCCGTGTGAATTAACAGGGCATCGCCTGCTTCATGCCCCATGGTGTCATTGACGTCTTTAAAACGGTCAAGATCGAGAAATATAACGCCTACTTCCGTGTGTTCATCGTTATAGGTGAATGTTTGTTGTAAGTGCCGCTCAAAATAGCGTCGATTTGGCAAGCCAGTTAAAGAGTCATGGTCGGCTAAATAAAGTGCTTGTTGCTCGGCGTTTTTACGGGCGGTCACGTCTTCATGCACAGCAATAAAGTGTTCTATATTACCTTTAGCGTCCAGTATGGGGGTAACGGTTTGCTCCACCACCATCGTATGGCCAAGTTTATGTCGATTAATGACCTCGCCCCGCCAGCTATTACCAGACAAGATTGCCTGCCATAACTCATGAAAATAGTCTTTCGAGTGGCAGCCTGAATTTAGCATGCGAGGGTTTTTGCCTTGCGCCTCTTCAAAGGAATAACCGGTAAGATTAGTAAAGGCGTTGTTCGTCCAGTGTATTTCTCCATGCGTGTTGGTAATAAAAATAGCATTGGCGGTACTTCTAATGGCTGCACTTAATAAATGTATATCTCCTTGCGCTTGGTTTCGTTTCTCTCGCAACACGGTAATGATCAAGGTGGCAATAATAGTAATGATTGAAATGATTAGCAAAAATAAGCGTAACCTCCGTTCATCTTGTTTCCAAGCTTCAAGAGCCATGTCTTCGTCAGATGTAAGCACAATAATAAAAGGCAATAAGGACGTTGAACGATAGCTAACGAGGTAGTTACTTTCACCAATTTGTGTACGATATTGGCCCCAGCTTTTTTCCATAACTTGGCTTAATAAATAAGAAACTTCTGTTTCAACAGTTCCAGTTTTAAGCAGTTGTTCGCCGTCGTAGCGATACAAATAAACCGAAGCGCCTAAGGATTCAGTAATTGAGGCAAACAGGTTATGAAAATATTGAGGGTTGATTGAGGCAATAAGAACCTGTGCCAGCTGGCCCTGTTGATCTCGTACGGGCACGCACATGGGTACGTACTCATGCACTGAGTGGGCTGCAAATGAGTCCACGGGATAACGCCCCTGTTGCGGGAGCTCAATTAAAAACTCTGTCAGCGGCTCATCTCTAAGCGTTTCAATACAAGAGTAGGCAACTAAACCGCCCTTTGCTTTGGTTACGGACTCAATAACAAGACCATGAACGTCAACCAAGTCAATGGCGCGCAGTTGGGGAGAAACCCGTAATTGCTCTTTCAATACATGATTGATGTCTAATTCGGAATAGAGTTGAGGCATGTTTTCAGCTAGGGTTTGCATTGAGCTATTCACCGACTGAAAAGAACGCACCACAGTGTCTTCTAATGCGTGCAGCAATACCGAATTCGTTGTTTCTTGCTCTGCAAGACTTCGCTTTACCCCCTGCTGCGCGGTTTGTTGTAGCACAAACCAAAAAAAGAGCAAAATAAACATTGCTGTAAAAACGACCCATTTTTGTCGGGAAGGTGCACGTTTCAATAAAAGAGCGGTAGTAGACAACACTGATTAATTAATATCCATTAACAAAACTTAAAGTAGCAGCTCATTCTATTATCCTCTAACATGAACATCAGTACGAGGAGTCTCTATGAAACTAGCGCTTAGATTATCTTTAATAAGAAGTAATTGCATTAAACACTCGTTTTCCACCCTCTTTTTTATACTGGTATTTAATATAATATTTAATAGCAGTGCCTTTGCGGTTTCCGAACGTGAGCAAAAAATAGTCGAATCGGGTAAATTAAGAGTCTGTATTTGGCCTGATTATTTCTCTATTTCCTACAAAAACAAAAAAACCGGTCAGCTTGAAGGGATTGATATCGACTTATCGCAAGAACTTGCCCAAGACTTAGGCGTAACCGTTGAGTATGTTACCACGCACTTCGGTATTTTTATGCACGATTTACAACAAGACAACTGTGACATTGCCATGTTTGGAGTGGGTATAACCGACAACAGGGCTGAGCACATTAACTACAGTGAACCCTACCTCAGCAGCAGTATGTATGCCATTGCCAGTGACGCAAACCCTATTGTTGTGAGCTGGGAAAGCATGGACCAACCCGGTGTTATTGTATGCGTGCAAGAAGGCACCTACATGGAACAGGCCATGCGCGACTACTTACAGCATGCTGAGTTAATGACCGTAGTGCAAAGTAGCCAGCGTGAAATTGAAGTGCGCTCGGGCCGTGCCGATGTGTTTATTGCAGACTACCCCTATGGCCAACGAACGTTGCAAGTATACGATTGGGCGAAGCTATTAAGCCCTGAACAGGCCACCGAACAATTTCAGTACGCCTATGCGATTAAAAAAGGCGAGGCACAATGGCTAGACAGAGTTAATGTTTTTGTACAGGCTATAAAAGCTGACGGCCGCCTAGAACACTATGCCAACAAAAACAATTTACGCCCCATTGCTTTGATTGATCCGTAACTAAATCAGCAACTCAATATCGCACCAACAGAGGAAAACTAACGATGGCGAAAGTACTTAAAGCCAAAGAGCACGATATTGGTGGGTTAAACGTAAAGCGCGTGTTACCTCATTTTGAAAAACGTATGGTGGGTCCGTTTATATTCTTCGACCAAATGGGTCCGAATGACTTTCCTGCCGGCCAAGGTATTAACGTGCGCCCTCACCCACATATTGGCTTGTCGACCTTAACCTATTTATTCGATGGCAGTATTTTACACCGCGACTCGCTGGGGAATAATTTAGAAATTCGCCCAGGCGACGTGAATTGGATGACATCGGGTAAGGGCATTGTGCATTCCGAGCGGGAAAGCTTTGAAGTGCGAGCTAACCCTCACTCTATAAGCGGCTTACAATGTTGGGTAGTGTTACCCGAAGCCATGGCCGAGCTAGAGCCTGCTTTTAGCCATACTAAAAAAGACGACCTACCCCACATTACCCATGAAGGCGTTATGATGCGCTTAATAGTGGGCGAAGCCTATGGTTTAAGCTCGCCGGTTAAAACTTATTCGCCGATGTTTTATATCGATGTGGTGGCCAGCAAAGGCAGTGTGATTGAACGCCCTAATCCTGACCAAGAAATGGCAGTTTTTACTGTGTGTGGCGAAGTAACCATTAATGGCGAAACCTTTGGCACCAACAAATTTATATTACTAGAGCAAGGCGACAATGAAATAACTCTGGCTAACGACGGCCGCTTTATTATGTTAGGCGGTGAAAAGTTTGAAAAAGTACCTTTTATTCATTGGAACTTTGTTTCCTTTAGCAAAGAGCGCATTGAGCAAGCCAAAGATGATTGGACTAACGGTCGCTTCCCCAAGATTCCGGGCGACGACAAAGAGTTTATTCCGCTTTAATTGAACGGCTACTCATCGACAGTGCCAGGAAAGGTAAGAGCCAGGAGAGATAAGAACCATGAGAGAAAAAGTAGAGTTTGTTAGTAATGGCCTGCGCCTTGCGGGCTTGTTAGAGTCGCCCACTAAAAACGTGAAGGCCTATGCGGTATTTGCCCACTGTTTTACCTGTGGCAAAGACATTGCTGCGGCTTCTCGTATTTCTCGGGCGTTAGTAAAAAAAGGTATTGCCGTGCTGCGTTTCGACTTTACCGGCTTAGGTAATAGCGACGGCGACTTCTCCAATACTAACTTTACTTCTAACCTAGACGATTTAAGAGCCGCAGCTGCGCACTTAACCGAGCACTATTTTGCCCCGCAGTTGTTAATTGGCCATAGCTTAGGTGGTGCTGCGGTGCTTGCGGTTGCTAACAGCATTGAGTCGGTTAAAGCGGTAGTTTCTATTGCGGCTCCGTCGAAGGCCGAGCATGTGATTCATAACTTTGCCGACCACCTTGACGAAATTAAGCGCGACGGTGTCGCCACAGTAAAACTTGGCCCGCGGGAATTTGAAATACAAAAACAACTAATTGATGATTTAAGCGAAAACAGTCAACACGACTTTGTGTTGAAAGGTAAGTCGTTATTAGTGCTCCACAGCCCTATGGACACTGTGGTTGCTATTAACCAAGCAGAAAAAATTTATAACAGTGTGAAACACCCGAAAAGCTTTATTTCACTGGATAAAGCTGACCACTTTTTAACTAACAAGTCGGATGCTGAATATGCCGCCGCGGTGATTAGTAGCTGGGCCGATAAATACATTGAATACAGCAGTGAGCATGTGAAGCGCGCCCCGCTTGCCCCTAGCGGTAGTGTGGTGGTGTCGGAAAAAGATCATAACTTTACCCTTAACGTGGTAAGCGACAGCCATTATTGGTTGGCCGACGAGCCTGAAGCGGTAGGCGGTCAAAACCTTGGCCCAGACCCGTACGATCACCTGTTGGCTTCGCTAGGTGCTTGCACCGTAATGACCTTACGAATGTATGCCAAACATAAAAAAATTCATATCGACGACATTAGCGTTACCTTAAGCCACAGCAAGAACTACCACGAAGACTGTAAGAACTGCATTGAAACAGACGGCCGGGTAGAACTGATTAGCCGTAAAATTAAAATTGTGGGTGACATTACCGAGCAAGAGCGCGAACGGTTTTTAGCCATTGCCGACAAATGCCCGGTGCATAGAACCCTGCATAGCAAACTTGTTATTGAAACCGTTGCCGAGAAATAGAATGCTTAGAGTAACCTTAGAGCAATGGCGAATGTTTCGCGCTGTGGTGCAGTACGGTGGCTTTAACCAAGCCGCCCAAGCTATTCATAAAAGCCAGTCGAGTATTCATGCGGCGGTGAGTAAAATTGAAAAATCTTTAAACGTAAAGTTATTTTATGTTGAAGGGCGTAAAACCCTGTTAACCGAAGCCGGCGAGCTAATGCTGCGGCGGGCGAACTTTTTACTTGATGAAGCAGCCAAGTTAGAAGTGGTGGGCCAAACCCTGGGCCAAGGTACAGAAGCAAGCTTACGTATAGCGGTAGATGAAATGTTTCCCCATGCCGTGCTATACCAGGTATTAGAAAGCGTTTCTGCCCAGTTTCCTATGTTACAAATTGAACTGGTTGAGTCGGTGCTCAGTGGTGCTAGCGAACTGATTAACAATGCCCATGTAGATATTGCTATTTCGCCGCTGGCCTTAACCGACGGCTTTAGCGAGCAGTTATGCCAAATTGATTTTTTAGCCGTGGCCAACCCTGATCACGCCTTACATGCGTTAAATAGAGAGCTAACCGAGCAAGACTTAAAAAGCCACCGCCAAGTAGTAGTGCGCGACTCGGCTCTCTCTAACCGTAGTGATTCAGGCTGGCTTGGCGCGAATCAACGTTGGACAGTAAGCCATTTACGCACCTCGATTGATATGATTTGTAATGGTTTGGGCTTCGCCTGGCTGCCCATTAGCTCTATTCAAGACAAGTTAGATACTGGCGCATTAAAGCCTTTACCTTTGGTGCATAACAGTAAACGCACGATGCAACTTTATTTGGTATTTAAAGATGGCGACAATCTTGGCCCTGCAGCAAGCGCTTTTTTAGCTGAACTTAGATATCGCTGCGAATAACTTTTCTTAACCGCAAACACCACGCCCACTTCAATCATTCGTTTAAAGCGAACATAATGAGCTAAATTAGATGATATTATTCGCCTTAGGTGAACACTAAACTAGTCTCATTGATATTAAATGAAGGAATCGAATGATGAAATACATTAGACGTTCAACCGACAGAGGCGTGGTTGATTTTGGTTGGTTACAAAGCAAACATAGCTTTTCTTTTGGTAACTACTACGATCCGAAGCACATGGGCATATCAGCACTACGTGTGATTAACGACGATATGGTTATGCCCGGCCAAGGCTTTGGTACCCATGGTCACCGCGATATGGAAATTATTTCTTATGTAACTGAAGGCGCCTTAAAACATGAGGACAGTGAAGGCAACAAGCACATTGTCCCCGCCGGCGACGTGCAGCGTATGAGTGCGGGTAGTGGTGTAATGCATTCAGAATACAATGCATCGACCACTGAGCCAGTGAAATTTTTCCAAATATGGATACAGCCTAATAAAATGGGTGTTAAACCTGGCTATGAACAAAAAGCCATTCCACAAAATGGACCGCTTACGCCACTGGTCACCCCCACTGGCGAAAATGGTACCTTGGCGATGAACCAAAACGCTCGTATGTCTCGTTTGGTATTAAGCGAAGCAGAAGGCTTCACTTTAGCGTCGAATGAAAATATTGCCTATTTACATATTGTAAAAGGTGCACTTGAAGTGAATGGCGATACTTTTGCTGAAGGCGATGCTTTTGCTATTGACCCCGCACAAGCGCTAAACATACAAGCAACGGCCGACCTTGAAGCACTGTGGTTTGAATTGCCGGCTATGCAGTAATATGGATGTAACCACCATTGTTTTAATTGCAGGCGTGGTGTTGCTTACGGGCATTTCAAAGTCTGCTTTTGCCGGGGCACTCGGCGTATTCGCCGTGCCCCTTTTAATGCTAAAATTACCCGCTACCCAAGCCATTGCTTTAATGTTGCCGTTGCTTATTATTGCCGACATGTTAAGCATTCGAAGTTACTGGGGTAAATGGGACAAGCAACTTCTACTACCGCTTATTCCAGGTGCTGTGATAGGCGTGCTAGTGGCTTATGTATTGATCGACCTAATTAACCCTGAATACTTGCGGCTAATAATAGCTTTTATTTGTATTGTATTTGCCCTTCGCAACTTACTTTTTCAACAAACCACACTGCGTTTTTTAAGCAATAAGATTGGCGCTTTGGTTATGTCGATGTTTTCTGGTGTAACCAGTAGTTTAGTGCACGCAGGTGGCCCACCCATTATTATTTATTTTAGTGCTATTGGCCTGTCGCCGAGTAAGTTTGTGGCCACGGCCGCTATTTTTTTCGCCATGATGAATATTCTAAAGCTAATTGCTGCCCTTTCCTTTGGCGTACTTACCAGCACCACTGTATTCACCGCACTTATGTTTTTCCCTTTAGCCATAGTGGGCAACTGGCTAGGCGTAAAAATAAACACGCTATTAGATAAAGACCGGTTCTTGAGAATTATGAACTACCTACTTTTAATGCTAGGTGTTTGGTTGCTTATTAACTAAAAACAACTTCTTTAAAATGTGGGTTATCAATGCCCACTTCCATTTTAGTCACTTTATCGAGCTCTACTAAAAGATCGGATCCTTCCTGATTTATTTTAATACACTCACGCTTTTTTTCATTGCGCTTAGTGTCTAACGCAATGCCTTCAATAACCTCGCCCGACTTCATAAATAGCTTAACGGGATAATTAAACATACACGCAACTTCAACGTGATCATGTTGTTCGCAGTTAATCATGTGGTGCCCCTTTGTTGGTTTTACCAGTATAAATTATTTTACAGTTTCCGCATTAAATTTATGTATTATAAGTACACTGTCACAAGACAACTTTGTTTGACACACTGCAGTAGAGAACAAAGCTGACTCACTAAATTATCTTGATAATAACCAGCACACCTACAATTAAACCACGGTCAATTAGGAGTATGTATTGAGTAACTCAGGTATTAAGCCCGCAGGACAAGGCTACGCATCGTGGTTTATATTTGGTCTGATGGCCAGTGTCACTTTTATTGGTCTGTTGTCGGAACTGATACCTTCGGGTATTTTGCCCCAAATGACCGACGGTCTAGGTGTTAAGCAAGCACAAATTGGCTTCTTAGTGGGGGTATACGCCCTCGCCTCGGCAATTTTCGCTATTCCACTGATTAGTTTCACTTTGTGGATGAACCGAAAAACCCTGCTACTGATTCTATTAACCGGCTTTACTGTGTCTAACCTTGTGGTTGGTTTAGTCGAGTCGTATAACCTGATTGTTGCCATGCGTATTCTTGGTGGGATTTGCGCAGGTATTATGTGGCCCATGATTGCGGCCTACGGCACCGCCCTAGTGCCTAAAGATCAGCAGGGTAAAGCCATTACCATTATTATGGCTGGTAACACCTTTGGCGTGAGCCTTGGTTTACCGTTAATGACCTTTATTGGTACCGAAATAAACTGGCGTGCGTCGTTTTTAGCCCTTGGTGCTTTAGGTGGTGCTATCGCCCTTTTATCTGCCAAGTACTTACCCGCCGTTGCCGGTGAAAAGCTTACCCAAAGTAACTCGCCCTTTGCGGTACTAAAAATGCCGTCGATTCTGATTATACTGCTGCTTACCTTTCTTACGGTTGTGGCTCACTACGGCACTTATACTTATATTACCCTGCTGGTTGAAACCATTAACTTCTTGGGTGGTATAAGTTTGGCGCTACTTATTTTTGGCATAGGCTCAATTGTTTCGGTGCTGCTGTCGGCCAAAATAATTGACTCTTATTTGCGTAGTTTAATTGTTTCCATGCTGGCTTGTGGCGCTATTGCCATGGCTATATTGGTATTCATAGGCCATGTAAACGGCGTTTCGCACCTAGCCTTTTTCCTTTGGGGGTTGGCCTTTGGCCCACTGGTGACTATGTACCAAGCTGCGGTAAGCAAACAAGTAGCCGACGGCAAAGCGGTGGCCACGGCGGTACAGTCGAGCGTGTTTAACTTATCAATTATGATAGCCACTTGGCTTGGTGGTTTAATTTTAGTACACCTACCAGGCCTTGGCGTTATTGGCATTGGCTATTTGTCGGTTATTTGTTTTGTACCCGCCATGATTATTGCTTTTATGGCAAAGAAAACCTTAAGTTCTTAATTAGCTTTAACTGATTCGCTTTAAAAAGGAATGTATGATGAAAAAATTCATTAACGCAAACATATACCGCAACAGTGCCGCCACTGAAATACTTGTGGAAAACGGTGTTATTAAAGCTATTGGCACCAACCTGGGCCCTGCCACAGAAACCATCGACCTGAAAGGTAGGCTGGTGGTTCCCCCTTATGTAGACGCTCACCTGCACCTTGATTACGTTTACACAGGCAACAGTGCCGACGCTAAAAACGACACCGGCACACTGTTTGAAGGCATTGCCCGCTGGCACGATGTGAAGAAAACCCAAACCTTGGCAGATGCCAAAGAGCGTGCTTTGAAAGGCATACAAGAAGAAGTGTCGAAAGGTGTGCAATTTATTCGTACCCATATTGACGTGTGCGACCCTAATCTTACTGGCCTAAAAGCCATGCTAGAAGTGCGCGAGCAGTTAAAAGACAACGTTACCATTCAAATTGTGGCCTTCCCGCAAGAAGGCATGTACGCCTATAAAGGCGGTGCTGAAATGGTAGAAGAAGCATTAAAAATGGGCGCCGACTGCGTGGGCAGTATTCCACATTTCGAGTGGGCCCGTGAAATTGGTGAAAAGTCGATTCATAAAACCGTTGAGCTAGCGGTTAAATACGACAAGCTGATTGACGTGCATTGCGATGAAACCGACGATGTCATGAGCCGTTTTGTGGAGCTGTTAAATGCTTTGGCCATGTCGGAAGGCATTGGCACTCGCACCGCAGCTAGCCACACCTGTTCATTTGGCTCAGCCGACAACGCCTATGCGTTTCGCATGATGGGCTTGTTTCAAAAATCGGGCTTAAACTTTATTGCCCTACCCACTGAAAACGCTTACCTACAAGGCCGCCAAGACACCTACCCGAAACGCCGTGGCATGACTCGGGTAAAAGAGTTCTGGGAAAGCGACATTAACGTGTGCTTTGGCCAAGACTCAATTAACGACCCTTGGTACCCAGTGGGTAACGGCAACCTCATGAATATTTTAGACAACGGCATTCACATGGCGCACACCATGTCGATGGCACAGCTTGATACCTGCTTGGACTTGATTACCTACAACGGTGCTAAAACATTGAACGTTGAAGACCAATACGGCTTAGATGTTGGCAAGCCCGCTAACTTTTTGGTGCTCGATGCCACCAGCCCCTTTGAAGCGGTTCGCCAGCGCGCCGACGTATTGGCCTCGATCCGTAACGGCAATTACCTGTTCAAAAAGCCCGAGCCAAGCTACGACATTGAACTCGACTTGTTCCGAGCAACGAAGTAACAAAAGGTGTGAAAATGACAAAATCCATAACGAAAACTACAACCGCTAGTGCGTTATTAGGCATGTTCATTGCCATAGGCTTAACTGTGCTTGGCTTTCAGTTGGCTAACGCAGTGATTAAGGTGAAGCAATACGAGCGCAGTGTAACGGTAAAAGGCCTTTCTGAGCGCGAAGTGATGTCGGACATTGTGCTATGGCCTATTCAGTTTACTGCAGCCAGTAATGACCTTGAGGCCTTGTATAATTTAGCTGATGAAAACAGCCTGAAAATAAAATCTTTCTTGATACAAAACGGCGTGGCGGCAAACGAAATTACCTTTTCAGCGCCTGCTATTACTGACAAGTCTGCCCAGCAATGGGGTAGTAACGATCGCGCGGAATTTCGTTATACAGCAACACAAACCGTAACGGTTTATTCAGAGCACATTGAAGCGGTGCGCGCGGTTATGCCGCAACTTTCTGAATTAGGCAAGCAAGGTATTGTGTTCACCAGCGGTAATTACGACGCCCAAATAGAATATATTTACACCAGCTTAAATAACATAAAGCCTGAAATGGTGGAAGAAGCCACGCGGGAAGCAAGAGTGGTTGCACAGAAGTTTGCCACTGACTCGGAAAGCCAGCTAGGTAAAATTAAACGTGCTTCGCAAGGCCAATTTAGTATTAGCGACCGTGATAAAAACAACCCGCACATTAAGAAGGTGCGGGTTGTATCAACCGTTGAGTACTATTTGTCGGACTAACCGATAAGTTCGCGCTTATGTGCGGCTTCAAAGTTTAGCACTGGCCCAGCGGGTACCACACCCGTTGGGTTAATGGTGGCATGGCTACGGTAGTAGTGTTCTTTAATGTGTTTCATGCCCACTGTTTCAGCTACCCCAGGCCACTGATACAGTTCACGCACATAGTCGGCTAAGTGCGGATAGTCTTCAATTTGCTTTAGGTTACATTTGAAGTGACCGTGGTACACCGGGTCGAACCGTACCAAAGTAGTAAACAAACGCCAGTCGGCTTCGGTAACCTGGTTGCCAACAAGGTAGCGGCTTTTCGATAAACGCTCTTCTAGTTCATCTAAGGCTTCAAATAGCGGGAATACTGCTTCTTCGTACGCATGTTGTGTGGTGGCAAAACCCGCTTTATACACACCGTTATTCACGCGGTCGTAAATCATGTCGTTTAGGCTATCTATTTCAGCACGTAGGGCTTCGGGGTAATAGTCACCTTCTTTTGCACCAATACCGTCGAACGCTGTGTTGAACATGCGAATAATTTCCGACGACTCGTTACTCACCATTTTGTTTTGCTGTTTGTCCCATAGCACTGGAATGGTTACCCGGCCAGAATACTCGGGATCAGCCGTGGTATAAATTTGGTGCATGTACTGGGCGTTAAAGAGTGGGTCGGCCACTACGCCTTCGTCGTCATCAAAAGTCCAGCCGTGCTCAAGCATAAGCGGGTTTACCACCGACACGGTAATCATCGACTCGAGGCCTTTTAAGCGGCGAAAAATAAGCGTTCGGTGCGCCCAAGGGCAAGCTAACGAAACATATAAGTGATAACGCCCTGCTTCTGCTTTAAAGCCGCCTTCTCCTGTTGGCCCGGCACTGCCGTCGGCAGTAATCCAGTTACGAAATTGTGATTCACTGCGGGCAAATTTACCGTCGGTTGAGTCTGTGTCATACCATTGGTCAAGCCATTTTCCGTTTACAAGTAGGCCCATAATGGTGCCTCCTATTAAGTTTAAAAAATTGACCAGGGAGAATGAACTCCCTGGTGTGAATTTAATGTGTGTACTGTTCGGTATTAGTTAGCGTTGTTGTTACTCATAAGCTGGCTAATTTTGCTGTCGAGTGAAAACTTACCACCACCGCTAAATACCAGTGCGACCGACATACCAAGTAGCGCCAGACCAAATTCATAACCATTATTGCTTAGGAACAGGCCGTTCGAAAGGTGTACTGTAACAATTGCTACCACCATAGTAATGGCTAGCACGAAGGCGGCTGGTCGAGTTAACAGCCCTAGTATTAAGGCTAAGCCACCAAAGAATTCAGCACTACCTGCACCTAATGCCATTAAGTAGCCTGGCTCTAAACCAATGGAAGCCATCCACTGGCCGGTACCTTCTAAGCCGTAGCCGCCAAAGCTACCAAATAGCTTTTGCGCACCGTGGGCGACAAAAATAATACCGGCAGAAATACGTAGCGCTAAGCTAGTGAAAAGTGTGTCGGTGTTAAGAATACGCTTACAAGTATCTTTATTCATGTTTTTCTCCAAGTAGTTAAATGGTTTTATTTTGTAAATATCAATTGCGTTGTTCAATGCAACCACTATAGTAGATAAGGTTAGCAATTAATAACGGAACGTTTTGACCTTTAGCTTCAGGAAAACTGAACAATGACTTTACTTATTACTTTAGATGCGCTGCAAACCCTAGATGCCATTGAGCGCCGCAAAACATTTGCCGCTGCTGCAGAAGAATTACACCGTGTGCCGTCAGCTATTTCCTACACTATCAATAAACTTGAAGAAGATTTAGGCGTTGCCTTATTTGATCGTAGTAAACGCAAAGCAGAACTTACCGCTATTGGCCGCTTGGTATTAGAACAAGGTAGGCAAATACTGAAAGCCTCGGACGAGCTGGCTTCGTTAGCGAGGCAAGCGGCCGATGGCTGGGAAGCCGAGCTGCGTATTTGTATTGACAGTATTCTTAGCTGCGATTCGGTGTATGAACTACTGGAAGGGTTTCAGCGCATACAGCCGAAAACTGAAATTCACCTGATTGAAGAAGTGCTTGGTGGCAGCTGGGATGCACTTAGCGACAACCGTTGCGACTTGGTAATTGGTGCTGAAGGTGCACCACCTGGGCCCGGCTTTGTTATTCATTCGTTAGGCAAGGTAGAATTTGACTTTGCTGTGGCTGCTGGCCATCCGCTGACACAACTACCGTTGCCCTTGCCCGCCAGCGCTATTCAAGACTACCCTACCGTTATTGTGGCCGACAGCTCGCGGCATTTGCCCGTGCGCTCGTCAGGCTTACTCGACGGCCGTAGCCGTATTATTGTTTCTACTATTGAGCATAAAATTGAAGCCCAGTGCAAAGGCTTAGGGATTGGTTTTTTACCCCGCCACCGTATTACTGAGCAACTGGCAGCTGGCCAACTGGAAGTATTAGCGCTTGCAGCACCCCGCCCACCGGTAGAAATTTCCGTAGCGTGGCAACGAGGCAATAAAGGCAAAGCCGTGAAATGGTTTGTTGATCGGCTGAAGCAAATGGCCTTTGACCCTGATACTGGGCTACTTATTAACAAAATGAATTTATAAACAACTTTGGCTATGGATTATTTTAAGGCTAATAGCTAAGAGCAATTTGAAACGTGGGGATTAGCGCCTAGTATTGATCGCTATAGATTGAAAAAACAATCAATGTAGCTACAATGTATACACAGCACTTATTTTAAGAGGCGACTATGACAGCATCAATTTCAAAATGGGGCAATAGCGCAGCCATAAGACTTCCTAAAAACATACTAGACGCACTTTCGTTAAATATTGGCGATTGTGTCAACCTGGTTCAAAAAGGCAATACCTTAGTTATCGAACCATGTAAACCAAATTTAGATGAGTTGCTCGCGCGTGTTACTGCTGAAAATAGGCATGAAGAGCATATGAGAGAGCAGTTAGGTCGCGAACTTATATGACGGTAGTTCCTGATGTTGGCGACATCGTTATTATAGACTTCAACCCTCAGGCTGGTCATGAGCAAGCAGGTAAACGCCCTGCACTTGTACTTAGCTCTAAGCGTTTTAACCAGACCACTGGTTTTGCTTGGGTTTGTCCAATAACCAACCAAGCAAAAAATTATCCATTTGAAGTTAAAGTTATGGGTTCAAGCAAAACAAGCGGCGTTATTCTAGCAGACCAATTAAAGTCACTAGATTGGGTTGCTAGAAACTTGCACACCGTAGACAAAGTTAACGCCAACTGTATACAGGCCGTAAAAGAATTAGTGGCAACTATTTTGGCTGGTTAAACCCACTGGGGTGGTAATTATAAGTAACAACACCATAGCGGGCTGTACTATTAAAGATAACTTCTATTTCACCCACTGAATAACCAGGTAAGCCTACAGCCACAAAGTACTTGCTGTGGTTATGTTTCACGCCAAGCTGAGTTCCAATAATTCCGCTATATTGTAGGCCGGCCTCAACGGACCAATCAAACTCTGCTGCTACACTTTTAATAGGCAAAGCAACCAGCACAACGAAAACTAACTTCTTAAGCATAAAACGTTCCTTGTAAAATCATTATCAATAAAAAAGGCTTGCGAAGTGTAACCGCAAGCCGAGATTCTATTGTTTTATAACAAAATCGCGAGTTTTTTAATGCTTAGGTTTAACAAAGTCTTCGTCGACAAAGTACGTAGCATAATTATTTAATGCACCGACTAATTGTACGGCCGCTTGGCGTTTGTCTTTAAGGTCGCTGCTATGTTCCATACCTTGAGAGCTAACCATCATTCGGGCGATAACAATATGTAACTGTTCGTCGGCTGCTGGCTCTAGCTGGCAATTTTCAAACATGTACGTAATTTGGGCGTTCACCTGCTCGGCTAATTTTTCGTAGCCTGAGGCACTCAATTTGTGGTTATGAATGTCGGCTAACACGGCATTTAACGAATCACCAACAATACCCATGGCTTGGCGTAGTGGTGCGTCGGTTTCCCACTTTTGACCGTTGTTAAACTGTAGTTCAACCCCGTGCATGTCGTGGTGGTCGTGTTCATCGGCTATGGCAGGTAATGTGATAAAACCAAGAGATAAAATTAAACCTAAGCCTGCTGTAGCATTTATAAATGAGAATTTATTCATCATGATTTCCTTTGGTGAGTAAATAAAGCCTATTCCTTGAGCGGTTTTATAAGCTTCTTATACCTATAACGAACAACTTTGGGTTTTGTTCCATTTATTTTGAGTTTAATTTTAGTTTTTATGAAGTTGCTCAAATTGCGATGGATAAATAGGCTGCTGAGTTAATAATTGCTGTAATAACTGGCGCTGCCGAGCCGTTAAAATAGCGCGCTCGGCTAAAAGTTGTTCCACCACAATATGTTGTTGTTCGTTTTGTAGCTTTGCTAAGGCCAGTTGGGCGCGGTGTACTTCGATTAATACCAGCTCTTCGGCAAAAATTGACTCTATTAAGGCGTTGCGTTGCTGGTGTATGGCGCTTTCATTGCCTTCGAGTTGCACTAAAAAACCCTGCTCGGCTTGCCGCCACTGTAATACCTGTTGTGCGTTTAGCTGTAAGTAGTCTTCAAGCGCTGGGGTTGTTTCTGCCTGCCACGCGCGGCCCCAGCCGGCCCAAACAATTGCCAATAACACACTAATGTTAAGCAAGGTGGCAATAATAATAAAGCTGCGTAACTTCGACGTGTTCATGGGCGAGCCTCCAAATAACAATAAGCGGGAATACTACATAAGGCGCCCGGCGGGTTGGCGCCAAGTGCCTGAATTACAGTTACTTCTAAAGCGCTGTTGGATACGCTAGGCATAAGCCAGCTACCTATTAACAGGCCACACGCAATGGAAGCTGCGGCCGCACTGTATTCAACCCATGACCAAGGTTTACGGCTTTGGTTCGTGGCTAGTTCAGGCAAACACGCTAAAGTTTGTGCGCGCACATCAATAGCGGCTGGCGTTGCACTTAACAGCTGTAATTGCTGCTGCATGCTTTGGAGGTTGGCAAAATATTGGCCACACTCTTCACACCAGGTTAAATGCTGTTGCACTTGTAGGTGTTGTGCAGAGCTGAGTTGGTTGTCGAGATAGGCCGATAACCATTGTTTTTCAATATGCTCAATCATAACTAGCTCCTTTGTTCAGCTGTTGCATAAGTGCGGCCCGGGCTCGCGACAAGCGGGAGCGTACCGTGCCGGTATTAATGTCTAAAATGTCGGCCAGCTGTTGATAACTAAAACCTTCAATGTCGCGCAGAATAACCACTTCGCGGTGCTCTAAAGACAGTTTTAGTATGGCTTGTTCAAGCTGTTCCATTTGCTGTGCTTGCATAACCTGTTGCTCGGCACTGGGGGTACGTGAAGCAAGCTGCTCGATGTGGTCGTCGAGGTTGTCGGATGGAAACCGTTGCCGGCCGCGCAATAAATCTAAACAGGCATTTCGGGCAATGCGCAATAACCAAGCGGCAAATGCGGCCGTTGGTTGCCATGTGTTTAATGCCATAAATGCTTTAATAAACACGTCTTGGGTTATGTCTTGGGCGGCATCGTGGTTGCCTAACAACCGCCTAGAATAGTGATACACCTGCACTTGATACCGAGCAATAAGCTCACCAAATGCGGCTCGATCACCTTCTCGTGATTGCGCTATAAGGTGTTCATCGGTTGCTTCACTCAGTGGTGCACGTTTCAATATTTCATACCTCTAAGCTAATAACGTGTGGGTGCGACAAAAGTTCCATAAAAAAAGACCTTCAAGCAACCGCCTGAAGGTCTTTCACTATAGATGCTTTAAATAGAGCGCGCTAAATAGTTTTAAATTGGATAACGTGAAATAACCGCTAAGTCGTGACCACCGGGAATGTCGGCTTTGCGTACGGCCATTACTTTGGCACCAGTGCGCAAGGCACGGCCGGTAATTTCGTCAACAATGCCATAGTTCACTGCGTCGCCAGAGCCCGCAAAAGTAATTTCTCCGGTTTCGTCGTCGATATAGCCGTCGATTACTCCGTCAATATCGATTAATAACCTGTCGATACCGCCAAAGGTTGCAAGGCGCGCCGCGTCGGACAGATCCGTGGTGGTACGCTGCTGCCCGGTACGCTCGTCGAACAGGCGATGGAAGTCTTGAATTTGCTCTGCATAGTGGGCGTCGAGCACTGGCCGTGCTGCAGTAGCTAGCTCGGCTGCGGTTAAGCGGTCGGGGTTGCCTACAATGGTTTCTTTTAGTGCCGGTATAGCGCTTACGGAACGGAATAAAGCCGCTAACGGTTTAGTTGTGGCTAATATTAATGGGCGATCGGAATTAATTAATATGGGCCGTAGCGCCGCGTTTACCTTGCGCACGAAGCGCGTTAAATATGAGCTTTCGCCTTGTGCACCGTGCCTATGGCCGGTACCCGTATAGTCTTTATTAGTGGCTTTACCGCCGTCAGTTGCCGCGTCGGTGGGCATGTTCTGCACCGTTACTTCTTGGGCAGGTAAGTCGGCAGACACTTCAACTAGCCGCACTGCATTTTCTGATAGCGCCAGAATATATGCCGTATGTGGAAAAGTAATAGCCCGTAGTAGTGGTTTCAGGTGGAAACGGTCGGCCACTTCTACAATAGCATTTAGCTTATTGGCCATACGGTAGGTGCGAATAGATTCAGGCGTAGCCAAGATAGCCAAGCTATTTGCTTGATGCCCCCAGTACTCGTCGTCGTCTAGTAGGTTGGCAAACTGCTCTTGCAGTAACTGAATGCGTTTTTTATCGACACCCGCTTCTTCAAGTTGAGCAACTGCCTTTTTAATAAGGTTAACTAAGTGAATGCGACTCGGTTCAATTTCATGGTTAATAGGAGTCGTGGGCAAGTAAATAGAAACACTTGCGTCTGAGCGTACGAGGTTCAGGTCGCCGATTTCATCGGCACTGGGCATATCAACATAATACATATAAAGCCTCCTGCTTAGTTATTGAGCTTCCATTGTAGCAGAAATCAACAATAACTACTGTGTTTGCCAACTTAAAAAAGCCCACCGCATCGGTTCTCCGCCTTGGCGAGCGTATTCTGGATCTTGCTTATACCATTGTGTTAGCTTTTCTTTTTCGGCGCTAGTTAATTCGCCAAAACTCCAAGCCACTTTTTCAATTAATTCATTGGCATTGGTGCTGCCCGCTAAACGGCTGGGCGACTCAATATAATCAAGGGTAGGGTAAATATTACGTTGGTACAGCATGTTCAGTACATACATGTGATCTGGAAAACTGGTGTCTTCACGGCCTAATAATTCCGCAATCTCACGGCTAACAAAGCGCCCACCCACTAAATGGGTCATGTATACACGTTTGCGGGCGTGGTTATTTAATTTGGTGAGGGCGCTGTCCATATCGGCAACAATACTGGCCCGTGACACCACGGCAATGTCGCACACTGGAATAGCCGCCCAGCTGTCTTCCCAGGAAGCAAGAATAGGCTCCACATTCGTTAATTGCAGGTCGGTTACGTTTTGCTCAAGCGCTGTTAACATGCCTTGGCTGTAGTCTAGGCCATATACTTTTTTTACCTGCGGCGCTAAGGCCAAACCAATGGTGCCGGGGCCACAACCCACGTCGAGCACCGTGTCGGTTGGACTTACGCTTACACGCTTAATAAACTCGGTGGCATAGGTACTTTCTAGTACTTTGATGCGCATTTCAGCTGCTTTCGAGTCCCAGTCGCTGGCAGGTTTAAACACCCTGCCACTGCGGGCTAAATGCTGGCGATATAAATGAGCGAAGTCGATGGTTTTGATCATTGAACGAAGTCTCTTTTTAACTGTGCATATACCTGCGCCACAGGAACACTATATAACCAAGCTAGGTTTTCTGCGGTACCTAATTTTTCTAAGCTGCCCACTTTGTCTAGCTGACCTTTTTTCAGTAACGCTAGCCTGTCGGCTACTTACAGCGCATGTTCGGGTTGGTGGGTGCAAAGCAACACGCCTAAACCCTTGGCCCGCAACTGCTGCACTTGCTCTAACACCATTATTTGGTTGGCAAAGTCTAAGCTGGCGGTAGGCTCGTCGAGAATTAGCATGCTAGGCTGTTGTAATAAGGCGCGGGCAATTAACACCAACTGCCGTTCGCCCCATGAGCACCATGTCGATAACACTAAAGGCGAAATAACCTTCCGTGGCCTGTGGCACATAGCCAATATGCTGGGCTATTTCACGCCGACTACAGCTAGTAAGGGCTTTATTATTTAACAACACCTGCCCTGCTATTGGTTTTATTAACCCCAATAAGGTTTTAAACAAGGTGGTTTTACCGCTGCCATTAGGGCCGAGTAAGGCAAGTATTTCATTGCTTTGTAACACAAGGTTAATGTTGCGCCCTATGGCTTGCTTACCATAACCAATAGTTAACTGCTCGGCGGCTAAAAGAACTGTCATGTTCGGCCTCCGCGCGCTAATAAATACATAAAAAATGGAGCTCCCACTAAGGCGGTTAAAATACCAAGGGGTAATTCAATGCCTGCTACGGTTCGGGCCAAGGTGTCGGTACTGCCAAGCATTGGCGCACCTTGTAACCGTGCTGCCACCACCTGCCATACATCGGTAATGCCAAGGGGGAGCCGCTGTTACCCAAGGCACAAATTCAGGATCTTGGGTAATAATGTAATTGGGTTGCCACATTAAAAGCTGTTCTAAAGAAACCCGCGCAATACCGCGGTGGCCGGTGCCGCTGGCCACATTATGGCAGCCCAGCAGTTCAATAACTTCGCTATGTATTGAGCCGGCCAAACCTGTTTCCAGGCCGTCGCTACTGCGCGCCGAGTATATTTTTATTGGTTGTTGCGCCTGGGCTTGGGCAAAACCCGCCGCGCCGCTGAGCGATGGGTTTCGCCTGCATTACCTACATCTACAATAACGTCTGGTGCCATTACCATTAAGCTTTCAAGCGAAACGGTGCTGCCGCGGCCAGCTAGCCGCCCGGTAACAGGTAGTAATTGTTGTTTAGGGTGTATATATTGCAGCGCTTCAGCGCTCATATTTGAAGGCCAACCGATAAGCTTTTCTGGGGTAAGGCTATATAAAAAAACCGCTGCAGGAGGCCCTGCGGCAAAAACTTTACTAATTGTGTTCGGTTGCTTTAAAGGACCATTTTGTACTAGAAGCTCTTTGGCTAACGCCCGTGCCACTGGTGACAGCATAAGCGCGCTTGCGATTAACCCTTTGAATAGGGCCCGGCGATTCACACTAGGGTCCGCTCGGTTAAGGCAATAGGCGCTACACTGCCAAGCCATTGTTCAATTGCCGTACGCTCTAAAGGTAAGGTTTCTGCCAAGCCATCGGCAAATTGTAACCAACCGTCGAGGTACTTCTCGCTAACCAAGGTTAAAACGGGTATGCCAGCACTTATGAGTTCTGCAAATTCTTGACTAAGGCCGCGCCCTTGGGTTTCGCCGTGACCAAATCGATTAATAAATACCAAGTCGGGGGCATTGCCTGCGTTGGCTTCTACTAACACCCGGCGTAGCACTTCCCCAGCTGCGCCTAGCCCACCCATGTCGAGGCTACAGCCCCGTGAATCGCGGCCTAAATACTGAGAAATAACGAAAATTTCACCACTATGAAGATCGCGTAAGGCCATCGGTTTTTTACTGGTTAAGTCTTTACCTTGTTCAGTAACTAAACCTCGAAGCTGCCAGCCTTGTTGTTGGCATTGTGCCAGTATTTCGCCCAACAAAGCATCGCCTTCCCCGTTGCCATTATGAACAACTGCCGCCGCGGGTAACGCCATGAAAGTACCTCTGCTTTTATGTTTCGTTGTGAATAGAAGTGAATATGAATGAGCCTGTTATACCCTATTGAGGTGAGTTTTTCGACTTCTCGAATGGAGTATTTACGACCCTTGCCTAAAGATAAAAAAGAGCAGCTTATTAAGCTGCTCTTTCAATTAAGCTTTAACACCAAATGTTAGCTTTGTTTTGAGGTGCCATTCACAGGTGAAAACACACCTTTAACAACTTGCCAGCTGACCGCTAATGCACCAACGATAAACACGATGTCGCCAATGGTACGGATCCAGCGGAGCGTTACTAAGGTACTGCTTTGCATAACCGCTTCACTACGTGCGTACCATAAACCTTCCGAAGCGCTCGCCATGAATTGGATAATGCCTATTGGCAGCAAGCTGGTGAACAACATCATGGCTAAACCAATATTCAGCCACCAGAATGATGTTTTCATTAGCTGTTCGTTAAACTTTAGGTTAGGACGAATATAGCGCAGCACCATAAGTACAAAACCGAGTGCTAAGAAGCCATACACGCCAAACAAGGCACCATGGGCATGGGTAGCTGTGGTGTTCAAACCTTGTATGTAATACAGCGCAATGGGTGGGTTGATCATAAACCCAAGCACACCGGCACCGAGCATATTCCAGAAGGTAACCGCAACGAAGTACATAAGCGGCCACTTAACTCTGTCCATCCAGGGTGTTCTGTCTTTTAGCTTATACTGCTGCCATGCTTCATGACCGAGTACAATTAATGGTACTACTTCAAGCGCACTAAAGGTTGCTCCAACCGCCATAACAGGAGTAGTGGTGCCCGAGAAGTACATGTGGTGGAAGGTTCCTGGAATGCCACCTACTAAAAACAGCGACCCTGCGGCTAATGAGGCTAAGGTAGCCATTCGTTTTGAAACCAGCCCCATATTGTAGAAAATAAAGGCTAACGCTGTTGTGGCAAATACTTCAAAGAAGCCTTCTACCCATAGGTGTACCACCCACCAGCGCCAATATTCCATGACGGAAATATGAGTGCGCTCGCCGTAGAACAACCCTGCTCCGTAAAACAGCCCAATGGCAACCACCGACGAAGTAAAAATGAATAAAAGGTTTTTGTCGGTTTTAATTTTCAGTGCAGGGGTAATGCAACGTAACATCAATACTAACCAAAGTATGATGCCGATGAATTTGCCCAGCTGCCATAAGCGACCTAAATCAAGGTACTCATACCCTTGGTGACCAAGCCAGAAGTTCCATTCGGGCGGCATAATTTGCGCGATGGCAAAGAACGAGCCGACAAAGGTACCAGCAACCACAAGCACCAACGCCCAGAATAGAATATCGACCCCGAGTTTTTGGTATTTAGGATCTTTGCCACCATTAATAATGGGTGCTAAGAATAGCCCTGCGGCTAAAAACCCGGTGGCTATCCAGAACATTGCTGCTTGAATATGCCAGGTACGCACTAAACTATAGGGAAACCATTTCGATGTGTCGATGCCATAAAACCCTTGCCCTTCCACTGTGTAGTGGGCGGTAAAGCCGCCTATAAATACCTGTAAAAGGAACAGTGCAACCACAATAAACAAGTATTTACCTAACGCTTTTTGCGATGGGGTTAAATTAAAGGCAGTAATGGGGTCTTTATCTGGTGCGATAACTTCTTCGTCGTCCTTCCGCATGAAGGCCCACGCCCACACCAAACCACCAATACCGGCCACCAACAAAATAATACTAATAAGCGACCAAACTATGTTTTCCATGGTTGGCACGTTGTCGATCAGCGGCTCATGAGGCCAGTTGTTGGTATAGGTGGCTGAACCACCCGGACGCTCGGTACTTGCCGCCCACGCTGTCCAGTAAAAAAACTCATTCATACGCGCACGCCGCTCGGCACTGGGAAGGGTTACTTCCTTCATGGCATAGTTTTGGCGGCGCTGAGTAAATTCAGGATCGCCTCCAAATAAGCGGTCGTAGTAATCGGCCACTTGTTGCATGGCTTGAATACGCCGCTCTGAAAGAATTACTTTATCGGTGGCGGCGTCGTAACCATTGGTACGGTAAGCCTTTTTGAGTTCGAACTTAAGATTGTTTTGTTGCTGATCTGTTAGTTCAGCGTATAACTTGCCGTAGTTCTCTTGTGCAGCAAGATCAAGCCACACTTCAAGCTCTCGGTGTAGCCAGTCGGCGGTCCAGTCTGGTGCTTGGTAAGCACCGTGGCCCCAAATTGAACCTAATTGCATACCACCAATAGACTGCCAAGCGGTTTGACCGTCTAAAATAGACTCTTTGGTCATGAGAACATTGCCTGTTTCAGACACATAAGCGGCTGGAATTGGCGGCGCATGCCGATAAATTTCTTTACCAAAATACCCCAATATTGCAAATGTAATAGCCAAAATGGACAGTAAGGTCCACCAAGGCCTTTTATACTCACCCATAGTGCAGCTCCATAATCGAGATTAACTCGACGCAAATGTTAATAAAACTCGAAGCCCTAATATGCAATCAAAATGTGGGTTAAGCAAGTATGTAAAAATTGCTAATTGTTGATTTAGAACAATAAATCAGCAAAGAATATTTTGTGGGTAGCCCCTAATACCCACCCATTACCTATAACAGAGGGTGTTAATTATGCTTAAAAATTGTTATGCGGTATCTTCTGTGACATAGGGCGATGCTACTGCGCATTGCCGCTGGGGCTATTGCTCGTTATAGTAAGCGCTCGTACCTTAAAAATAATATGGCGAATATCTTGAGTTTATCTACATTTGGTCTTGTTCTTTACTGGCTATTACTTACAGCCGTGTTTCTTCGCGTGGTACTTAAACGCCGAGCGGTGGGCTCGTCTCTCGCTTGGATGCTAATTATTGTTTTATTCCCTATTTTTGGCGTGGTGCTGTACTTTCTTTTTGGCGAAGTGCAACTAGGCAAGCGGCGAGTGGAGCGTGCCCAAGCCTTACGCGATCCATTTTTACAGAACCTATCGTCGCACTTGGCCGGCCAAACCATTAATCAACCTAGCTCGCCTGCTGCCAAAGGTGTATTTAATATTATGGAACAGCACATGGGTACCGGTGCTGTTGGCTATAACAACTTAAAAGTATATAGCGATCCCGATGCTATTTTCGACTGCTGGCTTGCCGACATAAAGCAAGCTAAGCAGTGTATTCGTGCAGAATTTTATATATGGGATGACAAGGGTCGGGTAGCAGAAATAGCTGCCGCTTTAATAGCCGCTGCAAAACGCGGGGTAAGCGTTGAAATACTGGTTGACCACGCGGGTAGTTGGTCGTTTTTTATGTTTTCTCGCCAATTAACCCAAATGCGTGAAGCTGGTATTGAATTTGTGGCCGCATTACCGGTATCTATTTGGCGTAATGTGTTTCGTCGGATCGACTTACGGATGCACCGCAAGCTACTTATTATTGACAATAAAATAGCCTATAGCGGTTCAATGAATATGGCTGATCCGAAGTTCTTTAACATTGGCCGTAATGTGGGCCCTTGGATCGACATGATTATTCGGTTTGAAGGCGCAGCAGCCTTTGGGGTGTCGAAAATATTTTCCTGGGACTGGGAAGTAGAAACCGGCGAACGCCGTTTTCCCATTGTAGAAGAAAACCTAGAGCCCAATACCCAATGGATGACCATGGTACCTTCCGGCCCAGACTTGGGCACCGACGTGATTACCCAAGTTATGCTATGTAGTATTTACCGTGCCGAGCATTGTATAACTGTTGCTACGCCCTACTTTGTGCCGTCTGAAGCCTTGTTGCTGGCATTGTGCCATGCGGCCGAACGTGGTGTTAAAGTAGAATTAATATTACCTGAAAAGTGCGATTCGCGCTTAGCCGGTTGGGCCAGCCGTTCGTTTTACAGCCATGTATTAAAAGCGGGGGCCGAAATTAGGCACTTTAAACGGGGTTTATTGCATACCAAAGCCATGGTGGTAGACGAGCAAATAGCAATTGTTGGCAGTGTGAACCTAGACGTGCGCAGTTTCCAATTGAACTTTGAATTGTCGTTTGCCTTATATAACGAAGATAGTTGCGGCAAAATAATCGATCTATTAGAAGGCTACAAAGCAGAAAGCGTGCCCGTGTGCCCACAAGCCTGGGAAAGTAGAAAAAGCATTAATCGTTTGTTCGAGCGGCTAACCTATTTTGTTAGCCCACTATTATAAACAAGCTTGGCGGCTATTAGGCGAATTGCTGCCAGTCGTCGCCTTGGTTTGTTATGGCGTGTAAATCGTTGCTGAGCAAGCGGTCGTTTAACACCCGAACCACTTCAAATCGCTTCATTTGCTTAGTGGTAGCCACTTCAAAGCTTTGATCAATAAGCATACACAAGCTAGTGCGGGTATCGCCGCTAATTCGTAAAAAGCTACCTTTAGCAAAACCCGAATTTAAGGCACAGTACTTATGCTCTTCAGGCCAACTTTCTAGCATGCCGGTTTGAAAATGCCAGCTTTGTGGCATTAATGCTTTACCGAACCGCTGTATAGCAGTTGCGTGCAAGGCCGTTAGTAATTGGGCGGTTGGAGAAAGCGTACTATGGGTGTCTTGATAGTCCATTAAGTTAGCATGAAAGGTTGCGTCTTCAAGGCTGAAGTCGCATAAGGCTGGCATGTCTGGCCGCAAGTGTTTCTTCCGATAACTCAGCGTTTGCATTAAACCGCCGCTCATCAGAATATGCAGTTGTTCTTGTGTGGCGTCGTACTTCCATTGCCAATTTAACATGTAATTGAATTCCCTAGCAATTAAACCAGTGCAGTAAATAAATTAAGCTAAATGTTTTTTACAATATCACGAATAAGCCGAGGCCCACGATAAATAAACCCAGTATATATTTGTACCAAGTTGGCCCCTGCAGCTAACTTATCGGCGGCAGAGTCTGAATCTTCAATACCACCTACCCCTATAATAGGAAAGTTAGGCCCAGTTGCTGCGCGCAACCAGCGAATAACATCGCTACTTTTTGCTTGTACCGGTGGCCCACTTAAGCCCCCAGCTTCGCCCCCATGGGGTAAATGTGCCACAGCTTCACGAGCAAGGGTAGTATTAGTGGCAATTACACCGTCAATATTATGCTCGAGCAGCAATTCAGCCAAGGCTTTTACTGCGGGCGCGTCGAGATCAGGCGCAATTTTAACGACCAAAGGTACATAACGGTCGGTTGCTTTATGCTGGCGCTGTTGTTCTTGTTTTAATACTTTTAATAACGCACTAAGTTGCTGACCATGTTGCATGTCGCGCAAGCCAGGCGTATTCGGTGAAGACACGTTAACAGTAACGTAACTTGCATAAGGGTAAACCCGTTCAAGGCAAAGTCGGAAGTCTTCCGGGCCTTGTTCTTCGGGGGTGTCTTTATTCTTGCCAATATTAATGCCAAGAATACCGCGATAGCGGGTGTTTTCTAAATTGTGTACCAGTAAGTCTAAACCACCATTATTAAAGCCCATGCGGTTTATTAACGCACGGGCTTCAGGTAGTCGAAACATACGGGGCTTAGGATTACCAAGTTGTGGCTTTGGTGTAACAGTGCCTACTTCAATAAAGCCAAACCCCATTTGTGCAAACGCGTCAATACAATGGGCGTTTTTGTCTAGCCCCGCTGCTAACCCAACTGGATTAGGAAAGGTCATGCCTAAACATTCCACCGGCTTATTTGGCACCCGCTGCTTTAAGAGAAAAGCAAATGGCGAACGGCCAAGTTTATGTAAATGGCGTAGGGTAAAGTCGTGTGACCATTCGGCGTCGCGGCGAAATAGCCAGCGACGCATTAACGGGTAAAGCAAGCTCATTACTTCGCCGAGCCGCAGTGTTGGCCAAGCAACATTAGTTCACGTAGTGCGACTGAGAACTTCGCAAACTCATGACTTTTCGTTGTTTTAAAGTCGGTCAACATGTGCTTCCAACGCTCAATGTAGATGGCGTTTTCTTCTAGCCATAAATTAAGCATTTCTTCCGGCGTTGCTGCTTTGTCGGCAAAGCTTAGTACTGTAATGGTTAATGCACGTTGCTGCCAGTCAAGCTCTTCACGGAAAGCGCCACGAGCAAGTGCCTGCCAATGGTTCGTGGTTGGCTGAGCATTTACTTGTTGCAGGAACCAGTGCAGTTCAACTTTTGCACCTAAGCGATAGTAAACTTCGGCAACTGTTGGAATTTCTTGTTTCGTTGCATCAGCTACTTCGCCAATGTCCATGGCTGAGAAGGTGGTGCTTAATAGGCCCACTTGCTTGGCCAGTTCAGCCGGTACACCGTGGTCTTCTAGCTTCTGAATATCGGCACGAATTTCATTCGCTTCTTTGTCCGACAAGTAGTCTAGGGCGTTCATACGCAAGTCATCGAAAGCTTTCTTGTAAAAGTCGATGTGCGCTTGAATACCAACCAAGGCTGGATTTTTATGACGCAAGAACCAACGTGTAGTACGGCGTACCATACGGCGTACTTGGAATAGAATTCTATTCTGCACATCGGCTGGAATCTTATTGTCTAAGGCTTCCACTGCGGCACGTATTTTATGTGCTTCAAACAATTCGCGTGAAATAGCATAAGCTGCCGCTATTTCTGCTGCGGTAGCACCGGTTGACTCTTTCTTGCGCTGAACAAAGTTCGGGCCCATGTCGTTCACAATATTATTGGCTAATTTAGTTGCAATAATTTCTGTACGCAGTGGGTGCTGCTGCATATCGCCAGCAAACTTTTCCCGAAGTGCCGCTGGGAAAGACTTCACTAGCTCTTTTGCATGGAACGGGTCTTGCGCGATTTCTTCAATAGCAAATTCGTCTTTTAACACCATTTTGCCATAGGCAGAAAGTACGGCTAATTCAGGACGGGTAAAGCCTTTTCCTTTGGCAATACGATCTGCAAGCTCGTCGTCGCTGGGTAAGTCTTCAATAACACGATCAAGTTTACCGTCACGCTCTAATTGCTGAATAAAGCGCTGCACTTCTTTAATTTGATCAGCACCGCGAATATAAGTAACCGACATAGACTGAGTTTGACGCATGGCGTCGGTAAGAACGATATTGCGGACGTCTTCTGTCATGTCGAATAACAATTTATTACGCTGCTCAACCGTTAACTTACCTTGGTTTACCAAACCGGTTAGTAAAATTTTAATATTTACTTCGTTGTCTGAACAAGAAACCCCACCCACGTTATCGATAAAGTCGGTGTTAATACGGCCGCCCTTGCTGGCGTATTCAACACGGCCAAGCTGGGTCATACCTAAGTTACCGCCCTCACCCATAATAACGGTACGCATGTCGGCACCGTTAATGCGCAGTGCGTCGTTGGCACGGTCGCCTACTTCTGCGTCGGTTTCTTGCGTCGATTTCACATAGGTACCAATACCGCCGTTCCAAATTAAGTCGACTTCAGCCATTAATAGGGCACGAATTAAATCGGTTGGGGTCATGGAACGTTTTTGCGTGCCTAGTAGCTTTTTCATTTGCGGTGTTAGGTCGATAGACTTAGCACTACGCTCGAAAATACCACCACCTTCACTGATCAAACTTTTATCAAAGTCGGTCCATGATGAACGTGGCATATTGAATAAACGCTGACGCTCTTTATACGTGGTTTCAGGGTTTGGATTTGGGTCAACAAAAATGTGCATGTGGTTAAACGCACCCACCAGCTTAATATGCTTCGACTGCAACATACCGTTACCAAATACGTCGCCGGCCATGTCGCCAATGCCCACACAGGTAAAGTCGGTGGTTTGGCAGTCAACGCCAATTTCACGGAAGTGACGTTTCACCGATTGCCAAGCACCGCTGGCAGTAATACCCATTTTCTTGTGGTCGTAACCTACTGAGCCACCTGAGGCAAAAGCGTCGCCTAACCAGAAGTTGTATTCAGCTGAAATGCTGTTGGCAATGTCTGAGAAAGTTGCGGTTCCTTTGTCGGCTGCTACAACAATATAGGTGTCGTCTTCGTCGTAACGAACCACGTCGCGGGCTGGCACCACTTCACCTTCAATAATGTTGTCGGCAATGTCGAGTAAGCCACGAATAAAGATGCGGTAACAGTTTTTACCTTCCTCAAAAAATGCTTCACGCTCGGTTGGTAATTGCTTAGCAACGAAACCACCTTTAGCACCTACTGGTACAATTACGGTGTTTTTAACTTGCTGCGCTTTTACTAAGCCAAGTACTTCGGTACGGAAGTCTTCCGGGCGGTCAGACCAACGCAAACCACCACGTGCAACTTTACCACCACGTAAGTGGATACCTTCAACTCGTGGTGAATAAACAAAGACTTCGTACTTTAATACCGGCAATGGCATTTCTGGAATAAGCTCTGGTAAGAACTTTATCGACACATAGCTTTTCTCTTTGCCTTCGTTGTCTAACTGGAAGAAGTTGGTTCTTAAGGCGGCTTTAATTAAGTCGATATAACGGCCAATAATACGGTCGTCGTCGAGGCTGGCTACGTTATTTAACTCTTCTTGCAAGGTTTCGTAAAGAGCGTCTAGTTTCTTATTCACATTCTTCACACCAGGCTTAAACTTGGTGTAGAACAATTTAATAATCAGCTCAGCAATTTTCGGGTAGCGGGTGAAGGTGCTTTCAATATAGCTTTGGCTAAAGGTAACACCAATTTGACGCATGTATTTTGCAAACATACGTAAAATAACAACATGGCGACCTGACATGCCTGCACTTAGCACTAAACGGTTAAAACCGTCGTTTTCTAATTTACCGTCCCATACCTGGGCAAAGGCGTGTTGGAAGTTGTCGCGAATGTCTTCAAGGTTTAACGGGCCAGCCGTATGCAACATGAAGAAGTCGAGTACCCAGAACACATGGCCGTCGTTGGTTTTAATTTGGTAGGGGCTTTCGTTAATAATACGTAGGCCAAAGTTTTCCAACATAGGTAATACGTCAGACAAGTGAATTGGCTCGTCTTTATGGAATAACTTTAACTTAACTCGGTTTGAATCTTGTTCTACTTCTTGTGCACGGTAAAACAGCATGCCCAATTTATGATCGTCGTCGAGGGCTTCAAGTTGAGCGATGTCGGCAATAGCAACCGACGCTAACACTTCTTCCTTGTACGAACGCGGAAAGCCTTCTGCGTAACGGCGCATATATGTTTGCGCTGTAGCTTCACCGTGAGCTTTAATTAATAAGCTTTCTAAATGGTCTTCCCATGAGCGTGAAGCTTCTTCTAAATCTTGTTCAATTTGTTTCACATTAATGTCCTGTCCGCTATCAGTTACCCGAATAGTGTATTGAGTTCTAGCAAAATTAGTTTCAGAAACAAAAGTGGTATAGTCCACTTCACTTTGGCCACCCAAGGTGCGAATTAACACGTTTTGTGTTTTTTCACGAAGCGCTGTGTTAAAGCGCTCTTTGGGCACATACACCATAGCGGTAATAAAGCGTCCAAATACGTCGCGGCGAATAAACAAGCGAGTGACATCACGCTCTTGGGTTTGCAACACGCCTAGTGCGGTTGTAAGCAATTCGTCGACACTGCTTTGTACCAGCTCGTCGCGCGGGTATGTTTGCATAATGTTTAAAATAGCTTTACTAGCGTGGGTATTAGGCGCGTACTGTGATTTTGCTAATACGCCTTCAATACGTTCGCGTACTAATGGTATGTCGGTGGCACTGTCGTTATAAAAGCTAGACGAGTACAAACCAATAAAGCGATCTTCACCGATAACATTGCCTTTATCGTCGAAACGCTTAATACCAATATAGTCGGCATAAGCTGGGCGATGAACACGCGATTTAGCATTGGTTTTAGTGAGCAGTAAAATGTCTTCGTTACTAAGTGCCGCGTGCCGTGCTGGCTTGGCCATGCTGGCTAATTTACGCGGCTTGTCGGTAACAGTGTTTTTCATAACACCTAGGCTTGAGCCTTCGTCTTGTTGTATTTCATAGTCACCTTCAACCGCTGTTAGGCTGTAACCACGGTACCCCATGAGGGTAAAGTTATTATCGGCTAACCACGTTAAAAAGCGTTTGGCTTCTGCCAACTTTTCTTTGCTACCTGGGTAATTACGTTGTTCTAGGGTGCTGGCAATTTCTGCTAATTTTTCACGCATGGGTTGCCAGTCGGTTACGGCAGCTTTAATTTCAGCCATAACTGAGGTTAATTCGGCTTTCAATGCTTTTATTTCTTTCGCATCTGTTAAGCAGTCAATTTCAAGTAGAAATACTGTGTCGGCATCGGCTTCGCTGTCTACTTTTCCTGCTTCTACAATACCAATAACGTCGCCCGCTTCATTCCGGCGGTGAACAAATGGCGCTTGTAAAAAAGTGTGGGGTTTAATACCAAAACGGTTCAATGCCATACGCACTGAATCAACCATAAACGGCATGTCTGACTGAATAATTTCAACAACCGTATAAGGCGATTCCCAGCCGTGTTTACTTACTTCTGGGTTATAAACATTAATTTGGGCTTCTTGACTGTCGGCATAACTATTAAAGCTGTGCCATAAAGAAACAATGGAGCCATAAATATTACTATAATCGCGTCCGATTAAATCATCCCGAGATACATTTCGATAAAGGCGATGAGTAAATTCGACAACTAGAGGCGCTATGTCTTCTGGTAGTTTTTTCTGAATTACCTCGAAAACCTTCTCAAGGAGAACTGGGGGCTGACCATTCAACGAAGTCATTTGGGATTTTTCCTTGTCTACATACATTAAGAGCAAAAAATGAGTGCAAATGTTCTACTATTCTCGACTTTAATGGCGAGAAATGCAAACACACTTTACGTGGTGGGATGAGTTTGTTTTCGTGGCCTAGAGCTATATTGAAAGTGGTAATTTGTTACCTTTAAGTAGCTAAATACTATGCTATTTTTTCCAACGAAATAAATTTATGGTTGGCATCGGTGCGCAAGCGGAATCGACCTCTAATACCATTATGGGTAATGAATGGAACCAAGTGGCGCATGGCCAGTTGAATACGCATGCCATTTTCAGCTGTGGTTACTACGTCGCGTAGGCCACTGCTGTAGAAATTACGTTCAACATCTACAGCCGACATATAAAGGTTTAAATAGTATTCGTGCACGGAATTTCGCCCACAAAATTAAAAACTCATGGTTTTTTTAAGCGCTAGTCTGCAAAACTTTGTTCAATTTTTTCAAATAAATCAGGCGCCAAGTTTGGCATAGCTCGTAGTTCTGTTAATAACTCGCGCAACAGTGCCTGACGCGTGGTGTCTAGCCGCTGCCATTTCAGTAACGGCGACAATAACCGTGAAGCAACTTGCGGGTTAGCGGTATTTAGTCGTTTTATTGCCGCTATTAGCAACCTATAGCCTGCGCCATCGGCGCGGTGTAGCTGGCTGAAATTATGGCTAAAGCTGGCTAGCAAGGCATAAATACGGTTTGGGTTACCCCAATTAAAGGCTGGGTGCGCCATTAGCAGCTGTACGCGCTCTAAGGTGTGCGCGCTTCGTGTAGTTGCTTGTACCGCAAGCCACTTGTCCATTACCAGCGGAGCCTGGCACCAGTCGCTTTCAAAACGCGCTAATAGTTCCTTCGCTAAAGGGTGTTCATTATGCACAGCTGCTTGTAAGGCACCGAATACTAAGGTCATGCTTTGTTTAGCTGCAAACTGCTGTGAAATTGCCTGTGCTACCTGTTCACTGTTGTGCCTGCTCGACAAGAAGTTTATGCAGGTATTGCTGAGCATACGGCCAGCAATATCACTTGCTACATACTGCGCTGAGGTGCGTTGCCACGCCGCAATGAGTTCGTCGTGTAACGCTCTACTTAGCAACGCATGCAGTTCGGTAACAACTCGTTCAATACCTTCTACGGGAATTGAATGAAATTCTGTGGCTAAGCCTTCTTCTGAGGGGGTTTGCAGTAATAGCGCTGTCATTGCTGGGTCGGCGTGGTTGTCGAGCAAGGCCGCTTGCAAAGCTTCAATTAACGCGCTGGGTAGCGCAACCTCGGCATTTTGTTCAATGGCATCCTTTAAGGCCTGCACATACAGCTGTTGTACCGCGTCCCAGCGTAAAAAAGGGTCGGTGGCATAGCGAGTAATAGTAATTAGTTCGCTGCTTTCACGGTGGTCAGTTAACTTTACCGGCGCCGAAAAATTTGCCAATGGAGCAACCACGGGCGCTTCGTTAAAGCCTGTAAAGTCAAAGGTTTGAATAGGCTCTGTGAGCTCTATTAGGCCATTTTCAGCGAGTTCTGGCGGGTGTATAGATTCGCCTGAAGCGGTAATAAATTCGACTTTAATTGGTATATGAAAAGGTGCATTGCTTGGTTTGTCGCTTGCCTGGGCAATGGTAATGCTAAAAGTTTTATTACGACGCTTAAAGCAGCTAGAAATACTAATTTCTGGCGTGCCCGGCTGTGAGTACCAGCGACGGAACTGAATGAGCTCTTTGCCACTAACCTTTTCCATGGCCTGCACAAAGTCTTCACAGGTGGCGGCTTTACCGTCTTGTTGGCTTATATACTCTTGGATACCTGCTTGGAACTGCTCTTCGCCTAGTAGTGTATGTAACATACGCACCACTTCAGCACCCTTATTGTAAATAGTAACCGTATAAAAGTTGTTCATTTCAACAACTTTGTCGGGCCGAATGGCATGAGCCGTTGGCCCGGCGTCTTCTTCAAACTGGTGGGTCCGAATAATACGCACGTCTTGTATACGGTTTACTGCTCGCATGCCCATGTCGGCGCTAAATTCCTGCTCGCGAAAAACCGTTAAGCCTTCTTTTAAGCTAAGCTGAAACCAATCGCGACAGGTAACCCTATTACCGGTCCAGTTATGGAAATATTCATGGCCTATAACCGCTTCAACATTAATAAAGTCTTGGTCGGTGGCTGAGGCTGGGTCAGCTAACACATATTTAGCATTAAATACATTTAAGCCTTTGTTTTCCATGGCGCCCATATTAAAGAAGTCGACGGCTACGATCATATAAATGTCTAGGTCGTAACTTAAACCAAAGCGCTTTTCGTCCCATGCCATGGAATTTTTTAACGACGCCATAGCAAAGCCTGCTTGGCTTAAGTTGCCCTTATCGACAAATAACTGTAGTTGCACCAGCCGCCCTTCTGCGGTGGTGAAACTGTCTTCTAAGCAGTCAAAGTTGCCGGCTACTAAGGCAAATAAATAACAGGGCTTTGGAAATGGGTCGTGCCATTTTGCCCAATGTAAGCCATTTTCCGTTTTCCCTTCAGCTAGTTTATTGCCGTTACTAAGCAGGTATGGGTATTCACCATTATCAGGGGCATAAATGGTGGTGGTATAAACAGCCAGCACGTCGGGGCGGTCTAAAAAGTAAGTAATAAAGCGAAAGCCTTCCGCTTCACATTGGCTACAAAACACACCCGCCGACTTATACAACCCTTCTAAAGCTGTATTTGCTGACGGGTTAATTTTATTTTCAATGGTTAAACTAAATTGTTCTGGCGCATTGTAAATAGTAAGGGCCGTTTCAGACCATTGATAGTCTTGCCCTGCCACTAATGGTGTGTCGTTTAGCACCACACTGACTAGCTCGAATTTCTCGCCATCAAGAACAAGGTCGGCCCCTTCTACTTGCCGCTCTATTTGCATTGTATTCACTACACGAGTATTGGTGTCGTGCAAATAAAACTGCAGATCGACGCTGAGAATATTGAAGCTAGGCGGTTTATAGTCTTTTCTATAGCGCGCTGTGGGTGCTAACTGTAAACTCATGCTTGCTGTGCCTCATTTGCTGGTTCGGGCTGTTCACTTATACGGAGTATTTTAAAATCAGTATAGCCATACAAAATAGCCAGTGCAGGCACTAGTAATAAGAAGAAAGCGTAAGGGGCGTAAGCGAATGGGTACACACCTAATACCGAAAACATAAAGGCACCACAGGTGTTCCAAGGAATAAGTGCCGAAGTTACAGTACCGCTTGATTCTAGCGAGCGAGACAGCACCCGTGGGTCGAGGTCTGATTCTTGGTAGGCTTCGCGGAACATACGACCGGGTAAAACAATAGCCATATATTGGTCGGCTGTTAGTAAGTTGGTACCAAAACCTGTCATAATTGTGGCCAAAATAAGCGAGCCAGTAGACTTTACTAGCTTTAAAATGCCACGAATAAGTTTATGCAGTAACCCAGTGGTTTCCATAACTGCACCGAAGGTCATGGCAGAAATAATAAGCCACACGGTATTCACCATGCTGCTCATACCGCCACCACTTACCAACTGTTCAAGATCTGGGTTTGCAGAGGGAATACTTACGCCTTCAGCTAAGGCGGTCCAAACCACCTCAAATGTACCTACCATGCCATTAATACGGCTGGTGTCGGCTAGTGTTGCAATAAGATCTTGTTGAAAAATAAGCGCCCACACTCCACCAATTAAGGCCCCAGCAAAAATAGATGGCAAAGCAGGCTTCTTAAATATAGCCAACATCAATAATGCCAATAGCGGTAATAATATAAGCGGCCCAATATTAAAAATATTTTTCAGCTCCACTTGCATTTCTACCAGCTTGGTCATGTCAGCTGCGCCGCTATTGCTAAAGCCTAAAATAGTAAACAATAAGATAGAGATAATAAATGCAGGAAAGGCGGTCCAGCTCATATAGCGAATATGGCCAAACAATTCGCTGCCACTAACAGCAGCAGCTAAGTTAGTGGTGTCGGATAGGGGTGACATTTTGTCGCCAAAGTAGGCACCTGAAACTACTGCCCCAGCAGTTATTTCTATGCTTAATTCCATTCCGGTGGCAACGCCAATAAGGGCAACACCAATAGTTGCGGCGGTGGTCCATGAGCTTCCTATAGAAAGCGCCACAACGGCACAAATAATACAACTGGCGGCGTAAAACCAAGAAGGATTGAGTATTTCTAGCCCGTAATAAATCATGGTGGGCACAATACCGGCAAGTAACCAGGTACCAATAAGCGACCCAACCATAAGAATAATAAGCACCGCCCCTAAGGCCACAGAAATACCCTGAATAATTCCTTTTTCTATATCGTCCCATTTATGGCCATTGCGAAATGCAACAACACAGGCAATAGCAGCAGCTATCAGTAACGCAATTTGGTTAGGCCCGTAGGACGAGTCTTCACCAAATAAGTAAACCGAGCTGCCCAACATAGCTACAAGTGCAATTAACGGTAGTAACGCTTGTAGATATGAAGGTGACTTATGTTGTTTCAACATGGTTAAATTTCCACTTTTTATAGTTTAAATAAAGCCTAGTAGCTGCAAGAAAATAGCAATAATTGCTACCGGTGCTAAATAACGCACACATACTTGCCAAACAAAATATGCCAACGGGCTTGTGTTTAATTCTTCCTGTGTGAACTTCTTTTTCATTACCCAACCAGTAAATATAGCGGCTAATAAACCACCTAGAGGGAGCAATATGTTCGAGGCTATGTGGTTAATGGCATCAAAAATAGTGGGCAGTTGTTCGCCAAAAATTACCCAGTCAATTTTTGCCCAGTTGGCCCCAGAAAATGAATATATTGTGCCTAGCCCAACTAGCCATAAGGTAAACCCTGAAACTATGGCTGCTGTCCAACGGGTGGCATTAAACTTGTCTTCCACAAAAGCAACCGAAGCTTCTATCATGGCTATGGCCGAAGTAAAGGCCGCCAGCGACAGCATTAAAAAGAATATAGTGGCCACTAAAGATGTTGCTGGCATGGCTGAAAACGCTATGGGTAAGGTTTGAAAAATAAGCCCTGGGCCTTCTGCCGGCTGCAAGCCGTAACCAAATACAATGGGGAAAATAGCTAAACCAGCGACCACCGCAGCCACGGTGTCGGCTATGCCTATCCATATTGAAGTGGTTATTATCGAGGTTTCTTTTGGTACGTAGGCGCCATATATAATCATTACGCCGGAGGCTAAACTAAGGGTAAAAAACGACTGCCCCAAAGCAAGCAAAATGCCCTGCTTGGTTAGGCTGCCAAAATCAGGCTTAAACAAAAAACTTACTGCGGCATCGAAATCGCCTATTTTGGCTGCATAAATAGCAATAATAATTAGCAACACTAGTAATAATGGTACAAGAAAGGTTACTGAACGTTCTAAGCCGCTTTTAAACCCTTTGCCCACTACTACTACAGTGCCAACAATAATCAGCGTAGTATAAAGCATAAGCTCGCTTGAACTGCTTACCATGCTGCCAAACAGCTTTGATATGCCAGCTTCGTTAATACCCACGAAGGTACCACGGGCTGCTTTCACCATGTACGACAGCGACCAACCAGCAATAACCGCATAAAACGACAAAATCATAAAGCCCGCAAACATGCCTAACCAACCGGTTATTTGCCAGCTTGAATGTACTTGCGACTCTTTGGCTAATTTACGTACCGCGTAACCTGGCGACGCTCGGCCCCGACGCCCCATCAGCACTTCGGCCATAAGCACGGGCACACCAATTAAGAATATAAAGAGCAAATAAACAAGAACAAATGCCCCACCACCATTTTGCCCCACGATATAGGGAAATTTCCAAATATTACCTAGCCCTACGGCCGCAGCCGTAGCTGCAATTACAAACGAGAAGTTACTTGACCAGCGGTTATTAGTTGGAGCTTTAGTTGTCATAGTTATCTTTAATATTTATTGTTGTGTGAATTCACTTTAAGTAAGTAGAGCGCGCTAAGTGTCTTTCGCGCGCCCATACAGGTGTTTTGTTATTATTTTTTTAGTTGCAACAATTGTATGTAGTCGCGGGTTATTTCTAACGTTTCATCTAAATATGGGTCGGCGTCTTGGTAATTTTCAGGTACGTCGTCCCAGCTTTCAACGGCTTCTAAGCCTTCTCTTACTAAACGCTCGTTAGCCCGCTGCAAGCGGCGGGCTTTATTGGCTTCGCTTTCAGCTTCACGTTCGCTACGCACTAAGCTGACATAGTCGCGTTGTTGCAATTCTTTGAAACGCTCTATGTCTTCAAACACATAGGCAAACTCCGGGCTAGCAGCCACACGCTGGTCATGTTTGTTAACCAATAACTGTAAATGCTCGGACGACAGCTGGCCCATGCGAATGTAACCCACAGGATCGATTTGGTCCCACGGCAAGGCATTTTCTGCTTTGCTTTCACCAAATTCTGCCGGATCAATTGCCGTTGGGTAAAGAATGTCTGGAACTACGCCTTTATGCTGGGTACTACCGCCATTAATACGGTAGAACTTAGCGATGGTGTACTGCACACTGCCCATAGGCGACGAATAGAAGTCGAAACGACGTTGTAAACCGCGGTGTTGCTGCACCGTACCTTTACCAAAGGTTTGTTCGCCAACCACCAATGCACGACCGTAGTCTTGCATAGCTGCGGCAAAAATTTCCGAGGCGGAGGCACTAAAACGGTCAACTAAAACCACTAATGGGCCGTTGTACACCAAGCTAGGATCAGGATCGTCGCTAACCGTCACTCGGCCACTACTGTCGCGCACTTGCACCACGGGTCCCGAGGGTATAAACAAACCGCTTAAATGAATGGCTTCGTCGAGAGAGCCACCACCGTTACCGCGTAAGTCGATAATAAGCCCGGTGGCATTTTTCTCAGCAAGTGTGGCTAATAGTTCTCGAACATCGTTACTCAGGTTGTTATAGAAGTTAGGTATTTCAATAACACCAATGTTTTGTTCGTCAATTTGTTGAACCTGTAGTTTGGCTTCGCGATCTTCTAACCGAATTTGTGCCCGAACTATTTCAACGGTTTTCGGTGTGCCAGCCGTTCCCTGGCTTTCAGGTAACACCTGTAACCGCACCACGCTACCTTTCGGCCCGGTTATAAGCTCTACCACGTCGTCTAAACGCCAACCAATTACATCAACAAAGTCTTGATCACCTTGGGCAACGGCAATTATACGGTCGTTCGGGGCTAACTGACCCGAGCGCTCGGCAGGACCACCTGGCACTAAACTGCTAATAACCGTGTAGTCGTATTCGGCTTGTAAAACTGCCCCAATACCTTCTAGCGACAGGTTCATGTTTTGGCGAAAGCGCTCGGCATTCCGGGGCGACAAATAACTGGTATGGGCGTCGACACTACGACCAAAGGCATTCATTAGTGCTTGGAAGGCGTCTTCGTTTTGTGACTGGGTTAACCGTTGCAGTGCCGTTTGGTAACGGCGGGCCAAGTTAGTTTTAATTTCCTCTTCCGTACGCCCTGCTAAAGCAAGGTTTAAAGCGTCGTTGCGTACCCGTTGTGCCCATGCTTGGTCTAGTTCCTCTTTCGACGCCGCCCAGCTAGTTTCAGAACGATCGTAATAAAACCGTTCGCCTGCTTGGTCAAAAGTAAATTCCGTATCGAGTAGCGTTAGCGCATAACTGAAGCGTTCATAGCGGCGCAGTAATTGCTGCTGATAAATTTCAAAGGGAACTGTTAACTCGCCTTTCATTAAGTATTCGTAAAACGAATCACGATGTACGTTAAACCGGTCTAAGTCGCTTTGTAACATAAACATGCGGTTGTAATCGAGGTGCTCTAAATAGCGATCAAAAACCTGCTGACCCAATTCCGCAGTTAATTCTGTGCGCCCATAATGGTAACGCGTAAAATACGCCGCTATACGCTTACTGGCTGTCATTTGTTGCGACTCAGCAGTTAGCGTTGGAATGTCTGCTAACGAATGTAATGGCTCTACCGCATAGCTACTATTAATATAGCCACTTGAAAGAAATACAAAAACAAGTGCTGTAGCTAGTTTTGACCCTAATTTAAACATTAACGCTCCCGTTACACCTCGTGCAGTTCGGAAATGGCCACCTTAATGGTCATACCGCTGTCTAGCTGCACTTGTGCTTCTGTTTTGTCGATAGTCGATACAGTAGCAACCATCGAGTTTTTACCTATTTTCAGCCCAACGCGCTGGCCCACACTTAAGGTGTCAACGTTCACTGTGTTTTTCATGGCGACCACAGGCTCGGCTTTCGGTTTCCGCTGTGGTACGTCAACTTTACGGGCGCTTCTTTTAGGCGGAGCTTTTGCTGCCGCACTCTTCGTTTGTTGCGCTTCGCGCTGCGCTTTTTGAACTTCACGCTGTGCCTCGCGCTTGGCTTTCTGCGCTTGTTGTACTTTGGCCCGTGAAGCGTCTAAGGTTTCTTGCGCATGGCTTTCGTGCTCGGCTTCTATTAAGCCTGCTTCGGCGCCGTCTAAGTCGACTCGAGTTGCGCCCGCTTTTACCACGCGTAAATAGCGCCACGAATTTGTATATTGCCTTAAAGCCGTACGCAAACGCGTTTTACTGACTTTTTCGTCGCCTTCAAGACGTTCTGCTAAGTCTTCGAAAATTCCAATTTTTAACGGTAACGCGTCGCCTGCAATGGTAAAGCAGTTTGGAAAAAGCTCGGCAAGGTAGCCAATAACGGCTTTGCTGTTTGGCAAACGTTTTGCTTCAGAGGCTGCTTGGTCTGCTTGCGTTTGGGCTTGTTCTACTTGTGGTTCTTCATGTTCATTATTCGTCACCGTCTTGCTCCTGCTCTATGCGACGTATCAATTGACGGACGTAGTCGTCCAACTCATCGGTTTCGGCTTCCAGGAGCGCAGGCTCTTGTAACCATTTTTGTGCAATATCTTGTATAAAGCCTTCTGCGCGCTCTTCGGTCCAAAACTCGCTGGCAGACATTTCGTCAACAGCACTAAATAACATGCCGTTAAGCTGGTCGGCCGCATATTCAGCTTCTTCTTCAAACGCTTCCATATCGTGTGCCCCAACTAAATAAGGGCGCACATCGAATTCATTCGGCATGGGGTTTCCAAATACTGTGCCAGTTTAGGCTTTCTAACAGCGGCAGCATAAGTTCAAAGCCTTGTTGGTCTAGTTTACTAAATCGGTTTAGGTTAGGGCTATCAATATCTAACACCGCCACTACTTCACCTTGGTATTTTATTGGTAACACCAATTCCGATTCACTGGCCGAGTCGCAGGCAATATGGCCGGCAAATTCGTGCACGTTTTCTACCCGTTGCACTGCGCCAGTAGCCACTGCAGTACCACATACACCTTGGCCAACAGGAATTCGCACGCACGCAACCTTGCCTTGGAATGGGCCAAGCACCAGTTCGCCGTGTTTCATAATATAGAAACCAAGCCAGTTAATGTTGTCGATGTGCTCAAAAAGTACCGCGCTTATATTTGCTAAATTAGCAATAATATCGGGCTCGCCTGCCGTTAATGCAGTTAATTGGCTGGTTAAAGAATGGTAGTGTTCTAAGGTGCCGGCAGCACCTGTAGTAGTACTTGGAGTGATCTCAAACATACTAATTAATGTTCCAAGTTATCATTGTTAGGGTCATCTATTTTAAACCGCGCAATATCGTTGCCTTCGCGCAGCTGGGCTTTTGCCCGTAGGTCTTCTCGAAGGTCTCGCTTCGACTTCATAACCAGTTCGCCTAGGCTATTTACCGAAAAATGGTCACTTTGGTTTAATCGCTTGGCTTGATAAAGCATAACCAGTTGCATGGCATTTTCTTTTTGTGCATCGGTTAGCTTTTGGCCGTCGGGCCAGCGGCCTGTTTCTACGGCTGACAGCATACGCTGATAAATTTCTGGGGTCATACCCCGTAGTACGTCGTCGTATTGCATGGGCTATCGTTTTCTCTTCAAATTGTAAATGCGTCCGCGGGTAATCATATACCAAGCAAGACCAAGACCCATTATAGAAAAGCCAATAATTTTTAATACGCTAGGGGTAAACATAGTGTCTACTAAAAAGTTCGGCATGGCACCTTCTTCTGCCCAGTCATAAAACGCCGCCGCAATACCGACAACAAATAACAGCATGGCTGTCATTTGCTGACTGGTTAGTTTATTTAACAGCTGCTTTCTTTGTATTTGTGCTTGCCGTGCTAGGCTGTCGGTGTCTTGGCCACTTAACAAAAAACCACAATGATCGCAGGCCCCAGCCTTATCAGAAACTCGTTTGCTACAGCCTGGGCAATTAATAATCGCCATCTATATACCTACTCAATTTATGCATTTACAAAAAGCTAGCTGCCGATAATACCAGTACACAAGGCATTGTTCACCCCTCATCGCACCCTATGTAGCACCATCTACCGCGCAAATAAGGTCATCCATGCCAAATATCGTTTAAAGCGGTTCATTTAAAGCATGAATTATAGCGGTTTAATTCAACTTGTGGCACAGTGACCGCTGTCAATAATAACAAAACAGTAACAACCTAGGGGAACCCAATGGAAAGCTTGGTCAATACTGTGAATAACATTGTCTGGAGCCCAGCACTAGTGGTTTTGTGCTTAGCAGCCGGCTTATTTTATTCCATTCTTACACGTTTCGCGCAAATTCGTCACTTCCGAGAAATGGTGCGCTTACTCTTCAGCCCGAATGAATCTACCAAGGGCATTTCGTCATTTCAGGCTTTAGCTGTCACCCTTTCGGGCCGTGTTGGGGCGGGAAACATTGCCGGTGTGGCCGCTGCAATTGGTTTTGGTGGTCCTGGGGCCATTTTCTGGATGTGGGTTGTAGCCTTTTTAGGCGCAAGCACTGCTTTTGCTGAATCAACTCTTGGCCAAGTATATAAAGTAGACGAAGACGGCCAATACCGTGGTGGCCCGGCTTATTATTTTGAAAAAGCCCTAGGGCAAAAATGGCTTGGCATTTTATTTGCCCTGTCGGCGGTTTTAGCTTGTGGTATTTTCTTGCCTGGTGTGCAAGCCAACGTAGTCGGCAATGCGGTTACCCAAGTATTTGGCGACGGCAACATGGTACAAACCTACTTTGGTGATGTGGGTAAAAACAAAATAATCTCATTGGCGGTTATTTTAATTGTACTTGGCTTCATTATTTTCGGTGGTATTAAGCGTATTGCTCACTTCACCCAAGTGGTGGTGCCCTTTATGGCCTTGGCTTACATTATTATGGCCATGATTATCGTATTCTTGAATATAGACAAAGTACCCGGTGTATTTGCTCTTATTCTAGGCGATGCCTTTACTGCTAAAGCTGGCTTCGGTGCGGCTATTGGTTGGGGGGTTAAACGGGGTATTTATTCCAACGAAGCAGGACAAGGTACCGGCCCACACGCGTCTTCTGCTGCAGAAGTAGACCACCCAGCCCAACAAGGGTTAGTACAGGCGTTTTCGGTGTATGTAGACACCTTGTTCGTATGTACCGCTACCGCGTTAATGATATTAATAACTCAGCAGTACAACGTTATTACCGAAGACTTCGACATGGTTACGGGTGCTGGTGCCGTTATTGTGCAAAACGTACCATTAACAACTGAAGTGGCATCGTCGGCCTTTACCCAACTTGCGCTGTCGAGCATTTTCGGCCACTTAGGCCAAGTGTTCGTGGGCCTTGCTTTGTTCTTCTTCGCCTTTACCACCATTTTGGCTTACTACTATATTGCCGAAACCAACGTAGCCTACTTAGGCCGTTACCTAAACAAGAAAAGCTCAATGCTGTTTTGGGTGAAAGTAGTCATTATGATTATGGTGGGCTACGGCACCGTGAACCAAGCGGGTTATATTTGGAACATGGGCGACATTGGCGTGGGCCTAATGGCTTGGATAAACATACTTGGCATTATTGCCATTTTCTTTGTCGCCAAGCCCGCTATCATGTGTTTGCGTGACTATGAAGCGCAAAAGAAAGCCGGCGGACCTATTCGCTTCGACCCAGTAAAACTAGGCATTCACAACGCCCCCTTCTGGGAAAAGCGCCTTGCCAAACAACAGGCTGAAGACGAGAAAAACTTATAATACACCCCCCAAACGGCAGGCTATGCCTGCCCTGCGGGGGTGTTAGGTAAATGCCGGCTGTCGTTGGCTTGGGCTAGCAAGCTGCGGCTTTCTTTCAGGAAAGTATTGGCATAGTCACCGAAGAATTCACTTACAGTGGCAAATTGCTGCACAAAAGCATTACGGTTACCCTGCTCTAACTGCGCTAATAACTCACCAAATCTTGTGTGGTAGCGACGAATCATAGTCAGGTTTGCTGGCGACGATAAAATAATATCAGCATAAAGGTTCGGATCTTGCGCAAAAAGCCGCCCTACCATTGCCAGTTCTAATCGATAAATCGGTGAGCTTAGGCTTAGTAGTTGTGCTAAGTCGGCTTGCTCAGTACATAAATGACTGCCGTAGGCAAAGCTAGTAAAGTGGCGTAATGCCTGTATTAAGCTCATAGCTTGGTCGTGCTCTACAGCATTCACAGGCTGCAAACGAGCGCCCCATATATGCATTTGTGCCAGCAGCCACTCAAAGGCCTCGCTATTGCGCCCCTCGCTATAAATAATAACCTGCTTCGCCAAGCTGGAAATGTCTGGGCCAAACATAGGGTGCAAGCCTAATACCGGCCCCGTATGCACCGCTAGCATGGCTTCCAATGGTGCTGCTTTAACACTGGTAAGATCGACCAGCAAACAGTTAGCTGGCAATTTGGGCAATTGCTGAATAACCCTAACGGTTTGCTCAATTGGCACGGCGACAATAACTAAGCCAGCGTCGGCAAAATCAGTGGCGGCGTTGGCCCAGTCGTTTTTATCTAAAATACACACTTGGTAGCCCGACAGGGTGAAAAGTTGCACAAATAAGCCACCCAATTTGCCGGCCCCACCCACCACTACAACCTTACCAAGCGCAGGGTTCACGCATTTAAAGCCTACCTCTCTTTCGCACGAGTACGATTCCCGCATTGCGCGGCGTAACACGTCCTCAATTAAGTCGGGGGGCACGCCCAAAGCTTGTGCTTCTGCACGACGTTGCGCCAATATTGAGGCTTCGCGCTCAGGCGCATAAATAGACTCGCCTAAGCGGTTTTTAACTTCACCCACCCTGGCCACTAATTTTAAGCGACGGGCAAATAGCTCTACCAGTTGCTGATCAACATCGTCTATTTGGCCACGTAAAGCTACTAATTCATTTGCCATGGAATTCTCAAAAAATTAAAAAAACACATTATGCCATGCGGTGCATGGACTACATTGGTAATACACTCATTTTATACGTTGCGTTACATCGCGCCATACAGTACATGGCCTAAGAGATACATTTAAAAAGCTCATAGCCTGCTGCGTCATAGTTTGCCGAGTGTTTATTCATAAAGCCATGCAGAAATGGTACTTGGGTTATTTGCACATTGGCTTTACCGCTTAGCTTAGTTATGAGCTCTGCCACTGAAAAGTGCGGCTCTGAAGCAGGGAGTATTAATTCAATTGGGAAGCTGGGAGTTATGTTTGAATAGTGACGTATTTGTGACCCATAAAAGCACCGGGCTGTTGAAATATATTTAAGGTTAGTACATTTAGACAATCGCCAAATGGAAGCGGCGCCAACACTAAAGGCAACTATGCGCACTGGTTCAGTTATTAACTGCAGCTGGTTAAATACCAAATTAGTATAAGCATTTATCCCCACATGCGTCATAAAATACGTATAAGCGGCAGCTTCATTGTCGAAACAGATAAATTCAGCGTTATAGGGATCAATAATTTCAACGTCTACATCAAGCTCAGCCGAAAGCACTTCAAGTGCTTCTGTTCGGCCAAAAATATCGGCAACGATAATGAGTTTCATATTTAATTATCTTATTCATGCATACAGCGGTAATAGGTACAGCTCGTAGATACGGCACTGCCGTACGCCGCATCAATTGTGACGTTAAGCCATGCCTTGGCTACGGGGGTGGTCACATGTTACGCCATGCATTGCATGGCCTACGGGAGGTAATGGATACGTTCCCTTTCGTACGGTGGTATTAAATCCAGCGCCGTACTTTTGTAAAGTAAATTTCATATTCCTTGCCAAATTTACGGCGCATAAAGCGCTCTTCCGGCTGAATTTGAAAACGGCTCATGTACAAAACGTAAAACGGGAGCAGAATAAAAGCAACCGCATTGGCTAACAGCACAGCCAAGCCCAGTAGTAACAATAAAAGCCCCGCATAAATAGGGTTACGGCTGTAGCGGAACAGGCCTTGTGTGACTAAACGCCTGGTTTTTTGTGGTTTACGCGGGTCGAGGGTGGTGCGGGCAGCTATTACTTGCTTGGCCGACAACAACACCACGCCAACGCCTAAAAGCACAAAGGCCGCTGCAACCCACCATTTTCCTGGTAGCGAAAATTGCAACGTGGGCAATAACCATGTACCCAAGCACATGGCCGCTGCCAAAATTAACACCACCAGCACTGGTGGTATTCGAAGTTCTAAAAACGGCATTAAGTTTCCTTGCTGCGGCAACGTGTAGTTGTGCCAAACGCTTGGCAGTGCCTGAGCCTACGGGAGGTAATAAATACATTCCCGTAAGCCAGACAGCCATACGAAGGGTTAAATTTACAGCACGTCGCTCATGGCAATACCAAGGGCTTTGGCAACGCCTTCACCATAAGCCGGGTCGGCTTTGTAGCAATTACCAATATGGCGCACTTTAATTTTCTTTGGTGCGTCGCCCATATTACGCGCGGTGTTGTTGAATAATACCTGCTGTTCGTCGGCAGACAATAAACGGAACAAATTACCCGGCTGCGAATAGTAGTCGGCGTCGTCTTCGCGGTAGTCCCAATGATCAGCGGCACCATTAATTGCTAGTGGTGGTTCGCTAAAGTCGGGCTGCTCTTGCCATTCGCCATAACTATTAGGTTCATAGGCAAGCCTTCCGCCATGGTTGCCGTCAACCCGCATAGCACCGTCGCGGTGGTAGCTGTGTACTGGGCAACGCGGGGCATTCACTGGTATTAGCTGGTGATTTACCCCCAAGCGGTAACGTTGGGCATCGCCATACGAGAACAAGCGGCCTTGCAGCATACGGTCAGGGGAAAACCCTACGCCAGGTACAATGTTGGCTGGGTTAAAAGCTAGTTGCTCAATTTCAGCAAAATAGTTGTCAGCATTTCGGTTCAGTTCAAACTCGCCTACTTCTATTAGTGGGTAGTCTTTTTTCGGCCATATTTTGGTTAAGTCGAAGGGGTGATACGGCACTGTTTCGGCGTCTTTTTCAGGCATGATTTGCACAAACAATGTCCACTTCGGGAAGTCGCCATTTTCGATACTGTCGAACAGATCTCTATGATGGCTTTCACGATCTTTACCAACTAAAGTTTCTGCTTCGGCGTCGGTCAAGTTTTTAATGCCCTGCTGGGTACGGAAATGGAACTTCACCCAATAACGCTCGTTTTTTGCATTAATGAAGCTAAAGGTATGGCTTCCAAAACCGTGCATATGGCGGTAAGTAGCTGGCAGGCCACGGTCGCTCATTAAAATAGTAATTTGGTGCAGTGCTTCAGGTAGTAACGTCCAGTAGTCCCAGTTATTGGTTGGGCTGCGCATGTGTGTGCGTGGATCGCGTTTAACTGCATGGTTTAAGTCGGGGAACTTTAGTGGGTCGCGGTGAAAGAACACTGGAGTGTTATTACCCACTAAATCCCAGTTGCCCTCTTCCGTATAAAACTTTAGCGCAAAACCACGAATATCGCGCTCTGCATCGGCTGCGCCACGTTCTCCAGCCACAGTACTAAAACGGGCAACAAGATCGGTTTTTTTGCCTACTTCAGAAAATATTTTGGCTCGCGTGTACTTGGTAATGTCGTGTGTAACGGTAAAGGTACCATAGGCACCCGAGCCTTTAGCATGCATACGACGCTCGGGAATTACTTCGCGGTCGAAATGCGCCAGTTTTTCTAAAAACCAAACATCTTGCAGTAACTGCGGGCCACGTGGGCCAGCGGTCATTACGTTCTGGTTGTCTGTTACTGGGCACCCGGCTGCCGTGGTTAATTTCTTTTTATCGGTCATGGTTTAGCCTCTTGGTTAATGTCTACATTCATATTAGGCTAAGTGTCTAATGAAACCAACCTTCACAGTTAGATTAAAGCGTTCGGTAAAACCGTTTGTAAGCTAAAAAAAAGCCATGCAATTTGCATGGCCTTGATGGAAACTGAATAACCGATTAGAGCTGTTCAATCACCGCGTGTATAGCACGTAAGGTGTCGCGACCAAATTGGCTTGACCGTAAGTCGTTCCAACCCGTGTACGGCGCAGGTAAGTCGTCGTTGTCTTTAAATGGCATTTCTATAGTGAAAGACAAACATTTAAAGCGCTCGCCTACCGCAGTTGACGCTACCGTTAAGTTCGCAGTGCCCGGTGCGTCTAAGTCGTAACCGTGCTTTACCTGAAATTCTGGTGTAGCGCGCAAGTAAGCTTCACGGAAAGCATTTTCTAAATTCTTATGGCGCTCGTCGTAAGAAGGAATACCTTCACACCCTGCCACAAAATTATACGGAATAGCTTCGTCGCCGTGTACGTCTAAGAAACAGTCAACGCCCACTTCTTGCATTTTATTCAGAACATGAAACACTTCTGGGCTTTTTTCTAGTGAAGGGTTGGCCCATTCGCGGTTTAGGTTTACGCCTGCTGCGTTAGTACGTAAATGCCCACGTACGCTACCGTCTGGGTTCATGTTTGGCACAATATAAAACACTGACTTTTCAAGTAGTTCGCGGCTAATTGGCTCGTCTTCATTTAATAAGTGCTCAAGTAAACCTTCTACAAACCATTCAGCCATACTTTCGCCTGGATGTTGGCGGGCTGTAATCCAAATATTTTTCTTCCCTTCGGCAGGCTCGCCAACCATAAGCATGGTTATTTCGCGGCCGTCGATAGTTTCACCTAAATGAACTTGGCTAACCCAAGCCGACTGCTGCGCCCACTGCAATAAGTCGAGGTGACGGTCCCAGCTGTAAGGCACGAAGTAGGCAAAATACATACTTTCTTGCTCTGGGGTTACGCTTATAACTAGGTTTTGGCCATCGAATTCTGTAGGCACGCGAAACCATTCGTCGCGATCGTACGACGCCATGGCGTGGTAGTTTTCCCAGCCTTTTGGATAGGCTGAAGAGCCAGCATTTTTAATTGTTAGCAAATGGTGTTGCTGCTGCGCACTCGTTACTAATTTAAAGTGGAACCATTGAAAAAAGTCAGATTCGTTATCTTTCTTAATATTAAGTTCTATTTGCTCTGGCGAGTCACAGCGTAAAACTTCGATGTTACCGCTGTCGAAAGCACTAGAAATATACATGATGTGTCCTTGTTTTGGAGAATACCGAGAGAAAAAAGAAGCGCCCTTAGGCGCTTCTGGTAAAACTAAAGTGGTAAGTTAGGAACGTTTAGGCCAGCCATGTCTTGAATAACACGTAGAACCTGGCAGCTGTAACCAAATTCATTGTCGTACCAAACGTAAAGTACTGCGCGGTCGCCATCGACAATAGTGGCTTGTGAGTCAACAATACCTGCATAACGGCTGCCTACTAAGTCTGAAGAAACAATTTCTGTCGACTCGGTGTAGTCAATTTGGTTTTGCAGTTCAGAGAAAAGAGCCGCTTCACGTAAAAAGTTGTTCAGTGAAACTTTGTCTGTGGCTTCATTTAAGTTTAAATTCATAATAGCCATCGACACGTTAGGTGTTGGTACACGAATAGCGTTACCCGTTAGCTTACCTGAAAGCTCTGGCAAGGCTTTCGCCACTGCTTTGGCTGCACCAGTTTCGGTTAACACCATGTTTAATGGTGCCGAACGGCCACGGCGCGGAGCGCTATGGTAGTTGTCGATTAGGTTTTGGTCGTTGGTATAGGCATGCACCGTTTCAACGTGGCCATTACGAATACCGTAGCGGTCGTTCATGGCTTTTAACACCGGGGTAATGGCATTGGTGGTGCAACTTGCCGCCGATAATATTAAATCGTCGTCGTTGATGTCTTTGTCGTTCACGCCATAAACTATATTTTTAATGTTGCCTTTACCTGGCGCGGTTAATAATACTTTTGCCGTGCCCTTCGACTTAAGGTGCAAACCTAAGCCTTCTTCGTCGCTCCAAATACCTGTGTTATCTACTACAATGGCGTCTTTTATGCCGTATTGGGTGTAGTCTACTTGGTCTGGACCATTGGAATAAATAACCTGAATTAGGGTGCCGTTGGCTTTAATGCACTTGTTTTCATGGTCAACAGTAATTGAACCGTTAAATGGACCATGAACCGAGTCGCGGCGCAACAAGCTAGCACGCTTTTCTAAATCGCCGTCGCGGCCACCGCGCACAACAATAGCGCGTAAACGTAACTTACTGTTGCGACCATTGCGCTCGATCAGTAAGCGGGCTAGTAATCGGCCAATACGGCCAAAGCCATATAACACCACGTCGCGGGGCTCTACTTCGTCGGTTAAGCCAACCGCTGACGCTAGTTCACGGCCGAGATAGTCTTCAATTGACTCGTCGCCCTGCTTGCTACGACCAGAAACATAGCCAAAGGCTAACTTACCTAGGTCGACGCGGGCATTGCTTATGTTCATTTTGGCAATTGCTTCAAGCATTGGGAAGCTTTCACGCAGGCGCAACTTTTCATTTTCATGCTGGCGAACTAAGCGATGCGCTTTAATAATATCGATCGTTGAGCCAGCCACTAAGCTGCGCCCGTAAACTACTATTTCCACACCCTTAGTGCGAAACAACTTGCCAATTAATGGCTGCATTAATTCAGCGAATTCTTGCCTTTCTTCCCAACTGTGAAGAGTGCGATCGTTTTGTACGTCAGTCATGAGTAATTAACCTTCCACGTATTTTGCAAAATCCATATTTAAAGATCGGCCTGCGATAACTTGGTAAATGTATCCAACAGTAACCGGGCGAAAAACGCACAGTATTGTAATGAAAATACCGCCTATAAGCCACTAGAACAATACAACTCCACTAATGTATTTTTATTTTTCCGTGTCAAGTTTAAATACCAAAGCCACCGAATTGATACAATAACGCTGCCCAGTAGGCTCTGGACCGTCGGCAAACACATGGCCTAAATGGCCACCACAATGGCTACATATTACTTCTGTACGCTGCATGCCATGGCTGGTGTCTTCACGGTAAGACACGTTTTTACCTGCCGCTTGCGCATAAAAACTAGGCCAGCCACAGCCCGCGTCAAACTTAGTGGTACTATCGAATAAGTGTGCTTGGCAACCAGCACAATAGTAAGCACCCGCGCGCTGCTCATTTAAAAGAGCGCCGCTAAAAGGGGCTTCTGTGCCTTGCTGGCGCAATACTCGAAACTGCTCTGGACTAAGTTGCGTCCGCCATTCGTTTTCTGACTTATTATTTCCCATCTCTTTTATCGCCTTATATATATCACTTTAAAGCTAGAACACTCATACGCTTAGTATGGTAGAATTACGCCATAATATACACCACCTGAGGACATGCAATAATGACGCTCCGCCGTACTAAAATTGTAACTACGTTAGGCCCTGCTACAGACAAACCAGGTATATTAAAAAAGCTTATTAAAGCAGGCGCCAACGTTGTGCGCCTAAACTTCTCTCATGGTGAAGCGAAAGATCATGCTCGCCGCGCCCAAGAAGTTCGCGACATTGCCAAAGAACTTGGCGTGTATGTTGGTGTTTTAGGCGACTTACAAGGGCCTAAAATACGCGTTGCACGCTTTCAAGAAAGTAAAGTTGAGCTTGAAGAAGGCCAAGAGTTTATACTTGACTCGGCCCACCCCGTTGACCAAGGCACCGTTAACATTGTTGGTTTAGACTATAAAACCTTGCCCGCTGAAGTGTCGCCTGGAGACGTTTTATTACTAGACGACGGCCGCTTACGCTTAGAAGTTCTGCATGTAAACGACACTAAAGTAACCACCAGGGTTGTTATTGGTGGCGTACTGTCGAATAACAAAGGCATTAACCGCTTAGGTGGTGGCTTAACTGCCGACGCCTTAACCGAAAAAGACTTACAAGACATTAAAACTGCCGCCGCTATACAAGTTGATTACTTGGCCGTTTCTTTTCCCCGTAGCAGCGACGACTTAAACCGTGCTCGAGCCCTACTTCGGGAAGCCGGCTGCGACGGCGCTATTTGTGCCAAAATAGAGCGCGCTGAAAGTGTTGCCTCCGACGAAGCCCTAGACGATATTATTTTAGCTTCCGATGCCGTTATGGTTGCCCGTGGCGACTTAGGCGTAGAAATTGGCGATGCCCATTTAGTGGGTAAGCAAAAGCGCATTATTGAACGTTCGCGCGAACTACAGCGAGTGGTAATTACCGCTACACAAATGATGGAGTCGATGGTTGAAAACAGTATGCCAACCCGTGCTGAAGTGATGGACGTAGCCAACGCCGTACTCGATGGTACTGATGCGGTTATGTTATCAGCCGAAACAGCTGCCGGTCGCTACCCCGTGGAAACGGTTATGGCCATGAGCGAAATTTGTATTGGTGCTGAAGAATATCCTGGCCAGCGAGTTATTAACAGCTGCGTGGGTGAAACCATTACGTCGGTGTCAGAAGCCAATGCCATGGCGGCCATGTATACAGCTAATAGCTTGGGTGCTGTGTCGGCTATTCTTGCCCTTACTGAGTCAGGCCAAACTGCACGCTTAATGTCACGTATTAATACTATTTTGCCGGTATTTGCCCTGTCGCGCCACCCTCGCACCTTAGCAAAAGCAGCGCTTTACCGTGGGGTATATCCAATTTACTTCGATTCCACCACGGAAGAAACTCAATATGCCTTGCGTACTGCCATTTCCCTATTGCAAACTCAAGGCCATGTGCGGCCAGGCGACTATGTTATTGTTACCCATGGCGACATTATGGAAACCATTGGCGCAAGTAACACCACTAAAATTATGATGGTGTAACTTGGCCTAGTTGCCTAATACCAATTGTTTAATGCGATCTTTATACGAACGGCTTACTTTTAATTCTTTGCCGTTCGTTAAAACAATATGGTACTCACCATTCTGGCGGCTACATAGCTTAGACACCTGATCAAGGTTTACAATAGCCGAGCGGTGTATACGTTGAAATAGCTTAGGATTTAATTCCTGCTCTAGCTCTTTCATAGTACGGCGTAAAATATGCGTTTCTGAGCTAGTATAAATGCACATGTAGTCGCCAGCTGCTTCAACCCATTCAATGGCATTAATAGCTACTCGAGTAATTTCACCGCCGTCTTTAATGGCAATATGCTCTGGGTAGCTACTTTCCGTACTGAGCTCGACACCTTCAGCTAAACGAATTAGTATTTCTTCACAATCGTCGCCGCTCATTTCACTTACCAGCTGAAATAGTTTTTGCTGGTGAACATTTTCTAATTCAGGCGCTGTGGTTAATGCTACTTTTTCAATGGCTTGAGCAAGCCGCTCTTCGTCAACGGGCTTTAACAAGTAATCAAGTGCGCGTACTTCAAAGGCACGAATGGCGTATTGGTCGTAGGCGGTAACAAACACCACAAATGGCATAGGGCTGCCGGCTGCTTTAATTTCTCGTAGCACGTCGAAGCCACTCCAGCCTGGCATTTGTATATCAAGAAAAACCAAGTCGGGTTGCAGGCTTTGTATAGCGGCAACGGCCTCGCGGCCACTACTGGCTTCAGCTACAACATTTATGTTTGGGAATTCTGCTAAACGAACAAGCAATCCCTTCCGGGCTAATGGCTCGTCGTCGACTATTAATGTACGTATTTGGGTTGTCATTATTACTCTGCTGGCTGCCAAGGAATCTTCAATTCTACTATGCACCCTGTTGGTGCATTAGCAGACAGATTAAATGAGTAATGCTTTCCATACAAGGCACGAAGCCGTTCTTCTGTGTTCTTCAAGCCTACACCGCGGCTGTTTGCTTGGTGCTTTTCAGCATTATAAGCTTCAGGCCCGTTATCATGAATAACGATAACCAACTGCTCTTCCACTACCTTAGCCTGCACTAAAATAACCCCTGGGGTTTCTAGCCTTGCCACTGCATATTTAATTGAATTTTCAATTAACGGCTGCAAAATCATGCTTGGCACCAGGGCCTGTTCGGCTTCCGGGCTAATGTTTACTTGCACTTGCAAGCGATCGGCAAAGCGCACTTTTTCAATATCTAAATAAAGCATCAGTGCTTCTATTTCACGCGCTAAGGTAATACGTTTGATTGGATCGTTGTCTAACGAGAAGCGTAAAAAGTCGCTTAGTTTCGAAACCATTTGGTTGGCTGTTTTGTTTTCACTGACCAATATCAAGGTTGATATAGCATTAAGCGTATTAAACAAAAAGTGCGGGTTAAGCTGGTACCGCAGCATTTTAAGCTGCGACTGGTGCGCCATAGACACGGCTTGTAAAGCTTTTTGCTTTTCGTCCTGTAGCAGCTGGTAGTACTTAATAACAAAGTACAAACCGCTCCACGACAGCATAATGTAAAACTTTGCCACGCTGTGTTGTAAATAAAATAACCAGTTGTAGGGCCGGTAACCGAACTTATATATTTCCCAATGGGTGGCGTTGTCAATTAACGCCCACAGCACCGCCGCTGTATAGGAACAGGCAAGCACCAGCACCAGCAGCAAAAGTGGCTGTGCATTCCAAATTTTCCGATAAAAGTAGCGCAGCGGTACTGTTATTAAAAAACCCGCATACGCACCCAATAAAATAATAAGCACATAAATGCTACGCATTTCTTGCATAAGCGAGCCAATGTACTGAACAAACGCATAGCCCAGCCACCCTGCAATTTGCAGAGCCCAAAACATTTTGTTTCTATCTTCTAATAATACACGCCAATTCAATGTCAATATTCCATTACATATTTTTAACAAGTGTACACGAAGCAGACTGCTGTTCTCGACCCGCTTAGTCGTTAGAACAGGTTATTCTGTCGCACACTGGGTCGTGCTATTGTATAGGCACTATTCCAAGGAGTTTGTTATGACCGTTGTTTCTAGCCTGAATAGCAATAATATTAGCTACGCTATTCATATTGCTTCGCCCCAGCACCATTACTTTGACGTTGAGCTAACCATTTTGCAGCCCAACACTACCGGCCAAGAGCTGCACTTACCCAACTGGTTACCGGGCAGCTACATGATACGTGACTTTGCCAAACACATTGTTAGCTTTGAGGCTAGCAGCAGCTGCGGTGCGCTTACCTACACTCGGCCTAGCAAAAGTAGTTGGCTACTTGAAGCGACCACTGGCCCTATTCAAGTTAAATACCGCGTGTATGCCTTCGACGATTCTATTCGCGCCGCCTACCTCGACCTGCATTACGGCTTTTTTAACACCAGTAGCCTTTGCTTAGAAGTGGTGGGCCAAAGCCATATACCCCACAACCTAACCATTGCTAGCGTAACTGATTTAGCGGTAAAGCATTGGCAGTTAGCTACCGGTATGCCCGCCGTACAAACCGACAGTAACGGTTTTGGTAGCTACCAAGCAGAAAACTATGCGGCCCTACTCGACTACCCCGTGTTAATGGGCGAATTAACCCGCATACCTTTTAAAGCCAGCGGCATACCCCACGAATTAATTTTAGTGGGTAAACACTATGCGAGTACGGCACAACTTGCTGAAGATTTAACAAAAATTTGCGAAGCTCAGCACCAATTGTTTGGTGGCGCACCTAACTTCGATCATTATCAATTTTTAACTATTGTCACCCAAAACGGTTTCGGTGGCCTTGAACACCGAAATAGCACTGCGCTTATGTGCCCTCGCAATGCGCTTGAATATGGTAGTCAGCCCGACCCTAGCGAAGCCTATACAGACTTTTTGTCGTTATGCAGCCACGAGTACTTTCACAACTGGAATATTAAGCGTTTAAAACCAAAAACTTTTTTGCCCTATCAGCTAGCACAAGAAAGTTATACGCAGCAATTGTGGTTTTACGAAGGGGTAACCTCGTTCTACGACGATTTATTTGTGTTTCGGGCAGGCTGTATAAGCAGCAAGCTGTATTTAAACCGTTTAGCCAACACCGTAAGCCGAGGCTTGCGCGGCTTAGGGCCAAGCAGACAAACATTAGTTGAGTCGAGCCTATTGGCCTGGACCACGTTTTACCAACAAAACGAAAACGCGGCCAATGCCATAGCGAACTATTACGCCAAAGGTGCCGTAGTAGCGGCCTGTTTAGACTTATTGTTACGTTCAACAAGCGACCACAAAATAAGCCTAGACACGGTTATGCAAAACGCTTGGCAGCAATATGGCCTAACCGAGCTAGGTACCAGCCAAAGCGAATTGCTTGCCCTTTGTAACCCACAAGGCAATGCGCGTGTTGCCAGCTTTTTGCACGATGCTTTGTACACCACCAAAGAGCTTCCATGGCAAGCGCTGTTTGCCGAGTTTGGTATTAAAGTGCAATGCAGTGGCTTTGATATTGTTTCCCAACAACCAACAACAACCGCAAATGAAAATAATGTTGAGCTTGGTGCAGCCTTGCAAGAAACTCCACAAGGCATGGTTGTACAACGGGTATTTGAAGGCAGTGCAGCAGCGCAGGCCGGTTTAAGTGCCCGCGACATACTGGTGGCCATTGATGGCCTGCAAGCTACCACCGCAGTAGTGAAACAAGCTGGCCAACGCTTTCAGCCTGGCGACTGTGTAAGGGTGCATTACTTTCGTGATCACTATTTGCATGCAGCAGAGCTTACTTGGCAAGCCCCAGTTATGGAAAACGTTACATTAAGCCTAGCCGACGAAAACCCCAGCTTGCCTTGGCCGCAGGCGAACACGGAAGCACTGTAGCTTTAATTTCGTGCGGGCACTAAATACTGGGGATCAAGGCGTACGCTACCCCAGTTAATGCGCCAATCTAAGTGCGGGCCAGTGGCGCGGCCCGTAGCACCCACTTCAGCAATTTTCTCACCTTGTTTTACTTCTTGGCCAACGTTCACGTTGATGGCGTGCAAATGCAAAAAGGTAGAAAAGAAGCCTAGCCCATGATCAAGAATAAGTGTGCCACCCGAAAGCACCATACTCGGATGCGCTAAACGCACTACGCCGCCTGCCGGTGCATAGACAGGAGCACCAGTAGGCGCTGCCACGTCAAGACCGTAGTGCGGCGTTCGCGGCTGGCCATTTAATATACGTTGGCTACCATATACGCCTGAAATACGCCCTTCAGCGGGCCAAATAAAACCATTGGCAAAGTCGTTACGCTGACTACGAAACTGCCGCGCATGCCATACTTCCTCATTATTTTTACGTATTTCTGCCAGCACGTCAGGATCAGGCGTTACCGTTTGTTGTGGTAAACCGTCGATACGTTGAATATCGAACGTACGGCTACCAATAGCAAAGTTTTGCTGCCAAATGTCACCATTTGGATAGGTAACCACCAACTGCGCTGGCCCTGCTTCGTCGCGGCTAAAACCAAATACAAAGTTACCCGCTTGGCTTACTAATACTGGCTCGCCGTTTAAAGTAATATTCGCTTGCGGCGCCGTACGACCAAATACAATACCGCCTTGTTCGAAGGCGCCCCGTAACGAAGGCGCGGGTATAGCCCCATGGGCAGCGTTTGCATAAACAGCAGTAAATAAGCTAAGCAAAAACAGCAGCAATGTTGTTTTTAGGGCTGTTGGCATGGCTGGGTTCTCCTCGTGTTTTTTAATGCGAACGAGTATAGCAAGTTATGTGGTCGATCAAAGCAAGCTATACCATTGCCATAGAAGGTGTGTTGCTAATAGCAGTACAATAAGGCCCATTGCCCTATCGAACCAGTAACCATAGCGTAACAGCCAATAGCGCAGCCGAGATTTACCGAGCAACAACGACAGCGACGCAAACCAAATAAAAGTAGCCACCGCTAAATAAGCTCCATAAGCCGACTTTACCAGCATTGGGGTTTGCACCGAAATTACCGAAGTGAATAAGGCCAAGAAAAACATCGTGGCTTTCATATTCAGCCCATTGGTTAAAAACCCTAGCCCGATCGCACGACGAATGCTGGGGGAGCTTTCACTATTTGCCGCTGTAGAAGGCGAACGACCGTGTTCTGGCTCTGTTTCCTTAGCAGTTTTTTTTGCTCGCAACAACATGGTGGCTAACCATAAAAAATAACCCGCTGCGGCAAGTAATAAAAATGAATACAGCATGGGTGTGGTTTTTATGACCAAAGCCAAACCAAGTACTGAATAGGTCACATGAATAAGAATACCCAATGCAATACCTAAACTTATCCACACCCCAACCCTAGCACCAAACCGCACGCTATAACGGCTTACCACCGCAAAGTCGGGTCCTGGGCTTACGACAGCAAATAAATGGGCAATAGCAAGGGCAATAAATTCAAGCCAATAGGGCGAGTTGAACAATGTTTGTAGCACCGAGCTGGCTCCTTAAACTTTATTGTATATGCCTTGCTAGGCTTTAGGCATGTTCGTTATAGTGCCGAATACGTTTACATAATACATTTACATAAAGTAATGCTAGCATAATTTATTGTGTTTCAATGGCTGCACCAGCCACAACGCAATAGAGTATAAAGGGTAACAGCATGAGTAAAAATGAGTTTCCTTCACTAAATGCCTTACGGGTGTTCGAAGCTGTTGCCCGCCTGCATAGTTTTAAAAACGCAGCGGCCGAGCTAGGCGTTACTCAGTCGGCGGTAAGCCGCCAACTAACTACCCTTGAGCAGCAATTAGGGGTAAAACTTATTCAGCGCGACAATCGCATGCATGCCTTAACCACCGCTGGCCAAGTATTAGCCCCAGAACTGCACCGTGTGTTTCGTCAGCTTGAGCGCATTGTTACCTACACCATAAACGAAGGCGACCAAGCCCGGCGCATTATTACCATTGGTATTAGCCATGAAATTTACACCCAGTGGCTAGCACCTGCATTAGACGAGTTTAAACAGCTTTACCCACATTTAGAACTACGCTTTGTGCAATTGCCAGAGTATATGGATCGCAGCAACGAAGACACCCTTACCAGCCAACTACTACGCAATGAAATAGACGTACTGCTGGTGTTCGGTAAAAGCGCACAGAAAAGCTTACTTAGCCAAGTATTACTTAGCCTACCCTTGCAGCTTTATACCGCCGCTGCCAACGGCACAGTAAGTACACCCGCCAAGGAATTCATTCGTATTGACCATCAAACACTACCTAATCAGCTTAGTAGCCAGTTGAAACAGTTCAGTGCATTACAACTAGAGCGCCAAACCAGCGCCCAGAGCAGCTTAATGGCCGCCACCCTAGTGCCAGTGCAAAACGCTGCGGTAATCCTGCCTGTGCTTTACCAGCAGCTTGCTGAAGCCAATCAACTGCAATGCCATGGCAACATTGATAGTAACCAGGAATTAGCGGTTATTATTCGTAAAGAAGATGATCGCGAACTAGGTATGGTGGCTTTGCTGCAGTGGCTTGAGTACCGAGCAAAGCGCTTTAAATACTAGCCCCTAGCAGGCGCAAAATACCCAGCAGCCGGATTTGGCTCGACCATGGAGCAATGGGCTGCAGGTGAAAGCCCAGTGTATTTAAACTCGAATAGTAATGGTGACTCGAAGCACAACATAAAGCACACCATTGAGCACAACTACCGCTACACGCTAGATTATGATTTAGGCGCACTATTTTTCGAACTGGAATTTACCACCTCAATGGCGCCAAGCTGCCTACTACTGAGCCATTTAAACAACAATTACGCTATTTGGCCATTCACTACCCAGAGTTTATCGACTCTGGCTCTCCCTTACACATTCCACTGCACTCTTAGTTTCTAATTCGTTTTAAATATAACTAATAACCGGCGAAAACAGCGGCGGCTGCGCCGCTTTGTCTATAACCCGAGGAGCCTTTGCAAGCAATAAACCGAAGCAAGAAAATACCGAGGCAGAAAACAAAGACTGCATGTCCGAGTTAGATCAGAAGCTAGACGACATTCTTCATGATTCGCCTGATTTTTCAGCTGAGGACTTTCATGATGAGGAAGTGCCTAGTTAGCAAAACTGTATCTGTTTTTACCGCCTCGTTTACTTTCATACATAGCCTTATCGGCTAGGTTAAGTAATTCATCGGCGGTAAAAGCATGATCAGGCCAAATACTTATACCAATGCTAGCCCCCACAGTAACGGTTTTATCGCCTGATAAGGAAATACTATGCTTAATTGTTTCAAGAATTTTTTTTGCGACGAATTCCACATCTCGCTCAGAGCCTATACGAGACAGGATAACCACAAACTCATCACCACCTAAACGCCCAACCGTGTCATTCTCACGAACCACTCCTAGCAAGCGCTTCCCTATTATTTTCAATACCTTATCACCACTTTCGTGGCCACAAGTGTCATTCACCAATTTAAAACCATCTAAATCGATAAAAAGCACAGCTGTATTATGTCGTTCATTCATTTCTTCATGAATAGCCTGATTTAAGTGCTCCCATAACATGCCGCGGTTCGGTAAGCCGGTTAAGCGATCTTTGTAGGCCATTAACTGCAGTTGAGCTTTTTCAATTTCACGTTCAGTAACATCAAGGCCTGCGATAAAAAACACATCACCATAAATAGCGATAGAGGTTTCAAAGGAAAGATAGGTTGCATTTTTACTGCGAAAACGAATAAGCCTTGTAATGTTGGCTTTATCTTTGGTTAATGACTTCAAAGTGGCGCGAAACTCTTCGCGCTCATCTGGATGAATATACTCGATTAAAGTACTTTCCATTAGTTCCTGATATGTATATCCCAAAGCGTTCTGAAAGGCTGGGTTAACCTCTTTGAACGCTCCTTTAATATCAGTAAGAACAATGATACTTGGTGTTAGCTCAACAAATTTCGATAATTTATCGCTCAACCCTTTAGCAAAACGTTCAGCACTTTTTGTTTCTTTATAAGAAATGCGACGCGTATGCTGAGTCCAAAAAAGCAACGTAGCCAATGCAAAGTACAGCACTATAAAAATAACTATTAGAAATAAAATTTCTTTGAAAATAAGCTGAGTAAGTACACTGTAACTTCTTCCCACAGCCAAAACCAAAGGATTACTCATCATAAATGTGTCTGGAATTATCGTTCGAACAGAAACAAGAGATTCTTGTTGGTTCGCTGTTACAGCTGACTTATAAAATGATTCGGTTTGACCACTACTTCTATGTTTGCTGAATAAGCTACCTGGTACATTAAGGTTTTGACCAGTAGGTGTGGAGTCACCAAGTGCTTCCCAAACAAATAACATTCCTTGCCCATGTGCTAAAGAAGCCCAAGACTGTGACGTTGGACGCAGCGAACTGATCAATTGGCTATATTCCACGGAGTTAAGAAGAATAAGAATAAGGCCGTTAAACTTGCCTTCAGCATTGGTGATAACTTTTGCAAAAGGCAGCAGCCAGTCGCCAAACACTCCTGTAAATGGCGAACTTACGTAAAGCATATCTGCATCGGGCGCTGCTGCAACTTCTTTAAAATACTCACGGTACGCAAAAGATTGACCTACCAACACAGCATTACTAGAGTATATCGCCGTTCCACTGGCATCTAATATTGTAATAGCCTGAACATGCTGCATTGCGTTGGCTAAACCCATAAGCCGCTCTTGATAAAATACTTGAGAGTTATTGAATGTTTTTTTATTTGCAGCAAATGAAGATCGAATATTAGTAAGTGTGGTGTTTATATTTTGTAGTTGTTTGCCAATAAGAATACTTGCCGCAGCAGATGAATGGGTAAGGCGTTCTTGTTCGCGAGAAATAAGCTGCTCATAGCGATAATAAATATGATAGCCAATGAGCACGGCCATTACAGCAGCAGCTACAAAGTAAATGCGCCACTCTTTTTTAAAGGCTCGTTCGAAATCATAGAACATAGAAAAATATTACTCTGCAATTGACCAGCGCATATGTATTAGCTAATCATTAAAAACATAAGAGTTACTATGCTTGAAATTTAGGCATAAAAAAAGACCCTTAAGGGTCTCTATTTATTCTTCTTTTTATTGTTTTTAATTTTACTTAGCTTTGTATCATCGTATTGGTGCCCGGGGCCGGACTTGAACCGGCACGTTGTTACCAACGAGGGATTTTAAATCCCTTGTGTCTACCGATTCCACCACCCGGGCAAACACGATGTTACATTTCTGTATATTACAACTTACGTCTTACTTGAGTCTGGAGGCGGGTCCCGGAGTCGAACCGAGATCCACGGATTTGCAATCCGCTGCATAGCCATTCTGCCAACCCGCCAGACACTTGAAATATTGGAGCGAGTAACGAGATTCGAACTCGTGACCTCAACCTTGGCAAGGTTGCGCTCTACCAGCTGAGCTATACTCGCGCACTTCATTTCAGTTCTTGCGTGTGGCACTTGCCAAACGCAGGGCCATTCTACTCATAGGGACTTCCCAGTCAACCATTAATTGCAGATTTTTGTTCGTTCGCTCAAATTTTAGCTAATTCGTATTATTTTCAGCCGTTAACTCGCTCCAGGCGCTCATTAAATACACTTGCATGGACCAGAGCGTAAGTACCGCTGCAGTGTAAAGAGCAACCGTTGCTGTTGTTTTAACGAACAAATTTGCGTCCCAGAGTAATCCGGTAAGCGCTATCATTTGTGCTGTGGTTTTAATTTTACCCAACGATGATACCGCAACTGCGTCACGTTTGCCTACTTCTGCCATCCATTCCCGTAACGCCGAAATGATTAGTTCGCGGCTAATTATAATTAAAGCTGGAATAGTTATCCAGAACGTTTGGTAATACTCCACTACCACGATAAGTGCTGCAGCCACCATTATTTTGTCGGCAACGGGATCGAGGAACTCTCCAAATTTCGTATGCTGGTTTAATTTGCGCGCAAAGTAACCATCGAGGCCGTCGGTTATTGCCGCTAACACAAAAATACAAGCGGCAATAAATTGCGCTTCTTTAATTGGTAAATAGAAAAAAACCAAAAAAACCGGAATTAACAAAATACGGAAGGACGTTAATAAGTTGGGAATATTCCACATAAACTATTCATTCTCTTTTCAATAGGTGTACGGTGTTCATTCATCACGCAAGGCATAATAAATAGTTTCGGCTAAGCTCTTACTGATACCTGGTACATTGGCGAGCTGTTCTATACTAGCCCCTTTTACCTGTTGTAATCCACCCAGATATTTTAATAAGTTTTGCCGGCGCTTTGGCCCAACCGCAGGAATTGACTCTAAAGTAGAAGTTTTCTTCACTTTAGCACGACGTTGCTGGTGGCCAGTAATGGCAAACCGATGTGACTCGTCGCGAATATACTGAATAAGGTGTAAGCCTGGATGATCGGCAGGTAAATGCCTGGTTTTACGGCTATAACCAAAAATAAGTGTCTCTAAGCCTGCTTTGCGGCTTTCGCCTTTTGCCACACTTATAAGTAACGGTGGCTGCGGCCAGTTTTCAAAATATTTTTCTGCTTGGGTTAACTGCCCTTTGCCACCGTCGATAAATACCACGTCGGGTACATTTTCCCGCTCTATAGCATGTTTATAGCGTCGGCTAAGCACTTGCGCCATGGCGGCATAATCGTCGCCTGGGGTAATGTTGTTGATATTATACCGCCGATAATCGGACTTCCGCGGGCCTTCAGGGCCAAATACCACGCACGAAGCCACGGTTTGCTCGCCCATGGTATGAGAAATGTCGAAACATTCAAAGCGCTCTAAGGTTACTTCAGCACCTATAAGCTGCTGTAACGCCTCGAAGCGAGTTTGCATAATAGAAGCTTCACCTAACCGACTGTGTACTGCGTTCATGGCATTTTTATTGGCTAACGAGCGGTACTGCGCTCGCTGCCCACGGTGATTACTGGTAATTCTAACCCGTTGTTGCAGCGCCTCTGATAATTGCGCACTGAGTTCTTTGGCCATAGCAGAGTCTAATGGGGCCACTACTTCATTGGGTACCCGCTTGCCCTGACTTTCATTTAAATAAAACTGCAATACAAACGACTCGAGAATTTCTTCGTCGGTGGAGTTAGCCGGAACCTTTGGATAATAGCTGCGGCTACCTTGCACGGCATTTTGGCGAATAAACAATAAGTGAATGCAGGTCATGCCCGATTCTCGCCAAAAGCCAATGACGTCTAGCTCTTCTTGTTCACCCGACACCGCATTGCGCTCTTGTACTTGGCGCAAGGCAGCAATTTGATCGCGCAATAACGCAGCTTGCTCAAAGTTTAGCGCTTGGCTTGCTTGGTCCATGGCCTGCACTAAGCGTTCAATTACTTCGTCGTTTTTACCGCGCATAAACATGCGCACTAAGTCTACTTGCTCGGTATATTCGGCATCGCTTGGAATACCTACGCAAGGTGCTAAACAACGTTTTAATTGATACTGCAAGCAAGGCCTGCTGCGCGAACGATAAAACGTGTCGTCGCATTGCCGTACTGGAAAAAGTTTTTGCAACAGCTTTAAGCTGTCTCGCACCGCGCTGCCATTAGGAAACGGGCCAAAATAGTCGCCCTTCTCGCGGCGGGTACCACGGTGGAAGGCAATACGGGGATGCTGGTGATCAGAAATTATTATGTAGGGATAGCTTTTGTCGTCTCGTAATAACACGTTATAACGCGGTAAATACTTCTTAATAAAAGTATTTTCAAGAATAAGCGCTTCGGCTTCAGAATTGGTAACGGTAACGTCCATCGACGCAATATGGCGCACTAGGGCTTTGGTTTTAACCGAATCAACTTGTTTGCGAAAATAGCTCGACACGCGTTTATTTAAGTTTTTCGCTTTACCCACATAAATAACTTCCCCGCTGCTGTCGTACATGCGGTACACACCCGGTTGTTGGGTTAAAGAAGCAAGGAATTGTGCAGAGTCAAATAACGTGTTCATGCCACCAAATTAGCTATCTGATAATTAAGAACGACAGTTTACCAGATAGCTACTTCTGTGTCGTGCGGCGGCACCCAGTACAAGGGTCTAAATTACTTCACCTTGCGGCTCTACTAAGCCACTTTTAATGGCCAAATGGGCTAATTGTACGTCGCTGTCTACCTGTAGCTTTTCATACAACCGGTAGCGGAAGGTATTCACTGTTTTGTTGGAAATAACCAGTCGCTCAGCTATTTCTTTTACCGAAACACCTAAACTGACTAATTGAAATATTTGTCGCTCTCGATTGCTCAAACCAATGGTTATGCAACTTTCTTCTGAATATTGCCTAAAGCGTTTAAACGATGCCGTTAAGTACGGTGAAGAAAAACGCTGGCCGAGAGCAACCACATTACAGCCACGAATTAATTCGTCGGTTTCAACAAAGCGATAGAAATAACCAGGAATAAGAGGATGCCGCGTTTTATAGTCGAGTGCACAGGCTAAACTATTGGTCCATAAAATAACTTTAGCGCGGGTGTGCTGGCGGTAAATAGAACGTAACAAGCCTTGCATGCGACGCCGGTCAAAGTGAATGGAAATAATGACCACCGCCTTAGGGGTTTCGTTGAGGGCGGCTAATAATTCGTTATTGTTATTTACTTCAGAGGCCTGCCAATGATGGGTAGTAAGTTCGGCAATAACACCACGACGCTGCACACCTTTAGGAATGGCCACAATTACTTTTTTCATAATAAAACATCCTTGTCATATTGATTAAAAGCACTTGCTGCACATGCAAATTATATTATAAAGCATGTTTTGTAACACTTACTTGTTACAGCAGTGTTATATAACTAGCTAAGGAATTGATAAAGATCAAGTTTAAGTGCGACAAAACTCCGCCATAACTCAATTGCCGCTCAAATAATAGTCGCTCGATGTCTCGATAAGTGCCCCAATTTGGTCGCTTAATTTTTTTATAAAGGCTGAACGATCAGAGCTGTGACTATGGGCTCCTGAAAGCGCCGACCAGTTCACCTGACGCGGAATAGCTTGTAAAAGTTTTTTTAAGCTTTTATCCACTACTAAGCCATTGCTTAATTTTAAATACACCGGGCTAATGGCTGCATGCCCACGCGTGGCCAGCGCCTGAATAAGCAACAACTGACGCTTAAATAACAGTTCTAGTACTTGCTGATCGGCCTGCATAAGTTCTTTGCCGCTAAACTTGGCCTGCAGTTGCCGGCTAAACTTTTTACTGCCTTGATACATGCCCCCTACCATGGCCCCAATAAGCGTACCTGCACCCAAGCTTGCACCACCCACCATTAGGTCGATACCGGCGCCAACAGTGCCGCCTGCAACAACCCCGGTACCGGCTTCAACACCAAGTGCGCGCCAAGCGTCGGTGTCGAAGCTATGTTGCTGCCAATGGCCATTTTCAATAGGCAGCTGCTCTAGTCGCGCGTCGCCCAGCTGAAAGCCAAATACGGCTAATATATCTTGTAAGGCTTTATTTTCTGCGTTAATAACTGTTTGCTTAAAGTGCTGCTGGGCCGCGGCAACGTCTGCACTGTCGTCTAACCGCACGGCAGTTTGGTACGCCCCTACATTCACTAACAGCTCGGCCAATAGGTTGGCTGCGGCTGTGGTTTTAAAGTGCTGCTCTTGCGCTCGGGTTTTTAACAGCCGCTGTAATGGTTCGCGTGCAATCGGCATAGCAGCAATACATTGCTCTAATAGGCGGGTTTCGTGGGCCAGCGATGTGCTTTGGGTGTCGAATAGCACACTATTATGCAAATTAACCCGTGCCAACGCACTTTGCCATGGTGCTAAATCGCTATTTTCATTTATGAAATTAAGTACCGGAATAATGGGTTTGGCCGCCATGCGTAAAATGGCCAATTCATCGAGATATTTTTCTAGCACAGGGGTACGAGTGTCGATAACAAATAAGGCCAAGTCCGTGTGTAACAGTTGACGAATAACTTTGGCTTCTTGTTCAAACTCATTATTTGCCTGCGGCGATTGTAAAAAACTAGCTAATACCGCGGGGCTATTATGTTTGTTTTGTGCATTTACATATTGCTGCAAATGCATATACAGAGCTTGGCTGTCTTCTAGCCCTGGGGTGTCAAATAGTTCTGCAACCACCTCTGTGCCGGCAATTAACTGCGCCATGCTAACGTCGCGTGTGGTACTTGGCGTGGCTGCAACCTCGCCAAAATGGGGGTTTTTTAATAAGGTGCGTAAAAACGATGTTTTACCCGTATTGGTATGGCCCACCACGCTCATTGAAACGGGTTTAGTTGTCATTAGTATGCTCCGCTTGGCTAATACGCATGCCCTGACCAAGATTATGTTCGCTATTAAAGCCCTGTAGTACACTTAGCCAGCCTTCGGTGAACGCTCCCTGCTCATGCACTAAATGGCAGTGCAGCTCGGCCGCAAGTGGCAGCAAGCCACGTAATAAACGCATATTGCCTCGATCGGGGGTAAGTTGATTATCAATGGTAACCAGCATACTGGCTGCGGGCTGTGTTTTAAATTGGGCGGTTAAACGTTCTAAATCGCTCATAGTAGCTAAGGTGCCCAAGGTTTTATGGTTGGCCGTTAGTTGCTGTTCAACCGCCTCGGGGTGTTCAAGCTGAAGCCAATAATGGCCCACCCCGCTAGCTGGCTGTTGAGCTTGTTGGTTATAACCTATAACTGGGTTTTCTTTATCGACCGACTGGGTGCCACTACGTAATAACAATGGCACTAAATGGCTTAACCCCGGCTGAGTATGGTCAACGGTTAAACCTTTACTACGTACTGTCAAAACCCCAGCCACCAGCAAAGCAGTAACCAAGCGTAAACCGCTGCCATACACCAATACCATGCCAATTAGCCAGCGCCCTACTTGGGCTTGTTGTTCAGCAGAAGCCGTTTGCAATACCTCAACCGTTGGTAAGCTTAAGCCTAGCCAACTTAAACTGCGCCCTAGTAATTCCGCTAAATAGGTCATGGTAGGCAAATTTAGTACCGTGGTTTCCCAAGTAAAGCTGTAGCTTTGAAACAGAAATAGCAAACCTAAAATAAGTGCCGCTGTTGTTAGCAACACCAACCAATATAAATGGCTAAAGATAGATACCACCAGCTTTACCATTTGATAATGGTTTAAGGTATGGCCTAACGACTGCAGGGCATATTTCGCCTTAGGCGTGCGATTAAACAACTGTAAGCCTTGTTGTATGAAGCCCCCGATAAAGCCACCTTGGCGTGGTTTTATAAATAGCATTGCCAACCAAATAAAATACAGCAGCAAGTGAACCCCTAATAAAGCAAACAACACCCAGGGCAAGCTAAGCACTCGGCTAACATTGCCGTCGACCACTTTAGCCAAACCAAAGCCCACTACCAACGCTAAAGCAAACAGCAAGAACACCATTACCTTTAGGCTTTTAATAGTGTTATTTAAGCTGTGGTACAGCTGGTAATGCTCAAGAAAGTGTAGCGCCCGCTCATGCAACTGCACATGTATGCTTTGCGGCGGCTGTTGTGTGTTAGGGCTATAAGGCGGTTGCAAGGCTGGCGATTGGTCGCGTTCATAGCACCGCACCAACTCAATTTGCCAAAGCTGAAGAAACTTACTTTTAAATTGCTGAAGTGGGATCAAGAGCAAAACACCTTAGTTAATACAGCCGGAGTGAATACAATCGGCTTGTTGTTCGGTTTATATGATAGGCGGTGCGCAGACGAAAAAAAAGCCCGTATCTTTCGATACGGGCTTTCTTTCTAAATGTGGCGGAGAGGGAGGGATTCGAACCCCCGGTAGGAATGAACCTACGTCTGATTTCAAGTCAGGTGCATTAAGCCGAACTCTGCCACCTCTCCGAAGTGTTTCAGCGTTACCGAAATATTGGTTAACTGCTGAAGACGGCGAGAATGATAATGAGCTACTGCCTACTTGTAAAGCCTAAATTGAATTATTTTGTTCAAGTGCGTGATTTTTCGCCGTTCTGTACATGCTTTCGACAAAACCTTATGTTTGCCCCTTTAACTATTGATAATCGTTGCCATTTATAAGGTATACTAGCGAACTTGATTCAATAATAATGGTCTTAGCCTTACACTTATGTAAGTTGCCCATCGACCTATGTTCGACACGAACAGGAGAAATGACGTAATGCACAACCCTACAGTACACACGGCACGCCACGACGCGGCCATTGAAGTAAATAAAGTACTACGTAATACCTATACGCTATTAGCGATGTCACTAGCATTCAGTGCGGTAATGGCTGGTATTAGCAGTATGTTAAACCTGCCGCACCCTGGCCTTATTTTAATGTTGGTTGGTTTTTATGGGTTACTGTTTGGTATTCATAAAACGGCCAATAGTGGCTTAGGTATTTTATTTGTGTTCGCTCTAACCGGCTTTATGGGTTACACCATTGGTCCTATTCTGAACATGGTTGTCGCCACCGGCGGTAGTGACATTGTTATGCTTGCTATGGGCGGCACAGCGCTTATTTTCTTTGCCCTTAGTGGTTATGTACTTACCACCAAGAAAGACATGTCGTTCTTAGGCGGCATGATGGTGGCGGGCTTCGTAGTATTACTGGTTGCCGTGGTAGCGAATATGTTTATGCAAATACCTGCCCTTGGTTTAGCCATTAGTGCCCTTTTTATATTGTTTTCTTCGGGTGCAATATTGCTACAAACTAGCCAAATTATTAATGGTGGTGAGCGTAACTACATTCTAGCAACCACCACGCTATTCGTTTCAATTTATAACATTTTCATCAGCTTGCTGAACTTGCTGATGGCGTTTAGCGGCCGCGATTAATTCTTTCGCAGCTAGTTTAAATAGCTGGTTATAATAAACGCCCTGCGGTTTTCCCTCAGGGCGTTTTTTTATCGCTAACTGTTATATTTTTAAAAAGGAACATTCATGGCAAGTTACTTACTTCTTGTGCAAGCAAACCCCGACGACATTACCACCGGCTTACAAGCGCTTGAGCAAGCACAGCAACTTGCCAGCCAAGGTGAAACCATTGCCCAGGTATTTTTTTATGGCCAAGGGGTTTTGTATGCGAACCGATTCTTAAGTTTTCCCTCGGGCTTACCTAACTTACAAGCCGCATGGTTAAAGTTTTCTCAACAGCATAATGTTCCTTTAGTGGTGTGTGCCACTGTTGCTAGCCAATACGGTGTAGAAGCTTTACCACCACCGGCGGGTAACTTAGCTGAAGGCTTTCATGCGGGTGGGCTAACGGAATTTATGGCTACTTTGGTAAGCACCGATACTTTGCTGCAATACCCAGGGCTAAAACCAACAGCTACAGCACCTAGTGGCGACACCATCAGTTTTATATATAACCAGCCGCCCTTACATGCCAGTGCTCGCCACGGCCTAGATATGCTGCTTATGGCAGTGAGTTTAGACCAACCCGCCGCCGCCGTGTTTGTGGGTGAAGGCATTTGCCAGTTAGCAGCACCAAAAACCGATCTTGATCCATTAAAAAAAATGACCATGTTGCCAGACATTTTTGATTTCGAAAGCTTCTACACCACAGCCGACACTCTCAAACAGGCTGGTTTAAAGCCAGAGCAATTACGCTTACCGGTAACTATATTAACGGCCGCTGAACTAGAGCAACTCGTTGGCCACGACAGTAAACACGTAGTGAGATTTTAACCATGCTTCATTTTAATGGCCGTGACTACGAAACCGACAAGCACGAGTACCTACTTCACTTTAATGAGTGGTCAGTACCCTTAGCCGAATATATTGCAGAGCTAGAAAACATTGAAATGAGCCCATCCCATTGGGAAGTGGTAAACTTTGTCCGTGAGTTTTATCAGGAATACGACACTAGCCCAGCCATGCGGGTGTTAGTGAAAGCCGTTGAAAAACGATTAGGCAAAGAAAAAGGGAATAGCCGCTATCTCTATTCCCTTTTTCCCAAAGGGCCTGCTAAGCAAGCCACTCGCATTGCCGGCCTGCCAAGACCAGCAAAATGTATTTAACCTTGTATTAACCTTGGCTAATACGCTCTACGCCTGCCATATACGGGCGTAGGGCTTCAGGAACAACCACTGAGCCGTCGGCTTGCTGGTAGTTTTCCAATATCGCCACCAAAGTACGCCCTACTGCTAAGCCTGAACCATTCAAGGTATGTAGCAACTCTGGCTTTTTCGCCCCTTTACGACGGAAACGGCCTTGCATACGGCGCGCTTGGAAGTCGCCCATATTTGAACAAGAGCTAATTTCACGGTAAGTGTTTTGTGCAGGCAGCCACACTTCTAAGTCGTAGGTTTTAGTGGCACTAAAGCCCATGTCGCCTGTGCACAGTAGTACTTTACGGTACGGCAAGCCTAGTTGTTGTAATACTTGCTCAGCATGGCCGGTTAGCTCTTCTAACGCCGCCATTGAGTCTTCCGGTTTCACCATTTGTACCAGTTCTACTTTATCAAACTGGTGTTGGCGAATAAGGCCACGGGTGTCGCGACCATGGGAGCCAGCTTCGCTGCGGAAACAAGCAGAATGAGCCGTTAGCTTCATTGGCAACTGCTCTTCGTCGATAATTTCATCGCGCACAAAGTTCGTTAACGGCACTTCAGCGGTTGGAATAAGCGACAATGCCACTTTGTCTTGGCTTTCACCTTCCACGTGGAATAAGTCTTCACCAAACTTAGGTAACTGGCCTGTGCCCTGGAGCGACGCGTGGTTCACTATAACCGGTACATAGGTTTCTAAATAACCATGCTGCTCGGTATGTAGATCAAGCATAAACTGAGTAAGTGCGCGGTGTAAGCGGGCTACGCCGCCTTTCATTACTGCAAAACGAGCACCGGTAATTTTCCGAGCGGTGTCGAAATCTAAACCGTTATTTAACGCTTCACCAATTTCCACATGATCTTTTGGCGTAAAATCAAATACCGGTGGTTCGCCAAAACGGCTTACTTCAACGTTTTGCTCTTCGTCTAACCCTTCAGGTACTTCGGCCGCAGGTAGGTTTGGCACCCCTGAAATAATGTCCTGCAAACTGGCTTGTACCTGCTGTAACTCGGCTTTGGCCGCATCTAATTGGTCACCTAAGGCGCCTACCTGAGCTTTTAATGGCGCTGTGTCTTCACCACGCCCAACCGCCTGACCAATTTCTTTTGAGCGCGCGTTGCGCTCGCTTTGTAACGATTCGGTACGCACTTGCAGCTCTTTTCGCTGAACTTCTAATGCTTTCAGTGTGTTTACGTCTAATTCAAAACCACGACGCGCTAGCTGTACGGCGGTTTCTTCTATTCCATCACGAAAATGCTTCGCGTCTAACATGGTGACTACTCTCTTTTTTAATTCGAAAAAATAATTAACCCGGCTAGCTTAGCTAACCCTACGTAACCGGCGTTGATGCCAGTTGCTCACTAAAAACATGGCGAACATACAAACTGCTAGCCCTAATACAAGCTGCAACAGTAAAAACCCTGCTACGGCTAAATATTGCTGATTCAGCCAAAGTTCAACGCTCGCTGCCGCCATAGCGGAGAATGTTGTTAATGCTCCAGCAATACCAGAGCCTTGAATCCATTGTTGCCGCGGGTGCCAAACTTTACATTCAACTAAACCCGCCACAAACCCCAAATACAAACAGCCTAATATGTTAACGATCACAAGGTAAAAAGGGAAACCCGTTGGCCCGCTTTGATGAAATAAATCACCTATCATGGCTCGCATTGTGGCGCCAAGAGCACCACCTAAGGCAACCATAACCAGTGTTTTAAAGGCCAAAGGATTGTTCATAGCCCAGCGCCTAAAACTCTGGCTAGCCACATACCAACGAGTACTGCCAACATACTTAAACCAATACTCAGCGCAATATAACTAAAATTTAGCCACCTATTGTTATGTCGTCGTTGAGCCAATTCAAACACAAACATAGAGAAGGTGGTAAAGCCACCAAACACGCCTAACTGAAAAAAGCTACTGAGCGCTTCGGCATTCATCGGTTCGCTACTTGCCAGCCAACCCTGTTCTAACAGCCCCATAACTAGGCCAAGCCCTAATGAGCCGACCACATTCACCAGTAAGGTACCGGGCATTGAACTGCCGTAAAGCCGTTGGGCTAACTGAGTTAATATAAAGCGCAACACCGTACCTAGAGCGCCGCCTAAGGCCACGAGGAGCGCTAAATACATGGTTATTGGTCCCGTTTCCAGCTGCTGGCTGCGTCTATGGCACGGAGCCGTTCAAACTTTTCTTTTATTTGTTTTTCTAAGCCACGATCCGACGGCTGATACCACTGTGTTTGTGCTAACTCGGGCGGTAAATAGCTCTCTCCAGCGACATAGGCATGGGGTGCATCGTGAGCGTACTTGTAATCCGCACCAAAGCCTTCTGCTTCATGTACTTTAGTAGGTGCATTACGTAAGTGTTCAGGTACTGGATAAGATGTGCCATTTTTGGCTTCGCTTAACATTGCGTTAAAGGCCACATACACGGCATTACTTTTCGCTGCGCTGGCACAATATATGGTGGCTTGGGCTATGGCTCGCTCGCCTTCAGCGGGCCCAACGCGATGGTAAGTGTCCCAAGCGTTAATCGCTAACTGAATAGCTCTGGGATCAGCATTACCAATGTCTTCCGAGGCAATGGCCAGTAAGCGCCTAGCAATGACTAACGGCTCGCCCCCTGCGGCAAGAAAGCGACAATACCAATACAAAGCGCCGTCGGCGGAAGAGCCCCGCACCGACTTGTGAAACGCCGATAATAAGTCGTAATACTGGTCGCCATTTTTATCGAACTGAATGGCCTTTTCACCCGTTACTTCTTCAATCAGGCTGCGGGTTATAACGCCGCCAGTTGGCACTTCAACAAAATCAGCAGCAATTTCTAAATAATTCAATGCGCGCCGGGCGTCGCCGTCGGCCACATGGAGTAAAAAGGCTTCTGCTTCAGGCTCAAAACTAAGCTGGCGTTCGCCAAGGCCTTTGTCTATATCGTGCAAGGCTTGCTGCACAACTTGTTTTATTTGTTCATTTTCTAGCGGCCGTAAGCGGTACACGCGGGCCCTAGAAAGCAAGGCGTTATTTAAGGCAAAGCCCGGGTTCTCGGTGGTTGCACCAATAAAAATAATAGTGCCGTCTTCAATAAATGGTAAGAAGGCGTCTTGTTGGCTTTTGTTAAAACGGTGTACTTCGTCTACAAACAGCATGGTTTGCTGGGTGCCAGCCCGCTCTTTGGCGCCGGCAATGGCTTGGCGTATTTCTTTTACCCCAGAAGTTACCGCTGAAATGCGCTCTACGTAGGCGCTGGCCGCTTGCGCAATAAGTTCGGCTAGGGTGGTTTTACCGGTGCCCGGTGGTCCCCAAAAAATCATTGAATGTAAGGTGCCTTGTTCAACAGCCCGGCGTAACGGTTTATTAGGCCCTAGCAAATGAATTTGGCCCACATAGGCGTTTAGGCTACTGGGGCGCATACGAGCGGCTAAGGGTTGGTATTTTGACACAGCTCTAGCTTGTTGTGGCTGCTGGTCGTCGCCCATTAAACTAAACTGTTTGTTCATTAATAATCACGCTGATCGTCAATGTCTACGCCGTCGGGTACTATAAATTCAAAGCGTTTGGGTGCTATTGGCTGGTTTTCTTGTAAGTCGCTGAGCATAAATACACTACGCTGCCCGTAAGCGTCGCTTAACTCCATTTCCACTAAAAGGTTAGCGCTATTAAAGCGTAGTACTAATTGCTGGCCTTGGGCTTCGTCTTGGCCGTCGATAATCCAACGGCCCTGATCAAACTGAATGTAAAAGCCGTCCCAGGCATCGCTTTCTAATAACACCAATAACGGGTTCGACGCCATGGTTTGCGACTGGGCAAACAGCGACACTTGTTCTATAAACGGGTTGTAATACCAAACCGTTTCACCGTCGGCTACCAATACCGATTCGTCGGGGCTTTCCGTTTCCCAATAAAGCTGGCTTGGTCGTTGCAAGGCAAATATACCCTGCATAACTTCAACTTTTTCTTCATTTTCGTATATATGCTGTTCAAACCGCCCTGCTAAGGTTTGAATATTTGCTAGCAAAGCACGCAAGGTTTCCGCCTGGGGGGCTGGTTCACTTTGCGCTTGATTGGCCTGGGCTATTGGGCTAGTAATCAGCGCTACACAAAAGGTGGTGGCCATAACTGCCCGAACCACACTAGAATGTGCGGCTTTTTTAAATAACGTACTTAATACCATAAAAAGGTCCTTAATAATCAATACTTGGGTGACGTGGTGCACGGGGGGCGAGCACGTCTCGAGCGCCGCCAGGACCAGCAGTACTTACGACGCCACTTACTTCCATTTGTTCCACAATACGGGCGGCGCGGTTGTAACCAATGCGAAATTGGCGCTGCACAGAAGAAATAGACACCCGCCCTTTTTCAGTTACAAAGGCTACTGCTTCATCGTATAAGGGGTCTGACTCCGCGTCTTCTTCGCTTTGTTCGCCAGGCAGCAACATGTCTTCGTTGGCATCGCCACTTAAAATTTCTTCAAGGTACTGCGGCTTGCTGCGGGCCTTCCAATCGGCCACCACTGCGTGCACTTCATGGTCGTCAACAAAAGCACCATGCACCCGGGTTGGTACCCCAGAGCCAGGAGGTAAATAAAGCATGTCACCTTGGCCCAACAACTGATCGGCGCCCGGTTGATCAAGTATGGTTCGCGAGTCTATTTTCGACGACACTTGAAACGCTATACGCGTAGGTATATTCGCTTTTATTAAACCGGTAATAACGTCCACGGAAGGTCGCTGGGTGGCCAGTATTAAGTGAATCCCCGCCGCCCGAGCCTTTTGGGCAATACGAGCAATAAGCTCTTCCACTTTCTTGCCTACAATCATCATCATGTCGGCAAATTCGTCTACCACCACCACTATATAGGGTAGTTTTTCTAGGTCTGGCGCTGTTGCGTCCATAGAATCGCCCGGTTTCCACACTGGGTTTTTCAGCGGTTTACCCGCGGCTATCGCTTCTGCTACTTTATCGTTATAGCCTTTTATATTGCGCACCCCAAGGGCCGACATAACGCGATATCGGCGTTCCATTTCGCCCACGCACCAGCGCAGCGCATTGGCCGCGTCTTTCATGTCGGTAACTACTTCCGTAAGCAAATGCGGAATACCTTCGTATACAGAAAGCTCGAGCATTTTCGGGTCGATCATGATTAAGCGCACGTCTTCTGGCTGCGACTTATACAGCAGGCTAATAATCATGGCGTTCACGCCCACCGACTTACCCGAGCCGGTTGTACCCGCAACCAATAAATGCGGCATGCGGCCAAGATCAACCACCACCGGCTTACCAGCAATGTCTTTACCTAACACCATGGTTAAGGGCGAGGTTGAATTAATAAAGTTCTCGCACGACAATACTTCATGCAACTGAACAATTTCACGGTTTTTATTTGGCAGCTCAAGGCCAACAAATGACTTACCCGGAATAACTTCTACTACACGCACAGCAATGGCCGATAAGCTGCGCGCAATGTCTTTCGACAAGTTTGTGATGCGAGAAACCTTTACACCCGGGGCTAAATCAAGCTCAAAACGGGTAATCACTGGGCCGGGTTGCACCCCTACCACTTGTACATCAATGCCGAAGTCTTTTAGCACCGTTTCAACGGTGCGACTTATTTCGTCGAGTTCTTCTTGGTTTAATGGGTTTTCTTGCTGGTTCGGGCGGTCGAGTAACGCCAACGACGGTAGCGGATCAACCCGTGCAGGTGCTGCTGGTTCGGCGTTTATACTGGCACTTTCTGCTGCAGCACTGGGCATCATGGTTGCTGTAGTAGCCGTATGCCCCGTGTCCCAAGGTAAGTCGTCGACATTGGGCTCGTCATTAATGGCGCTCACGCCCTGTAAGACAATTTCTTCTGGTTCGGCATGTGCGGTGGTGCTGATCGAGGGTAAATTGTCATCGCTTTCAGCCATTGCCTGACGGCCAGCACGACTCGGTGTTAAACGTGTGTCGGTAACTGGCAAGCTGTCCCAGTCGTTGGCGGCAGCTGTTTTTGGGCTGCGCTGCCAAAATTTCAATTTATTCCACCACGACTTGGTTTTAATTTTAGCACTTTCTTTAGTTGGGTCTTTAGCTTTCTCCGCAGCTTTCAGTTTCGGTTGCGTTGGGGCCGGCATTGGTGTACTCGCTGCCACTGCTGGTACCTTGGTTTTGCTTGGCTTTAGTACATTAAACACCCACATAGTGCTTTGAATAGCCCAGGCGCCAATGGTGTCGACCAGTTTCAACCACGACAACCCCGTTACTAAAGTAATACCTGTTAATACAAAGGTAAGCAGCAGTAATATTGTGCCGGGTACATTAAAATAAGGCACCATAGCCGAACTAATAACCCGCCCTAATATACCCCCCGAAGAAAAATTATAAATACCGTCAAGGTTCAAGCTGAATAACGATGAGCAACCCGCCACAAACAAGATGACACCAATTATTCTTAAACCTAAGGTTAAATAGTCTATTTCAATAAGAGTACGGGCACGGTAAAAAGCAAAGTAACCGGCAAGCATAACTAGAAAAGGAATAACGTAAGCCATTAAACCAAAGGTAAATAGCAACACATCGGCAAAACGGGCCCCTATTGCACCTGCAGCGTTTTGAATGTCTTGTGTATGAGCCGCCTGCGACCAACCGGGATCAGCCGGGTGAAACGTAAGCAGTGCGGTAAAAAGAAAAATACTAATGGCACCACTAATAATAAGGCCCGCTTCTAGTAATCGTTGAACACCTGTCATAATTATTATTTATTCCTCGTTCTTACTTATTACGCCTATGTTACAGCATAGAAGCGAAGGTACCGAATAGCACTGGCCGTGTGTGAAGGGGGAAAGTTAAAAAAAACAGTGTATCTGCTTTCGCTGTTCACACCAGTTATAATTATCATTAACAAAGAATTGTAACATGCTAATATGACGCTGCAAAAAATTGCGCCGTGCCTTACTGCTTTGGGCTATAGTTTTGCGCATTATTTACCCTACTTACTTTAGAGGCTTTGATTATGTTAATTGGCGTTCCAAAGGAAATTAAAAACCATGAGTACCGTATTGGCTTAACCCCTTCAGCAGTGCGTGAGTATGTGGCTCATGGGCATCAGGTTATGGTTGAGCGCGACGGTGGTTTAGCCATTGGTTTCACCAATGACGACTATACCGAAGCCGGTGCTACTATTGCCGACACGCCTGAAGAAATTTTCGCCAAGGCGGAAATGATCGTGAAAGTAAAAGAGCCACAACCCCACGAATGTAAACAAATGTGGGCTGGGCAAATTCTTTATACCTACTTACATTTAGCCCCAGACCCAGAGCAAACCCGTTTATTAGCTGCCGCTGGCGTAACCGCTATTGCTTATGAAACGGTTACCGATAACCGGGGTGGCTTGCCTTTGCTGGCGCCAATGAGCGAAGTAGCTGGCCGTATGTCAATTCAAGCCGGCGCCCACCACTTAGAAAAGGCCCAAGGCGGCAGCGGTACCTTATTAGGTGGTGTACCGGGGGTAATGCCTGCTGAAGTATTAATTTTAGGTGGTGGTGTAGTAGGTACCAACGCCGCTAAAATGGCGGTTGGCATGGGTGCCGACGTAACTATTCTCGACCGTTCTTTACCACGCCTACGTGAACTTGATGATATGTTCCGTGGCCGTGTAAAACTTATCTACTCAACCGTAGACGCCATCGACTATTATTCAAAGCGTGCCGACCTAATTATTGGTGCTGTATTAATACCTGGTGCTGCTGCGCCTAAGTTAATTACACGCAAGCACGTTGCTGAAATGAAGCCTGGCTCGGTATTAGTCGACGTAGCCATAGACCAAGGCGGTTGCTTTGAAACGTCGAAAGCGACTACACACCAAAACCCAACCTTCGTGATCGACGATGTGGTGCACTATTGTGTAGCAAATATGCCAGGTGGCGTAGCTCGTACTTCTACTATAGCCTTAAACAATGCCACTCTGCCCTACGGTATTGCTTTAGCAAACCACGGCTTAAAAGCCATGGCGAATGACAAGAACTTCCTTAATGGCTTGAATTTGCACCGTGGGGATATTACCTATAAAGCTATTCACGACGTTTTAGGCAAGCAGTTAGGTTTGAACTATAAAGACGCACTTGAAGCTATTACTACTAGCTAGAAAGTAACTTACAGAGCCGGGTTTAACCCGGCTCTTTACGCTCTAGGGTTCCTTCCTTACAATACTGTCATAAAATATTATATTTTCATTTGTACCGGAGTCTACGTTCGATGACTGATGTAAAGCATTGTAAATTATTAATTCTTGGTTCAGGCCCCGCGGGTTATACCGCTGCCGTTTATGCTGCCCGCGCTAACTTAAACCCCGTACTGGTTACCGGTATGCAGCAAGGTGGCCAGCTAACCACCACCACCGACGTTGAAAACTGGCCGGGTGATCCGGAAGGCCTTACTGGGCCTGACCTAATGGCGCGAATGCATCAGCATGCAGAGCGTTTTGAAACCGAAATCATTTTCGACCACATTAATGAAGTGCAATTAACACAGCGCCCATTTCGGTTAAAAGGCGACAGCGGCGAGTACACTTGCGACGCTTTAATCATCGCTACTGGCGCTTCGGCTATGTACTTAGGCTTACCTTCAGAAACTGCTTTCCAAGGCCGTGGCGTAAGCGCCTGTGCTACCTGCGACGGGTTTTTCTACCGTGGCCAACAGGTATGTGTAGTGGGTGGTGGTAATACAGCTGTTGAAGAAGCCTTGTACTTATCTAATATTGCTGAAGAAGTTCATCTTATTCACCGCCGCGACACCTTCCGTTCAGAGAAGATTTTAATTGATCGGCTCATGGAAAAAGTGAAAAACGGCAATATTACCCTGCACTTAAACAAAACCCTTGAAGAAGTTGTGGGTGATGACGCGGGTGTAACTGGCGTGCGTATTCGCGATACTAAAGACGAAAGCATTAGCGACTTAGCCGTACACGGCGTATTTATTGCCATTGGCCACAAGCCTAATACACAAATGTTTGAAGGCCAGTTAGACATGGCAAACGGCTACATTAAAATACATTCAGGTGCCAACGGTAATGCCACCCAAACCAGTATTCCGGGCGTGTTTGCCGCTGGCGACGTCAGTGACTATATTTATCGGCAGGCTATTACTTCGGCAGGAACTGGTTGTATGGCCGCATTAGACGCTGAGCGTTTTCTTGACAGCCAATAGTTGATGGCCCGATAACATGATCCCCTATTACAGCGCGGAAAACTTTGTTTTTCCGCCAACCGAAACGGCTTTACCTGAGCCCAATGGGTTACTTGTCGCTGGCGGGGATCTTGCTCCTGAACGGCTGCTGCTGGCCTACCAAAGTGGTATTTTTCCTTGGTACACAGAAGGTGAGCCTATATTATGGTGGTCGCCAAGTATTCGTGCCGTGTTTTGGCCTGAGCACATTCATGTAAGCCGTTCCTTAGCTAAGTTTTTAAGAAAGTCGCCCTACACCTATAGCTTCAACCAGGCCTTTACCGATGTAATTCAGTCGTGCGCCTATATACACGAACACAACACTGGTACTTGGATTACTCCCCCTATGATTCAGGCCTATAGCCAGTTACACCAGCAAGGCCATGCCCATTCGGTTGAGGTGTGGCAGCAAGGGCAATTAGTGGGTGGTTTATATGGTGTATTAATTGGCAGCACTTTTTGTGGCGAAAGCATGTTTCATCGTGCTGATCATGCGTCTAAATGTGCTTTATTAGCTCTTGCCCAACATTTAGTCCCGGCAGGCTTACACTTAATTGACTGCCAATTACCTAACCCACACCTGATACGCTTAGGCGCAAAAGAAATATCACGAGCGAGTTTTATTGAACAATTAACTCGCAATAAACCCCACATATTGGCAGCAAACGCCCTTAAACCGCAGGTTATCGCGCTGTGATAAGCGATTAATACACTAAATGTGTGGTAATTTAGCTTCAAATGCGTTAACATTGCCGGCGTTTTTAAAGCCAGATGTATTGACTGAAATTTGAGGAATTAATGGCGAAAGAAGATAGCATTGAAATGCAAGGTGTCATTTTAGACACTCTGCCAAACACTATGTTTCGTGTTGAACTAGAGAACGGTCATGTTGTGACTGCCCATATCTCTGGCAAAATGCGTAAGAACTACATTCGAATTCTGACTGGTGACAAAGTTACCGTTCAGCTTACACCCTATGACCTTACTAAAGGTCGTATCGTTTTCCGTACACGTTAATTTACCCTGAGCGGCTGGTAAGCAACTTTTTGTAAACGCCCGCGTGTAACACAAATAATAAAAAACCGGCTAGATGCCGGTTTTTTTATTGCTTGGCATTTATTGATTATACCAACTTAAACCACAGCTTCACTTTCGTTGTCGTAACTAAAGTGTAGCCCTGCTTCGCTTCCTGCTGCTTGTTCAGCAACACTTACGCGCACATTACCACCTTTCGTTAGGCGGCCAAATAAAATTTCATTGGCCAGTGGCTTTTTCAAATGCTCTTGAATAATGCGCGTCATTGGCCGAGCCCCCATGGCTTTGTCGTACCCATGTTCAGTAAGCCATTCACGGGCTTCATTATTTAGTTCTAACGACACGCCTTTGCGATCAAGTTGTGCCTGTAGTTCACAAACAAACTTGTCCACCACTTGCAAAATAACGTCGCGGTCTAAATGGTTAAACCACACTGTGGCATCAAGCCGATTTCGAAACTCCGGGGTAAATACCTTCTTAATTTCAGCTAAAGCGTCGAAGCTATGGTCTTGCTGACGGAAGCCCATGCTTTTACGCACTGTTTCTCTGACCCCAGCGTTGGTGGTCATAACCACCACCACGTTACGGAAGTCTGCTTTACGACCGTTGTTGTCGGTTAAGGTGCCGTTGTCCATTACTTGCAATAAAATATTAAAAATATCGGAATGGGCTTTTTCAATTTCATCCAGTAACACTACGCTGTATGGGTTTTTAATCACCGCTTCTGTTAATAGGCCGCCCTGTTCATAGCCCACATAGCCTGGTGGTGCACCAATTAAGCGACTCACCGCATGGCGTTCCATATATTCTGACATATCAAAACGTAGCAGCTCTACGCCCATGGCTTTCGCTAGCTGTTGGGTCACTTCAGTTTTACCTACACCGGTTGGCCCAGCAAACAGGAATGAACCCACCGGCTTGTTGTCGCCCCCTAAGCCCGAGCGTGACAAGCGTATTGCAGCCACTAAGCTGTCAATGGCTTCGTCTTGACCAAACACTACCATTTTTAACTTCGCGTCGAGTTTTTCCAGCATGGTTTGGTCGGTTTGCGACACGGACTGGGCGGGTATACGGGCTATTTTGGCTATAATAGATTCAATGTCGCCTACACCAATGGTTTTTTTCCGTTTCGACGGCGGTAACAGGCGTTGGCTGGCACCTGCTTCATCAATCACGTCGATGGCCTTATCGGGTAAGTGCCGTTCATTAATATATTTGGCCGACAACTCGGCCGCAGCACGAATAGCTGGCTGCGTATAACGAATACCATGGTGCTCTTCGTAACGCTCGCGCAGGCCCATTAAAATGCGCGTGGTGTCTTCTACCGAAGGTTCAGCCACGTCGATTTTCTGGAAACGGCGTACTAAGGCGCGATCTTTTTCAAAAATGTTTTTATATTCTTGATAAGTGGTTGAACCAATACACTTCAGGTCGCCGCTACTTAATAATGGTTTCAGTAAATTAGACGCGTCCATAACACCGCCCGATGCAGCCCCTGCACCGACAATAGTATGAATTTCATCAATAAATAATATCGCATCTTCTTGTTTAATTATTTCATTTAATAGCGACTTAAAGCGTTTTTCAAAATCACCGCGGTATTTAGTACCCGCCAACAAGCCCCCCATATCAAGGCTGTAAATTGTAGCGTCTTTAATAACGTCTGGTACTTCACCGCTAACTATGCGATAGGCTAAGCCTTCAGCAATAGCCGTTTTACCTACCCCGGCCTCGCCTACTAACAGTGGGTTATTTTTACGGCGGCGCACTAACACTTGTACCGCTCGCTCTAACTCGGCATTACGGCCTATTAATGGGTCTATTTTACCTGCCAAAGCGCGGGCATTTAAATTGCTACAAAAGCGTGCCAAATAGCTAGACTCTTTATCGGCGGTTTCTTGTGGGTTGGTGTTAGCAACGGGCTCTTCCGAACCTTCCACCCGAGAAATGCCATGGGAAATGAAATTAACAACATCAAGCCGGGTCACATCATGTTGTTGTAATACAAATACCGCTTGCGACTCTTGCTCACTAAAAATAGCCACCAGCACGTTGGCCCCACTCACTTCCGAGTTGCCCGACGACTGCACATGGAACACGGCCCGCTGTAATACCCGCTGAAAACCTAAGGTAGGCTGCGTTTCACCTTCATCGTCGTTTAGTTTTGGTGTTGAACGCTCAAGGTAACTGAGTAGTTCTTCTTGTAGCTGCTCAAAATTAACCGCGCAGGAGCGTAATGCGTCGGCTGCGTCGGGGTTGTCAAGGAGGGCCACAAGCAAGTGTTCCACCGTCATTAGTTCATGCCGGTGTTCACGAGCCAAGCGAAATGCGTCGTTTAATGTAAGCTCTAGCGCTTTATTCAGCATGATGCCTCCTTCACTTCAAAAGTCATGCGTGCTCCTAAAAATTCATGCGTGCTCACTACTTATTATGCTTGTTCCATAGTACACAATAATGGGTGCTGATGTTCCCGTGCATATTGGTTCACTTGAACCACCTTGGTTTCTGCAATTTCGGCAGAATATATGCCACAGACAGCTTTACCCTGATAGTGCACCTTTAACATTACGTCAGTTGCGGCCTCCTGATCCAGCTTAAAAAAGCGCATCAGTACCTCAATGACAAAATCCATAGGGGTATAATCGTCGTTATTTAACATCACCTGGTATTGCGACGGCGGCTTTAGGCCAACTACCGTGTCTTCGTCTAAGTGATGCTCTGGTATTGAATCACTATATCTGCTCATACATATACTATAGCTGAATCTCGCTGCTGCAGGCAGAGATTTTCATATCTCTCTTGTTAAGTTTCCGTTAAAAAAACAACACAAATAACTTGACTAATATTTAACCTACTCTAGAGTAATAAATGGTGACTTGGCTACAACATTTCAAGGCCTTGCACCAAATTTATAAATAGAGCCTGTTTAAACAGGTCGTTCTAAAGTTCAAAATAACAATAAATCTGTTTACAACAATGTAACTAACAAGTCGCATTTTAGAAGGAAGTAGAAGTATGGCTACTGGTAAAGTCAAGTGGTTCAACAACTCCAAAGGGTTCGGGTTTATAGAAAGCGAAGATCGCAGTGGCGACATATTCGCTCACTACTCAACCATTCAAATGGAGGGGTATCGCACCCTTAAAGCTGGCCAAGAGGTTCAATTCGAACTTCAAGAAGGTCCAAAAGGACTCCACGCGGTGGAAATTGTTCCCGCAGAAGGCGAAAGCTAGCTTAAGCGCGTTGCTAACAAAAATGCCAGCAATAATGCTGGCATTTTTATTTAACCCTACCGATTGATTAGCTAATCATTCAAGCCAAAGTATCGGCGTAACTGATCGCGTAAGTTCGGCGGTGTACCTGTAATGGTTAGGGTGTCTGTAGCCGGATCATAGTTAACCCGCTCACCGATCATTTTCTGATCAAAACCAACACTTAACCCACCACCTTGGCCTTGAAACCGTATTAACTGCCGTAATGCGGTTTTGTCGGCAGGAAACTCGTCTGGCAGCTCTTGCTCTTTGCGTTCTGAATAGGCCCGCAACGACGGTGCCCCTTTTTCTTTTAAGCGCTCGTCAAGCATTTCAATGTTAACACGTTCGCCCTGCTGCCATTGCTCACCACAATAGTCATAGACTTCTTGGCGCACTTGCTCGGCCACGTCTTTAGGTAATTCTTCTTCCCCAACGAACGACTGAATGGTACGCACTAAGCTTTCCGTGCTTTGTTTAGCATTGGTACGTTCCGCACAACCAAGAAAGTCGAGAAAGAAGTCTGACACTTTACGGCCCGCGCGACCTTTAATAAATGAAATACAGTCGTTGTTTTCAATGTTTGCGGTGTATTCGGTTAAGTTAATTCGTGCCGCTAGTTGTAGTTTGCCCATATCTAGTTGCGCCGCTCGATGTACAGACAAGTCGGGCTGCACCATAACCCCGTCTCGTACCGGCAAAAAACTAACCAGCAAGAAACGATCGCCGGTTTGTTCAAAGTCAGCCAACATTAAAAACCCACTTTCAGCAAAACCGTAGCCAGAAATTTCGTCTTTCAATAGCCGCGCCGCATGGTGACTAAATTCAATAAAACTGGCTTCACTATTCAGCCACTGTTCAAGTAGTACTCGGAACTTTGGCGCTTCGGCTGGCTCTTCACCCGCTGTGGCTATTTCCGTTTCATCAACAAAGTGAGCATAGCCCTTCGCTGGTTTGGCGTTGTATACTCGGTTTAGCTCTTCTAGCAGCGCAAGTACTTCAATGTCGTCGGCTAACTCGTTCGGCGACAGCCGCAAGCCAAACTGGCCTTCGTTGTCGTGATACAGGTGGTGCACAATACTGGTAGTAATATCTAGTTTCATTCCGCCTCTCGCTTTGCAAGCGTCTGATTTATGTTAAACTTCATTGAATTCTAACACGTTACTGGTGAACCTAATGCCGATCATGTCGAAATATTCTCGTGCCGAACAAGATCAACTGTTCGAAAAGCTTTTAAATGCCCTAACCGAAACCGATGTACCCGCCGACTTGGCGCTTATGACATTAGGTAATTTAGTCACTTATGTGTTACATCAACAACCATCGCCTGAGCGTCGTACCGCCCTAGCGCAACAATTTGGAACCATCTTGCTAAAATCGGTTCAGAACAAGCAGGCCAACTAAATGGCTCATAATATAATTGCCGGAGAGCATCAGCCGCTATGACGATTCATCAGCACCGAGATAAAATTGCGCGAAGTATAAGTTGGGGCCACTGGTTTACCTTCGCCAATATTTTTTTGGCGCTGCTCATTGGTAGCTTGTACTTTAACTCGGCATCAACCACCGGCAGCACCCTAGCACGGGTGTACTTAGTGGTCAGTTGGCTTGGCCACTTTGCCTTTTTGCCCTTCATGTTCTTTATTATTTTACTATTTCCCTTTTGTTTAGCCTTTCCCTACTCGCGTTTTTTACGGGGTTTGGGGGCATTAATAGCGTCTTTCACATTATTCGCCTTGTTACTTGACGCCGTGTTTTTCCAATACTACCAGTTTCACTTAAATAGCTATGCCATTGCCCAGCTCGCCACCGATGCTGAAGAATGGCTCAGCGGCGGTAGCTTTATTTTACTCATTGCAGCTATTTTAAGTTTCCTTGGTATTTTTGCTGTTCAAATTCTGATTACCAACGTTACTTGGAAAAAACTCGATAAACTCCGCCAAATGCGTACATTACGGGTTATGCCCGCCGTGTTCGTACTGTCATTTTTCCTTAGCCACAGTATCCATATTTGGGCCGACGCAACCTTATTTAAGCCGATTACGCAGCAAGACGACTTATTTCCACTTTCCTACCCAAGCACTGCAAAAAGTTTAATGACGCGGCATGGCTGGATCGACATGGCAAGTTTAAACCGCCAACATTCAGAAGCCGTTGCAAATGCTACTACTAGGTTACGCTACCCACTTAACCCACTGTTGTGTGCCCGCCAAAGCCATGCTAACCCAACTCTTTTTGTAGTATTTGAACGCTTAACAGCTGCGCAAACACAAAGCCTGCAAACCGCTTTACCACAATTGCAAAGTTTTAACGGTACGTTATTAGGCCACCCACAAGCTACGGCTGGTTTTTTCCAATTCAGCTACGGCATACCCGATCGTTACCTAGAGGTATTTAATCAACAAGCTATTACGCCGGCTTACCTAGCAACCTTAAACGACCTTGATTATCCGTTGCAGTGGTCGGCTAGCTCGCATTTCAACAACCAAGCGTTGCCCTTTGCACTGCGCGCCTTAACACTAAACAATACTCCCCCAACCATTCATGCCAATGGGGTTAGTGTGGTGTTCGCCAACGCAAACGACTTAAACGAAACCATTGAGCATATGAAAGCAGTACTGGCGATACAACCTAAAACAGCTATATTTGTTACCGCTGTTGCGCCCCAAACGCTGCCTTTAGATAAGCGCGCACAAGTAGATGCTTCCACCGTTGCAGAACGTCTTGCTGTGCCTTTATTAACTGTTAACGTAACCATTTATCCAAAGCGCCAACTAGCACAGCTGAATGACTTACTACCTACTGCATTAAGTATGTATATGTCGTGCGCCGACGATAATCGCAGTTTTAGTAATGGTATGCATTTAAATTCACCTAGCCAGGGCTACCCGCGAGTAACGAGCATAAACCCCAACATTTATTTATTCGAGAGCGATAAAACCAGCGTGTTAAACGCCAATGGCGACGTGGTGGTATATGACAACGACGGCCAAATTATTGATGGTGCGCAACCCACCACCACGGTATTAATTCAAGGCCTGAATGAACTACAGCGTTTTTCAGCACCGCAGCGCAAGCGGTAAGGTAAAACCAAGTAAAAATGAGCAAAAAAGCGGCACTCGCTCTATGACAAGTGGTTTAGCTCTTGCCATTATGCGTTAAATCCGTAATATACACGCTTCGGTCGGCGTGTGGCGCAGTTTGGTAGCGCACTGGCATGGGGTGTCAGGGGTCGAAGGTTCAAATCCTTTCACGCCGACCAATAACGCTTTGATTTATAAGGCTTTTAATTGAAAATCCAATCACCTTATAAAAAAGCGCCCCAACTCCGCCCCAATATACAGTAGTGGCTTTTAAGGCCTTCGCTCACTATTCTCTTAACGTTTGAGTACGCATATACCGCTCTCGTACCTCACGTGCAGCATCACCGCCCATCAACACTCTTGCCCTACTCTCAGCCCGGCGATAGGCATTGGTTGATAAATCAACTTTAGGTATAGAGCCTCGCAATAAATGATTAATATTTTGTTGCGATATACCCGACAATCGAAGGCTTTGTGCAATCTCCCGCCTTGACATGCCTGCTGCCTCTGCCGACTCAACTAAGCGGCGCATTTGTTCAAATGCTCGTCCTTGTTTCCGGTTGGCCATGCGCCACGCACTTTTAATATCAGTATCAGATACCCGGTTAGGGTTGCGTACAATGCTGCTTAATTCCCCACGCGCTTCAGAAACTTGCTGTGTGAAGTCAAACGTCCGATAGTACAGGGATATGGCAGGATCAAAGATTGATGAGCTGTAAATACCCCATTTATAACACAGTCATCTCGCAGAGAACTTATGCCGCATTTCGGTACTCTAGCGGCGTCATATCATTGAGTGAATCGTGCGGGCGTTCAGTGTTATACAATTCAATCCAGTCTTCGGTTATTTGCTTCACTTCATTCAGGTTATTGAAGATGTAAAAATCCAGTACATCGTCACGATACGTTCCGTTAAATCGCTCAATATATGCGTTCTGATAAGGGCAACCAGGTTTAATGTAATCAATCATAATGCCATGCGCTTTGCCCAGTTGGCAAAGACTTCCGAGGTGAATTCGCTGCCGTTATCCACCCGAATTTTTTCAGGATAACCATGCCACTCAGCAAGTTGGTCCAGATAACGTATGACGCGCAACGACGGCATGCTGGTCGCGATATCAATGCCGAGTATTTCGCGATTAAAGCCATCAATAACGTTAAATGTGCGAAACCGGACTTTGTTATGCAAGCTATCGCTCATAAAGTCCATTGACCAGCACTTACCCAGCGCACTAGGCGCAGCCAAAGGCTCCGGATTGCGGTTAGGCAGTTGTCGCTTTCCTTGGGGATTGTGCGTATTGTTTACAAGAGAACGGTAAAGCTGTTCCGCCTCGGGCTCAATCCGCTCACCAAATGGCGAGCTTGGCTTATGCCAACATTCGCGCCCAGTTAAATGGCAAAGCATTAAAACCTTATGTATATAAAGATTACGGTTCGCTAGTGAACTTAAGTAACTACAGCACAGTAGGCTCGTTGATGGGTAATTTAGTGCGCGGCTCCATGATGGTTGAAGGCCGTCTTGCTCGTGTGATTTATGTTTCTTTATATCGCTTACACTTAATTGCTCTACATGGTTATGTGCGTACAGCTTTAATGATGCTTGTTGGCCGTATTAACCGTTTTTTACGGCCAAGGTTGAAGCTCCATTAATCAAGGTTTGCAGTAAATAAAACCAGGGATGGTTTTCTTACCAACGCCAGCTATAAGCAAGATTAAAAAAATCCATACCGGGGTTATAGCGGGCTAAACCACCGTTTGAGTAGTGCATATAACGCATGGTAATGGCACTTTTTTCGCTGGTTTGCCAAATAAGGCCAAGACGATCTTCAAATTGGAAATACGAGCCTAAATCTTTTCCTGCAAAGTGACGTTTATTTAATACAGACACACCAATACCAAACTCAAAAAGTACAGGCTTTCCTTTTAGCTGTGTGATCGGATAGGTAAATACAGGCGAAAGTGCTAAGGCAAAGTTGTTTTGATACTCGCTTGGGTTGCCATAACGCCATAGGTTGGTGCTCGTTTCAAAAGAAATTCCAATGTTTTGTAAAAAATCATATTCAGCGAATACATTAAACTCAGACAGCTGCTGTGACCAAGGTTGGTAAGCTACACGCAACCCTTGTAAGCGCCCTGTGCCTTTTAAATACTCAAATGAGATTTGTGCTGCTTGTAGTTGATTGCTAGTGAGCAGTAACAAGAGAGCAAGAATAAAGCGTTTCATATTAACCTCCATTTATATTAGTAAATGTTAATGGAGGTATTGTCGGACTCTAAGAATGAAAGATAAATATGGCTTTTACGACAACATTGTTCACACATGTGGACAATGGTCATTCTGAACAAATAGTTCAGTAATCCAAGCAGTAAAGGCTTGTAAGCGGCCGCTTAGGTAGCGATTTGGCGTATAAATAATATAGAGGGGAATCGGGTTACTTTGCCACATGGGTAGAATCTGTTGTAACTGACCACTGGTTAACTCTTTTTCCACTAGAAACTTTGGTAATTGTGCAATGCCAATCCCAGAGCGAACTGCGTGAGAGAAGGCAGTGCTGTCACTCACGGTTAAACAGGCTTGGCGTTTAATTTCAATCGAGTGATCTTGATGCGTAAACCGCATGGGCTTGATTTTATTGTTTCCTCTACCCGAACGGTAGTAAATAAGTCGATGATTTTGATCAAGGCAGTCTGGTGAGGTTGGTGTGCCATACTCACGTAAATAAGCAGGTGTAGCACAGGTAATAACAGGGAACTCAGCTATTTTTCTAGCTACTAACGATAAATCCGTTAGCTGACCGCCGCGAATAACACAGTCAACATTTTCACTGACCAAATCGATGTTGCTGTCTGTTACCCCTAAATCGAGCTGTATTAGGGGGTATTTTTGCTGAAAATCAGCTAACTGCGGAATAAGAATATGGTTGGCAATTGCTGAAGCAATATTAATTCGTAACAAGCCTCTTGGTACACGCTGTTCATGGCTTACATAACTTTCAATATCTTCCAGTTCGTGCAGTAAGCGATTGGTACGTTCGTAATAGGCATGGCCTTCCATGGTGAGTGTGAGTCGGCGAGTAGTTCGGTGAAGTAGCTTTACTTTTAAGTGGTTTTCTAATTGTTGAATGAGTTTACTGACGGTTGATTTAGGCATATTGAGCAATTCAGCTGCTGCCGTGAAGCTACCACTTTCAACAACTTTACCAAATACTTGAATGGCGCGTAAATGATGATTCATAGAAAGTTCTCGACGTGTAAAAATATTTTTCAGCAAAAAGCAGTTCTAAGCATACCTTAAAGCAAGGTATGCAAGGAGAAAAGCTAAGTTGTTTGATTACCTTGGTTTAAACACTTAACCGCGCTTGTGATGCTAAGCAGTTTTGTTATTGCCCCTGTTGCAGCATGGCAACAGCAGGCTCAGCCTATACCAAACACGAAAGAAAAATTTATTTCAGATGACATTTTTAATCTGGAATATGCGAGCGACCCACAAATTTCCCCAAACGGGCAATGGATTGTCTATACGCGTAATAGCTTTGATATCCAAGCAGACAACACTCGCCGTAGTTTATGGTTGTTAAATACAAAACAGCAGAGCATACCCCCTTATGTGCAGATCAAGCGCGTTATAGCAATGCAACTTGGTCACCTGATAGCAAGCGCTTAGCTTTTACGTCAAATCGACAATGGCGTAATCAAATTCATGTTTATTTTGTAGCGCAAAAAACTACTGCGGCAGTAACAGAAGTGGCAAAAAGCCCCAGTGACATCAGCTGGTCGCCCGATGGCAAGTCACTCGCATTTACCATGAATGTGGCGGCAGCAAAAACAAATTTTGCGGCATCTGTTTATACGCCGAAAAAACCAAGTGGAGCTAAGTGGGCCGCCCCCGCCACTATTGTGGAACGAACCTATTACCAACGTGATGGTGCTGGGGTATTAGCGGATGAATACCGCCAAGTATTTGTGGTACCGAGTGAAGGAGGCACAGCGCGACAATTAACCGCAGGCCCGTTCCGACATGGCGGCCCTTTAGTCTGGCGAGCAGATAACAGCGCGTTAGTGTTCAGTGCCAACCGTGATGAAAAGTGGGAATACCAAACCGCCGAGTCTGATTTATGGCAAGTGAATGTTCAAACAGCGGAGTTAACGCAATTAACGGACTTACCAGGCAGTGAGTTTTCGGCCACTTTATCAGCGGATGGTAACAAGTTGGCTTTTTTACATCGGGGCAATGAAACAATTCCCTACCAAAATACGAAATTGCGTATTCTTGATTTAACCAGCAAACAGCAGCAAGAGCTGCTGAGTGATTTTGATCGCTCCGTGGAAAGCCCACAGTGGATTAATAACCAAAACCTTGTGATTCAATATGCTGATCAAGGTTTAGTGAAACTGGCGCAGGTGAATTTAAAAAACCAATTAAAAGCGGGCGTAAGTGCTTTAGGTGGCGTGTCGGTTAGTCGCCCTTATTTAAGCGGCTCTTATTCTATTGCGCGAGAAACAGGGCAGATTGCTTATACACATGGTACTTCGTACCGTCCTGCGGAAGTGGCTTTATTGAAATCAGCGACGGATACCAAAGCGAGGGTATTAACCCAATTAAATGACGATGTATTAGCGACAAAGCAACTTGGACAAGTACATGAAATAACCTACGCCTCAAGTTACGACGGCACGCCAATACATGCTTGGTATATTACACCGCCTGATTATGATGCGACAAAAAATATCCCTTGCTATTGGAAATACATGGTGGCCCACACTTAGCGTATGGCCCTATGTTTGCAGCTGAGCATCAGCGTTATGCGGCTGAAGGGTATATTGTGCTGTATAACAACTACCGGGGTAGCACCAGCTATGGTAAAGAGCACGCTTTAAAGATTGACGGTTTTTATGCGTCGGAGCGTGATTTTGCTGACCATATGTCAGGTATTGACACCTTAATTGCTCAAGGCTTGGTGGATGAAAATAATCTGTATATTGCAGGCGGCTCTGCCGGTGGTATCGCAACAACTTATGCGGTGGGTTTGACGGATCGCTTTAATGCAGCAGCGGCAACGAACCCTGTCATTAACTGGATCAGTAAAACCCTTACGGCGGACAGTTATATAGGGCAAATTACCAATCAATTTCCCGCGAAGCCTTGGGAGAATGTTGAACATTATTGGCAGCGTTCGCCACTTTCTTTAGTGGGCAATGTGAAAACGCCGGTGATGTTGTTTAGTGGTGAGCAAGACCGTCGAGTGCCTATGTCAGAAATTGAGAAGTTTTATCAAGCGTTGCAATTACAGCAGGTGGATACCGCTATGGTTCGGGTACCTAACGCCAGCCATGCCGTCGTTGCGCGTCATACGCTATCTGGACCAACTTGCTGAGTGGCACGGTTATCCTGAAAAAATTCGAGTTGATAACGGCAGCGAATTTACCTCGGAAGTCTTTGCTAACTGGGCAAAAGCGCATGGCATTATGGTTGATTACATTAAACCTGGTTGCCCTTACCAGAACGCATATATTGAGCGATTTAACCGAACGTATCGTGATGACATCCTGGATTTTTACATCTTTAATAATCTGAATGAAGTGAAGCAAATAACCGAAGACTGGATTGAATTGTATAACACTGAACGACCGCACGATTCACTCAATGACATGACGCCGCTAGAGTACCGAAATGCGGCATAAGTTCTCTACGAGATGACTGTGTTATAAATGGGGTATTTACACAAGAAATGTACCCTGAAGGCACCATGCTCATAACACCAAGTATGTTGTTTGGTATGGACGCTCGCTCACCTACGCTTTCAATGCTAGCAAGGTTAGAGCACGCAGGGTTCAATATAGAAGCCAGCAGGTTAGAAGTTCGGGCGCTCAAGCATCACCTTGAAATGGCATACCATGCGCTAAATGACATTCGGAAGTTAGCAGCGCACCCACCTCAGCAAGGGTATCGGGTTTGGTATTAACTTACTAAGCAAATTAATGGCGGAACGGAAGCCGCCTAGTTGTAATACTAGTTCATTCAACCTATAATTATTATAGTTTCAACGGATGCAGCTATATGCCAGTTACCCTACCAAAATTCAGAAGAGAAGATGCGAAGCCGAAATAGCAAGGCTTGCTCGTGAAGACACCGAGAGAGTAGAAATACTTGATCATGCGTTAGACAGAATGCAGCAGCGAGACATTACCACTCGCCAAGTATTTAGAACGCTGATAGATGGTGAGCTTCTTGGTGTCACATGGGATAGCGATAATGAAAAAGGCTGGCGTTGTAAATTACGATATATGACAGCAGGCATAGCCGTTGTCGTTGTTGCTAAATTAATAGAAAGGGATGAATCCACTTGCTTAGTAGTCACAACTTGGGAGGGCTAACTATGTATCACTACACCGCGTCTGGTTTAGATAATGTTTTCCTTAAAAACGGCTATAGCATTAAGGAAACACCATCAGGCCAAACTACCTCTATCAAAAATATTGATGGATTACATAAAATCATTGCTCGCGATCTAGTTACGCATGAATACCCGCTAACCGGTAAAGAGTTTTGCTTTTTGCGTATCGAGCTGAACTTATCTCAAAAAGCGTTAGGTACGCTATTTGAAAAAAGCGACCAAGCCATAGCTTTATGGGAAAAGGGAACAAGTAAAATCCCAGCGCTGGCTGATAAGGCGATTCGTGATTTATATATGGAAAGCATTGGCGAAAGCCATATTGCTAATTTGTTAGAGCGGTTTTCTCAAGTAGATCGCCGCGTGTGCGAATTGGAGCTTCGGCTTGAAGAAACAGAAAACGGCTGGGAAGTGTTAGAAACAGCCTGATTTTTCACCTTGTTACTAACAGCGGCTGATCCCCAAGCTGTTTTAAACTATAAGCTTCCACTTTTTTAATAACCCTACATTTCCAAGCCGCCATTTCGGCGGCTTTTTTCTTTGTGAGTTGTTATTTTAAGCGCCCCAATATACAGTAGTTCAAAATTTGCAAGTTATTGATTTATAAGGTTTGCACTTTGACCAATTACGCCATTTTTTACATGGTAAAAAGCACTTGAAGACATCGTAAGTATTTGTTTTAAAAGCTATTTACACCCATTCAGGCTGTTGATGTGGGGTGTCAGGGGTCGAAGGTTCAAATCCTTTCACGCCGACCAACCAATCAAATTATAACCGCTCTATTTCTGCTTTTACCCGATAACTCTCATCGGTCACTAAAGCCTCCAATGTTTTAACTCTATCTTTTAAATGATTTACTTCGTTTTGTAAGCGATCGACGACATCCTTTTCTTCCTTCGTCGCACCACTATTTTTAGCTTGGACTATTTTTGTTATCGAGCCTGCAATAACACTCACGACAACAATAATAGCGATCATTTCAAAAGGACCCATAACGCCTCCATTTATATATTTAATGTCAATTTCATATTCAACACGAAGTGAAGTTAGCACTTTAATCCGTATTTAGTAATAAAAAAAGGCGCACAAATTTGTACACCTTTTCACATCAACCATTATTTTCTACTTAGTAAAAATTACCATATTTTAACTCTTACGTCTGGCTGACGATACATACCATCACCCGGTTTTACTTCGTAGGCTTGGTAAAACTCAGGCATATTCGACAGCACACCTAGTACGCGGTATTTACCTGGCGAATGCGGCCCTTGAATAACTTGTCGGCGTAGCGACTCGTCGCGGAATTTAATGCGCCAAATTTGCCCCCAACCGGCAAAGAATCGTTGCTCAGCAGTAAAGCCGTCAATAATTTCTGGCTGTTTACCTTTGAGCGAGTTTTGGTAGGCACGGTAAGCAACGGTTAAACCACCTAAGTCGGCAATATTTTCACCTAAACCAAGGGCCCCACGTAAGTAAAGGTCGTCAATGGGGTTAAAGCTGCTGTACTGATCAATCATTAACTGAGCACGACCACGGAACTGCTCTTCGTCTTGCTCTGTCCACCAGTCGCGCAAGTTACCAGCACCGTCTGAGCGGCGACCTTGGTCGTCGAAACCATGGGTAATTTCATGGCCAATAACTGCGCCAATAGCACCATAGTTAACCGCATCGTCGGCGTTTACGTTAAAGAATGGTGGTTGCAAAATAGCCGCCGGGAATACAATTTCATTCATGGTTGAACGGTAATAGGCATTCACTGTTTGTGGTGTCATACCCCAGTCGTAAGGGTCTATTTCTGAGCCCAGGCGGTCGATCATGCGCTGGTATTCACAAGCACCTGAAGCAGCCACGTTTGCCATTAAGTCGTCGGCGACAATGTCGAGGCAGTCGTAGTCACGCCATTTTTCTGGGTAACCAATTTTGGTGGTAAAGGTAGCAAGCTTGGCACGGGCTTCAAGTTTGGTTGCTGGGCTCATCCACTCTAAGTCGTCAATTGCTTCGCCGAAGGCAACTTTAATATTAGCCACGAGCTCTTCCATGCGGGCGCGCGATTCTTCCTGGTAGTGGCGTGCTACATATTCTTGCCCGACTAAGAAGCCAAGCGAGCTTTCCACCATGCTTACCGCTTGTTTTTCACGGCTGCGCTGTTCTTCTAACCCTTGTAGGGTGCGGCCATAAAACTCAAAACTAGCGTCACCAAACTGTGTTGGTAAGTAATTAGCGGTTGCCCGTAAGGTGTGAAACTTAAAATAAGTTTTCCAATCGGCTAACGATACCTTGGTATACATTTGGGCAAAGGTAGCCAAGTAATCAGGCTGACGCACCACTACTTCATTAATATCAACCCCAGCCTGTTCAAAGAACGTAGCCCACGCAAAGCCTGGGGCATGCTCGGCTAGTTCTGCTACGGTCATTTTATTGTAGGTAGCACGGCGATCACGGTTTTGAATACGGCTCCAATGGGCGTTGGCAAGTTCAGTTTCAATGGCTAGCACGGTTGCAGCGGCTTGTTCGCCCCCTTCCCAGCCAGCTAAATTCCACAAATTGCTAATAAAGCCAGTATAGGCTTGGCGTAACGCTAGGTTTTCGTCGCTGTCTTTCACATAGTAGTCGCGATCAGGCATGCCTAGCCCTGATTGGCTCACCATGGTGATGTATTGATCAGACTGCATTTGGTCTTGGCCAACAAACATACTTACCGGCGTGCCGATACGAACCCGTTGTTGCGCGCCCCAGAAGGCGGCTAGGTCGTTATGAGACGTTAAGGCATGTATAGTGTCGAAGTTACTTTGAATAGGCGCTAGCCCTAAGCTGTTGATACGCTCTACATTTAAATAGGCATTAAATAAGTCGCCAATTTTTTGGGCATTACTACCTGGTTCGCCACCGGCGGCGGCAAATTCGTTAATTATGACTAAAACCTGCTGCTCTGCGCGCTCACGCAATTCGTCGAAACTGCCCCAACGTGCTCGGTCCGCTGGAATTTCCGTACGCTCTAGCCACTTACCATTAATATATTGAAAGAAGTCGTCGTTGGGCTTTACTGCGGTATTTAAGTTATTCAGCTCTACACCAGACGTAATACCTTGCTGGTTTTGGCTAGCTTGGATATTTGTTGATTGGGTGTTTTCAGCCGGTGAGCATGCTGTAAGGCCTAAGGCCGCAGCAATACTCAACGCCAGCAATGAGGTACGTTTCATGTTAATTCCACCTGATTTTTATAATGAGTTATACCAAAGCAGTGTAGCTAGTCCAAAAACAAAAAAGGGGCTGTTTGCGGTAAACAGCCCCTGTTGTGCGCTTAGGCGATGCCTAAGATTTTAATTTAAGCAACCCTTAGAAAGTGAATGCCAATTGTGCGCCAGCACCAAAGTTTCGGTCCGACACATAGCTAGCCATTACGTTAATATGTACGCGACCAAAGGGTGAAAAGCCCAAGCCTGCGGTTATTGCGTCGTCGAAAATGCCCTCTAAGTCATGGCGATAACCAACCCGTAGCTGAAGTGTGCGCCATATATCAACTTCTGCCCCGGCCCGCACAAACTGATGCTTAACCTCTTGCCCAAAAAGTAGCTGTTGGCTAGCACTGGCCATGTGCAGGTAGTTTTGTGTGGTTAAGTCGATATCGGCAGTAAGGGTAAACGACTTACTACGGTAGCCAACCCCTGCCACAAATTCAGGTTTGAATTCATAAAGAAGCGGCATATCAACCGCTGCACCAACAATATTATTATTTAAATTAGCTAAATCAATAAAAGGCACCGATTCAACATCGCGGCTAATTAAGTTTTTACCAACAAGGCCAAGGCTCCAATTATTAATGTTGTAGGTAATACCCACGTCAATATTAAAAGCATTTTCGTCGCTTGAATATTCGCTGGCGTCGAAATTATCTTCATCAAAGCTTTGTACCGATGCCGAATAAGCAAAGGTGTCGACACGCTGTAACTTTGGCGTAATACCAATTGCGAGCCTATTTTCACCAAGCTTAAAGTTTTTAGCTAACACTAGGCCTAAGTCTGTGCGCATTGTGCCCACAGCAATACCCACACTTTTTAACTCTTCTAATTGATCGACATTAGTTGCGTTGCTGATCACGTCAAGGTCATTCGCGGCAAGCCTAGGCCCGGTAAAAACCCTTGGCTGCGCATGTACATACACGGCTAAAGACACCAAGTTAGCCGGAATAGCTAACTGGGCATACACGTCGGCGCTAAAGTTAATGTCGCCTTTAATATTAGTGAAGTTTTGTTTTAGTTCATCACGAGCGCTATTAATTGCATTAGCGTCGGTAGAGCCCGAGTCAAGTAGCTGCTCAAGCTTATCGTAGCTTTCTTGGAACAAATCGATACTATCAATTAACTTGTCTTCATCCGACGCATTAAACGCCACCGAGGGGAAAACCAACCCAACATGATCGCGGTCTTCAAACCGTGCCATTAGGGCCGGGTTAAGAAAACCTGCTTGAATGTAATTTCCATTGGCAACACCCGCACCACCCATAGATAAGGTACGTGTTTCGGCCATTGCCTGGCCCGCACACAAACTAGCAACGAGTACAGCTAATATTCTTTTTTTCATATTTGCCTCTAATTTTAGCTTTTTTATTTAACTTGATTGTTTTGCTGTGTGTTTCGACGCTCGGTACCTAATTTAACCGCAATACTAGTAAGGTTAGAAGCATTAAATAGCGCCCCTAAACTACTGCCTACTAATAGTGCATATAATAACCCCAACGCTTCTGCAGCAATAAACCAACGCCGTATCGACGTAGCGCTTTTCAATACAATTGAACCAATAGTAAAAATAAGCGCTGAAGCATAAGCCACAAACAAAGTAACTGGGTGGGCTAACACTAACCACTCCCATAAACAGAAGCCCACTGTTGCTGTAAAAAACAAAACGACAATACTAGGTTGATTATAGCGCATAGCCACCAAGTTACGAATTGAACCTATACCAACACCTATTGCCCCTGCTAACGCCCCTTGTAAATAAAAGTGAGTGCTTAAAAATGCAAAGGCTAAGGCCGATATAAGTCGATAGGTATTTACCGACTCTGCACGATAAGCAAAAAAGTTAGTTATTAAAGCCGCAGCTCCAGCCAAATATATCCACTTGTCCACACTGGCTCCTTACAACATGCTAGTTATTTTGCTGGTAACGATTCGATTGCAAATCATAATCAACCACCAGTAGGTTTTTATCGAACACCACCGTTAAAATAACTAAGCCACTACGGCCATTGCTTTCCTGATGATAACTATAGGTGTAATTCCAATAGGTATGCTCGCCCGACTTGCTTAACCCGCTGGGCTGACCAAACCATTGCTGCACTTGATGTTGTTGCGTACGCCCGCGGACCAATAAACGTTCTGCGTCGGCTGGGGTAAGATCTTGTAAGGTATAACGCGTCGGCACTTGCGTGTTGTTGTTCGTGGTTGTGGCGCAGCCCGCCAGCAACAACAGCAACAGCATGCTACTAAGGCTCCATCCGTGGCTATTCATTTGTTTCACCTACACTCGTTGCTGGGCAAGCACCTAACTTCAGTACACTGCCCGTTTGTATTCCTAGTGCCGCAAACCGCCCTGCCGCCATTTCTAAAGCCATTGTGTACGGCTGGCTGGGAGCATAAGACGGACATTGAATTGAGCGGCGCGCAGGGCAAGGAGTCATTTGCTGAATTTCTAATACTACGCCTTGGGCATTAATAAAGGCAATATCTAAGGGTATTAGGGTGCGATACATCCAAAAACCACGAACAGCCGCACGAGGGTATATAAACAGCATGCCTTCAAAGTCGCCTAGCTCGGTGCGCTCCATTAAACCACGCGCCCGCTGTTTATTATTTTGCGCCAGCTCTAGCATTAATAAATGCGCTTTACCCACATTTGCGTTAGCTTTAGTAATGCAGGCCTGCGCCGACTCAAAGCCAAAGTTTTCTGCTTGCGCTGGCTTAATGGGCAAGTAAACTAGCAATATAATTAGTAGTACGAGTATTTTTTTATAAGAATGCACGTTTTCTTCCTTAAAAGGCTTACACTAGCATGGTTCTATTCGCTGCTATTGCCCGTGCTAGTTATTACCTGAGTATAAACCTTGTAAAACAAAGACAAGAGGTTTTTGTATGTCTATTTTTAATTTTTCCCGTGGCGTCCTTGTCGTTATACCTGCGTTTATTGTTTTAAGCGGCTGCAAGCTTATGCCTGAACCAACATTAACCGCCGAGCAGCTGCAACAATTACAACCAATTCAAGACTTACGCCCACAATTGCTGTTTTCCCTCGATGCGGCGGAACAAGGTGCCGCCTTAGACATCTATGTGAACACTCTTTACATGGGCACTGTCGCCGACTTTCATAGTGCCAACCGGCCGTTACGCTTACTGTCTGGCCAGCATACCATTGAAATTCGTGAGCAAAATGAAATACGCTTACAAACAACCTTAGAACTACCCAACGGCGCTGTTCGCATTATGCATATTCCTGTTAGTGCCAGCTAAACCGCTTGGCTATTTCAGCTGCTGATAACCTAATAGCAGGGCTTGCCAGTCGGCCGTGGTGAAGTGAAATGTGCTGTTAGCTGCTTTGGCTTGTTGCTTCTGTTTAACAAACGAGCGCTGTAAACGAGCTAAGTTTTTGCCCTGCCAGCTTTTGTCAAATACAACTAAGCTTGGCTTTTGCAGTTGGTTTGGCGGTTTTATATAGCAACGATCAAAGTCTATTAAATATGTACTGCTGTCGCTGTGGCGCCACAAAATGTTTTTACAATTCAAATCGGAATGAAACACCCCTGCTAAATGAAAGCGCTTAATAGTGGCACCAATTTGCTGCCACTGGTTCGTTGTTAGCTTTTGTTTTAACAGCAACCGACCGAGATCTTGGCTACCTTCAATGCGGACCAACAAAATACTGGCCTGGTAGGTTAGGCCTTTATTCAGTACATAGGCGCCAATTGGTTTAGGTACGGGCAGCTTTAGCCCCTGCATGGTTTTTAATAATTCGAATTCAGCTACGGCCCGCGTTTGCTCTAAACCAGTAAAAATAAAGCTTTTACGCACAAACTTGCCTGGCAAGCCACCGCGGTAATAGTGGCGTAACACCCATTGTTCTTGGCTAGGGGTATTTAACAGCAACGCTGGGTTTACAAACCAAACCGTATTACGGCCTCCGGAAGTTCCTGTAACCGCCTGCTTTAAATGCCAAAACGGCGCATTAAAATGGGCTGCGGTAAGCGCTGGCCCAGCTGTTCGAATATGCTCTTTCGCCACTGATTAGCTCCGTTCTTTCAATAATTGTTGTACCGCAGCATGGGTACGTGAAGTGGCGCCGCGGTGGCGGGCAAAAAGTTGTTGCGCCTGTGCACTAATACGCTGGGCTGTTTCTATTGTGCTAAACAAGCCAAGTAGCGTGTCGTGAAAGTCTTCGCTGTCGGTTACCCAGCGTACCGCTTGGCGCTGATCAAGCTGCTGAAATACTTCTTCAAAATTAAACACATGGCGGCCCGACATGATTGGTAAACCATAAGCCATGGGCTCTAATGGATTATGCCCACCGCGTTCAATTAGGCTACCACCAACAAAAGCAACACTGGCTATGCCATACCACAGCATAAGCTCGCCCATTGAGTCGGCCAATAATACTTGGGTGTTACGGGTAATAGGCCGGCCAGTACTACGTCGCACCATGGTTAAGCCTGCTTGCTCTACCAGTTTTGCCACTTCATCGAAACGCTCTTTGTGCCGTGGTACCAAAATTAGTAGTGCCTGCGGTTTACATTTTAGCAATTTGCTAAAGGCGGCTAAAATTAGTGTTTCTTCGCCACTGTGGGTGCTGCCTGCGGTAATAACTTGGCGCCCTATCAGTAATTCTTTAAAAATAGTTACGTCGCGGCGCACCATGCCTGGTATTTGTACGTCGTACTTTAAATTCCCGCTTATTTGCAGTGCTTCTTTGCGTACCCCTAAGGTTAAAAAACGCTCCGCTTGTATGTCGTTCTGCGCGGCGCACAAACTAAGCGCCTGCCAACTAGGCTGAAATAAAGCTCGCACTTTTAAGTAACCTTGTTGGCTGCGTTCCGACATGCGAGCATTAATCAGCGCAACGGGTATGTGCCGCTGTTGGCAGTATTGCACTAAGTTAGGCCATATTTCGGTTTCCATCAGCACTACACTTTGCGGTTGCACACGATTTAAAAAGCGCTTTACCGCATGGGGCACATCAATAGGTAAATAGCTATGCTGACCACGACCATTCAGGAAACCACGAATAAGCTCTGAGCCTGTGGGAGTGGTACAGGTTACCCAAATTGGCGTGCCCGCCGTAAGCAGCATGTCAATAAACGACTTGGCCGCAAGAAATTCCCCCACCGACGCACAATGCACAACGATTGGCCTTGTTTGCTCCGGTGCCCGTACCCGGCCAAAACGCTCAGCCCAGCGTTTCCGATAGGCCGGATTATTACGGCTTTGCCAAAGCAGTGAAACCAATATAATCGGGGTAGCAACATATAATACAATTGAATAAACCCAGCGGGCAAAGCCTGCTCGCATAACACACTCCAAGCCAACGAGAATTTGCGTATCTTGCCAAAACAGTGCCGAAAACGCTATGGAAAGCAGTTATAATCGCTGCATTGATAGTTATTGTGTTAACTCGTTGTTATATTCTGTTTATCTAGCGGCGCTTTTGTTCGCTGCTATCTGTCGATATTGAGGATTCTTTGAATACAGCTACAATTACAACCAGCACCCAAGCAAACAAACAGTTACGTCAGCTGCACTGCATTACTGCATTAGGCGGCGGCCATGGCTTAGGGCGCTTGTTGTTCAGTTTAAGTTTCATGCGTAAAAAACTGGTAGGCGTTGTTGCTACTACAGACAACGGCGGCTCCACCGGGTTGCTGCGCGACGCCCATGAATGTATTGCCTGGGGCGACATTCGCAACTGCCTTTCACAGTTAGCCCAACAGCCTCTTGCCGCCGACTTGTTAAATTACCGCTTCGATGGCGTAGCTAGTTTAAAAGGCCATAGTTTTGGTAACTTACTGCTTTATACATTAAATGAACTGTCGGCCCGCCCCATTGACAGTATTCAATTATTAAGCCGCTTACTTAAAGTAAGTAACCGCGTGTTGCCCATGTCGGAAACCCCTACCGACTTAGTAGCCGATACGATGGAAAACATGCGCTGTTTTGGCGAGTTGCGTATTGACGCCTTAACTCACATGCCTTCACAGTTAAGCCTTAGCCCGGAAGTAACCGCCACCCCAGAAGTAATTGAACACATTCTTACCAGCGAGCTTATATTATTAGGCCCGGGCAGTTTTCTTACTTCGGTTATGCCGCCGCTATTAATCGAAGATATTCAGCACGCTATCGCTAAATCGCAGGCGCAAATTATTTATGTTGATAACTTAGTTGCTGAACATAGCCCCGCTGGCCGATTAACCACCTTGGAACGGGTGGTTTGGATAGAACGTTATTTACGGGGCTCGAAAATTAACGCAGTTATTAGCCCTAATGCAGCGGAAATAACGCATATTCCAGTAATAAGTAATATAAAAGCTGAAGCAAACACTGAACATCGCCACGATGCTGAAAGCCTTTTAATTGCCATTGCGCAGGCCCACAGTCAGCTAAAGCCCTAATAAGGACCAACCATGAACTCTGTTAATAAAACCACCGGCCGGCAGTCGCTGCTTGTTCGCTCTCTGCTGCTTGCCTTACCTATGCTTAGCCTATCGGTTTTAGCCGCCGAGCCAAGCCCAAGCGTGCCCCATTGGTATGCAAGCACAAATTACCAGTCTGCTACCCCCACTTTTGAACAAGTACTGGGTTACTCGGCCGGAGCACGTATTTCTTCACCCGAAGCCATTCATGCTTATTTTCGTGCCTTAGTGCAAGCCCATCCCACACAAATAAAGCTGGTTGAGTACGCCCGAAGTTGGGAAGGCAGGCCGTTGTTTTATGTGGCTATTTCAAGTGCCGAGAATATTGCTAAGCTAGCAGAGTTTGAAAACAATATGCGGGCTTTGGCCGATCCTCGCCGTACCAATAGCCGCGACGCTAAAGCTATGATTACCCAGCAGCCAGCCAGTGTTTGGATAGCAAGTTCGGTGCACGGCAATGAAATTTCCCCAGCCGACTCGGCTATGGTTACCGCTTGGCATTTGCTCGCTAACCAAGACAGTGCCACCCAAGAACTCTTAGCCAACACTGTGGTTTATTTAGACCCATTACAAAACCCCGACGGCCGGGCACGCTTCGTGTCGCGTTATTACGCTACGCTGGGCTTAGTTGCGGCCGACGACCGTATTTCTGCCGAGCACAATGAACCTTGGCCCAATGGCCGTACTAACCACTATTTGTTCGATATGAACCGCGACTGGCTAACCTTTACCCAGCCAGAAACCCAAGGCCGTATTCGTGCGCTGTTGCAAACCTTCCCATTAATGTTTGTCGACTCACATGAAATGGGCGGCGATTCACCCTATTACTTCACCCCTGAAGCGCACCCCTACAACCCGTTTATTACCCAGCCTCAGCGTGAAGCTTTACATTGGGTAGGTGAACATAACGCCAAGCATTTCGACAATTACGGCATTGACTACTACACTCGGGAAATTTTTGACGCTTTTTACCCCGGCTATGGCGCCAGCTGGCCGCTGTACCATGGTTCAATTGCCATGACCTATGAAGTTGGCTCGTCGCGGGGGCACCAGTTCCGCACTAAAGACGGTGAAACCCTTACCTATGCCGACACCATTCAGCGCAATTTTGTGGCTTATATGGCTACTATTGAAACCGCTAGTATGCGCCGTGAAGCGTTGTTGGAGCGCTTTTACCAATACCGTAGCGATGCCGTTGCCGCCGGTAGTAAAGGCGACGTGCGCAGTTATATTTTCCCTAACAAGCGTGATCGGGCCGGTAACCGTAAGTTAATGAGCGTGTTAGTGGAGCACGGCATTGAAGTAGAGCAAGCAACCAGTAGCTTTACTGCCTGCCGTACCCGCTACGACGAAGGCGCGTTCATTGTTAATGCGAACCAACCGTCGTATCAGCTCATTCGCACCTTACTTGATAAGCAAGTACCCATGGACGCCGACTTCTTAGTCGAGCAAGAGCGGTTACGCGCCAATAACCTGCCCGACCAAATTTACGACGTTACCGCCTGGAGTTTACCGTTACAGTTTAACGTGGACATGAATAGCTGTAATCGGAATATTAGTGCGCAAACTAGCACGGTACCAGCACAGCGCATTATGCCCGGCCAAATTAACCAGCCCAACGCTGACTATGGTTACTTTGCCGCTTGGGGCGACATGAACACTGGCCGTTTACTTACAGCGGCTTTACGCCAGGGTTTATTAGTGCGTAGTTCTGATTTGGCCTTTACCGATAAAGCTGGCAACAGCTACCCTGCAGGCTCGCTGATTATTCCCCGTGCTGGCAACCCTGAAAACCTTACCGCCATATTAACCGAGCTGGCCATCACCACCGGCGCACACCTGCAAGGGAGCGACTCAAGTTGGATGCAAGCAGGCCCTAACCCCGGCTCAGGTAATGTGAAGCGGGTGCATGCACCTGAAATTGCCATGCTTTGGGACGAGCCAAGCAATGTGCTTAGCGCAGGTAGTACTCGTTTTATTATTGAGCGTGAATTTAATTACCCTGTTACCGCCATTCGCGCTGACCGTTTAAAGCGCTCGGACTTGTCGCGTTATCAGGTGATTATTTTACCGGGTAGTGGTTGGAGCGGTTATGAACAGGCATTAGGTGAAAGTGGTCGTGAGCATTTGCGCCAATGGGTGCAAAATGGTGGCGTGCTACTTACCCTTGGTAACGCCACGCGCTTTGCTGTTGGTGGTGAAACCCCCTTATTGGCCAGCCGCATTGAGCCCAAAGCACAGGTTGACGGCTTGGTATCTTTAACACAAAACAGCGGCACTATTATTACCGACCAACAAGACTTACAGCGCTATGTGCGTAACCCGAAAACCAGCCCCGACTGGGTGGCTGGGGTGTTATTGCGGGCCGACGTAGACCAAGAGCACTGGCTTACCGCTGGTATTCACACGGAATTACACAGTATTTTCACCGGTGCCGACATATATGCTCCACTGCGTATTACCGACGGCCGCAACGTGGTTAATTTTAGTAATAAAGAGCAGGTGCTTGCCAGTGGCTATATGTGGCAGGAAAACCATGAGCAAGTGGCTCATAAGCCGTTAGTTATGGTGCAACCACAAGGTCGTGGCATGGTGATTAGCTTTACTCAAGAGCCGAATTACCGCGCCTATATGGACGGTATGCATGTGTTGCTAATGAATGCCATTTTCCGCGCCAGCGCCCATGCCACACCGTTACGATAATGGCCTGTGGCTTACCATTGGTTTCGATGACAATTGTTGGATAATAAATAATGAAACGTATGTTTAAAAGCCTAACCTTAGCACTGCTATTTAGCGGTAGTGCTTTGGCTCAAGACACAACGGCGGCGCAACCCTTTGCGCCAGCCGACTACTACAACTTAAAAGAGTTAAGTAGTCTTGCCTTAAGCGCTAGTGGCGAACTACTGGCCTTTGAACAAGCCGCAGTAAGCGACGACCGCCGTAGCCGCGATACTTCCATTTGGTTACACCGCTTAGGGGGAAGCGCTCCGCAGCAATTTACTTCCGGCAAAAGTGATTCAAGCCCGTTATTTTCACCCAACGGCAAACAGTTGTTGTTTCAAGGCAGCCGGCCAAGCGCAGCACCAGCAGGCACAACAAAAACCATCAGTGGCTTATACCGCATTGCTACCGACGGCGGTGAAGCTACGTTGTTGCTACATTTAGAACAGGCGTCTATTCGCAGTGTCGAATGGTACCCCGACAACGAACGCTTATTGCTTACCTTAAGCCACAAACCCGAAGTAACCGACCCGCGCGCTAAAGCCGACAAAGAGCCTGACCATAAGCCCGACAGCGACTTTATTCAGTATGCGGAATACAAACGCCAAGGCGGTTATCGCGACGAGCGCCGTACCACCTTATGGCAATACCATATTGCTAGCGACACCCTAACGCGCTTAGCAGCCGACTTTGCCTACGACATCAATAGCGCCACTTTAAGTCCGAATGGGGAGCATATTGCGTTTACTGCCAACCGCCACCCACAAGCCCGCGATGGTGGTTTTGCCAGTGACCTTTTATTGCTTAGCAAGAACAAGCTAAGCACCATTCAAACCGGCGACGCCTATGCCGGCCAACCCCTCTGGTTAAATAATAACGAACTGGCTTATGTGCAGCGCAGCGACAGCTATGCAGCCCCAGCTGTGTATGTTACTAACCGCAGTGGCAGCAGCCATAAAGTACTTGCTAGCCGAATGGACCACCGCCCTAGCCAAATGCTGTTGGCGCACAATGCCCTTTGGTTTATTGCCGACCATCAAGGTAGCCGCGCGCTGTTCCAGCTCGCCCTCGACGGTAGTGGTTACCAGCCTGTAACTGGTAGCGGCTTTAGCTTAAGTTCACTAGTGGCTTCAAGTAACGGGCAGCACTGGGCGTGGTTGCGTGACAACGAAACACAGCCTGCTGAATTAGTACGTACCACCGCTTCAGCCACAGTAGCCCCTAGCAACAACGTGGCTAGCCTTTACGACCCGAATGAAGCCCTATTAGCCAAGTTACAACTAACGCCCTACGAACGCTTTACAACCGTTTCCAGCGACGGCCAAGAGCTAGATGTATTCTTTTTACCGCCCAATAACTTAGCTACAGCGAAAGAGAACGCAAAAGTACCTATTGTGCTGAATATTAAGGGCGGGCCTGGTGGTATGTGGGGGCACCAGTGGTTTCCTGAAAACCAGCTTTTAGCCGGCCATGGCTATGGGGTAGTGTTCGTTAATTACCGTGGTAGCACCGGCTATGGTTATGATTACCAAAACAGCGTTCGTTTCGACTACGGTGGCGTTGACTACCGCGATAACATTACGGCTTTAAATGCTGTGCTAGAGCGCTACAATTGGTTAGCCCAAGATCGTCAATTCATTACTGGAGGCAGCCATGGTGGCTTCTTAACCAATTGGGCGACTACTCAAAGCAATCGTTTCCGTGCCGCCGTTACTCAGCGTAGTGTCAGCAACTGGATTTCGGAAGCCGGTACGCAAGCCTTTCCGCCCCTATCCATGCAGCAAGAGTTTGGTGGCACCTTATGGGAGAACTTCGACTATTACTGGAACCGTTCGCCCTTACAATTTGCCAACCAGGTAACAACACCAACGCTAATAATTCATAGCACCAGCGACCACATAACTCCTATTGGCCAAGGTGAAGAATGGTTTTATGCTTTAAAAGCCAATAATGTGCCAGTAGAAATGGTGGTTTTTCGTGGTGAAGGCCACGGCCTCAGCCGCGCCGGTAAGCCAGTGAACTTAGTAGAGCGATTAAACCAAATTGTGGCTTGGTTCGAACGTTATCGTTAACCGTTTCGTATCTATGAAAATGCTAAAAATAAAAAAGCCACTTTGACAGTGGCTTTTTTTTGGTTGTTTGTTTGCTTATTTGTTCTCGTCGGCGCTAATTCGGCTTGCCGTAGCCCCACGCTGATCTTTGTACTTAGCGTCGGTACGCTTACTGTACGGGCGTATACAAGGCTCGGTTAACACTTCAAAGCTTAACGCGCCTATTTTCATGTTCGGGCGTAGCGCCAACGGCAACTTACCACTGTTATAAAACTCCAGCACAATTTGCCCCGACCAACCCGGGTCAATGCGGTGTGCCGTTACATGCACCATAAGGCCTAAACGCGCCAGCGACGAGCGCCCGTCAAGCCAGCCCACAATATTATCTGGCAAAGTAACCGACTCATGGGTAACCGCAAGGGCAAATTCACCTGGATGAATAAAGAACTGATCATTGTCATCAAGAATAATTTCACTGCTCATGACCCGCTGAATGGCCTGATCAATGTCTTCACGCTTACCGCTAATGTCTATGTAGGGGGCCGCATGATCGTCAATTACCCGGAAGCTATTACCTAAATGAATATCAACCGTTACCCCTGAAATATTGCTTGTTTCTGGCATTGGCTCGATACCAATTAAGCCGTCTGCTAAATACTTTTCTATTTGTCCATCTGATAAACGCATTGCTCGTTCCCTATAACTATTTCACTAAATACTTACTGTTAACCTACTGGCGCATTCGGTGAACTTAATAACCAAGCATTGGCCACCATGTGCTCTGCTGTTGTTTTTATAATATCACTCATTGCGTGGTTCGGTTCACTTTGCACCAAGGGCGTGCCGGCGTCTAGTTGTTCGCGCATACTGGTCATGAGCGGCCATTCACCTAACAAAGGTAATTGATGTTCGGCAGCTAAGCGTGCCCCACCGCCCTGGCCAAAAATATAGTCCTTATGGGCGCAGGCTCTGCAGCTGTAATAACTCATGTTTTCAATTAAGCCAAACACGGGTAAACCCACCTTACGGAACATGGCAATACCTTTCTTGGCGTCGGCTAAGGCCACCTCTTGTGGAGTAGTGACAATAACTGCACCAGTTACCGGTAACTTTTGCGACAAGGTTAATTGAATGTCGCCGGTGCCCGGTGGCATGTCGATTAATAGATAATCAAGATTATGCCAACGGGTGTCAAAGCATAACTGCTCTAGCGCCCTGCTGGCCATAGGTCCGCGCCATACGGTGGCGTCGTTCGGGTCGGTTAAATAACCCAATGAGTTCACCTGCAAACCAAAACGCTCAATAGGCGTCATTTTTTTCTCGCCGCTAAATTCGGGCTGAGCGGTTTTATTGCCAAGCATGGTGGGCAACGAGGGGCCAAAAATATCTGCGTCGAGTATACCTACCCGGGCGCCGCTAGCTTGTAATGCCAGGGCTAAGTTTACGGTAACCGACGACTTCCCAACCCCACCCTTACCAGAAGCAATGGCAATAACGTTGCGGCTGGAAATGGCCTTGGCCCCAGCTTTGCGGGGTAACGATTCAACTTTTACCTGCACATGCCATTGGTACGATTTTAATAGCGGGTCGCTTTGTACCAGTTTACGCAGTTCATTTTCAGCGGAAAATGGTAACGTAACCTCTATAACTGGGCCGCGAATACTTAACCAGCTTGGTAGTAAACCATGAACAAAGGTGTCGCTGCGTAATGTTTGGCAATAGTCGTACAAAGAGTCTGTCATGCTGTTGTCCTGTTTGCGAATGCAACTGGGTGTGCATTGGGCGTGCTCGAGTGATTTGATCTTAAGGACAAGTTCACCTGAAAAGCAAATCATTGCTAATGAAAAAATTCTCTCAATACGCTAACATACAGGCCTTATATAGCACACCGACTTTATTTTAGGAACGAGAGCGCAGCATGGCTAAACCAGTAAGAAAAATATTAGTGACCAATGCACTACCCTATGCCAATGGGCCAATTCACTTAGGCCACATGCTTGGTTATATACAAGCCGACATTTGGGTACGTTATCAACGCCTTATAGGTAATGAGTGTCACTTTGTTTGTGCCGACGACGCACACGGCACGCCTATTATGCTTAAAGCGCGCGAACTTGGTATTAGCCCTGAACAGCTTATCGATGAAATGAGTAAAGCCCACCAAGCCGACTTCAGCGACTTTGGTGTGTCGTTCGATAATTATCATTCCACCCACAGCGAAGAAAACCGAGTTTTAGCCAACCTTATTTATACCCGCTTGCGTGACAACGGCTATATTACTACCCGTGTTATAGAGCAGTTATACGACCCAGAGCGGGGTATGTTTTTGCCCGACCGCTTTGTTAAGGGTACCTGCCCAGAATGTAAAGCCGTTGATCAATATGGCGACAACTGCGACAGCTGTGGTGCAACCTATTCACCCATCGACTTAATTGACCCCCGCTCGGCCGTGTCAGGTGCTGTGCCTGAAGTACGTGAGTCGGAACACTATTTCTTTGACTTGCCCGCTTTTGGCGACATGTTAAAAGAATGGACCCGCTCGGGCTCGTTACAGCCAGAAATGGCGAATAAATTAAACGAATGGTTCGACGCTGGTTTGCAGCAGTGGGACATAAGCCGCGACGCCCCCTACTTTGGCTTTGAAATTCCAGACGCCCCAGGTAAGTATTTTTATGTGTGGCTCGACGCACCTATTGGCTATATGAGCTCGTTCCAAAACTATGCTGAACGGGTTGGCTTAAACTTCGACGAGTTTTGGCAAGAAGACAGTGGCGCCGAGGTGTACCACTTTATTGGCAAAGACATTATTTATTTCCACAGTTTGTTCTGGCCAGCTACGTTAAAAGGCGCTCAGTTCCGCCAACCTACCAGTGTTTGGGCCCATGGTTTTATAACCGTGAATGGCACCAAAATGTCGAAGTCGCGCGGCACCTTTATTATGGCTCGCACCTACTTAGAGCATTTAAACCCAGAGTATTTACGCTATTACTTTGCCGCCAAACTAAGTAACCGAATTGACGACTTAGACTTAAACTTAGAAGACTTCACCCAACGGGTAAATTCCGACTTAGTCGGTAAAGTAGTAAATATAGCCAGCCGCTGTGCTGGTTTTATTACCAAGCAATTCGACGGCCAACTGTCGGCAAACATAGCCGAGCCCGAGTTACTGGCCGAATTCCAGCAGGCACAAACGGTCATTTCACAGGCCTATGAAGCCCGCGAATTCAGTAAAGCCATGCGTGAAATTATGCGCTTAGCCGATCGGGCCAATGAATATATTGCCATTAAAGAGCCATGGAAATTAGCCAAACAAGAAGGCCAAGCACAGGCGGTACAAGACGTTTGCTCCATGGGCCTGCATTTATTCCGTTTATTGATGATTTACTTAAAGCCGGTTACCCCAGAACTAACCGCCCATGCGGAACAGTTTTTAAATGACAGTTTTTCTTGGGCCAGCATTGAACAAGTGCTAACCGGCCACCGTATTAATAAATTCAAAGCGCTACTACAGCGTGTACCAACCGAGAGTGTCGATGCCATGATTGAAGCGTCTAAAGAATCGTTACAAGAAACTGCCCCAACTACCGTTGCAGAAAAGCCAACCACTGCGAAAGAGCCTATAGAGCCAATTGCCAATGAAATTGAATTCGGCGACTTTGCCAAAATAGACATGCGCGTGGCGCTTATAGTAAATGCCGAGCATGTGGAAGGCGCCGACAAGCTAATAAAATTGACCTTAGACATTGGCGAAGAAAAAACCAAACAAGTGTTTGCCGGCATTAAAGCCGCTTACCAACCAGAAAGCCTTATTGGCCAACACACGGTAATGGTGGCTAACTTAAAACCGCGTAAAATGCGCTTTGGTCTTTCAGAAGGCATGGTGCTAGCTGCTGGCCCAGGTGGTAGTGATTTATATATTCTAAACCCCCATGAAGGCGCACAGCCTGGCATGCAAGTGAAGTAATATTTATTTATGTCATAAAAAAGTATCAAGCTCGCACCTTTTCGGCCGATAAGTATTTATCGTGCAAGAACAAAAAATGTAGACAGAAAGGAGCACATTATGGTGCGAGCGAAATTCGCCATTGGTCAAGTTGTGACACACGGGTTGTATGGTTATCAGGGGGCAATAATTGACGCTGATCCAGTTTTTTCATTGTCGCCTGAATGGTATGAACGCATGGCCCAAACACGGCCTGCTAAAAACCAACCTTGGTACCATATTTTAGTCAATAACTCCGATATTCAAACCTATGTAGCCGAGCATTGTTTAATTGCTGAACATCGTGATATTGAAATTAGTAACCCTAAAATAGATAGCTTTTTCCGCAGCCTTGAACAGCAAAAATACCAAACGCAAGAAACCATCAACTAATCAACGGTAAATAACTCTTTTAACCCATGTTTTTAAAACCATGAAGGGCTCAATAACTTGAGCCCTTCTGCATTTGGCTCTAGTATAAGGCATTGTGTATTAAAGGGAGTTACCATGAGCAAAGAAACAATTTTCGACAAAATTATTAGCAAAGAAATTCCGGCTGATATTGTTTATGAAGACGACATGGCACTGGCTTTCAAAGACATTAACCCGCAAGCCCCGGTGCACCTGCTTATTATTCCAAAGCAACCCATAGCCACTACTAACGACATCGGCAAAGAGCAGCGTGAAATAGTGGGTCATTTATTTTGGGTGGCAGGCGAAATTGCCCGTGAACAAGGTTTTGCCGAACAGGGCTACCGAACGGTGATGAACTGCAATGAACATGGTGGGCAAACTGTTTACCACATTCATGTGCATTTATTGGCAGGGAAGCCACTTGGCTGGCCCCCTTACCAAGAGCGTTTAAAAACTTAGTCTTTGCTGCTTCAAAAGCGGGCTTAGTATGGAGAGTCGAGTTTCCAATCGACTTTCCAGCCTTCATCTTCAAACACCACAATAACTTCAAATAACTCGTCTGCGCGCTGCCCTTGACTATAACCCGTTATTAATACGCTTATCCGCAAGCTGTTGGGGTTATTCATATAGGTTACACCCGAAGGCCGCTCTGCTTGAATGTCGATATGATCATAACTCATATTGTATAAATAACGGCCCACCGAAGCAGGGGTACCGTAACTATTCAATAAGGTTTGGTGGTGGGCGCTGGCGAAACTTAATGCCTTAGCAAAATCGCGTTCGTTGTAAAGAGCCTTAAAATAGCTTTCTACAACCTCATTCGGCGATGTTATTTGGGGATCTTTGCTACAACCCACCATAAGCAGTAAAGCAACCGCTACAACATAAAACTTTACTTGTACGCCCTTCAATTCTGCCCTCTCGTATGTAAGCTTGTTTATTTCACGCTTAGTGTCCCGCCGCTTTGCCTTCTCGGCGTGGATCAACACCGCCTAATAAACGGCCGTCGGTTAACCGACTAATACCATGTAAACCACTATTTAATGCTCTACTTTCTACCCTATGACCCCTGCTCGATAAGTCGCGCAGCCAATCGGCAGGGGCAAGGCCTTGTTCAAGGGTGGTCACGCCATTCATGTTAGTAATGCGTGGTAAGTTTATGGCTGCCTGCATATTAAGCTGCCAATCGACTAAGCCAACAATGGTTTGGCCTACATAATTAATAATGCGTGGACCACCCGGAGAACCTAACACATGTAACGGAGCACCATCTTGATCAAAAATAATAACTGGGCTCATAGAGCTCCGCGGCCGCTTACCTGCTTCAACCCGGTTCGCCACTAAGCCTTGGCTGTCGCTGGGGCTGAGGGAAAAGTCGGTTAGCTGGTTATTTAATAAAAAGCCACCCACCATTACACTCGAGCCAAAGCCCATTTCTATAGTGGTGGTAATGGAAACCACGTTGCCAGCCTTATCGACAATACTAAAGTGACTGGTGTTTGGTTGCTCCAAACTAACCGCGCTTACCCAAGGCTCACCTTCTAACCGGCCCGGTAATGCTGTGCCCATATCCGTATCGGTAATCAGTGCTCGGCGTTCGTTCAGGTAGTTGCCGCTCAGCATAGCGGCCACCGGCACATCGATAAAGTCTGGGTCGGCGCTATAGGTATTGCGATCGGCGAAGGCCAACCGCGACGCTTGGGTAAAGTAATGCAAGCCTGTGGTATTGGGGCTGGTGCCTAAATCAAACGGCTCAAGTAATTTAAGCATTTGCACAATGGTGGTACCGCCGGAACTTGGTGGCCCCATGCTGCAAACCAGTAAAGTACGGTAGTCGCCACATACGGGCTCACGCCAAATAACTGTGTAATTTAATAGATCGTTCATATTTAACCGCCCAGGCTCAATTTCAGCATGACGCACCGCCTGAACTATTTTTTCTGCTAAAGGGCCCTGATAAAAGGCTTCGGCACCATGTTCAGCAATTAATTGTAAGCTTTGGGCTAATTCAGGGTTCTTTTTTACACTACCGGCAGCAATGGGTTGGCCATTAGGCATAAAATAGTTTTTTGCCGCACTTAACTGCGCCACCCCGGGGTTAATATTCGCTGCTATTAACTGCTCTAAACGAGCAGACACTATAAAGCCTTCACTTGCTACCCGTATAGGGTCATTAAAAAGCGTAGACCAATTCAATTTCCCAAAACGTTGGTGGGCTTCCGCCAGCCCTTTGACAATACCAGGGGTTCCCACCGAACGGCCACCCACTACGGCTTCAATCCATTGCACCGCTTCACCTTGGTCGTTCAAAAACAAGTCAGGTGTGGCTTCTTCCGGTGCTGTTTCGCGAGCGTCAAGGGTATACAGCTGCTCTGTGGCAGCGTCCCAGTACAAAATAAACGCACCACCGCCTATGCCCGAAGACTGCGGCTCAACTAGCGTTAGCATGGCTTGCACGGCTACCGCTGCATCAATGGCATTACCACCTTGGCGAATAATTGCGGCACCAGCGTCGGCCGCATAGGCATTAGCGGCTACCACCATATAGTCATTAGTAATAACCGCTTGTTGCTGAGTCCAGCCCGTGGCGGCTTCTGGATCTAAGGCGGTTTGTGGCTCCGGCGTTGTGGGTTGGCACCCAGCTAGTAGTAGCGGCACCAATAACAGCAAAGCTGAATTTATGGAGAAGCCTTTTGTTATGTTGTTCATAAGAAGTGTCATACTCTCTTTTGCGCTGATGATACCTTTCACCGTATCATATCTGAACGAGCCACTGAAGTGACAAAACAAGAAGGACACAGACCATGCAACAGCTACCTGCTAAATTCCGCACTACTCTATATTGCTGTATTAATTACCCTGTAATTACCACAACACTGGTTTCTGTTGTTATTGTGTTAGTGCTTTACAGTACCGCCGCTCAAGAAGCACTGGTACTCATAGAAGGCGACTTATGGTCGCAAATATGGCGAATATTCGGAACCCACTTAGTTCATATTAACCCACTACATGCGTTTTATAACATATTGGTGCTGTGGTTATTGGTATTTTTGTTTAAAGGCTTGTTCACTAATCGGCTACTGTTCAATGTCATTTTACTTAGCGCTTTATTTGCCACTTTAGCGCCTGCTTATTTAGCCAATGATTACCACTTTGTGGGCTTTTCTGGCGTGCTACATGGCGTTTGGGCTTACGCTGCGCTGCGTACGCTCGCAACCGATAAAACCAAAGGCTTAGTGTTACTGGCTGCCTTGGTTTTAAAGCTGGGCTATGACTTTATTACTGCTGGGCAAAGTGTCGGTTGGCTAGGTGGTGCTTATGTGGCCTATTTATGCCATGTTGGGGGTGCTTTAGGTGGTGCTATTGCCGTGCCGACACTGGCGAAAACGTCGCGCCAATTGCTGCAGCGACGTTAATTCATTAAACCCTAGCCGGCAAAGTCGACAAATATTTTTTTGTCTTTAGCAGGCTTAATTGGCGTAGGTACAGCTGGTGTGCCTATATACAAAAAGGCCACTATGTCTTCATGGGGTATGCCAAGCTGTTCTTTTAAAAATTGCGACTCAGCATAAGGCCCGGTGCGCCAAACGGCCCCAAAACCTTGCGTGAATGCCATTTGTAAAATAGCGTGAGCGGCACAGGCGGCGCTGGCAAACTGTTCATGCTTAGGCACCTTATCGTGGTCTTGATACTGAGTGGCCACCATTAATAATAAGGGGGCTCGCTTAGGTAATGAAGCAGCACGGGCTATGGTTTGCTCACCCAGCTCTTCATGCTCGGCAGTGGCATAAAACAAATCACCTAAGTCATCTAACTGCTCACCACGAAAGACCGTAACTTGATATGGCGTTAAGCTCATATGGTCTGGCACTCGCAAAGCAGCCGCTTCAAATAACTCCATATCAGCGGGCGTTGGGCTAGGCTCGACTAAACGGGGCATCGACGAACGATTTAACAACAAATGACGTGCGTGCATAAAATTCTCTTTTTAACAAATGGTAAAGGTGAAGATTATCATGCAGCCTACCATTTGTGCCCACGCCTTACAAAGAACACACTTCGTTTTAAGCAGGGAAATCGGTACACTAAGCACTGATTTTTTTTGGTGGTTAACTGCATGAGATTTTTGTTTAATTTACTACGTCCTATTGGGCGCTTTATCAATAATATACGCCGCGTTATAGTGAACTTCGTATTTTTCATTATACTCGCTGCGGTACTGCTTATGCTAGTCAGTGGCGACGAAACCATTGAAGTAAAGCCACATAGCTTATTGGTGCTCGACCTAAGCGGTATTATTGTTGAGCAAGAAACCTACGTAAGTGCAGCCGACCGCTTTGCTGAACAAGCCTTTGGTATGGCTGAGTCGGCACCCGAAAGTTACCTTTATGATATTTTAGCAGCCATAGATCGGGCCCAATACGACGACCGTATTAGCGGTATAAGCTTACAACTGGACTATTTTTGGGGCGCCGGCTTAAGTAAGCTACAGCAAGTTGGTGAACGCCTAATTCGCTTTCGGGCCGAATCGGGTAAGCCCGTTATAGCCAGCGGCGACTACTTTAGCCAAAGCCAATATTATCTTGCCGCCCATGCCGACCAAGTGTTACTGCATACCGAAGGTGCCGTAGTTATTGAAGGCTTTCATGCCTACCAAAATTACTTTGCTACACTATTCGATAAACTACATGTACGCGCCCATATTTTTAAAGCCGGCGACTATAAAACAGCTACCGAGCCCTATCAACGCGACAATATGTCGGACCAAGCCCGGCACCAAGGTTTGGTGTGGCTAAACGATTTATGGCAGCAATACTTGGTGGGTATTTCAGCACAACGGGTTATTCATCAACAAATTTTATCGGGCCGTATTACTGACTACCTTTATGCTTTGGAAGCCGCTGACTTCAGTGAAGCACAACTAGCCTTACAAACAGGCTTAGTAGACGCCTTAATGTCGCGCTACGAAATAAAGCAAACATTAATTGCCGCCAGTGGCCATGAAAACGACGAACACAGTTATAACGCTATTTCTTATCGTGACTATTTACGTACCTTCACTTCCCTGCCAGAGCCCACCGAACAGCACATTATTGAAGTTATTATTGCTAGCGGTACTCTATTCAACGGTTATAGTTCGGCAGGCGCTATAGGCGGCGACAGCTTAGCTGCACAGCTGCGTGAAGCGCGTTTAAATGAGCAAGTTAAAGCCGTGGTATTACGAATTGATAGCCCTGGCGGCAGCGCCTTTGCTGCCGAAGTAGTACGCCAAGAAATGCTGCGTTTTAAACAGGTAAACAAACCCATTTATGCTTCCTTTAGCTCTACTGCTGCTTCTGGCGGTTATTGGATAGCACTTGGAGCGGATAAAATTTATGCGGCCCCTACTACTATTACGGGCTCTATTGGCGTGTTTGGTTTGTTTTTAAGTATCGAAGACAGCCTTAATACCATAGGTATTGGCATTGACGGTATTTCTACCACAGAAATGCCTTTTATTGATCCTGCCAAAACCCTCGACCCCACCGCCGAGCTTATAATTCAACATTCTGTTGATCGCACCTATCGAACTTTTTTAGACTTAGTAGCCACCCACCGCAAACTTTCGCCGCAGCACTTACAACAATTGGCCGATGGCCGAGTATGGACCGGCCGCCAAGCGGTTAAACATGGTTTAGTTGATGCCCTAGCCGATTTAGGCGAGGTGCTGGAGCAGCTAAGTGCCGATTACCAAATTGAAGATTACTATTTAAAAATGCCGAGCAAACAGCAAAGCAGTCTTGATCACATTATTGAACAGTTATTTTCGGCGCAGGCCTTGGTTGGCAGTTTTATGCTGAAGCATAAGCTGCTACAACAAAACTCGCCTAATGCGGTTGCCAACAACAACCGACGGGCCTTGTCACAATTATTTATTGAACGTCAATTAAAAGAGTTTTCGGTGTTAACTGAATATAATGATCCGCGCGGCTTATATAGCCGCTGCACCGAATGTCGCGAGGTATTTTAGTGTCTACAACACGGAAACGTATATACATTGCCTATACAGGCGGTACCATTGGTATGATGAAATCGGACCATGGCTATATTCCTGCCCCTGGGTTTTTAGGCGAATCTATTAAAGGCATGCCTGAGTTTTACCGCGAAGAAATGCCCGCCTTCGACTTATTCGAATATGCCCCGCTAATGGACAGTTCCGACATGAACCCAAGCGACTGGCAAAAAATTGCGGCCGATATTGCCAGCAAATATGACAGCTACGACGGTTTTGTTATTTTACACGGCACCGACACCATGGCCTATACGGCCTCAGCCTTGTCATTTATGTTCGAAAATCTAGGTAAACCGGTTATTGTTACTGGCTCTCAAATTCCTTTGGCGGCGTTACGCTCTGACGGCCAAACAAACTTATTAAATGCACTTTATTTAGCCGCACACTACCCTATTCATGAAGTAAGTTTGTTTTTTAACAATCAACTATTTCGTGGTAACCGTGCTACCAAAGCCGATGCCGATGGTTTCGACGCTTTCGCCTCGCCTAATTTTTCGCCCTTATTGCGTGCCGGTATCGACATTGATTTAATTGAAGGTGAAATAAAACCAGTAGGTGATGAGCCCTTACAGGTACAAGCGGTAACCGCACAAGACATTGGCGTAGTTACCCTATACCCAGGCATGAGTGCCAACATTATTGACAGCCTTGTTGCCCAACCAGTTAAAGCTTTAATTATTCAAAGCTTCGGCGTAGGTAATGCGCCCCATACGGGCCCGTTACCTGAAGCTATTGGCCGGGCCGTGCAGGCGGGTATTCCAGTATTAAACTGCACCCAATGTTTTAAAGGCACGGTAAACATGCAGGGTTACGCCACTGGCAACGCGCTGGCCGACTTAGGGGTAATTAGCGGCCACGACATGACCATAGAAGCGGCGCTCACCAAGCTTCACTATTTACTAAGTAAAGGCTTGGCCGGGCCAGAGTTATGTGTACAACTGAAGAAAAACTTACGCGGCGAACTAAGTTAGTCGGCCTCAGCCACGGCCCAGCGGTTACGCCCTTGATGCTTGGCTTCATAAGCAGCTTTGTCGGCGCGGCGGAGAATATCTAACACCGACTGGTCGCTTGGAACCATTTCAGCAATACCAATACTAACGGTGGTTGCTGGTAGTTTTTGATGCGCATTAATAGCTTTCATATTATTTATAATACGCTCAGCAATTTCTATGGCGCGATTATGAGGGCACTGTGGTAACACAATAATAAATTCGTCGCCGCCAATACGCGCCACCCAGTCGGTATCGCGCACCGAGCTTTCAAGTAGCTTAGCCACTTGTTTTAACACCCAGTCGCCTTTTTCATGGCCATGCTGATCATTCACCGCTTTAAAGTGGTCCAAGTCTAATGCCATTAAGGTTAACTTACGGCTATACAAGCGTGCTTCGTTCCAAGCTGTAGTCATAACTTGTTCTATACCACGACGGTTCATTAACCCTGTGAGCTCGTCTAGGTTAACCTTAGAGCGTAACGAGGCTAATTCTATATTTTGACTGGTTACATCGGTTACCGTACCCACGTGCCCTAAGCAAATGCCATGGTCGAACACTGGCTTAAGCACGATTTTCAGCCAAATAATTTTCTGGTTAGTACATAAGAACTGGTACTCCGTACTGCTTTCCTTTTGTGATTCAATCGCATTTTTAAACCACAGGTTCATTTTTTTCTTGTTGCTGTCGGGACCATGCAGCAGCATTTCACCTGACAGTAATTGGCTACGGCTTAACCCTGTTATTTCCACCAGTGCGTCGTTCACGTATTCTATGGTGCCCTTAGGATCGGTCATAAAGTGCCCCACCGAAGAGCTAGTTAGCACCATGTCTAAATACGCCTGGCGCTGTTGACTATGTTTTTTCTGATGTTCATTTGCTTTTATTAGTTGGTTAAAGCTCTGGGCTAGTTCATCAAGCTCGACACTACCAGGTAAATTAATATGTTTGCGTTCCGACTTTCGTACCAAGGTGAGCTCTTCACCCATAGTGCGTAAGGGTTTTAGTTTTATGTGCACAATTACGAACACTAAAACCACTAACATTGCAGTGGCAATAACGCCTAACTGAATTAGCACCCAACGTAATTCATACAGGGGTCTCATGGCTTCAGCTAAAGGCAGCACCGCAGCAAGCACCCAACCGGCTTCATCTATACGGTAAAAAGCTTGCATCCATAAGGTGCCTTCGTGCTCATGAATAACTTGCCCTACCTTATTTTGCCCAAGGGTGGTGTCGATCAGTAATTGTTGTTCAGCAGGTATTTTGCCTAGCGGCTCGGCTAACATTGGGTGAAAAATAATAGCGCCAGTAACCGACGACAAGGCCAAAAAGCCACTTTCTCGAATGGTGACTGGTTTAGCTCTGTTAAGTAAGCTGTTTTGTTCAAGACTCACGTTACCAATAAAGTAACCATGGTTTTCAGCATTTGTTTGTATTGCCAAACTAAGTTGAATAACAGGCTTCCCTGCTCCCATAGGGTTAAGAATAGGCTCGGAAATCCTCACCGATTGGTTATTACCGTGGTTATTCAGAATGTTTTTAGCTAAAGAGTCAAAGTTACGTTTAATGGCGTTTTCGTTTAAAGAATGTGGCCACTTTTCGAGAATGTTGCCATTGCCGTCGACCAACCAAAAGCTGTCAAACAAGGCTTGTAGGCTGCGGCGGGTTGAAGAATAGAGGGTAAGTTCGTGGCCTTGCTCGGCAATATCTTCCACCAGGTATTCAATCGCATTCATGCGGGCTTCAAGCATATATTCAATGCCTTCGCCGTAGCTTTGGGTGGTATTCAAAATATCTTGCTGAACTTGCTGTTGAATAAGCTGTTGTTGAAACCTTAGCGTGGTTAAAACAAATAACAATACTAAAGCGACCAAAGCCACGGCAAGGTAAAGGGCTAATCGTGTGTCTAACCGTTTCGAAATGCGCTTTTTCATAGACTACTCTGAGTTTAATGGCATTACGCTAGCATAAAATGAAAATAAACTGATCAAAAAATTGGCAAAGTATAACAAGAGTAACTATTCTCATTATATCGCTTTCACTTAGGTTTTCTCCCCGCGGTGCTCGGTTTTTAATGCGACTTTGTTATTAAGAATACAGTCATCGCTTTTGCAGGAGTTGTTACTTGACTCTTAAATGAGTCCTTCCCCTGAGCTCGGAACACTCCCCTTCGTTCCGAGCTTTTTCTTGTCTGCCAAATGCATACACTGCATTTAGTTAAGCCTGTGCCAAATTAAATAAGTCATAAAAGTTTTTGCGGGTTTGCTCGGCCACTTCGGCTACGGTGCATTTTTTCAAGGCAGCAATACAGCGAGCCACTTCAGGTACGAAAGCGGGTTCATTTTCTTTGCCACGATGGGGCACCGGCGCCAGCCAAGGGGAATCGGTTTCAATTAAAATACGATCAAGTGGCAAATATTGAACCACTTCACGCAGTTCATTAGCGCTGGCAAAAGTAACAATGCCCGAAATTGAAATATAAAAACCAAGATCAAGGGCTTGTTCAGCCATTTCTAAAGTTTCGGTAAAACAGTGCAGCACGCCACGACAACGCTCGGCGCGCCCTTCTCGCAATATGTCGATGGTGTCAGCACGGGCGTCTCGGGTATGAATAATAAGCGGCTTGTTTACTTCGCAGGCTATTTCAATATGGCCGGCAAAGCTGTCGCGTTGCGCTTGGTGAAAGTCTTTATCGTAATAATAATCAAGCCCAGTTTCGCCCACCGCCACCACTTTGTCGTCGGTCACTAACTCGCGTAGCCGCTCGGCCGAATAGGCTTCTTGCATCATATATAACGGATGCACGCCACAAGAAAAACTAACATTTTCGCGATTACCCACCACAGCGCGCATATTCGGATACTCAGCCAGTGTTACACTAACACATAGCATGTGTTCAACTCCGGCACTGGTTGCTCGCCCTATTACTGCATCTACTCCTTCTGTTGCTACCGCTTTTATTCTGTCTAAATGACAGTGCGAGTCTACAAACTGCATGTTTACTCCACTTCTATTTGAATACTGTTCATATACATGACACTTAATAGTTGTTGAATAAGGTTTTTCCCATTCACACCACTACCTTGTAACTGGCGCTTTATGGCCAGCGCGCGATCATACCAAATTGGTAGCTTAGTCGCGAGGTGTGGGTAGGTAGTTAAAAATATTTGCCATTCTTGATCAGCCTCGGCGCTGGTTGATACTTGACCCGCAGCCTGAGCAAACGCCGCCGCCCGCGCGCCGCGAATAAGGCAACGCAAGAATTCGTCTAACCACAGTAATTGTTCAGGCCCCTTATCGGGCACGTTGGCCGGCTCGCCACGAAACATAGCTAAACAAATGTCATTATTTACCCCAATGCCACTTTGCAAACGCTCAAGCACCGTAACTGGCTGCATTTGAGCTTCGCTTAGCAAGCTTGGGTCGGTAACAGCTTGGCCACTATGGCGCTCTAGCCAGTGTTGAATGTCGGTCAAGCTTGGCCGAGGTAATGGATATACAGTTAAGCGGCTACGCACCGTTGGTAGTAACCGCGAAAAACGTTCAGGGCAAACTATCAAGTAATTATGTTCGGGTGGCTCTTCTAAAGTTTTCAACAAAGCGTTAGCAGCGGCTTCAGTCATTAGCTCTGCTTTTTCAATGACAACCACAGTGGCCCCCGATTGGTTCGAACGCTGCCAAACTTTATCTTGCAGCTCTCGAATACGGTCAACACCAATGCGCTTGCCTTCTTCAGGTGCCACCCGAAGAGTGTCCGGATGGTTACCCGCTTTATGTAACAAACAGCTTTTACACTGCCCACAAGCACTTTTGCCTGGCTGTTGGCACAGTAACCATGCCACTAAGGCGTCTAAAAGCTCTTTGCTACCTGCTTCAGGTTGCCAAGGCAAGCCTATGGCATGGGGCAGGCCCTGTTGTTGCCTTGCTGCAACCCATTGTCGCCATAGCGGGCCTAACCAAGGGTAATCTAAAGCGGCCATTGTTCCTCCAATAGAGTTAACACTTGCGCTTTCACTTCGGCTGGGCTTCGTTCCGCCTGCACAGTTTTTATGCTTTGGTCGGCAGCAGCCAGTTCTAAATAACGGGCCCGCGTGCGTTCAAAAAACGCTAGCTCTTCCCGTTCAATACGATCCAGCTCGCCCCGCGCCGAAGCCCGTGCTAGACCAACGCTAGGGTCAATATCAAGATACAGGGTTAAGTCGGGTTTAAAGCCTTTTAAGGTAATGGCGCTTAGCTGCGCTAAAATAGTTTGGTTTAATTGTCGCCCACCACCTTGGTAGGCCTGCGACGACAAGTCATGGCGGTCGCCTACTACCCAAACGCCTTTCGCTAACGCCGGCAAAATGACTTCATTTACCAGCTGAGCGCGCGCCGCGTACATCACCATTAGTTCTGCTTCTGGGCTAACGGTTTCTTCCCAATCTTGCTTTATTAAACTTCGTAACGCTTCAGCCAACGGCGTGCCACCGGGCTCGCGCACGGTAATATAGCGAATGTCTCGTTGTTCTAGCCACTGGGTAATAACACCAATAACTGTGCTTTTACCTGCGCCTTCTAGGCCTTCAATAACAATAAATGGTGTTTTCATTTGTTTCTCTGATATTGCTGTACGGCCCTGTTGTGCTCTTCTAGGGTTTTGGAAAAAATATGTGTGCCGTTATTTTGGCTCACAAAATAGAGATAATCGGATTTTTTCGGCTGCAATGTAGCAGCAATGGCTTCTTTGCCGGGCATAGCAATAGGTGTTGGTGGCAAAGCATTAATACGATAGGTGTTATAGGCGGTGGTTTCATTAATATCGGAACGATAAATAGCCCCCCGATAGCGTTCCCCCAGCCCATACACTATGGTTGGATCAGACTGCAAGCGCATGCCTTGATTTAACCGATTAATAAACACTGAAGCCACTAGCCCGCGTTCATGGGCTGCGCCGGTTTCTTTTTCAATAATTGAAGCCAGTATTAACGCTTCATAAGGTGAAGCCACCGGTAAATGGTCGGCACGTTGCGCCCATAAGTCGTTTAACACCCCTTGCATACGGTTATAAGCCTGCTGATAAATTTGGCGGTCGCTAGTGTAGGCATAAAACCTGTAGGTGTCGGGAAACAACAAACCTTCAGGCAAAGTATAGTTTGCATCGGGGGCTAAGTGGTTTATTATCTGCTGCGGACTTAATTCTTGCCACTCTGGCTGCAACCAAGGATGTTCGGCTATAAGTTGCCGCCATTCAGCAAAATTCAACCCCTCGGCGAAAGTAATAGAAAAATAATGTTGTTCGCCTCGTACTATTTTTTGCCATAAGGTGCTTACCGTGTCGCTGCCGCTAACCGCATACACGCCCGCTTGCAAATGCTGCACATTAGCAAACAAACGAGCCGACCAGTACGCAAGTAATGGATGATCAATTAAGCCTTGCGCAGCAAGTAAACGGGCCACGCTTCGGCCATGGCTGCCCCGCACCACTTCTACTAATTGTGGGCTAGGTTCACTGGTTATTTGCAATGGGGTTGTTTCATACCAATGTTGTAGCCAAAAGTAGCCGGCAAACAGTGCGACAAACGCCGTACTTACAACCCCAATAATAAGGCGTCGGAAAAACTTCAGCATGCCCTAGTCCATTAACTTAAGTGTTCGAGCAGTAGAATAGTCTCGAACCACTGGAAACTTGTAACCGCCTAAGTTTCGCAAACTAACTTGCCCCATTAGTGCATTACACACAAAGGCTTCATCGGCATTTATCAGCTCTGTTACCGGTGCGTTCACTAAGGTTACTTTCGAATACTTCTGCAATAAAGCACAGCGCACCACACCGTGAACACCTACCTTGGTTAGGGCCGGGGTGAACCACGCTTTGTTTTTTCGCCAAAATATATTGCCAGCACTGGCTTCTGCCACATGCCCTTGCTCGTCGAGCACAATTACGTCGTCGGTTTGGTAAAGTGCTAGCTCTTGTTTCACCATCACCTGCTCGATCCGGTTCAGGGTTTTTAGCCCAACCAAGGCGGGGTGGCTATTCATCAGATAAAATTGCGCCAGTTCGGTTTTTATACCCTGCTGTTGCCACTGCTGATAATGTTCGGGCCACATAAATGCACTCACAATACGAGTAATTTGTGGTTTAACTGGTGGCGCATAACCCCGACCGCCTTCTCCGCGAGTAAAGGTAATACGTACACCACAACGCTGTTGGCCGTGGGTGACTTGCTTAATTTCAGCCAGCAAGGTTGCCAGCAAGCCCTGCGGTAGTATTTCCCAGCCTAGTAGCACTCGGGCACACTGCTGTAAGCGCTTTTGATGGTGTGGCCATAACAGTGGCTTGCCATGTTTCACTTGCAGAGTAGTAAAAAAACCATCGCCATATAATAAACCACGATCAGCCACTGCTATGCTAGTGGCTGGGATGCCATTTACCAGTGTTATAAATTCCTTTTCAAGCGTCGTGCGGTTATTTGGCATCAATGCCCACCTATTCGGTTAATTTTGAAAACAACACACTACCATTGGTGCCACCAAAGCCAAAAGAATTACACAAGGCGTGTGCAATCATCATTGGCCGCGCTTTATGAGGTACAAAGTCTAGGTCGCACTCGTTATCTGGCTCGTTTAGGTTAAGTGTGGGCGGGGCAATTTGATCTCGAATTGCTAAAATCGAAAATATCGACTCTATCGCCCCAGCTGCACCAAGTAAGTGTCCAGTCATTGATTTGGTAGAGCTAATAGCCACCTGGGTAGCGTTACCAAACACCGACTTGATGGCTCGTACTTCTGCAATATCGCCCACAGGCGTTGAGGTGCCATGGGCATTAATATAGTCCACAGCCGCATAATCAAGTTGTGCGTCGCGAAGTGCATTTTGCATAGCCGCACTCGCACCTTCGCCGTTTTCTGGCGGGGCCGTTAAATGAAAGGCATCTGCGCTCATACCAAAGCCCGTTAGCTCTGCATATATGGTAGCACCACGTTTCTTAGCATGCTGGTACTCTTCGAGTACCACTACCCCAGCACCGTCGCCAAGCACAAAGCCATCACGTCCTTTATCCCAAGGCCGGCTTGCGCCTGCCGGGTTGTCGTTATGGGTCGACAACGCTCGGGCGGCGTTAAAGCCAGCCATAGCCAGCGGGGTAGACGCTTTTTCAGCGCCTCCTGCCAGCATTACATCGGCGTCGCCATAAGCTATCACTCGAGCCGCCTGGCCAAGGTTATGCACACCGCTGGTGCAGGCTGTTACAACGGCCATATTAGGCCCCGTTAAGCCGTGGCGCATCGACACCTGACCACTGATCATATTAATAATCGACGAGGGTACAAAGAAAGGCGACACCCTACGCGGGCCGCCTTGTTGCAGTTTAAGGTGGTTTTCTTCAATGCCTTCTAAGCCGCCAATACCCGAGCTAATCATAACGCCAATACGGCTGCGGTTGCGGTCGGTAACTTCCAAGCCACTATCGCTCATGGCTTCTTGGGCTGCTACCACCCCATATTGAATAAAGGTGTCCATTTTACGCGCGTCTTTTGCGCTCATATAATTGGTCACCTCAAAGCCTTTTACCAAGGCCGCAAACTTAGTGGCAAATAACTCGGTGTCAAAATGCTCAATAGGCCCCGCACCCGACTGCCCGGCAAGAATACTTTGCCACGTTGTCTCAACATTCAGCCCATTCGGGGTAACCATACCTAAACCAGTAACAACGACGCGCCGTTTTGTCATAGCAACCTCATGTCTATATTTATTTGTGTATATTCTACCTAGCCTGCTTATCTTTTCCATTAAAAAGCAGGCAAAAAAAAGGGCGGAATATTATTCCGCCCTTTATATAAATATGTTCACTTAGTCAGCTGAGTGATTTGTTACGTAATCAATTGCTGCTTGAACCGTACGAATTTTTTCTGCTTCTTCGTCTGGAATTTCAGTTTCAAACTCTTCTTCCAGAGCCATCACCAATTCTACTGTGTCTAGCGAGTCTGCACCTAGGTCATTTTCGAAAGAAGCTTCTAATTTTACTTCTTCTTCTTTTACACCAAGTTGCTCAATGATAATTTTTTTAACGCGTTCTTCGATAGTGCTCATTATGATCCCTCAAAGGTACCTTGAATTAATTTGCGGCTAGTTTAGACAAACTCGCCCCATGATTAAAGAGAAACTTCTATAGAAAGGTCGAGGTACGACCTCACTAAACCATATTCATTCCACCATTCACATGAATGGTTTCGCCTGTAACGTAGGCTGCTCCTGAGGAAACCAAGAAAGACACTGCGGCTGCAATTTCTTCTGGCTTACCTAAACGAGCTGCCGGAATTGTACCAAAGATTTGTGCTTTTTGGTCATCTGTCAGGGTTTTTGTCATATCCGTGTCGATAAAACCAGGTGCAACCGCATTAACGGTAACCCCACGCGAAGCAATTTCTTTTGCTAAAGCCTTAGTAAAGCCTATTAAACCAGCTTTGGCTGCACAATAGTTTGCTTGCCCTGGGTTACCTGTGGTGCCCACCACCGAACCAATATTAACAATACGCCCCTGACGTTTTTTCATCATACCACGCATTACTGCTTTGCTTAGCTTAAACACCGCCGTTAAGTTGGTTTGAATCACGTCATCCCACTCATCGTCTTTCATGCGCATAAGCAAGTTATCACGGGTAATACCGGCATTATTAACCAAAATGTCGATCGTGCCAAATTCTTGCTGCACTTCAGCAATAAAGGCCTCAATGGCTCCTGCTTCGTTAACATTTAAACGAAACCCTTTGCCTTGGTCGGCTAAATATTCACTAATAGCAGCTGCACCCTGGTCGCTGGTTGCTGTTCCGATAACTGTTGCGCCTTGAGCCGTTAAGCTTTCAGCAATAGCGCGACCAATGCCGCGGCTAGCACCTGTTACCACCGCTATTTGTCCTGACAAGTCACTCATTCGTGTCCCCTTCAATGCTTCAACTTATTGGATAAATTCTTGCACACTGCCTAAGTCGCTAAGCGACTGAGCGGTGAGCGTTTTGTCAATACGTTTCGTTAGCCCAGTTAAAACTTTACCCGGCCCCACTTCAAATAAGTGGGTTACCTCAAGTGTAGCCATGTGTTGCACGGTTTCAGTCCAACGTACCGGCGAATACAACTGCTCAATTAATGCCTGGCGTATGTCTTCTGCGGAAGTGGCTACGTTCACGTTCACATTATGCACAACCGGAATGTTAGGCACTTGAATGACTATTGTTTGCAACGCCTCGGCTAATGCCTCTGCAGCGGGCTGCATAAGCGCACAGTGCGACGGCACACTCACCGGCAACGGCAGCACACGTTTGGCTCCTGCGGCCTTACAGGCTTCGCTAGCACGCTCTACTGCGGCTTTATTACCGGCAATAACCACTTGCCCTGGTGAATTATAGTTAACTGGAGCTACCACTTCATTTTCAGCACTTTGTTCACAGGCTAAAGCAATCGCGGCGTCGTCTAAGCCAATTACGGCGGCCATGGCCCCGGTTCCTTCTGGCACCGCTGCTTGCATAGCTTCGCCGCGTAAAGCTACAAGTTTTACTGCATCGGCAAAAGCAAGTGCACCCGCGCACACTAAGGCTGAATATTCACCTAAACTATGACCCGCCATAATACTGGGCGCTTGGTAATTTGGTTGTTCGGCTAACACGCGGAAAATAGCTACGCTGGCAGTAAGTATAGCCGGCTGAGTTACTTCGGTTTTATTTAAGCGGCCGTCGCTGTCACTTTCCACCACGGCCCACAAGTCATAGCCTAAGGCCTTACTTGCTTCGCTAAAGGTTTGTTGCACAACGGGATAGGCGGCATATAAATCCGCCAACATACCCACGCTTTGCGAGCCTTGGCCAGGAAATACAAATGCTTGTTTGGTCATTACTGTTACCTTTAATTACTTTATATAAGCCAATTATATGAGACTACTAAAATTAATATTCAATTAGTGCTGAACCCCACGCAAAACCACCGCCAAAGGCTTCTAATAACAGCCGATGGCCACGCTGAATTCTGCCATCGCGTATGGCTACATCTAGGGCAATAGGTACCGAAGCCGCTGAAGTGTTACCCGTATATTCTAAGGTTAGCACTACTTGTTCTATAGGCATTTTTAATTTTCTTGCCGTGGCTTGAATAATACGGTAATTCGCTTGATGCGGCACCAACCAGTCAAGGGAATCGGCGGTTAAATTATGTTTTTCTAAGGTGTCTTGCACTAACTCCGACAGCTTTTGTACCGCCACCTTAAATACCTCATTACCTTTCATATATAACCAAGCTTGTTCTGTAATGGGGTCTGGGTTTCGAGTGGGCAAGTCGGCACCAAGTAACGCTGCATATTCGCCGTCACAATATATATGGGTAGACAAAATACCTGGCTGCGCCGCCCGACTTAAAACCGCCGCACCTGCACCGTCACCAAAAAGAACAATGGTGTTCCTATCATCCGGATTACATAAGCGCGACAACACATCGGCACCAATAACCAAAATATGCTTTGCCATACCGGTTTTTATATATTGATCGGCCACACTCATAGCAAAAATAAAGCCTGCACAGGCGGCGGCCACATCGAAGGCAGCCGCTTTTGTGGCACCTAATTGGGCTTGTACTTCACAGGCGGCGCTGGGAAATGCTTTGTCGGCAGAGGTGGTGGCAACAATAATCATATCAAGGTCTTGGGCATTTAACTTAGCCGCTTGTAACGCTGCTTGCCCTGATTGCACTGCCATAGACACCACATTTTCATCGCTGGCGGCAATACGGCGTTCACGAATACCAGTGCGCTCCATAATCCATTGATCTGAAGTATCGACACGTTGTTCAAGGTCTTGATTAGTAAGGCGTTGGCAAGGTAAATAATGCCCCGTGCCAGAAATGCGTGAAAACATACCGTTCCTTTCCTTTAATAAGGAATGTAAGGAAGCTACTCCGTATTTAGTAGCACCGACTCAACTCGGTCATGAATGCGTTTAGGCAGTTGGAAAGACGACTCTGCCTGCGCCTGCTTAATGGCGTTATAAAATGCATTAGCCGACGCATTACCATGGCTCTTCATGACCACACCGCGCAATCCTAGCAGACTTGCACCGTTGTACTGGTCGGGGTTGAGCCAGTTCCATGATTTTTTAAAGCGCTTAAATAAAAACAATGCCATAAGGCGGCTAAACCAATAACCTTTCATACTTTTATGCAGATTTTGATAAACTAGTTGGGCCATGCCTTCACAGCTTTTCAGCGCTACGTTACCGGTAAAGCCGTCGCATACCACCACATCTGCTTTACCTGAAAACAAGTCATTGCCTTCAATAAAGCCAATGTAATTAATATCAGCGCAGTCTTTCAACTGCTGGGCGGCGTGGCGCACTGCATCGGGGCCTTTAATGTCTTCTTCACCCATATTCAACAGGGCTACTTTGGGCGCTGCTATACCGGCAACTTCTTTCGCTAGCACCGAGCCCATAACACCAAATTGAAATAAAGTATCGGCGTCGCAACGAGGGTTAGCGCCAAGATCAAGTAAAAAGCCTTGGCGGCCATGTTCTGTCGGAATTTGAGCTACTAAAGCTGGACGAAGAATACCAGGAATGGTTTTTAGCTTTAAATACGCAATAGCCATTAACGCACCGGTGTTACCGCTGCTGACACAGCCTTGGGCACGGCCATCGGCCACCGACTCGATAGCAAGCCGCATCGAGGCTTTAGGTTTAGAGCGCAAACTTTGACCCGGTTTATCGGTCATTTCAATAACTTCATCCGTGTGTTCAAGGGCAAGACGAGGATGAGAATGAATTTTTTCCGCACGTAATAATGGGATAAGAATAGCTTGGTCGCCGAATACTAAAAACTCAGTATCGGGAAATGACTGCAGCGCTCGTTTGAGCGCTGCAACAACAATAGCGGGACCACGGTCACCGCCCATTGCATCAATAGCGAGCGTGAGCGAACTCATGCACTTTATCTAGCAATAACTTGCTTACCTTTGTAGTAACCGTCAGCTGTGATGTTATGACGACGATGCGTCTCACCACTGGTCTGATCAATTGATAATGCAACACCATCTAGTGAATCGTGAGCACGACGCATACCACGCTTAGAACGGGTTTTACGGTTCTTTTGTACTGCCATTGGAATACTCTCCTAAAAACGTTTTCTTAAACTGTTATTTCTTTAACTGTTGCAACACCGCGAATGGGTTTTTCTTCTCCGCCTCAGGCGGCAATTCCCCAAACGTCATAGCATCGCGATCAATTGCGCATTCATTCACAGCATGCATAGCAACCAGCGGCAACCCAAGAATAAGCTCGTCTTCAACAACTGCGTGAAGGTCTACTTCTCCGAGTTCGTTTATTTCCACTGCATCGTAGTAGCCAGGCAAATCGTCGGCGGTCACCTTATGATTTACTGGCGCATACTGAAATTTAACCGTCAACGGCATATTCATCGGTTCTCCACAGCGTTGACACGCTAAAGTAACTTCTACTTTAGCCTCACCACGGAAAAATACGATACCTTGCTCGTCCCGATCAAATGCGAGGGTAACCTCAGCATCGTCACTCGGGGTGAACAACATCTCTTGCAAACGCGGCAAACCTGATGAGGGCACTAAGCCATCATAACTAATTTCTTTACCTGCGGTGCGAACCGGATCTACCGATTTTGGAATTCTAACTTTTTTCATAGCGCGCGAATGATACTGTTTGTAAGGCTTTGAGTCAAAGAATATTATGCTTAAACATTTTGTTTATGGCAGTATTTTACATTGCCAACTCGCTTTTACTCACTAAGTAGCTATATAAATGTCTAAACCTTTAATACTTGCGTCTAGTTCGCCGTTTCGAAAAGAGCTGCTACAGCGGCTAAAACTACCCTTTGATACTGCCAGTCCCAACATTGACGAAACTGCCTTTGTCCATGAAAGCCCTATCGACTTGGTGCAGCGCTTAGCCGAGACAAAAGCAGCAGCCCTAGCCCAGCAGTTTCCTGAACATTATATTATTGGCTCTGATCAGGTTGCCGTGTTCAATGAACAAATTTTAGGCAAGCCCTACACAGAAGAAAAAGCCTTTGCACAACTACAGCAGTTTAGTGGTTCGAAAGTTATGTTTTATACTGGGTTAAGTGTGTACGACAGCAAAGCGAACAAACACATTACCACGGTGGCCCAATATGCAGTTTATTTCCGCACCTTAACCGACACAGAAATACGTGCCTATATAAAGGAAGAGCAACCGTTACAATGTGCCGGCAGTTTTAAAAGCGAAGGCTTAGGTGTTTGTTTGTTCGAGCGAATGGCAGGCGACGATCCAACCAGCTTGATTGGGTTGCCGCTTATTCAACTTAGCCAAATATTACGGCAGCTTGGTATTAGTCCGCTTAGCGCAAACTAACTACGTAATTTGTTTAGTACTGCCAATAAGTGCGTATCGAGCGGTGCTTCCATGCGCATAGTGGTTTCACTACGTGGATGAATAAAAGTTAACCCACAAGCATGTAAAAATAGCCGCTCAAGGCCTTTTTGCTTGGTAAAGGCGTCAAAAGCCGCTTCACCATATTTGTCATCGCCAGCTATAGGGTGCCCAGCTATTTGTGTATGCACACGAATTTGATGAGTGCGTCCTGTAACTGGCTCCGCTTCTATTAAGGTGCCCTCAGCAAAACGTTCCAGTACTTTAAACCGTGTTAACGACGCTTTACCAGCTGTGTCTACACGCACTACCCGTTCACCGGACTTCAGCGTATTTCTTTGTAAGGGAGCGTCTACTTTCTTTTTGTTGGTAGGCCAGTTGCCCGCCACTAAAGCTACGTAGCGCTTGTCCATTTTATTCTCGCGCAGTTGTTGGTGTAAAGAGCGTAAGGCTGAACGCTTCTTAGCAATTAAAATAATGCCCGAGGTGTCTCGGTCGAGGCGGTGTACTAGTTCTAAAAACTCATGCTTAGGACGTAAACTTCTTAATCCTTCAATCAGGCCAAAATGTAGCCCCGAACCACCATGCACTGCTAAGCCCGAAGGTTTGTTAATAACAATTAAACACTCGTCTTCAAATAATATGGCATCTTCAAGGCTGGCAATTTGATCAAGCTTCGGGTTCGGTAGCTCTTGCGCTGGCGCCAACCGCACGGGCGGTATACGCACATCGTCGTTGGCTTGTAACTTGTACTCTGGCTTCACCCGACCTTTGTTCACTCGCACTTCGCCTTTACGCACAATACGATAAACCATGCTTTTAGGGACGCCTTTAAGGCGCGCTAGGAGAAAGTTATCCAGCCGCTGGCCAGCCTCGTCAATAGAAACACGATGCCAGCTTACTTGTAATGCAGCCTCGCTTTGTTCGCCAACCTCAGCTGAGCCAGAAACCAATGACGGCTTGCTAACTGGCGTTGCGGTAGAATTTAATGGGTTTTTTTTATAATTTGTCATAGCTGAGAATTATACCACGAGTTAATCCTGGCCAAATGCTTTTATGGCAATATATTTGTTACTTGTCAGTGCACCTTAAATAATGCGACAATACTGTGTCAGAACCATTTTTATGGTCGGGGCGTAGACGAAACCGTCCGCCTGTTGAATTATCAACCGAGCGACAACACTGGCTAGGCGAAAACGCCTGTTTCGGTTCAGCAGAAATTTAATGTTACACGTGGCACTGACGCAGTTTGCAACATGTCAGCACACGGGTAACCCGCCTCACTTCAAAAGGTCTGGCGATGAAATTAGAAAGCAGACAAAACGTATATTGTACTATCGGTAAATTGAAAAGGTTCCCAGCCATTTGCGCTTTGTAAGCAATGGCATCGATAGCTTCAGTTGACGGAACAGAGCCGTTAAGCGGCGCAGTGTTGTGGCACTATACATTTAGAGTATGAGTCACAACTTATGAAAAGAATGCTAATTAATGCCACGCAACTTGAAGAGCTTCGAGTTGCCTTGGTAGATGGCCAAAAGCTTTACGATCTTGATATTGAAAGCCCTGGTCACGAACAAAAGAAGTCAAACGTATATAAAGGAAAAATAACTCGAGTAGAGCCAAGTTTAGAGGCTGCTTTTGTTGACTACGGTGCTGAGCGCCACGGTTTCCTTCCCCTTAAAGAAATAGCTAAGTCTTACTTCCCCAAAGATTACAAATTAACCGGCCGGCCAAGCATAAAAGACGTTGTTCGCGAAGGCCAAGAAGTTATTATTCAAATAGATAAAGAAGAGCGGGCCCAAAAAGGTGCTGCCCTCACTACGTTTATTTCTTTAGCGGGTAGTTACTTGGTATTAATGCCAAATAACCCACGTGCCGGCGGCATTTCACGCCGTATTGAAGGCGAAGAGCGCAACCAACTTAAAGAAGCGATGGCTGATTTAGACCTACCTCAGGGTATGGGTTTAATTGTTCGCACTGCAGGTGTTGGTAAGTCTGCTGAAGAGCTAGCTTGGGACCTCAACGTGCTCTTGCATCATTGGAAGTCTATTGAAGAAGCCGCTGCCGCACACCCTGCTCCGCTACTTATTCACCAAGAAAGCAATGTTATTTTCCGTGCTATCCGCGACTATTTGCGCCGCGATATTGGTGAAATATTAATTGACGACGAAACTGTTTTCCGTCAAGCCCAAGAGCATATAAAAATTGTTCGGCCAGACTTTTTACAGCGCGTTAAGCTATACAAAGGCGACGTGCCTTTGTTCAATCACTTCCAAATTGAAAGCCAAATTGAGTCGGCCTTTGAACGTGAAGTTCGCTTACCTTCAGGTGGCTCTATTTCCATCGATCCAACCGAAGCCTTAACCTCTATCGATATTAACTCGGCTAAAGCAACAAAAGGCGGCGACATTGAAGAAACGGCCCTGCATACCAACTTAGAAGCAGCCGATGAAATAGCTCGCCAACTGCGTTTACGCGACGTGGGCGGCTTAATTGTTATCGACTTTATCGACATGACTCCGGTACGCAACCAACGCGAAGTTGAAAATCGCCTACGCGACGCACTAAAACAAGACCGAGCCCGTGTTCAAGTAACCCGCATTTCCCGCTTTGGTTTATTAGAAATGTCTCGCCAGCGCTTACGCCCTTCGCTTGGCGACGCATCGAACCACGTATGCCCACGTTGTGATGGCCAAGGCACCATTCGGAGTAGTGAGTCGTTAGCGCTGTCTATTTTGCGTTTAATCGAAGAAGAAGCACTGAAAGACAATACCGGCCAGGTTACTGCTCAAGTACCCGTTATTGTTGCTACTTACTTATTAAACGAGAAGCGTGAGTCATTACAAAGCATTGAAAAACGAAATAAAGTGCAACTACTGATTATTCCAAACCCTTATTTGGAAACACCGCACTTTGAAGTAGTACGTACCCGTACCGACGAAATGAGTAAAGCACAAAGCTTTGAACTACTTCAGTCGCCGCCTGAGCAACGCGTAGAATTTAGTGGCCCTGAAGCGAAAACTGCAGAAGAGCCCGTTTTGAAAAATATCGTAGCGCCGAATGCTCCTGTGGTAACACCCACAAAAACCGCGCCTGCAGCTCAAGCAACCACTGACAAGCCCGCTGGCCCAAGTTTAATAACTAAACTAGCAAACTGGTTTAAAGACATTTTTACCAGCGAAGAAACGGACAAGCCCACCCCTAAGCCAGCACCTGCAAGCACCACTCGCTCGGCTAACCGACCAAACCAACGGGGCGGACAAAACCGTAATCGCCGCCCTAGCAGCAATAGAAACGAGCAAACTCGTCAACGCCCTGAGCGTAACAGACCTGCTGTACAAAAATCGGCCGAAGCCAACACGCCAGAGCAAAAGCCTCAGGATAGTGCGAGTGCAAATGCGAATAATACCAACGAAAACCGTAATCGTCGTAACCGTCGTCGCAAGCCAAACGAGCGCGGCCCAACAGCAACTCCTGCCGCAGCCTCTGCACAACACGATGTTACTGCTGATATTCCCAAACAACGCCGTGAGCGCCGCCCTTTAGAGCAGTCTGTTCGCGCCAACGGTGAATTAACAGCTGTTAAAACCACACCTAAACCGGTTGACAACACCGCTGTTGATAATAAGGCACACAAAGCTGAAGCTGTAGTCGAGAATGTTACCGAGCAAGCGCCAGAGCAGAAAGCACCAGCAGCTAAACCGCGTACACGCCAACGTAAGGCCCCAGCCGCAGCTCCTGCCGTTGAAGCGAAAGTTGAAGCGAAAGTTGAACAGCCTGCTGCACAAACACCAGCTGAAGCTCCTGCCGCTGAAGCGAAAGTTGAACAGCCTGCTGCACAAACACCAGCTGAAGCTCCTGCCGTTGAAGCGAAAGTTGAACAACCTGCTGCACAAACACCAGCTGAAGCTCCTGCCGTTGAAGCGAAAGTTGAACAGCCTGCTGCACAAACACCAGCTGAAGCTCCTGCCGTTGAAGCGAAAGTTGAACAGCCTGCTGCACAAACACCAGCTGAAGCTCCTGCCGTTGAAGCGAAAGTTGAACAGCCTGCTGCACAAACACCAGCTGAAGCTCCTGCCGTTGAAGCGAAAGTTGAACAACCTGCTGCACAAACACCAAAAGCAGTGGTTAAAGTTGCTCCTAAAGCGACCAAGCCACGTTTTGTTCAAGCAGCAATGGCCAAGGCCTCTGCCGTTGTTAGCAGCCACGAGCCAGTAGTGTTAAATGCTCGTGCAGCGGATGCAGCTAACCCTATACAAACCAGTGGGCGAGTAGCGGGTTTTGTGTCAACGAACACGCGCAGCAGCTCTGAAACTGTTCGTTGTAGTCCTACGGAATAAAGTATGAAGGGTTTCCTAGCCCTTATGTAAACGCAAAAGCCGGACTTTTAAACAGTCCGGCTTTTACTTTATAGGCGAATGTGAGAACGATTCGCATCTAGGGTGCGCACGCCTAAGCCACGCACTTCAAGCAACTGATCTATGTCTGTGAAGCCTCCTAAGCGCTCACGCAACTCAATAATTGCCCTTGCTCTAGCCATCCCCACACCTTTTAACCCTGCGGCTAATTCTTCCGCACTAGCAGTGTTAATATTAACCAAATTTTCCATTCTTTTTTCGGCCGCAGCTTTATCTGGTGCAACAGTTCGGCTGGGAAGATCGGAAGCATAAACCTGTGGCGGGCAGGCCAATACAAGAGGTGAAATAAGTGAGGCAAATAAAATTGTTTTTCTTAGCATGTCTTGCTCCTTAAATTTGAACACTGCGTTCCTTGCAGTGTTCAAGAGTATAGACAGCCAGGGAAATAAATCGAGGTCAGGCCTTACCCAATTTGCTGGTTAATTGCTGATAAAGTTGCGAGCGGATTATCGCTGAGGCGAATAGGCCGCCCCATTACTAAGTAATCAGAGCCGGCATGTACTGCCTGTTGTGGTGTCATTACCCGTGTTTGATCTTGGCTAGCACTGCCTTCTGGGCGAATACCTGGTGTTACTAAGGTAAATTCCGCACCTAGTTCTACTCGCAACAAGGCTGCCTCTTGCGCTGAGCACACCACGCCGTCTAAGCCTGCATTCTGAGCTAAACGCGCCAAATGCAACACATGTTCCATTAAGGGCCGTTGTATTCCTGTGGCTGCAAGCTCAGCCTCACTCATGCTGGTTAACACGGTAACTGCAATAAGCAAAGGAGCTTTGTCACCAAACTCTGCTAACGCTTCGCGAGCAGCACGCATCATGCGTTCACCACCGCTGGCATGCACGTTCACCATCCATACACCAAGTTCAGCACTGGCTTTAACCGCTTGGGCCACTGTATTAGGAATGTCGTGAAACTTAAGATCTAAAAACACATCAAAACCCATACTCACTAGCTTTTTTACTAACGCAGGACCAGCGCTGGTGAATAATTCTTTGCCCACTTTAAGGCGGCATGTTTCTGGAGTGACAGTGCGAACAAAAGCTAATGCGTCTGTTGGGTTATTAAAGTCTAAAGCAACAATAATACGTTTCATTATTCTCCATCCAATCCTCGTGTTGGTTTCATTCCACCCCAGGTTTTACACGAAGGGCAGTGCCAATATAATGTTTGGGCTGAAAAGCCACATTGGGTACAGTGATATTTACTACGCAGCTTCAGCTGCTCGCCAACAATGTCGCGCAATAATTTAAGGCTAGCTCGCTCACGGCCTGGAGCAGCATTTTCAAAGTGTAGTTCAATAAGTTTGTAAAAACCCTTCATGGTTGGGTTGCGGCGTAAAGCAGCTAGTATAAATTGCTCTGCGTCTTCATTGTCATTCGCTTCAGCAATATGGTTCGTTAGCATGATAACAGCGGAAGCGTTGGGGTTGTTTAGTACCACATCGTGTAAACAGGTCATTAAACCATCGCGATCATCAAGGCCCTTATATGCTTTTTCTATCAGTGGTAAGGCTTCAGAAGTAAAGCTGGGAGAGTTGCTCAAAATCGGTAATAAATAATCAAGCGAGCGACGGTATTTCTTTTGCTCTAAGCACCAGTGCCCTAATGCTAAACGCGCACGAACTGAGTTTTTATCATGTTTAATCGCTTTATCATAAAATTTTAACGTGCTTTCAAGATCGTCTTGCAAAGCGGCTAATTCACAATAAAAGTGAGCTATATTTTTACTAATGCTTGCATCGTAACGTCTAATTTTTAACGCCACCCGAATAGCTTTATCCCAGTCATTTGTAGCCACATATATTTGCAGCAGCAACTGTTCACTTTCTTCTCGGTAATCTTTAAGAACACTTAATTCGGTAAGCATTTTTTCTGCGCGATCATAAAAGCCAGCAGCCAAGTAATCTTTACCAAGCTCTAACATTGCTTGGTGGCGTTGGGCTTCGGTTAATGATGGGCGAGTAATTAAATTTTGATGAATTCGAATAGCACGTTCAACTTCGCCTCGACGGCGAAAGAGGTTGCCTAAAGTCCAATGGGTTTCAATGGTTTCGCTGTCTACATCAAGCATATCTATAAACATGTCGATGGCTTTATCGCTCTGTTCTGAGAGTAATAAGTTAATGCCTGCTACATAGTTTTTTGAAAATTGCTCTTGCTCACGACGCTGCTCTTGACGAACACTGTTTCGGCCCATAAACCAACCGTATGCAGCGGCAATTGGTAGCAGAAGAAACAGCAATTCAAGCATGGTTATTTACCAGCTTTCACACGCTGAGAAAGCTCTTTACGTAAGCGCCGATAGCGCAAACGCAAACTCAAGTGGCTAATTAAAAACACCCCGAGGCCAAATATAAAGCCTATGCCTAAGGTCCACGCTAATAAAATAGAAAGTTTTAATTCTGGTTTGGCAATAAGTAAATTAACGACCACTAAGTCTTGATTTTGCGACCCAATAGCCAATGCTAAAAGAAAGAATACCAATAAAGGAATTAAACTAAGAATAAACCGCGCCATACACTTTCCTTTTTTTAAAAGGGTAATAAAAAAGGGCATGCCAGTATAGCATGCCCTTCTGTTTTTCCGAGTGCTTTCAGTTAAACACTTGCGTTAACTCGCTCGCGAAGTGCCTTCCCTGGTTTAAAGTGCGGAACATACTTACCCGACAAATCAACTTTTTCACCAGTTTTAGGGTTACGCCCTGTACGAGGACGCCGGTAATGGAGCGTAAAGCTACCAAACCCCCTAATTTCGATTCGTTCACCCGACGCAAGCGCCTGGATCATCGACTCTAGAATACTGCGCACCCCAGCTTCAACTTCTTTAGGCGCTATGTCTGGTTGTTTACCAACCAGTTTTTCAATCAGCTCAGACTTAGTCATAACAGATATTTCCTTTTCCGTAAGCCGCCATAGCACCGCAGATATTAATCGTCGGTTTTAGCTGCTTTAAATGCTTCTGCCATTGCGCTGCTGAAGGCAGTGTCGTCTTGTGTATTTAAGTTTTCCATAGCTGCTTTTTCTTCAGCTTCGTCTTTCGCTTTAATAGACAAACTTACTACACGGTTCTTACGATCAACACCCATGAAGCGAGCCTCAACGCTGTCCCCAACTTTCAGTACTGTCGAAGCGTCTTCAATACGCTCACGAGCAATGTCTGAAACACGAACATAACCTTCAACACCTTCGCCTAAGTCAACAACAGCACCTTTCGCGTCAACTTCTTTAACCGTACCACTAACAATAGCACCCTTCTTGTGAGATGCCAGATAATTGTTTACTGGGTCTTCAGAAATTTGCTTGATACCTAAAGAGATACGCTCACGCTCTGCATCGACTTGCAATACCACAGCTTCAACTTCTTCGCCTTTTTTGAAGTCACGAACAGCTTCTTCGCCTGTTGAATCCCAAGAGATATCAGACAAGTGAACTAAACCGTCGATGTTGCCATCAAGACCAATGAAGATTCCGAAGTCAGTGATTGACTTGATTTTTCCGCTAACTTTGTCGCCCTTCTGGAAGCCTTTGGCAAACTCTTCCCATGGGTTCGGCTGACACTGTTTGATACCTAAAGAAATACGACGACGCTCTTCGTCAATTTCTAGGATCATTACTTCAACGGTGTCGTCTAAGTTAACAATTTTAGATGGGTGAACGTTTTTATTTGTCCAGTCCATTTCAGAAACGTGTACTAACCCTTCAACACCTTCTTGCAGTTCTACGAAGCAACCGTAGTCGGTTAAGTTGGTTACGCGACCGGTTAAGGTTGAACCTTCAGGGTAACGGTTAGAAATTTCGCTCCATGGATCTTCACCTAACTGCTTCAGGCCTAAAGAAACACGGGTACGCTCACGATCAAACTTCAATACTTTACAATTAATTTCGTCGCCAACATTCACGATTTCGCTTGGGTGCTTCACTCGCTTCCAAGCCATATCGGTAATATGGAGTAGGCCGTCTACGCCACCTAAGTCTACGAATGCACCGTAGTCGGTTAGGTTCTTAACGATACCTTTAACTTCTTGACCTTCTTGTAGGTTCTCAAGAAGCTCATCGCGCTCTGCGCTGTTTTCTTTTTCAATCACTGCACGACGAGAAACAACAACGTTGTTACGCTTCTGGTCAAGCTTGATAACTTTGAATTCTAAATCACGATTTTCTAAGTGGGTCGTGTCGCGCACTGGGCGAACATCAACCAGTGAACCAGGTAAAAACGCACGTACGCCGTTAAGGTCAACTGTGAAGCCACCTTTTACTTTGCCGCTGATAATACCATTTACTGTTTCTTCTTTTTCGAACGCTACTTCCAGCTGTAGCCAAGCTTCAAAACGCTTCGCTTTTTCACGAGAAAGAATAGTTTCACCGAAACCGTCTTCTACTGCATCAAGGGCAACTTCTACAGAATCACCAACAGCAATTTCTAAATTGCCTTCAGCATTCATGAACTGCTCTGCAGGAATAGCACTTTCTGATTTCAGACCCGCGTCAACCAATACGAGGTCTTTTGTGATCGCAACCACAACACCAGTTACAATAGAGCCTGGACGTGTTTCGACTGTTTTCAGGCTTTCTTCAAATAGTTCAGCAAAATTTTCTATCATCATAGTTAGATAACTTCGTTTAAGTTAAGACATCCGCCTAAAGTCCGTATCGACGGGGTTGTTATAGTTAATTGGTTACATCCTGTCACCAACGCTTGAGTGGTAAGCCTACGACTTGCCAGTTCAATGTATTACCTTGCTTTGTGCTTTACGACGTAGCCGAGAGCTTTTTGTGTGCATATTCAAGCACTTCACTTAACACTTGCTCTATCGACTTGCCTGTAGAGTCTAGAAACAACGAATCCTCCGCGGCCTTCATTGGGGCTGCGGAGCGATTTGCGTCTCGCTCATCGCGGGCATTAATCTCCGCAATAATTTCGGTTATATTAGCATCAATATTCTTTTCCTGCAATTGTAGAAAGCGCCGTTGTGCGCGTTCTTCGGCGCTTGCGGTTAAAAATATTTTCGCTTCTGCAGAAGGAAAAACTACCGTTCCCATATCGCGACCATCAGCAATTAAGCCTGGCAGTTCGCGAAAGGCACGCTGGCGTCTTAATAAGGCTTCTCGTACCCGGGGTAAAGCGGCAATGCGCGAAGCATTCATACCTACTTGTTCCGTGCGAATAGTGTCAGTTACATCTTCACCTTCTAGCACCACATGGGTTTGGCCAGTTTCTTCATTCACAACAAATTCAACATCTAGGTCGGTTGCTAAGGCTACTAAACTTTCTTCGTCACTTTCAGTGACATCGTGATGCATAGCTGCAACCGCTAACACACGATAAATAGCGCCGCTGTCGAGTAGTTTCCAACCTAACTTTTCTGCTAGTAGGCGACAAATGGTGCCTTTACCAGAACCTCCCGGACCGTCGATAGTAATAACCGGCGCGTGGCCTGAAACGGGTTGTTCTGAGGCCGCACTTTTTGTTGCTGTAAAGGACATATACACCTCTGTTTAAAGTAGACGAAGCTGTCAAAGAGTATTCAAGGCGGGAAGATTATACGGAATTCCACCTAAAATGCATTAACACTTGCGGTTTCTAAAACTGAAGCGCTTCAGCTTTAGCCCAACAATATTCGCACCTACAGTGTTCAAGCCCGCTTACGGTAAGGTTAAACGAGCAAAATCAGTAAAGTAATCGGGATAGGTTTTGTGGCAACAGTCAGGATCTAAAATAGTTACCCCTGCCGCATCGAAGGCCAGCAAAGAAAAACACATGGCCATGCGGTGGTCGTTATACGTAGCTATTGTTGCATGTTTAAGTTTTTGCGGTGGGTTAAAGAAGCCAGGCGGCGTAATGGCTATCCAGTCTTCGCCCTCTTCAACTTGAGCCCCTACTTTACGCAATTCAGTTGCCATGGCATGTAAACGATCCGTTTCTTTTATCCGCCAGTTAGCAATGTTACGAATACGGGTTGGCCCTTGTGCAAATAATGCCAAGGTGGCAATGGTCATGGCTGCGTCAGGTATAGCATTCAGGTCAAAGTCGCCACCAACCAGCTTAGCCGCACGCACTTCCATAGCATGGGGTTCAACACTTACCACTGCGCCCATTTGCTCGAGTACATCGACAAAGGCTTTGTCGCCCTGCCTGCTTGCACTACCCACACCTTCCACCCGAATAGCACCGGCAATTGCGCCTGCGGCTAAAAAATAAGAGGCTGACGAAGCATCGCTTTCAACTTGGTAGCTGCCTGGGCTGCGGTAGCTTTGATTACCAGCAATGCTAAATGTGCGCTCATTTAATTGGGTAATTTCCACACCAAAATCACGCATCATGGCTACGGTTAATTGAATATACGGCAACGACACCACATGACCGGTTAGGGTTAGCTCCGTTGCTTGTGCCGTATCGGTGCTAGCCAAAAGTGGCAGCACCATTAGTACTGCGGAAATATACTGGCTCGACAAACTACCATCAATACTAACTTTGCCACAACGTAACCCCCCACCGTTAATTAATAGTGGCGGGAAACCTGCTTGCTCGCCATATTGAATGTTGGCACCTAACTGTACTAGGGCGTCGACTAAGGGACCAATGGGCCTTTCTTTCATACGGGGTTCGCCGGTAAGCTCAAACTGCCCAGTAGCAGCTGCCAATGCCGCACATAAGGGCCGCATAGCCGTTCCGGCGTTACCGAGAAACAAACTTATGCGCTCTGCCGTGGGAGCCTGTAATAACCCCCCAGCGCCCTGCACTGCCACATAACCCTTATGCTGTTCAATATTCACACCTAATTGGCTTAAGGCTTGCAACATCCAGTGGGTGTCGTCACTAAACAGTAAGTTTTCAATACGCGTGGTGCCTTGGGCTAAAGCCGCCAATAACAAAACTCGGTTTGAAATGCTTTTCGAGCCGGGTAGCAGAATAGTACCCTGAGCCTGGCGTGGCCCCTGTAATTGAATATGTGTTGTCATTATTGGCCGTTAGTAATTGCCACCATGGCGTCGATAAAGGCTTGGTTTTCAACCTGTAAGCCTATACTAACGCGTAAATGGCGTGGTAGTTCGTAACCTGCTACTGGGCGAACTATGACGCCTTTATGCAGTAATTGGTTGTACAATTCGGCGGCATTGTCGCCTACTTCGATAGTTAAAAAGTTACCGTGCGACGGTATGTAGTTAAGTCCTTGTAACTTACAAAAAGCCACTAACTGCGCCATGCCTTCTCGGTTTATCGCAACCGAGCGCTGTAAAAAGTCGTCGTCTTGTAACGCTGCCATGGCTGCGGTTAACGCCAATTCGTTCATATTAAACGGCTGACGAATACGGTTCATGAGGTCGGCCACCTGTGGGTGCGACACCGCATAACCTGCTCGTAACCCTGCTAAACCATAAGCTTTAGAGAACGTACGAGTAATAACCAGGTTCGGGAACTGCTCAATCCATTGAATAGAAGGTGCACGCTGTAAGTCCGACACGTACTCATAGTAAGCTTCGTCAAGCACCACTAATACATGTTGTGGTACTGCCGCCAAAAACTCATGAAGCACGTCTGAGGCAATAAAAGTACCGGTAGGATTATTCGGGTTAGCTATAAATATCATGCGGGTGCGTTCATTAATAGCCGCTAACATAGCAGTTAAGTCGTGGCCGTAATCAACCGCTGGAATGGCCACCGGGGTTGCACCAATCGCTTTGGTTATTAGTGGGTAAACCACAAAGGCATGCTGCGAAAAAACCACTTCGTTCTGCGCCGACACGTAGGTACGAGCCAACAGTTCAAGGACGTCGTTTGAGCCATTTCCAAGGGTTATTTGTTTGGCCTGTACTTGGTACTTTTTAGCTAGGGCGGTTTTCAAATAAAAGCCATTGGCGTCGGGGTAACGGGCCAAGCTAGTTATTTTTTCCGTTAGCGCTTGTTGCACCATAGGGCTTACACCTAATGGATTTTCATTCGAAGCCAATTTAACAATATTAGTTATTCCTAGTTCACGCTCAAGCTCTTCTATGGGCTTGCCAGCTTGGTATGGTTGTAATTGGCGAATGCCAGGCAAGGCAAGCGCTGTCGCATCAAAATCACCCATGGGGAGGTCCTTTTATTATTCTAATTATAAGTAATGTTGTTGTGTTTACTAGCTGTGCTGGTGCGCAAAACGGGTCATAAAGTCAACCAATGCTTGTGCGCCCTCATAAGGCATTGCGTTATACATGCTCGCTCGCATACCGCCTACAAAACGGTGCCCTTTCAACGCTAACAAACCTTCTTGTGCTGCTTCTTGTAAAAACAAATCGTCGAGTGCGGCATTCTTTAACTGGAACGGCACATTCATTTTTGACCGGTTGTTCACATGAATTTTGTTTTGATAGAAACTTGAGTTATCTACACATTCGTATAACAAGGCCGACTTGCGATTATTTAAGTCGGCCATCGCTTCCACACCACCTTCCGCTTTAAGCCACTTAAATACTTCGCCAGCTAAGTACCAAGCGAAGGTGTTTGGTGTGTTGTACATTGACTTCTCAGCCGCTTGCACTTGGTAGTTCATAATGGTGCACACACGGCTTTGTTGGGTTTCCAGTAGGTCTTTACGAATAATAACCACCGCCAAACCCGAAGGGCCAATATTTTTCTGGGCACCGGCATAGATAACGCCATACTGCGACACATCAATGGGCTCAGATAAAATAACGGAAGACATATCAACCACTATGGGGGCTTGCACCCTTGGCACTTGGTGAATAGCTATGCCATCAACGGTTTCATTTGGGCAATAGTGAAAATAGGCCGCCTGCTCGCTTAACGCCCATTGGTCTGCTGACTTCACCTGCTTTAAACCGTCTATTTCGGTCATTACGTCGAGCACATTTACCTGCTTTACGTATTTTTTCGCTTCTCGAATAGCAAAGTCCGACCAAGTTCCGGTGTTCAAATAGTCAACCGTAGCGGTAGGCCCTGCAAGGTTTTGTGCCACAGCAGAAAATTGGCCTCGGCCACCACCATGCATAAACAACACGGCATAGTTGTCGGGTATGTTCATTAAGTCGCGTAAGTCTTGCTCGGCAACCTCGGTCATTTTTACATAAACCGGATCGCGGTGGCTCATTTCCATTACAGAAACACCCAAACCTTGCCAATCAAGTAATTCCGACTGCACTTTTTTAAGTACAGGAGCCGGCAGCATAGCCGGCCCCGCAGAGAAGTTATATACCAAGGGATTAGTCCTCTGTTAAATCGTCGCTAGCGTCGTCGGCTTCTGGTGCATCAGTGTCTGCAGCGGCTTCATCTAAACTTGTTTCTTGCTCTGCTTCCACACCTTCTGGGTCTAGTAAAGCGTCGTCTTCGTCTATTTCCGCAATACGAGCAACCCCAACCACAACCTCTTCTTCAATGGTTCGAATTAAGGTTACACCTTGGGTGTTACGGCCTACTTGCGACACTTCATCTACCCGTGTTCTAACCAAGGTACCGCGATTACTAATCAGCATCAGGTGCTCACCTTCAACCACCTCTAGCGCACCAACCACACTACCGTTACGTTCGCTTACCTTAATAGAAATAACGCCCTTGGTAGCACGGTTTTTCATTGGGTATTCGCTTAGCAAAGTGCGTTTGCCGTAACCGTTCTCAGTAACGGTTAAAATGGCCGACTCAGCCACTACTTGGTCGCTTTCTTCAGTTTCAACCGCTTCGACACCACGGGGAATAATTAACGACACAATACGCTCGCCTTCATCAAGGCGCATACCCCGTACCCCGGTGGCGGTGCGCCCCATGGAACGCACTTTGTCTTCATGAAAACGTACTGCTTTACCAGCGTCAGAAAACATCATCACTTCGTCACTTCCGTCGGTAATATCTACGCCAATGAGCTCGTCACCTTCAACTAAGTTTAGGGCGATTATTCCGCTTGAGCGTGGCCGTGAATAGTCCACTAAAGGTGTTTTCTTAATGGTGCCGTGGCGAGTTGCCATAATAATAAACTTGTCGTCGACAAAGTCTGAAATAGGCAATATAGCGGTAATACGCTCATCTGTTTCCAGTGGCAACAAGTTCACAATGGGACGACCGCGAGCAGTGCGGCTAGCATAAGGCAACTGGTACGTTTTCATCCAGTACACACGGCCTGCGCTTGAGAAACAGAGAATGTTGTCGTGGGTATTTGCCACCAACAAGCGCTCTATGAAGTCTTCGTCTTTCATGCGCGTAGCTGCTTTACCGCGGCCCCCACGACGTTGCGCTTCATACTCGGTTAGCGGCTGATACTTCACATAACCTTCATGGGACAAAGTTACCACCACATCTTCTCGGTCAATCAAGTCTTCCATGTTAATGTCGTGGCTAGCAGAGGTTATTTCGGTACGGCGATCGTCACCAAATTCGGCTTTAACTTCTTCAAGCTCTTCGCGAATAACTTCCATTAAACGCTCGGCGTTGTTTAGAATATAAAGTAGTTCTTCAATGGTGTTCAGTAAGTTCTGGTACTCGGCAAGAATTTTCTCGTGCTCTAACCCCGTTAAACGGTGTAAGCGCAAGTCAAGAATAGCCTGAGCTTGAACTTCGGTTAAACGATATTCGTTACTATTAATAATGCCATAATCGTCTTCAACCCACTCTGGGCGTGCTGCGTCAACACCAGCTCGCTCTAACATAGTGGCCACGTTACCTAAGGCCCAACCACGCTCCATAAGTTGCGCTTTTGCCTCAACCGGTGTCGGCGACGCTTTGATCAGCTCTATAATTTCATTAATGTTAGCTAGTGCAATTGCCAAACCTTCAAGGGTATGGGCCCGCTCACGCGCTCTGCGTAGTTCATACACCGTACGGCGAGTAACTACTTCACGGCGGTGAGTAATGAAGGCTTCCAGAATTTCCGGCAAGCTGAACAATTTCGGTTGGCCTTTGTCGAGGGCAACCATATTCATACCAAACGACACCTGCATTTGGGTATTGCGGTACAGTTGGTTGAGCATGATGTCGCCCGACTCGCCACGGCGCATTTCAATAACGATACGCATACCGTCTTTGTCCGACTCGTCGCGTAAAGCACTAATACCTTCAATTTTTTTGTCTTTAACCAGCTCGGCAATTTTTTCAATCAGTTTCGCTTTGTTCACTTGGTACGGTAGTTCATGAACAATAATAGTTTCGCGGCCTGACTTTTCGTCTACTTCAACTTCAGCGCGGGCACGAATATAAATAATGCCTCGGCCGGTGGTGTAAGCGTCGATAATACCTTGGCGGCCAGAGAGAATACCTGCGGTGGGGAAGTCTGGGCCTGGAATGTATTCCATTAGCTCTGGCAGGGTAATGTCAGGCTTATCAATCATCGCTAAACAACCGTCTATCACTTCGTTTAGGTTGTGCGGTGGAATGTTGGTAGCCATGCCCACCGCTATACCCGACGAGCCGTTGGCAAGTAGGTTAGGAATACGGGTTGGCAACACGTCTGGAATTTGCTCGGTACCGTCGTAGTTGGGGACAAAGTCAACGGTTTCTTTTTCTAAGTCGGCTAGCAGCTGATGGGCAATTTTTGACATGCGCACTTCGGTATAACGCATTGCTGCAGCCGAGTCGCCGTCTACTGAGCCAAAGTTACCTTGGCCATCAGCCAGCATGTAACGTAGCGAAAATGGCTGCGCCATACGGACAATGGTGTCATACACAGCGGAATCGCCATGGGGATGGTATTTACCGATTACATCACCCACTAAGCGGGCAGATTTCTTATACGGTTTGTTAAAGTCGTTCCCTAATACATTCATCGCGAAGAGTACACGGCGGTGAACTGGCTTTAGTCCGTCTCGAACATCGGGTAAAGCACGACCAATTATAACGCTCATCGCGTAATCTAAATACGAGTTTTTAAGCTCGTCTTCGATATTGACCGGTACAACTTCGTTGGCAAGATCGCTCATATATTATTTTCCTGAATCAATCGACTTCATCTTTATAGTTATGCGTCAAAATACCATTGCGGTAGATGTAAACAGCATACCATAAACTTGATTTTATGGCACGTCCATATCGAAGCCCTATCTAGTTTACTTTGTTCAGCTGAGGTAGACTGTGGCCCTTACTCGTTAGAAATATAAAGAGGCCAAAGGTGAGCCAATTCGCCAATGTAGACCCCACAGAAATTGAAAAATTTAACGCTATGGCATCCCGTTGGTGGGATCCAGAAGGCGACTTTAAGCCGCTGCATAAAATAAACCCCTTGCGCGTTCAGTTTATCGACCAACATGGTGCAGGTTTAGCAGGCAAACAAATACTCGACGTGGGTTGTGGGGGTGGTTTACTCACTGAAGCCATGGCCCAAGCCGGCGGTCAGGTAACAGGTATCGACATGAGCCCTGAAGCCCTTTCAGTTGCTCGTTTACATGCCCTTGAAAGCCAATTGACAATTAACTACCAGCAAATTACCGCTGAAGAATTTGCTAGCCAACACGCGGGTACCTTCGACCTTGTTACTTGCTTAGAAATGCTTGAGCATGTGCCAGACCCTGCAGCCGTAGTGAGCGCCTGTGCACAACTGGTTAAGCCTGGCGGCAAAGTTATTTTCTCTACTTTGAACCGTACCCTAAAAGCAAAATTGCTTGGTGTTTACTTGGCCGAGTATGTATTGCAATGGCTACCTAAAGGCACTCACGACGCGGCTAAATTCATTCGCCCTTCCGAGCTAGTACGAGCGGCCGAAAATGCTGGCTTGGTCGCCAACGCCATGACCGGCATTCATTATAACCCACTTACGTCGAGTTTCTTTTTAAGCGATCGCAATGTCGACGTGAATTATTTACTTGCCTGCCACAAGCCACTAGCAACCAACGAATAAAGCGAGCACAGCACATGCCTTTTACCACTAAGCCTTGTCAAGCCATTCTCTTTGATCTCGATGGCACCTTACTCGATACCGCTGCCGATTTAGGCTTAGCCTTAAATGCTATGTTAGCAGAACGCAATATGCCGGTTTTACCCCACCAAGTTATTCGCCCATTGGCTTCACATGGTTCCCACGGGTTATTAACGGCGGGTTTTGGCAATGCATATAGTGCCGCTTCAAGCGCGCAGCAAAGCCAACTTAAAGCTGAGTTTTTAACCCGCTACGGAGAAAATGTGTGCGTTGCAACTAGCTGGTTTGAAGGCGTTGAAACCCTGCTCGAGCAACTTAATTCAAAAGGGATTGTTTGCGGTATCGTTACTAACAAGCCCGATCAATTTACTCAACCTATTGTGGCTGCTTTTCCATTACTGGCACAAATGCCGGTGGTAGTTAGTGGCGACACCCTAACAGTGGCCAAGCCCCGCCCTGAACCCTTATTGTATGCGGCCAAACAAATACAAATAGCCCCCGAGCATTGTTGGTATGTGGGCGACGCCGAACGAGACATTATTGCTGGTCGAGCAGCGGGCATGACCACTTTTTTAGCCGAATGGGGTTATATTAGTACCACCGATGCGCCCGAAACTTGGGCCGCCGATTACCACCTTGCGCAACCGGAGCAGCTATTACATAGTATTTAAGCAGCCTTTAATGCATGTGTTATAACCCTTCTGTTATATACAAAACGAACGATTCCGCCGCGGCTGCCCCAACCATAGAATTAATTTCTAGGGCTTTACAATTGCGAAAATGACAGCAAAGCCGCGTCACTCAAGCAAAACAAAATTTTCAATCCATTTGGGTGTTTTTATTTTCATAATTTGCCTTGATCGAAGTCCACTTCCTGACTAAAGTAGCCCTCATACCAAACACTATATGTTGTGTCCTTTTGGCAACTGCTGCCGAAATGACCACTATATGTTGTGACCGCAAATAATAATGCCACAAGCCCCGAACACTCGGGCAATGCCAACATATAAGTGATAACAAAAACCTAATGAGGGAGCCATGAACCAGTCTATTCAGGTAACAAAACGGAACGGCCGCCGCGAAGCGCTAGATCTTGATAAAATACATCGCGTGGTTGGCTGGGCTGCAGAAGGTTTAAATAACGTTTCTGTGTCTCAAGTAGAAATCAACTCACAAATTCAATTTTATGACGGTATGCGTACCGACATTATTCACGAAACACTGATTAAGTCAGCCGCCGACCTAATTTCTGAAGAGTCACCCGACTACCAGTATATGTCAGCCCGCTTAGCTATTTTCCACCTGCGGAAAAAAGCTTATGGTCAGTTCGAACCGCCTCATTTGTACGACCAAGTTACTAAAATGGTGGCACTTAAACGCTACGACAAGCACTTGCTAGAAGACTACAGCCAAGAAGAATTCGAGCAAATGAATAGCTTTATTGATCACAGCCGTGATCTTAAGTTTTCTTATGCAGCGGTAAAACAACTGGAAGGTAAATATTTAGTTCAAGACCGGGTAACCGACCAAATTTTTGAAAGCGCTCAGTTTTTATATATGCTTGTTGCCGCATGCTTGTTTGCCACCTACCCCAAAAGCACTCGGCTTGATTATGTGCGTCGTTTTTACGATGCAGCTTCAACATTTAAAATTTCTTTACCTACTCCTATTATGGCTGGTGTACGTACGCCTACCCGCCAGTTTAGTTCATGTGTACTCATAGAAGCAGACGACAGCCTCGACTCAATTAACGCCACTGCCAGCGCCATTGTAAAGTATGTTTCACAGCGGGCAGGTATTGGTATTAACGCTGGCCGTATTCGTGCCTTAGGTAGCCCTATTCGTGGCGGTGAAGCCTTCCATACAGGCTGTATTCCATTCTTTAAATACTTCCAAACAGCGGTAAAAAGCTGTTCGCAAGGTGGGGTTCGCGGCGGTGCTGCCACGTTATTTTACCCACTGTGGCACTTAGAAGTTGAGTCGTTACTGGTTCTGAAGAACAACCGCGGCGTTGAAGAAAACCGGGTTCGCCATCTCGACTATGGCGTGCAGTTTAACCGTGTGATGTATCAGCGCTTAATTAAAGACGACTACATTACTTTGTTTAGCCCTTCAGACACGCCTGGCCTATACGACGCTTTCTTTGCCGACCAAGACGAGTTCGAGCGTTTATACGTTAAGTACGAAAACGACGACAACATTCGTAAGAAGCGGGTAAAAGCCGTCGATTTATTCAGTTTGTTTATGCAGGAGCGTGCCGGTACGGGTCGTATTTACTTACAAAACGTCGACCACACCAATAACCATAGCCCCTTCGACGCAACAGTAGCGCCTATTCGCCAAAGTAATCTATGTTTAGAAATAGCATTACCCACCAAACCGTTAAACCATATTAATGACGAAGAAGGTGAAATTGCCTTATGTACTCTGTCGGCCTTTAACTTGGGTGAAATTAAGTCCCTCGACGACTTTGAAGAGCTGGCCGATTTGTCGGTGCGGGCGCTCGACAGCTTACTCGACTACCAAGACTACCCTATTCCTGCGGCGTATAACGCTAGCATGAATCGTCGTACTTTAGGTATTGGGGTAATTAACTTTGCTTATTACTTAGCTAAAAACGGTGTGCGTTACTCCGACGGCAGTGCCAATAACTTAGTTCACCGCACCTTTGAAGCTATGCAGTACTACTTGATGAAAGCTTCAAACGAACTAGCAAAAGAAAAAGGTGCTTGCCCTAAATTCAACGAAACGAAAACATCGAAAGGTATTTTACCTATCGATACTTACAAAAAAGACGTGGACGGTATTTGTTCAGAACCATTGCATTACGACTGGGAAGCCTTGCGCGAATCAATCAAAGAACATGGCATGCGTAACTCCACCCTGTCGGCTTTAATGCCTTCTGAAACCTCGTCGCAAATTTCCAATGCCACCAATGGCATTGAGCCGCCCCGTGGTCATATTTCGGTGAAGTCGTCGAAAGACGGCATTATGAAGCAAGTAGTGCCCGAGTTTGAGCGCTTAAAAGACCAATACGAACTGCTTTGGACCATTCCTAATAATAAAGGCTACCTAGACTTAGTTGCCATTATGCAGAAGTTTGTCGACCAAACCATTTCGGCCAACACCAACTACGACCCTAACAAGTTTGAAGGTGGTCGGGTACCAATGCGCCAGCTACTGCAAGACTTGCTTTATGCATACAAGCTCGGCGTAAAAACCCTGTATTACCACAACACCCGCGACGGCTCTTCAGACAACCAAACCGACTTGTCGCCTGCTGTTCGTAAAGAAATGGTAGAAAATGCCAATGCTGCAGTAACAGTTATTGTCGAAGACGATGAAGACTGTGAAGGCGGCGCTTGTAAAATTTAAGCTAGCTGAGGTCATTATGCGCTATACAACATTTAATCAAACAAACGTGAATCCACTGGGCGAGCCGATGTTTTTCGGCAACTCAGTAAACGTTGCTCGGTACGACCAACAACGCCACCCTATTTTTGAAAAACTGATTGAAAAGCAACTGAGCTTCTTCTGGCGCCCAGAAGAAGTTGATGTCAGCCGCGACCGTGTCGACTTTCAAAGCATGACAGACAGTGAAAAGCACATTTTCATTTCTAACTTGCAGTACCAAACTTTACTTGACTCGGTACAAGGTCGTAGCCCGAACATTGCTTTTTTACCGATAGTGTCGTTACCTGAACTTGAAACCTGGATAGAAACCTGGAGTTTTTCAGAAACTATTCACTCCCGTTCATACACGCATATTTTGCGTAATATTTTTACCGATCCTGGTAGCATTTTCGACGACATTGTTACCAATGAACATATTCGTAAACGCGCCACCGACATTTCTAAATACTACGACGACCTTATTTTTTATGTGCAACTACTCCAGGTGCATGGCGTAGGTGATATTGAAATTGACGGTGAAGTTCACGACGTGAGTATTCGTAACTTGAAGCGTAAGTTGTACTTGTGCATGAACTCGGTAAACGCACTGGAAGCAATACGTTTCTATGTTAGCTTTGCCTGTACCTTTGCCTTTGCTGAACGTGAAGTAATGGAAGGTAGTTCAAAAATAATTCGCCTTATTGCGCGCGACGAAAACTTACACGTTACCTCTACCCAGCACATAATTAACTTGTGGCAACATGGCGATGACGACCCTGAAATGAAAGAAGTAGCAGAAGAATGTCGTGAAGAAGCCTTCAACATTTTTGTTTCAGCTGTAGAGCAAGAAAAAGAATGGGCCAGCTATTTGTTTGAAAACGGCTCGATGATAGGTTTAAACAAAGAAATTCTTTGCCAATACGTTGAGTACATAGCCAACTTGCGTATGCAAGCTATTGGCTTCGAACCCCACTACAAACAAATTAGCAACCCACTACCTTGGATGAACAAATACTTGGTTTCCGACAACGTACAGGTGGCACCACAAGAGTCAGAAATTAGCTCGTATTTAGTGGGCCAAATTGACAGCGAAGTAAGCGCCGGAGACTTTGGAGACTTTGACTTATAATAGTTATGTCTTCCACATACAAGGTTCAGGTAAATAAACTACCGGTGGTTGAAATTGCCACCGGTCAGTCAAAAACTTTACTACAAGCGCTTGAGGCGGCTGGTGTTGTGCTTGAATACCATTGCCGCACCGGCTTTTGTGGAGCTTGCCGTAGTACGTTAAAGTCGGGCGCAGTAGACTACTTGAACGAGCCCTTAGCCTATATACGCCCTGGCGAAATTCTTCCTTGTGTTTGTATTGCTAAAAGCGATCTGGTTATCGACCATTAATTATCTGCCTTAGCCTAAAAGCGAAAAATCGAACGGCGGAATCGCTATACTCAATTGTTCACACGGTTACTTAAATGGCATAATAGACACCGTTTAAAAATTAAAGGAGTACCTAATGCTAACCGTTATTTTTGGAAGAGATTCCTGCCCGTATTGTGTTCGCGCTAAACAAATTGCTGAAACCCTTAGCAACAACCGCGACGACTTTGAATACAATTACATTGATATTATTGCCGAAGGCATTAGCCGTGCTGACTTAGAAAAAACAATTGGCAAGCCGGTTTTAACCGTACCGCAAATTTTTATCGATGAAAAACATATCGGTGGCTGTGATGAATTTGAAGCTTATGCGAAAGAGCATTTGGGCCTTTACGCTTAAGCTGTGGTTGAATGAAGTTGATACCATAAAACCCTGCCAAGGCAGGGTTTTCTTTGACAAATATTTATAACCCTAAACTTTTCTTAATTTCCGTTAACTGTCGCTGCAAGCGTTGCTCAGACACGGGGAAAGCCGTACCTAGCACTTGTGCAAATAACGACACCCGAAACTCTTCTAAATGCCAACGAAAAGCCGCCAGTTGTTCTGGTTGCTCTTTATATTCAGGTATTTGTTTGCACAAAGCCTGCCACTGGGCTTCAACTTTTTCTACTTGTATTACCCGCAACCGATCTTTATTCGGATCTACTGGCAACTTATCTAAGCGGTAGGCAATAGCTTTTAAATAACGCTCTAAGTCGGCTAAGCGTGCCACCCCAAGGCCAGTTACAAAGCCCGGATAAATAAGGCTACTTAAATGTTTTTTTATGTCGTTGTACGACTGCACCAAGCGCAAGTCTACTTTACCTTTTAAGCCTTTATTAATATCGTGGCTTAACAGCAAGCAACGTTCCACTTGCTCTACAATTGCTAGTGTGCTGTCGTTTAACTCGGCCCGTACATGGCTCACTAAAGCTCTAAAGTCGGCTTCATTGTTTACTGGCCGTCCTGCAATAAGCTGATCAATAGCTGCCATCACACAATCGTCAATGAGTGCTTCCACTCGGCCCCAAGGGTTAAAGTACATGGCCAACTTGCTTTTCGCAGGCAACGCTTGTTGCAAGTACTTTAATGGTGAAGTTACTTGTAAATACACCAAGCGCCGTAAGCCTTTACTATGAGCCCGCTCAGCTTCTTCCGCTTGGTCAAACACTCGTATAGCCACCGATTTGCCTTCATCGGCCAGCGCTGGGTAGGCTTTAATCGCAAACCGACCTTGGCTACGCTCCACTGGCTTGGGTAAGTCGCCAAACGACCAGTCGGTTAAGCCTGCTTGCTCCACGTCATCGCCGGCGGTTTCCGTAATTACTTCTTGTACCTGGCCTTTCATGCGCTGCTGTAATTGACTCAAGCTACGGCCCTGTTGCACTATTTTGTTGTTTTCATCGCGCACGCGGAAGTTAATTCGTAAGTGTTCCGGTACCAAGGCTTCGTCCCAAGCCTCTGCTGGCACTGTTAAGCCCGACATCCTTCTTAACTCGCGGGTCATGGCTTCACGTAGTGGCTCTTTAAATGGTGTCATGGCATCTAGCAAGGCTTGGGCATAGTCGGGCGCGGGTACAAAATTACGGCGCCAACGCTTTGGCAGGCTGCGTATCCAAGCCGTTACTAATTCATGACGCAAAGCAGGCACCTGCCAGTCAAAGTCAACGTCTTGTACTTGGCTTAAGGCCACTAATGGAATATCAATGTTTACCCCGTCGTCAACTTGGCTTGGCTCAAATACATAGTCTAGCGGTAAACGCAAATTGCCCTGCTGCCATTCGTCGGGGTAAAGCTGGTCGGTAACATGTTCTGCACTTTGGGCCATTAAGTCGTCGCGTTGAAACAATAGCTGCTGTTGTTGCGCAGCAGAGGCCTTACGCCACCAATAGTTTAGGCTGCGATCGTCGACAATCGACTCGTCGAGCACCCGCTCATAGGCCGCATACAGGGCTTCTTCGTCTACTAAAATGTCCCGCCGACGCGACTTCGCTTCTAAATCTTGAATGCTGTCAATTAATTGCTGGTTTACCGCTACAAATTGCGGTGCTTTGTTTATTTCACCGGCCACCAACGCCTGCCGAATAAATAATTCACGCGACACTATGGGGTCAATACGCCCGTACTGTACCCGACGGCCAGCAACAATTAGTAAGCCAAACAAGGTCACTTGCTCGGTGGCAACCACTGCCCCTTGGCGTTTTGAATAACGCGGTTCGTTATAGCTTTTCCGCAGCAAATGGGCACCAACTTGCTCAACCCATTCCGGCTTAATTTCTGCCACATAGCGAGCATATAAGCGCGACGTTTCTACCAGCTCTGCGGCCATCAGCCACTTTGGTTTGGCTTTAAACACCCCTGACCCAGGAAAAATAAAAAATCGAGTTTGCCTTGCCCCCATGTATTCATGTTTTTCATCACGGGTACCAATTTGCGACAATAGCCCCGTTAGCATGGCCTGATGAATATGGTCTTCAGCACCTGGCTCGTCGCTTAATGGAATTCCTAGCTCACGAACGCTGTGGCGCAATTGGGTATATACGTCTTGCCATTCACGCACCCGTAGGTAATGAATAAATTCTTTCTTACAGCGCTTACGAAATTGGCTAGCGCTGCCTTCTTTTTGAATTGTTTGTAAGTATTCCCACAGTTTTAAAAAACTTAAAAAGTCTGAACTGGTAACACTAAACCGTTTATGTAGCTCGTCGGCACGCTGTTGTTTGTCATGAGGCCGTTCGCGGGGGTCTTGAATACTTAACGCCGCTACAATCACTAACACTTCGCGGGCACAGTGCAAATGCTCACTGGCGAGCACCATGGCACCTAAACGAGGATCGATCGGCAACCGACCTAGCTGACGCCCCAATGGGGTTAACTCTAGCTGTTTCCGGTTTCTGCCTCTTTGTGGTCTGAGCGCTTGCAATTCTTCCAGCAGTTTCATGCCGTCGTTAATAAAGCGTTCGTCGGGGCGCTGCAAAAATGGAAAACGGCGAATGTCACCCAACTTTAAGCTTGCCATTTGCAAAATAACGGACGCTAAGTTGGTGCGCAATATTTCCGGATCAGTAAATTCTGGTCTATTTAAAAAGTCGTCTTCCGCATACAAGCGAATACAAATACCAGGGCCTAGCCGCCCACAACGCCCTGCCCGTTGGTTGGCACTGGCTTGTGAAATAGGCTCTACTGGCAAGCGTTGTACTTTGGTGCGGTAACTGTAACGACTAATACGGGCTAACCCAGTGTCGATTACGTAGCGAATTCGTGGCACCGTTAGCGAGGTTTCTGCCACGTTAGTAGCCAGTACAATACGCCGCCCGCCATGGGGTTGAAACACGCGGTTTTGCTCTTGGGCCGAAAGTCGAGCATATAATGGCACTATTTCTAAGTTTGCTGCGGTGCTGTTAAAGGCGTCGTTTAAACTATCGGCTAGGTCGCGTATTTCCCGTTCGCCACTTAAAAACACCAGAATATCGCCGGGCCCTTCTCGTACTAACGACTCCGCAGCGTCTATCACACCTTGGTGTAAGTCTTGTTCGCCATCTTCAGAAATGGGCTGATAACGTACCGTTACTGGGTAAGTACGGCCACTTACTTCTATTACGGGAGCATTGTTGAAGTGTGCCGAAAAGCGTTCGGTTTCAATAGTGGCCGAGGTAATAATTAGTTTTAAATCGGGACGCTTTACAAGTAGTTTGTGCAACACACCCAGCAAGAAGTCGATATTTAAGCTACGCTCGTGAGCCTCATCAATAATGATCACTTCGTAGTCACTTAAAAACGGGTCGTGTTGCAGTTCAGCCAGCAGTATACCGTCGGTCATTAATTTTATTGACGTTTGGTCACTCGACTGGTCTTGAAACCTTATTTTATAAGAAACAATAGCTTGCGCAGCTGGACCGAGTTCTTCTTGAATACGGGCAGCCACTGACCGAGCCGCTAATCGGCGAGGCTGCGTATGACCAATAACTCCAGCAGCACCATAGCCCATAGCAAGTAGCATTTTCGGTAACTGAGTCGTTTTACCCGATCCGGTTTCGCCTGCTAGCACTGTTACTTGGTTGGCCGCGATGGTGGCTTGAATAAGCTCTTGTTCTTGGCTAACAGGAAGTTCTTCAGGAAAGTGAATGGTAGGAATGCGGCCACGGCGTTCATTAACCCAAGCCTGCGACTTGGCAATATCGGCTTTAATTTTATCCAATTGTTCGGGGGTTGTTTGTTGTTGCAATCGGCGCAGCCGTTGCTGCAAAGAAAAGCGATCGCGACTTCGGCATTCAGGTAATAAACTAAATATCTGCTTCATATACTCGCTACAACTCGCTACAACTTGCTACATGCGTAAGGCACAATCTGAAAGAGGCAGTTAGTTTAGCAAAAATAACTAAGCGGCGGTATTTGCATCTTGCCACGCTAGCTTGGCCAGGCGTGGCAAGCACTACAATAACCACTTTAATAAATGCGAGCAGCCCTGTTATTGCTGCTCTGGGCCATAAATACCAACACTTAATTCGGTGCTATTCGACTTCGACGCTCGGTACATACCTTCAGTGTTAAATGGCATGCTAATATTGCCTTTATTATCAACAATAATTACCCCGCCGGTACCACCTGCTGGTAACAATACATTATGAATAACTTCGTTACCCGCTTCAGCAATCGACTTTCCTTGATACTTCACTCGGCTACAAATGTCGGCGGCCACATGAAAACGAATAAAGTATTCGCCATGGCCAGTGGCCGACACCGCACAACTTTCATTGTCGGCCCAAGTACCGGCACCAATAACTGGTGCGTCGCCAATACGCCCCCAACGTTTCGCTGTCATGCCGCCGGTAGAAGTGCCCGCCGCTAAGTTACCATGGCTGTCGAGGGCCACTGCACCTACGGTACCCATATTAAAGGCAGGCTCCCAGCTTTGCTCAAAGGCAATTTGATCACCGGTAGCTTCACGCGCGCGTAACCTTTCTAGCGCTTGTTGCAGTTGTTCATATCGCTCTGTGGTATTAAAGTAAGTGTTGCTTACTTGTTCCAGCCCCACATAACGAGCAAATTCTTCCGCCCCACTACCACTTAACATAACATGACGCGACTGCTCCATAACGGCTCGGGCAGCGGCAATTGGGCTTCTAATATTGCCTACTCCTGCCACCGCCCCGGCTTCACCTGTGGCACCAAGCATTATCGAAGCGTCTAACTCATGGCGCCCTTCATAGGTGTACACCGCTCCACGGCCGGCATTAAATAAAGGGCTTTCTTCCATCATTTGAATAGCCGCTTGTACAGCGTCTACCGAGCTACCCCCGTCTTCTAGTACGGCGTAACCTGCTTCTGTGGCGTAAGTTAGTGCCTGACGAAACAACACTTCACGCTCTGGGCTCATATTTTCACGGGTAATGGTTCCCGCGCCGCCATGAATCGCTATGGCAATAGGTCGCTCCGCATGGGTCTTCGGTGCTTCTTCAGTACAGCCCACAAGGCCTACCGCAACCATAGTTGCTAACATCAAACGTTTCATTCGCATACATTTCTCCATCAACAAATTTTTCTCTTGTTAGGCTTAGTATACAGCACCTCGCATCTGAGTATGTTCCAATGCTATTCTAAAGGCATCCATTTACTCAGCTTTAGTAGTGTATATGACCAATATTACTTTTTTCTGGCACGACTATGAAGCCGGTGGGGTTAATCCACGCGCCGACCGCCCTACCCAGTTCGCTGGTATTCGCACCAACGAAAACCTTGAAATTATAGGTAAGCCTGTCAATCTTTTTTGCCAGCCGTCGCCGGATTACTTACCCCACCCCGAAGCCTGCCTTATTACCGGTATTACGCCCCAGCAGTGCCAACGCGACGGCCACATAGAAACCGAATTTGCCGGTAAAATTGCCGCCGAACTTTCCCAACCAGGTACCGTTGGCGTTGGATATAATAACATTCGCTACGACGACGAAATGACGCGCTTCCTATTTTACCGCAATTTTATCGACCCGTATGCTCATACTTGGGCAAATAACAATTCGCGCTGGGACTTGCTTGAACTAGTACGCGCCTGCTACGCCTTGCGCCCAGAAGGTATAGTATGGCCTAGGAATAGCGAAGGCGCTATTAGCCTGAAACTTGAATTACTTACTAAGGCTAACAACCTTGAGCACGGCAAAGCCCACGACGCCATGTCCGATGTTTATGCCACTATCGCACTGGCACGGTTAATTAAGGAACAGCAGCCCAAACTGTTTAAATGGGCCTTTAGCAAGCGTCGTAAAGCGGCTTTGTTGCCGTTAATTAACGACGCTCTACTTAACTTAACCCCTATTGTTCATGTGTCGGGCCTTTATGGCGTGGCCAATGGCTACTGTCGCTGGGTGTTGCCCTTAGGTTTTCATCCAGAACAGCCCAACCAACTCATTGCTTGGCGTTTAGACCTTAACCCCGAGCAGTGGCAACATAAAACCGCCGACGAACTACGCGACGCTTTATATGCCGCTGGGGTAAGCCAAGAAGAGCGTCCTGGCTTAGTGAGAATAGCCATCAATCAGTCGCCTTTTTTAGCCCCACGACAAACCCTTAGCCCAGCTCGGGCTGCTGAATTTGGTCAGCACCAGGCTAATGCAGAGCAACATACGGCTTGGCTTCAGGCTAATCCCAGTAGCCGCCAACTATTTATTGATGCACTGACAACAGATGCACCCGATGACAACGAAAGCGTCGACGTAGACTTGGCTTTATACAGCGGTGGCTTAATTAGCCGACAATCGCAGTCGCACATGACCATGATTCGTAGCATGGACCCAATGCAGCTGAGCGCCCATAGTTTTAACTTCGACGACCCACGTTTTGATGAGCTATTATTTCGTTATCGCGCCCGTAATTACCCACAAACCCTTAGCCAAAGCGAATTAGAGCAATGGCGCTACCATTGCCAAAACCGCTTAGAGTTTGGCTCGCCTGGCTATTTAAGCCTGCCTGAGTTTATTTTAGCTTTGGAACATGCTGCTGAATCTGTGGCCGACAACCCAGCCAAAATGAGTGTGTTAAAAGACCTATACGAATGGGTTAGCCAACTTTAATAGCAACTGCAACTGCAACACCAACAAAAATGCCGCAGACTGAAAAGCTGCGGCATTTTTTATGTAGTCGGTAAAACTACAATTTACATAACAGGTACTGTTTGCTTGTCTTTTCGACCTACCTTGAACAAGTAGGCCAAGGCTGGAATTAAAATCATTGCACCAAGCATATTCCAAATAAACATAAAGGTAAGCAACAAGCCCATATCGGCTTGGAACTTAATTGGCGACCACATCCATGTTGCCACCCCAATGGCTAAGGTTAAGCCAGTAAAGGCCACGGCTTTACCTGTTTTCGACAAGGCATAGCTATAGCTTTCCGTTAGGCTCATATTGGCTGCTAATGCTTCACGCATTTTGCTGTAAATATAAATACCATAGTCGACCCCAATACCAACCCCTAGAGCAATAACCGGTAAGGTAGCAACTTTAATACCTATACCTAACCACGCCATTAGCGCTTGGCTCATAATGGTGGTGAACATGAGCGGCAGCACAATACAAATAACCGTACGAATGCTTCTAAAGGTAATTAAACAAAGTGCAATAACGACCCCATATACCCATACCAACATTTTGAACTGGGCTTCTTCAATCACAATATTGGTAGCCGCTTCAATACCCGAGTTGCCCGACGCCAATAAGAAATCAAGCCCTTCGCTAGGGAACTGCAAGCTAAAGGCCCGTACTTCTTCTACCACCCTATTTAAGGTGTCGGCTTTATGATCATTCAAGTAAATAATCATTGGGGCCATACTGCAGTCGCGATTAATTAATCCTGAAGGCGCTTGTGAAATAGACGCATTCAAAACAAAGTTGTCGCGGTTTATGCTGTACCACTTCAAGTTACCTTCATTTATACCCGCCATGCCTAATTTCGACACATAGGTAATTGAGCGTGTGGTTTGCACCCCTGGCACGTTTTCCATATACCATTGGAATCTGTCCATTAGCGCCATATTTTCCCATGCAATACACTGGCCTGGGGCTGTTTCTGCCATCACCACAAAAATATCGGTGCTAGCACTATAGTTTTCCACCATAAAGGCATTATCAAGGTTATAGCGCGAATCAGCACGTAATTCGGGGGCGCCACTGTCTAAGTCGCCGATTTGTAACGCCTGACCTTGCCATAGCCCAAAAGCAGCCATAACCACAGCAATAGCTACGGCGCCTTTAGCCCAGCGCGCCGTGGTAAAGTTTTCAAACCACCTTAATACCTTATGTTCTTTTTTCTGGCTTGCTTCAAGGTAGCGTACACCCGACTTACTTACCCCTAGGTACGAGGTTAGAATAGGCAGCAAACCAAGGTTGGTCAAAACAATTACCGCCACACCAATACTGGCCGCAATGGCCAATTCTTTGATCACTTGAATATCAATTACCATGAGCGTGGTAAAGCCAATGGCGTCACTTGCCAAGGCGGTTAAGCCGGCAATGTATAAGCTACGAAACGCCAACCGCGACGCTTGTAACTTGTCGGCACCTTCAACACGGTAGGCCATGACTGCCGTTATAATTTGCACCCCGTGGCTTACCCCGATAGCAAACACCAAGAACGGCACCAGCATGGAATACGGGTTAATACCGCTACCAATAAGGTTGATAATGCCTAGCTGCCACACCACCGCAATAATCGAACACAGCAACACCATTAGCGAACTGCGTACACAACGGCTATAACCGTAAAGCATCACAAAGGTAATTAGCATCGCTAAGACGAAAAACACCCCCACTTGCAGTGCGCCATCAATTAAGTCGCCCACTACTTTGGCAAAGCCAACAATTTGAATATTAATATTGTCGGTTTGGTACTTAGCGCGAATTTTTTGCTCTAAGTTAAGGCTGAACTGGTGATAGTCAAGCTGTGCGCCGGTTTCCGGATCTATTTCATTCAAAGGCACATAAATAAGCGCCGAACGAAAGTTATTCGCTACTAAGTTGCCTACTTCGCCTGACCGCAGCACGTTTTGGCGTAACTGTTCTAGGCTTTCTTCCGAGGCATCGTAGCTATCAGGAATAACTGGCCCGCCCACAAACCCCTGTTCAGTAACTTCCGACCAGCGCACATTTGGTGTCCACATTGAACGAATACCTGACCGATTTACGCCCGGAATATAGTTCAGCTCGTCGGTAATTAACCGCAATGTTTCTTGGTAATCGGCATTAAAAATAGTGCCATCGGTGGTTTCAACCGACACTCGTACAGCGTTACCTAAACTGGCTAGGTCTTCACCGTACTTAAAATAGTTTTGCACAAACTCATGATTACTCGGAATCATTTTAGTAAAGCTGGCATCAGGCCGAACCTGAGCCGCGTGGTACAGCAGAAATGCTGTAATACCTACAAAAACAATTAACCAAGCCGTGCGAGCACCAAATAGCGCCCGCTCCATTAATGGTATTTTAGCGTTTACAACGCTAGCCGTATCTTGCATGCCTAATTACCCTTTTATTCCAGTTGAACCATTGGGAATGATAAAGCTCTGTAGCCCTGAGCGGCCAACTAGAATAAGTTCATTTCCCGCCCCTTGACGAACACCCATCAAAGGTACGCTACTTTCATGACTATACACCACAGCTTGTTCTGTGCTTGGCTCAATAACAACAATAACGCCCGACTGGCCAACAAATACCAGCCGCCCATCGCCCAGTACGGTGCCATTATTTAAGTTGTACCGCGTAGGTACATTCACGGCATGAAACGATTCGCCATTATCAGCTGATTTAAATACGTTGCCACGCAAACCAAAAATCCACAACTGACCGGACTGATCAATCACACCGCCAAAAAACGAACCGTCGTATGGTGTGTCTAAGGCATCCCAGCTTTCGCCCAAGTCGTCGCTGCGGCTTAACAAACCATATTCACCTAATAGAAACAAGATGTTGTCGTCGGTAACAAGCAACTTATTTAAATGGTAACCCGCAGGGTTATCAATTCTATCGTTTAAAATTTGCCAACTATCGCCACCATTAATGGTTTTTAATAACGTGCCATAAGCGGCTAAAGCAAAACCGGTAGAGCGGTCAAGAAAAAGTACATCAAGAAATGGTTTGGTTGGCCCAACTTCAAACTGTATGTCTAAGCCTTGCATAAGAAAACCAAGCTCTTCCAAGGTAAACTCAAGCTCGTCAATTTCGTCGGCGTCTTCTAAGCTGTCAATTTCGGCTTCAATTTCCGCAATTCGTGCCTGCAGCCATGGGTACTCCATATTCAATAGCTCTGTGCCATCGAGCCTATGTTGCCAAGTTTGGCCTCCGTCGGTACTTTGTAGAAGCACTCCGTCATGGCCAGCCGCCCAAATATAATCGTCATCGATAATATCTACACTGGTAAGTAACACCGAAGTGGGTATATCCATTTGCTGCCAGTCACTTGTACCATGCCGCATTAGCACAGTGCCAAATACACCCGTGGTTATATAAGTGTCTTTGAACTGGTCAAAGCCAACTAAAGCGGCTTGTTCTGCACGCACAGCTTTCGACGCCGGGGTGTAAATTGGGTCATACGGCTGTTGTGCGTAAGCGCTAAACCCAGCACCCACACCAAACCCAGCAAACAATAGTGCAGCTGCTAACGCTATCCTGCTCATGGTAAAACTCCAAACGTAATGGCCTATAAGATAAACAAGGATTGTTTGTCATTGCGACCTAGGTTATAACTCATTAGAGTGTAATCTAACAGGTGTTTGAAAACCCTTAAACTAAATTTAGTCATAATTATAAAATATGAATTGCTGAATTTGGGCTACGATATTTTATTTTTGATTGTTTTGGTGTAGCTTAACCCTTAATAATGTCTACCAACACCGTATTGGTGGGCAATTTTATAAGAACGCACATGAACTAAGGACAACGACAATGAAAAAAATGATGTTTAGTGCAGGGATTATAGCGCTCTCTCTGCTTTCAGTAAGCGTACAAGCTGCTGTAACTCCAGAAGAAGCTGCTCGTCTAGGCACCGACCTAACACCCTTAGGTGCGGAGCGTGCAGGTAATGCCAGTGGCACAATCCCAGCTTGGGACGGTGGCTTGTCGCGTCCAGGAGAGGATACTAACCGTCCAAAAGACCCGTTTGCCGACGAAAAGCCACTTTTTACCATTACCCGTGCAAACCTTGATCAGTACCGCGACCAACTGTCGCCTGGTCAAATTGCTATGTTTGAACGCTACGATACCTGGGCCATGCCAGTTTACAAAACCCATCGTACCGCAGCCTACCCGCAAGAGTTATACAATATTATCGCTCAAAACGCCGTTAACACCACTTTAGTTGAGGGCGGTAGTGGCTTAAATAACTTCTCTAATGTTATTCCATTCCCTATTCCAAGCAGTGGCATTGAAGTTATTTGGAACCATCTCACCCGTTACCGTGGTGGTGCTGTGGAACGTACTATTGGTCAGTTTCCAGTACAAGCAAACGGCAGTTTTGAAATGGTCCGTTTAAAAGAACACTTAGTATGGCCAGAATATTTAGAAGGCGGCCGCGACGAGCAAGCCGACAACAATATTTTGTTCTACTTCTTACAGCAAGTATTAGCGCCAGCACGCTTAACCGGTACCGTGCTATTAGTGCATGACACCATTGACCAAGTGAAAGAAGGTCGTCGGGCATGGATTTATAACGCGGGCCAGCGTCGTGTACGTCGAGCGCCTAACGTAGCCTACGACGGACCAGGTACAGCGTCAGACGGTTTACGTACCTCAGACGGTCTCGACATGTTTAACGGTGCACCCGACAAGTACAACTGGAAGCTGGTTGGCAAAAAAGAAATGTACATTCCGTACAACAGCTACGGCATGATGAGTACCGACCTGCGTTATAACGACATTTTACTTGCCGGCCACATGAACCCTGAATACCTACGCTATGAATTACACCGCGTATGGGAAGTTGAAGGCACATTGAAAGACGGCGAACGCCATATTTATGCCAAGCGTAACTTCTTTATCGACGAAGACTCGTGGACCGCATCTGTTATTGACCATTACGACAGCCGTGGCGAATTATGGCGTGTGGGTGAAGCCTACAATGCCCAATTCTATGCCTACGATGTGCCGTGGATGGCAGCAGAAGCCCTATACGACTTAAACAACGGTCGTTATGTAGCTCTTGGCTTAGCTAACGAAGAAAGTGTTTATATGAACTTTGATCTTAAAGCTCGCCGTACCGACTACACCACACAAGCACTCCGTCGTTTAGGTATTCGCTAAACACTATTTGTGCTTTAATTGGTAATAAAAAACCCGCTGTGAAAGCGGGTTTTTGTTTTTTACTTTAAATTACTTACTTGCTTTTGGTTCAATAAAACGAGTAAGTAACGACGAAGTGTCCCAGCGCGAGCCACCCTTCGCTTGCACGTCGCCATAAAACTGATCAATCATGGCGGTTAATGGCAAGCGGCTGCCATTTCTATTCGCTTCTTCTAAAGTTAATTGTAAGTCTTTGCGCATCCAGTCAACCGCAAAACCAAACTCGTAATGACCTTCCGCCATGGTTTGCCAACGGTTCGACATTTGCCAACTACCGGCGGCCCCCTGGGAAATAGCTTGAATAACCCGTTCTGGGTCTAAGCCCGCCTGAGCAATAAATTGCATGCCTTCAGCCAAACCTTGAACCACCCCAGCAATGCATATTTGGTTTACCATTTTAGCCAGTTGACCGCTACCCGCGGGGCCTTGCCAACCCACATATTTTGCATAACAGTCGAAGGCAGGTTGTATTTGCTGTAATAGCGCTTGTTCACCCCCTACCATAACCGTTAACACGCCATTTTCAGCACCCGCTTGACCGCCCGACACGGGCGCGTCCATAAAGCCAATGTCATGCTCTTGGCACTGTTCTTCAAGCTCGCGAGCCAGCTTTGCCGACGCAGTGGTGTGATCAACCAAGATACTACCAGCCTTCATGCCGGCTAAAACACCTTCTGCACCGTACACAACGCTACGAACGTCCTCATCGTTACCTACACATACAAAAACAATATCAGCGCCTTCAGCAGCCTGCTTGGGCGTAAAGGCAGCACTGCCTGAATAGGTTTGACACCAACGCTCGGCCACCGCTGCAGTTCGGTTATATACACACACATCGAACCCTTTACGCTGTAGGTGCCCCGCCATCGGAAACCCCATTACGCCCATACCAATAAATGCAACTCGTTGTGTCATTCCGCTAGTCCTTCCTTAAAATGAAATGTTGGTAGCGCCCTAAACTACGGTAAGGTTCAGTGCGCCGGTATTTTAGTTCCAACTCAATGAGCTGTGCTTCATCTGCTCGGGCTGGCTCTTTTAAGTAATCATTAAAACAACGTATACCACTATGGTAAGCCAAGGTTAAAGGAAATTGACTCAACCAATTTTTTACTTGTGCAATATCTAATGGCTGCTGCGGGCTTAACCGCACTTTCTTTTTAACCTTTAAGTCTGCTGCCACATAGTCATGGTTGCCATACACCATATTTGCCATACGCTTGGCCGAGCGATTATAAAACATGAGCGACAACCACCCCCCAGGCGCTACCTTGTCGTTAAGAATTCGTAGTGCTGTATAGGGGTCGGTTAACCATTCAAGTACTGCATGGCAACACACAATGTCGTATACCGCCGGCTCTGCCGCTAACGACTGTAAGGTGGCAACCCTATATTCATATTGTGCCGCTACCCCAGCTGCCTGATGCCTTAACTGCGCTTCATGCACCATGTCGGCGGCGCCGTCTAAGTGCAGTACCTTCTGCCCTGCTTCGGCAAACCACTGGTTCACTTGGCCCAGCCCTGCCCCAGCATCGAGCACGGTTAAGCCTGCTGGCAGCGCCAACAAAGGCGCTAAGTCTTGCTTTAATACCGCCTCACGAATACGGCCTTTACGGGTGGCATAAATGTTTTTGGCAAATTTAGCCGAGTCATGGGTAAATATACGGTCCTTCATGCGGGGTTATCAATATCTATAAACTGCACGTCTAAACCACATTCTGCGGCTAGTTTATTGCCCAGCGCTTTAATGCCGTAACGCTCCGTAGCATGGTGCCCTGCGGCAAAAAATTGAATGCCACATTCGCGCGCTACATGAATGGTTTGCTCCGACACTTCACCGGTAATAAAAGCATCGGCCCCTGCTGTTAGTGCGGCTTCAATAAAACCTTGCCCGCCCCCGGTACAAACCGCTATACGCTGAATAGTTGTGGCATTTTGTACCGACGCTGTTAACGGCCGTGCTAATAAGGTTTCTAGCCGCGCGGCTAACTCATTACCTGTACAGGGCTCGTTAAGCTGCGACAGCATAAGTACGCCCCGCGGAGCAACGCTTTCTACCGGGTAAATTGGCTGCTGGCTATTACCGCCATTTATTAGCTTGATTAATTCAACGTTATTACCAAATTCAGGGTGCACATCAAGTGGTAAGTGGTACGCCACTAAATTTATATTGGCTGCTAACAAGGCTTTAATGCGGCGTCGCTTCATACCTGTAATAGGCTCGTGTTCGCCCTTCCAAAAGTAACCATGGTGTACCAATAAAGTGTCGGCACCCACCGCTATGGCTTGGTCGATCAAAGCTTGGCTGGCGGTTACCCCAGTTACTACTTTAGCAATGGTGGCACTGCCTTCTACTTGTAAGCCATTTGGGCAGTAGTCTTGTACTGCTGCTGGCTCAAGCCAACTGTTTAATTGCAACATAAGCTGATCGCGGTGCATATACCCTTCCCCCGGTTGATTAGACAGAATAGACAAAAACATGTATAAAATTAGACAACCTAATGGTATCACACAGGAATTACCCAATGAGCAAACTAGATAAAGAGAAAGTTCTCAGCGAGTTTTCCGATGCTTATAAAGTAGCACACGGAACAGCGCCGAACGTCGAAGAAAGTAGTGGTTGGTATAGTGTTGAAGGCAGCAAGAACATGCGCCTAGCTAAATTAGCCGAATGGACCGCTGAACTAAATTCGGGCAAGGCAGAAGCAGCGCCAGCAGCCACTAAAGCTAAACCAGTTGTTAAGCCTAGTGCTAAAACCACGCCAGCAGTTTCTGCCGAAGCAGTGGTAAATGTCACTCATAGTGCCGGCGGTTTAAGCGCCAAAGAACTATGGCAGCAGCGTTTAGAACAAACCCATATTCAAAATCGCTTACCGCGCGGCTTCCAACAAGCAGGTAATTAGGCGCTTTATTGGGCCTTAAAACACAAAACCCAGCCTTTGGCTGGGTTTACCATCGATGCCTTTCCGGGCGCATTTTTATTTTACGGTAGCGATAAACAATAAATTCTTTACGCTTAAAGCTAACCATGTTTTCACCAAAGTCTCCGCCCGACACTTGGTATTCTTCATCATCAATTACACGTTTTACCAGCCCAAGTTTACCTTGGTGCTCGCCACGTTTTATAAAAACCGTTTGCCCCAAAATATCTGGGTCATTATAAACAAAGCTAACGTGCGAAACCATACGCTTAAGCCACCTTCTTAATGTACATGCTGTCTTTATCGGCTTAAAGCCGTAAAACTAAAGGTAACCATTATACCTTATGCTAGCGATTCATGCGTTCCATATATATAGTAATTTCGCCAACCTTAAAGCCAAACTTGGTCATTTTTGTTCTGTTCATTAGCCGCTGGGAGTCTAATAAGAACATCCAGTCGTCTAAGGTAATGGCGATACTACCTTCGCCCCAGGGCACCTCTAGTTGGTAAGCCCAGTACAAAGCATTACCAGCCGTTACGCCATTTGCTACTCCCTTTACGTCTTCCGCTCGGCCTTGGTATTCGTTCTCCCCTATTTTATCAATTAGCCAAGTGCGTGTTTGCTCGCGGCCATCGTCCCAATAGAATTTCTCATACAACTCTCCATGCAAAACACCCTGCGCACCTTCCTTCCAACTCCCTTGTATAGCAACTCGAAAACGTTGAGTAACAATACCTTTTCTATCCTGCACAACACCATGCGCTACTAAGCTGCCGTTAAAAAACTCTTCCAATTTAAGCACTGGCTTATTACCTTGGTAATCATTTATTTGCGCGGAGCAACCAACTAATAGCAACCAGCTTGTTAAAGCAATCATGGTGTTGCCAACTTTACGGCTTAATGCATTCATTTTATTTCCTTTAAATGTTTGGAATATGTTGCACAGAAGTCTTAGCGGCCAACAAGTTCATTACGATTGCGTTGAAAGCTCGACTCTGGTGACAGCCAAATGGCTAAAAACTGGTCTGCAAACTGCTCGTTTTGAACCGTACCTAGTAAGCCTTCTGCAGTGTAAAAAGTAACACCATGACCTTTAATATGTTCTGCTATTAAACAATCGTTGGTCTTCACATCAGGCCATAAAGCATGTAATTGCTGCAACCATTGCTCGCTTTGGTAGGTAACCGGAAAACCTTGCTTTTCCCATTCGTCTGCGGTGGCCTTTAATAAATCAGCTGCTTTAATAGCGCGTAAATAATTCAGCTCAAGCTGCAGGCTGGTGTACTCTGGGTAGTGTCCCGTATTTGTTCTCAAATAAGCGTCGTATACTTTAAAAAAAAGCACTTGAACACGGGTTTTGCCTACAGTTTGTAGTTGTGTGCCAGCAATTTTATGGCACTGTGAAAGCTCAGTTGCTGCTTTTCCTTGCGCAAGAGTCAAAAATAATATTACCAGCGTAAGCCATAAAACAGCTAAAGTGGTTTTAAGCATTATTTATTCCCTGTTCCTTAGCTCTATAAAAAGTTACCAGCCGAGCAAACATCAGCATTAATACTGCCCAAACAAAGCCATAAGCACTTACCATTACCAGCTTACTCACCAACAGTTCTGCCGCATCAAAGCGAACACCAGCTAAATAAGTGATAGGCCCAAACACCAGCCCGAACAGTAATGCTAAGCCGTAGCGTCTTGCCATCCAGTCCATGCTGGTAAAAGCGGTAGCAGCAAAACCAAGCCATAGCACCACTAACCACAAGGGCAAATAGTCAGTGCCGGAAAATTTCAATACTCCTGCATACACCAATGTTAATTCAGCTACTAACCCTGTTAAAACAAATAACACTAAGGCCTTAAGCTGTTGCACCAAATGCCGCCAGTTCACTGCATAGAGCACCACCACCAATACACCTGTTAACCCAATAAAGTCGGCTCGCCCCCAAACGGCTAAAAACCAAACCACATCAAATAAAACAACATGAATTAAGCGCTGAGCTGAAAGTTCTTTAAAGATGTTTTGCATTGTGATTTTGTCGCCATTAGTTGCACGGTACTTACCGAACGCTCTCGAAACGCACCCTCGCAATAGCTCAAGTAATAATTCCAAAATCGGTTGAATTTTTGATCGTAACCAAAAGGTACTAATTCATTTTTTCGGTTATTAAATGCCTTTCTCCAATCTTTTAAAGTGTCTGCGTAATGCAGTCCTATATCGTCCAGTTGGCGTAAACTCATGTCTGTATGTTTACGAAACATCTGGGCAATAAGTTCTACTGAAGGCAAATAACCACCAGGAAAAACATAGCGCTGAATAAAATCAACATTGCGGTTGTACGACTTCATGCGCTGATCCGCAATAGTAATCGACTGCAGCACCATGCGCCCATCAGGTTTCAATAAGCGAGCACATTGCTTAAAGAACTGCGGTAAGTACTTCGCTCCCACCGCTTCTATCATTTCCACTGAAATTAACTTGTCAAATGTGCCGGTTAAGTCGCGGTAATCTTGTTTTAGCAAAGTGACTTTATTTTCCAACCCATGCATTTTTACCTGCGTTGTTGCGTAAGCGTATTGCTCTTCAGAAATAGTGGTAGTGGTTACTTGGCAGCCATAGTGAGTGGCGGCAAAAATAGCTAACCCACCCCAGCCAGTACCAATTTCTATCAGGTGATCATGTTCAGTTAACTCGAGCATTTGACACAGCCGGTGCAGTTTATGCTCTTGCCCTGCCTGTAAAGATGCCCCTGCTACTGGGTAGACAGCACTCGAATATTGCATCAGTGGATCAAGAAAGCGGGAATACAATTCATTGCCTAAGTCGTAATGTTCAGCAATGTTTTGCTTCGCTTGCTGCTTGCTATTATTACGACGTATATGCCCCAACATATGTAGCGGCCAACTTAACCAAGCAAAGCGGCGTTCTATTTTATCTAAAGCACTGATATTCATTGCAAACACACGAATAACATTGGTTACATTGGGGCTGGTCCATTCCTGTTGAATAAAAGCCTCGCCAGCACCAATGTCACCTTGAAATAAAAACCGGGTATAGGTTTTAGGGTTCAGTACATCGATACGTGCTTTTATATTAGCTTTTGGATCACCAAAGCTGCCGACCAGCTGCCCCTGTTCAAACATGGTTAAGTAACCAAAATTCAAGTGCGACAAAACTTTAAATAAAGCTATTCGCGCTAATCGTTGAGCCACTGAAGGTACAATATGTAAAGTGGCTATAGACTGGTTCTGAGGCATTTGGGTCATACATCATTCCTATTCTTGCGGTACCCATAAAACGGTACTTTTTTTATAAACAACAGCACTGCTTGCCAATATATTCCAGCGACAATTTTCAACGTCATTACTGGATGTTTTCTTAATACGCGAAATACCTCAGAACGGTTTAATGCTGTTCGCGTTAAAGTCATGGTGGCATCAAATTCTAGTTGTTTACGGCGAGCCCCTATATGCACTAAGGCATGTTTTTCTGGGCCACGAATACGCCATTCATACTCCATTTCCATTGGATTGAAGGGCGACACATGAAAGTTTTTTTCAGTATTAGGAATACGACCTTGTTCATTTAACGCGGTTAAACAAACCAAATAATAATGGCGTTTATTCCACGGCGTATTGCTTACTTCGGCAAGCATGTGGGTATAGTTGCCTTGCTTGTTTTGCAGGAAGTAACAGTTTAGGGGACTAAAAAAAAGCCCCCAAGTGCGAATATTACCTAAAAAAAACACTTTTCCTTGCAGGGTTTGGTTGCTTAGGTCATTCATTTTGCGCACTGCCGCTGCGGCTAGGGTTTCAGTATTGGGGTTATAAAAGCCCGGCAAATAGTCGCTAGGTTTAAACTGCAAGGGTGCCCATTGTTCTGTGGTACTTAACCAGTGAGTTAGCTTATTCACTTGGTCTAACTCATCAAGCGCTAAACTCCACTGCATTAACTTATAATTAAATTGATGAGTTTTAGGCACAAAGCGACGGTGCCGCACACTACCCCAATAAATGGCGCTGTGCATAATCATACTGTTGGATTTATCCATATTGGGGTAAATCCTGAGCTTCCGGCTTTATGGCTGCTACGCCAAAGCGCTCTGCTAAATCATTGGCGCTTCGTACTCCATCTTCATGAAAACCGTTATACCAATAGGCACCACAGAAATGCGTTGCTTGCAAACCACATATGTGTTGGCGTTGTTTTCGAGCTGCAAATGAGGCCACAGAATACACTGGGTGGTGATAAGTAAATTGTCTTAATATTTTACTTTTAGCAATTGCTTTGGTGTTGTTTAAAGTCACACAAAACACTGGCTCAGGTGTATTAGCTTTTGGCAGCGGTAACCCCTGTAGTATATTCATGTTATACGTTAGGCTCGTTGGCAAGGTATGACTATTTTGCTCCGCAGACAGCAAGTAATTCCAACTTGCCCAAGCCGCGCGGCGCACAGGCAACTGCGACACGTCCGTATGCAACACCACCTCATTGGCTTGGTAAGGTATGCCACCCAGCACTTTTTGTTCTGCTGCGGTGGGGTCATCTAATAAAGCTAATGCTTCGTCGCTATGGCAGGCAAACACCACATGTTCAAACTGCTGTTCTGTACCGTTGGCAAAGCGTAATACGGCACCTTCTGTGTTCCTATATACGCCTTGAATACTGGTGTTGGTATGTATTTTATCGGCAAACGGCTTGGTTAAAGGGCCTAAATACTGCCGTGAACCGCCTTTAATAACAGCCCATTGGGGACGATCTTGAATATTGAGCAAACCATGATTCATAAAAAAACGTAAGAAAAAGCCCAAAGGAAACTGGGTTGTTTCCTGCAAGCTTGCCGACCAAATTGCCGCACACATGGGAAATAAGTAATTGTTTTTAAACATATCACTCAGTTTTAATTCTTGCACAAATTCACCAAGCGATATGTCATCTAGCGGCGTGTTGTTGGCAACGGAATGCTCAAAAGTAAGTTTTGCTTTGTTGTTAAAACGCACTATTTCGGCTAAAAACTTATAAAAGCTGGGTTTGAAGAAGTTGCGCCGCTGAGCGAACAAGGTGGTTAGGCTATGGCCATTATACTCCAAGCCTGTAATTGAATTTTTCACACTAAAGCTCATTTCCGTGTCTTGCCATTGCACACCTAAACCACGCATTAACGCCCTAAACAGCGGATAAGTGCGGTCGTTAAACACAATAAAGCCCGTGTCGATGCTGTATTTTTTACCATCCAACTCAACATCTACCGTTGCCGTATGGCCACCAATAACCTGGTTCTTTTCAAATACCTGCACCTCGTGCTTGGTGTTCAATAAATGTGCAGCCGTTAGGCCAGCAATGCCTGTACCAATAATAGCAACGCGCATTAGGTGTCCTTTTTCATTCGTTTCGATAACGTTATTTGCCAAGCCAACGGCAATTTATTTAACATCCGCAGCACCCAGCCAAATAAACGTGGGAAATATATTTGTTGCTTACCTTTGGCAATACCACTGCGAATTGCCCGAGAAGCTTCATGAACAGACACTCGCATGGGCATTTCAAAGTCATTCACATCGGTTAAAGGCGTTTTCACAAACCCCGGTGACACCGAAGTTACCTGAATACCTTGCGGGGCTAAGTCTATTTTGAGGGTGTTAGATAAGTAATGCACAGCCGCTTTACTCGAGGCATAGGCTTCTGCGCGGGTAAATGGAAACAGCCGCGCCATACTGTCAACTAGCACCAAACGGCTGCCTGGCTTTAATTGTGGCAACAGTCCTTCAATACAGTGCACCACACCAAAATAATTCGCGTCGAACACCCGCTTAAACAATGCACCAGTAATGTCACTAGGTTGGTCGATATATTCACAAACCCCTGCATTTAAAATAGCGCAATCAACTTCTGTTACAGGCTGTAATGCATTAATAGTGGCTGCATGGTTGGTAACATCAAAGCTGAGTGTTGTTAACCGTTGTTCACACCCATGGGTACCCAACTCTGCTACGAGCGCAGCAAGCTTTTCAGGGTTCCGACCACAGGCTATAACCGTGTCACCTGCAGTTAGGTAGTCTGCAACCAACTGCCGGCCTATACCCGAGGTAGCACCGGTAATAAGTACCTTCATGCGTGCTCCAAATGGCGGCGTACTTTACGTACTAAAAAGCCAATCACAGGTAAGTGTTCATATACCATTGCGCCAAGATCACAAAAGTCGCGATGCAAGGTAATTAAGCTAGTATCAGCGTCGAACTGCACCCAACTAGCACCAGGCACTATAATTTCTTTGCCGCCACCAATACTGGGATGTTTTAAATGCATTTCCCATACTAAAAAAGCATTATTATTAATTTGGCTAACCTGCTCAAAATGAAATAAACATTGTTCGGCATTACCCAAACCATGCGTAAAATAAGCTTTAAGTGGCTCCCGCCCATGCACTTCCTGAACAGCGTCTTTAAACACAATGTTCGGGTGGTAAAGTGTGTCAATCGCTGAAAAGTCATTGCTATGCATATCTGCGTAAAAACTTTTTAGCTGTTCAAGCTGTTTAGAGTAAGCCATTTTTCACCTGCTTAAAGGTCGTTATAAATGTATCGCGCATGGTGCCATGGTCCACTATAGGCTTAGGGTAGCTATTGCTGCGATCATATTGCTGCAACCAACCATAAGGTGTGTGAATGTGTTTAGCTGGCACCTGCTTTAATTCGTCTACCCATTTACGAATATAGCTACCTGAAGGATCAAATTTCTCACCTTGCCGTTGTGGGTTAAACACTCGAAAATAAGGTGCCGCGTCGGTTCCTGTGCCTGCACTCCACTGCCAGCCACCATTATTAGCGGCAAAACTGCCATCCACTAACTGCTGCATAAAATAAGCTTCACCTAAACGCCAATCGAGGTGTAAGTCTTTCACTAGGAAGCTCGCTACAATCATGCGCACGCGGTTATGCATCCAGCCGGTGGTATTTAATTCGCGCATGCCTGCGTCAACAATAGGATAGCCGGTACGGCCTTCACACCAGGCCTGAAAGCGTGTTTCGCTTATTGTCCATGGGTAAGCGTCGGTTTCTTGCTGAAAGCCTTTCCCTTGGCTTAAACGCGCCACATGCCACATTAGGTGTTGGTAGAATTCGCGCCAAGCCAGTTCCGACAACCAAGTGTTCGCCCCTTGTTCTAAGCCATAAGGAAAGTCGGGCGTTAACGCTGCCAATTGGCGGGCAATGGTACTTACACCTAAACTACCGTTTTCTAAATAAGGCGACAGCGTCGATGTGCCAAGCTTGGCTGGAAAGTCTCGTTCCGTACCATAGCCATGTAAACGCTCGTTATAAAACAATTCGAAGGTGTGTAGTATGGTTTCGGAGGTTGCTGCCCACTGGCTACTGTCGCGTTTTTCGCCTTGCAAATGAATTGCCGGCGGCTGCAGTGCAGCGGCTTTCGCGTTTAATTGGTAGGGTGCTGGCACGCCCTGCTCTGCTAATACAGTTAACCAGCGTTTATAGAACGGAGTAAATTTTTTATAATAGCTGCCCTGCCCTGTTTGCACTTGTTCTGGTGCAACTAATAACAGGTCGTCGCTTATATGGCTTTGAATACCATGTTGTTGAAGCCAACCTACAACAGCGCGATCGCGCACTTTTTCGTCAAGCGGATACTCGCGATTAAAATATAAATGCTTAGCTTGTTGCTGTTGCATAAAGTTGTAAAGCGCAGCGGGCACCCCAGCGTAGGTGTGCACCTGTAACACATGCAAGGCTACCCCTAAGGCTGCCAGTTCAGCCGCTAAGCTATTTAATCGGCGCTGATATAAATCGCGCTTCATGGGCGACCAATGGTGCCGTTGCCAAGTGGCTTCTGTTGCCGTTACCACCGCCACCACTTGCTCATGATTTTGCCACGCTTGCGCCACTGCGGTGTTGTCTTGCAAGCGTAAGTCTTGCTTAAACCAAATAACTGCCGTCATAAATACTCAGTGTTCAATAGGAGGTTATAAGCCGTAGCGTAAACGCAACGACTGAGGGTAAGGCTGAAAATAACTTTGCCCGGCTAGGTAGTCTTTCGGGTACAAATTTAAATAATGTTTAAATAACGCTAATGGCGCACTTAACGGCTCTAAGCCAGCTCGGTACTCAAGTATGAGTTGAGCTAAGGCTTCCCGCTCTACGGTGCTTAAATTAGTTTTAAAGTAGCCTTGTACATGCTGTAGCACATTGGTGTGGTTGGCCTTTGAAGCTGGCTTAGCCAATGCATTCATTACTTGCACAATATAGTCTTGGGCGAAGCTTTCGTTTAACTGTTCAAGCTCACCTAAGCGTTTACCCAAAGCACGGTATGCCGGTTGATTGTGCGCGAGTAACAACAACTTATGCCGAGTATGAAAAGCCAAGACATCTTTTTTATTTAACGGTCGTGGTAACGCTTTCCACTCGGAATAAACAAACAACCGCAACACAAAGTTTTCCCGCAGGTGTGGGTCGTTTAAGCGGCCGTCTTCTTCCATCGGCAACGCAGGTTCAAGCTCTTTTAGGCGCTGAGCAAAAATACCCACCCCCGCTTTACGATTGTCTTTTTCGCCTGGTGTATATAAACGCACGCGCTCTAGGCCGCAGCTTGGCGACTTGGCACACAGCACATAACCACTTAATTCGTTTAATTGGTGCTTGCGCACATCGGCAAAGTCTCGCAGCTTCGTGGTTATGTCTTCACCTGTTTTAGTAATTAGTGCGCGGGTGGTACCGTTTTCTAACCCTTCTAAACGAATGCTGGGCCTGGGTATTGGTAAGCCAATGCCTATTTCCGGGCACAGAGGCAAGTATTCCACAAATTCATTTAAGTCGTTTTGACAAAAGTCCGACGCCTTATGGCCCCCGTCGTAACGCACTTTGTGCCCAATTAAACATGAGCTAATACCTACTTTAATCATGTGCTTCCCTTATGTTTTACAGTTTTTTGCTGCTTTGTGGCTTATACGCTTTTTATCGATAAAAAGATTGATGAATAATATTGGTAAGAATTAAAGATCCAAACTAGGCCATAACTGCGTAATAGCATGGACCGAAATAAACTTCTATTACTGTACGTTAACCGCCATGGTGCTAATTCTTTATGGGTAAACAATTAAACACCACAACAGTCGCTTTACTTCCGCTGGAAACAATTATTTTGCCAGGTGGCCGTATGCAACTAAGTATTTTTGAACCCCGTTATATACGCATGGTGAAAGAGTCGCTGCAACATACCCGTAACTTTGGCCTTGGCATGCTGAACAGTAATGGCAATAAAGCAAGCAACCAACATATTTATGCTCTTGGTACGCAAGTGCAAGTAGTTGATTTTAAATCTTTAGCCAACGGCACACTGGGTATTACCGTTGCTGGGAAAGAGTTATTTGAAATTGAAACCATAACAACCGAACACGACGGGTTAAGAAGTGCCAAGGTAAAACTACTTTCACCTTGGTTTAGCCCGTTTGCAGAAGTAAGTTCAGAACAAGCGACTCTAGCAGAGCGTTTACAAGAGGTGTATGACACTTACCCTGACATTGGCGAGCTATATCCAGAAAAACACTACCATGATGCTAGCTGGCTTTGCGCTCGGTGGCTGGAGCTATTACCGCTGTCAGCGGAACAAAAACATGCTCTTATTGCCAGTCATAACCCTGTGCATATAGCCCGTTATATTTGTAGTTTGTTTGAATAATTTGGCACCACATAGCAATAAGGCGTAAACTAGCATGCATGCATTACACCACCAACACGGCACGGGCCAAATGACAACACGCCCAATAGAGGCACAGGCCAGTAAAACTGCTGAGCACTTAGCAGCTTTATTAGCTAAGGTTGCAGCTAACCAATGTCGCGGCGCTTTTAGTGAGCTGTTCCAGTACTTTGCTCCACGACTACAGGCTTACGCGGCAAATAAATTCGGTAATCAACAGTTGGCCGCCGACTTAGTGCAAGAAACTATGACCAATGTATGGTTAAAAGCCCATTTGTTTCATGCCGACCGGGGCTCAGCCTCAACGTGGGTGTTTACTATTGCCCGAAATACCGGCTTCGACTATTTACGCAAAAACAAGCACCGCTTAACCGACTTAAGTGCCGACGAATTATGGCCTATTCTGGCTGAAACCAACGACAGCTTGAACGACAGTGCACACAACCACAGCGCCCTCGACGACAAACTGTTAATGGAGCAAATAAGCTCCTACTACAAACAACTACCAGACAGCCAGCGTATTGTAATTGAACTTATTTATATTGAAGGTTTGTCGCAGCAAGAAGTGTCTGACTCACTCAATGTGCCATTAGGTACAGTCAAATCGAGAACACGCCTTGGTCTGCAAAAACTAAGAGAGATGATTGATCATGATTAAGTATCATCCCACCGATCAACTTATAGAACAGTTCGCTGGCGGCCTATTAACCCCCGCCCTAAGTGTTATTGTGGCAACCCATATTGACTTGTGTCCACGCTGCCAACAAGTTGCTCATGACGCGGAACAGCTACTTGCTGAACAAGTAATGCACACAACCCCTAACAAGCTGCCACCAGAATTAAACCAGCAGTTCAACGCTATGCTGGAGCAAATACTTGCTACTCCAGCACCCAGCACTATTATTCAGCCGCCATACCATGAAAACCTGCACCTAAACGGTAAAGTGTTTAACTTGCCGGCCACCTTAGCCCGCCAGTACCACCGCATTGGTGAATGGAGTCGAGTACCGGGCAAAATGCTCAAAGCACCGCTTCATTTGGGCTCTAACGAATGTATTAACTTAATTTATATGGACCATGGCAGCCGCGTGCCAGAACATACCCATAAGGGTAATGAAATTACTTTGGTAATAAATGGTGTATTTAACGACGAACAAGATGAATACAAAGACGGTGACTTTGTATTACTAAGCCAACAGCACACCCATCAGCCAGAAACCCGCGACGAAGACTGCTTAACCCTAGCGACTCTTGACGCCCCATTGCACTTTACCTCGGGCATAGCGCGTTTGCTAAACCCTTTTAGTAGCTTGTTTTTCAAATAAAATTTAATCGCAGGCAAAAAAAAGCCCACTTTTAAAGTGGGCTTATTATTATTTTTGTGTTTATTCTTTCAGTTCAACGTTTTCTACTCGAGCTTTAAGCTTTTGCCCGGGTCTGAAAGTAACTACCCGCCGCGCTGAAATTGGAATGTCTTCGCCGGTTTTAGGATTTCGGCCCGGCCGTTCAGCTTTGTCGCGCAAATCAAAGTTTCCAAACCCAGATATTTTAACTTGGTCTCCGCTCTCCAGTGCTACGCGTATTTCCTCAAAGAACAAATCAACTAATTCCTTGGCGTCACGCTTGCTCATTCCTATTTTTTCGTACAGATGCTCTGCAATATCCGCTTTGGTCAGTGCCATCTTAGCTATCCCTTAAAACCGCGTTAAATTTAGTTTGCAATAAAGCAACAATTTTCGCAACAGATTCATTCACATCTGTATCTTCTAATGTACGCTCTTGCGCTTGTAGCGTTAATGCAATGGCCAAACTCTGTTTGTCTACAGGCAAAGTATCACCTTGGTAAACATCAAACAAGTGTAGGTCAACCACATGATTTGCGCCAACATTTCTGATTGCAGCTAATAATTCGCCTGCTGTTGTGGTGCGGTCTACAATAACGGCAATGTCGCGTCGAATTGAAGGATAGCGAGAAATTCCGGCGGCAACTGGCACTGCCCGCGTTTCAATAGCGCTTAACAATAATTCAAAAACAAAGGCACGGCCTTTTAAACCAAAGGTTTTTTCAAACTGCGGATGCAAAGCGCCACAGAAGCCAACATATTGTTCGCCACGATAAATATTGGCACTTTGGCCTGGGTGTAGTGCTGAGTTATTCGCGGCCACAAAACGGTACTCATGCAAAGCGCCCGTTGCTGCAAGTAGGCTTTCCACCTGGCCTTTCACTTGGTAAAAATCGACCGGCTTGTTACCTTCACGCCAATGCTCGGTTAGTTGGCTACCTAATAACACACCGCCAATTACCGCTTCTTGGCGAATTCCGTTTTCTGCTGTTTGGTCTGGCACAAAGCGCAAGCCCGACTCGAAGAAACGCACACTGGCCTGCTGCCGTTTTTGGTTATAGCCGGCAGCGGTTAACAAGCCTGGCAGTAAACCAAGGCGCATCGACGACATATCTACCGAAATTGGGTGCGGTAACACTAGGGTTGGCGCATTCGGGTACAACAAGTCTTGGTGTTTCGGTTCAACAAAGCTATAGGTAATAACTTCTTGGTAGCCTGCTGCAATTAAGCGCTGTTGAAACAAGCTAAGCGGTAACTTTGCTTCTGGCGTGCGGTACATGGCTAACCGTGCTAGCGGTGCCGCTGAAGGTATATTGTTATAGCCGTATACGCGCGCCACTTCTTCGATCAGGTCTTCTTCAATGCTAATGTCGAAACGGTAGGCCGGCACACCCACTTGCCACTGCTGCGCTGTCTCGCCTGTTAGTTCAACAGTAAAGCCTAAGCGCTCTAATATTTCAGTTACTTGGGCGGGTGCAATAGTAATACCTAACACCCGAGCTAACCGGTCAGCGCGCAACACCACTTGTGTTTCAGTGGGTAAATGGGCCATATCTTTGGCTTCAGTGATAGGTCCTGCCTCACCACCACATATTTCAAGAATAAGCGCTGTAGCGCGCTCCATGGCTTTTTGTTGCAATTCTGGGTCAACGCCACGCTCATAACGATGCGAAGCGTCGGTGTGCAAGCCATAACGGCGAGCATGGCCCATAATAAGATCTGGACTGAAAAATGCGCTTTCTAAAAACACATCTTTGGTGTTTTCTGTGACACCGCTGTCTTTACCACCGAAAATACCCGCCATGGCTAACGCTTTGTTACTGTCGGCAATAACTAAAATATCATCGTCTAACTTTACTTCTTGACCGTCGAGCAAGGTTAATTTTTCGCCTTGCTGTGCCATGCGTACGACAATTTCTTGGTCTAGCGTGGCTAAGTCGAAGGCATGCATAGGCTGGCCAAGTTCCAGCAGCACATAGTTAGTAATATCTACCACTGGATCAATTGCCCGAACACCGCTGCGGCGTAACTTTTCTGTTAACCACAGTGGGCTGCTGGCGGCCATGTCAACACCACGCACTACTCGGCCTAAATAACGCGGGCAAGCGGCTGGTGCGGCTAAAGTAATAGCTAAGCTGTCGCCAATAGTGGCCGGCACCGCAGGTACTGCCGGCACTGTTACGTCAAGGTTATTGAGTACGCCCACTTCACGGGCAATACCACGAATACCTAAACAGTCGGCACGGTTTGGGGTTAAGTCTACGTCTAAGCTGTAGTCTTCCAAGTCAAGCCATTCACGTAGATCTTTACCTACGGGGGCGTCGGCAGGAAGCTCCATAATGCCTTCACTGTCGTCACTGAGTTCAAGTTCCGACGCCGAGCACAGCATACCGTGGGAAGGTGCACCACGAAGTTTAGTTTTCTTAATTTTAAAGTCGCCGGGTAATACCGCACCAACCGTTGCTACCGCTACTTTCAAGCCGGCACGACAGTTCGACGCACCACACACTATGTCGACCAGTTCAGGGCCGCCTACATCAACCTGGGTCACTTGTAGTTTGTCGGCGTCTGGGTGTTGGCCACAGGTTATTACTTCACCTACCACCACGCCGGTAAAGGCACTAGCAACCGGTTCAATGCCGTCTACTTCCAAACCTGCCATGCTTAATTGCTCGGCCAATTCTCCGGTTGATAAAGCGGGGTTGACCCATTCGCGTAACCATTTTTCACTGAATTTCATTGTGTCAAAACTCCCTTAACCGAACTGGCGTAAAAAGCGTAAGTCATTTTCAAAAAAGGCGCGTAAATCATTCACGCCATAACGCAGCATGGTTAGGCGTTCAACGCCCATTCCAAAGGCAAAGCCGGTATAAACTTCAGGGTCTATATTTACTGCTTGTAATACGTTTGGGTGCACCATGCCGCAGCCTAGTACTTCTAACCAGTCGCCACCTTTACGGCGCACGTCAACTTCAGCTGAAGGCTCGGTAAATGGGAAGTACGACGGGCGAAAACGTATTTCTAAATCTTCTTCAAAGTAATGATGTAAAAAGTCGTGCAAAATTCCTTTAAGCTCGGCAAAGCTAACATTCTTATCCACCATTAAGCCTTCCACTTGGTGGAACATAGGCGTGTGGGTTTGGTCGTAGTCGTTACGGTACACTCGGCCCGGAGAAATAATACGTAGCGGCGGTTGCTCGTGTTCCATAGTACGAATTTGTACCCCAGATGTTTGCGTGCGCAACATAGTGCTTGGGGTAAAATAGAACGTATCGTGATCGGCACGGGTTGGGTGATTCGCAGGAATATTCAGCGCATCAAAGTTGTGGAAGTCGTCTTCTACTTCCGGCCCATGCTTAACCGCAAAGCCTAGTTGGCCAAAATAATGTTCTATACGCTGAATGGTTTGCGTAACTGGGTGTAAGGCACCCGGGGCTGCTGATGTACCAGGTAAAGTTACATCAATACGCTCAGCTTCAAGCTTTTTGTTCAGCTCCGCCGTTACTAATTCACTACGGCGCGCATTTAAAATGCCCTGTAGCTCTTCTTTAACAATATTAATTTGTTGCCCTGCTTTAGGCCGTTCTTCAGCACTCAGCTTTCCCAAACCTTTTAAAAGCTCGGTCATTTGCCCTTTTTTACCCAAATAACTTACCCGAACTTCATCGAGTGCAGCGGGCGTGGTCGCAGCATTTATGGCTGCTTGCGCTGCTGCTAAAATAGCTTGTAAATCCATGAGTGTCCTCTGTAATAACGGCGCCAAACATATTGGCTATTAGGCCCAAACTTTAAGCCAAGAATAATACCAGAATTCAAACAAAAAGGGAGCCAAACGGCTCCCTTCCTTACTGCAAACTCCAGCGTTTCTGCTTATGCAGATAGGCCTTCTTTTGCTTTCTCAACCAAAGCAGAAAAACCTGCTTGGTCGTGAACAGCGATGTCTGCAAGAATTTTGCGATCAATTTCAACTGAAGCTTTTTTCAAGCCGTTGATAAAGCGGCTGTATGACAAACCCGCTTGGCGTGCTGCAGCATTAATACGAACAATCCACAACTGACGGAATTGACGTTTCTTGGTGCGGCGGTCGCGGTATGCATATTGACCAGCTTTAATAACTGCTTGGTTCGCAACACGGAAAACCCGGCTGCGTGCTCCATAATAACCTTTCGCCTGCTTTAGGACTTTTTTGTGTCGCGCTCTCGCTACAACACCACGTTTAGCTCGTGCCATTTAGAATCTCCTCTTCGCTTAAGCGTACGGTAACATGCGTTCAATAAGTACAACGTCGTTCTGATGTACCATTTTCTTCGCACGAAGGTGACGTTTACGCTTAGAGCTCTTCTTGGTCAAAATGTGACGCAAGTGAGACTGTTTGCACTTGTAACCGCCTGAAGCAGTTTTCTTGAAGCGCTTTGCAGCGCCTCGTTTAGTTTTCATTTTTGGCATTACATAAACTCCGCATTGAGTTGCCAATTGAGTTACAGGGTGAAGGACCGAACTGGAACCTTACTTGTAAACCGCTGCTACTTCCTTATTTTCCAGGTGCCAGAACCATTACCATCTGACGCCCTTCAGCCCGACGAGGGAAAGCCTCGCAAACAGATACTTCTTCTAGATCTTTCTTAATACGCTCTAGCAGATCGATACCTATTTCTTGGTGTGCCATTTCTCGGCCACGGAAACGCACGGTGACTTTCGCTTTGTCACCTCCCTCAAGAAAGCGACGCAGGTTGCGCAGTTTTACCTGGTAATCGCCCTCATCTGTACCAGGTCGGAATTTAATTTCCTTAACCTGAATTTGTCTCTGCTTTTTCTTCTGCTCTTTCTGCTGTTTACTTTTCTCATAAAGAAACTTGCCATAGTCCATGATTCTACAGACAGGCGGCTCAGCATTCGGGCTAATCTCAACTAAATCAAGGCCAGCTTCTCCAGCAAGTGTTAAAGCTTCACTAATAGCTGTTACGCCAAGTTGCTCACCTTCTGCATCAATCAAGCGCACTTCTGCAACAGTTATGGCGTCATTAATCCGGGTTTTGTCAGTTTTTAGACTCTTTCTTCCACCTTTAATGGTTTCTTCCTCCAGCAAATTTAAGAAATTGTACGCGTTTCAACATCATTACGAAGTTGTTCAATAAACTCAGTAATAGACAGTTTGCCTAAGTCTTTACCTCGGCGCGTACGTACGGCCACTTGTTGTTGTTCAACTTCTTGGTCACCAACAACCAACAAATAAGGCACGCGTTTTAATGTATGTTCTCGAATTTTAAAGCCTATCTTCTCATTTCTCAAGTCGGCTGTCGCGCGAAATCCATTCTTTTTAAGCTCTGAGACAAGGCTTTTCGCATAATCGGCCTGTTTATCGGTAATATTCATGATAACGACTTGATTTGGCGATAACCAGGTTGGAAAAAACCCAGCATACTCTTCAATAAGAATTCCCATAAAGCGTTCAAGCGAACCTAATATAGCCCGGTGAATCATTACCGGCACGTGGCGTTCGTTATCTTCGCCTACATAAGTTGCACCTAACCGACTAGGCATTGAGAAATCAAGTTGTATTGTACCACACTGCCAAGCACGGCCAATGCAGTCAAACAACGTAAACTCTATTTTCGGACCGTAGAATGCGCCTTCACCTGGCAAATAGTCAAATGATATATCGTTCGACTTCAAGGCTTCGGCTAAAGCCATTTCGGCTCGGTCCCAGGTTGCATCATCGCCAATTCGCTCTTCAGGGCGGGTTGACAATTTTACTACCACATCTTCGAAGCCAAAGGTTTTGTAAGTTTCGTATACCATACGAATACAATCGGCGACTTCGTCTTGAACTTGTTCTTCGGTACAGAATATATGTGCGTCGTCCTGAGTAAACCCTCGAACACGCATTAGCCCATGTAATGCACCCGAAGGTTCATTACGGTGGCAACAACCAAACTCAGCCATTCGTAACGGCAAGTCGCGGTAAGACTTTAAGCCTTGGTTGAATATTTGTACATGCCCTGGGCAGTTCATTGGCTTAACGGCATACTCACGACTTTCTGACGACGTGGTAAACATTAACTCTTGGAATTTTTCCCAGTGGCCTGAACGCTCCCAAAGTACGCGGTCCATCATTAATGGGCCTTTTACTTCTTGGTAATCATATTCGCTCAGCTTTTCCCGCACGTACTTTTCTAATTCTTGAAACACGGTCCAACCATTATGGTGCCAAAATACCATTCCTGGCGCTTCTTCTTGCCAGTGGAATAAGTCTTGTGCTTTACCAATTTTACGATGGTCGCGCTTTTCAGCTTCTTCTAAACGTTGTAAATATGCGTTTAACTGTTTCTTGTCGGCCCAAGCAGTACCGTAAATACGTTGCAACATTTTGTTGTCTGAATCGCCGCGCCAATAGGCACCCGCTACTTTCATAATTTTAAAATGTTGGCAAAACGACATGTTAGGCACGTGAGGCCCTCGGCACATGTCCACATATTCTTCGTGATAATACAGCCCTGGGCGATCATCACGGTCAATATTTTCGTCTAAAATTTCAATTTTATAGCTTTCGCCACGCTCGACAAAAACTTCTCTTGCCTCCGCCCAGCTTACTTTTTTCTTAACTACGGTATAACCGGTTTTTGCCAGTTCTTTCATGCGTTGTTCAAGCGCATCGAGATCATCTTGGTGCAAGGGCCGGTCTAGATCAATGTCGTAATAAAAACCATTGTCGATAGTTGGCCCTATCGCCATCCGTGTGTTTGGCCATAGCTGCTTAATGGCATGGCCTAATAAATGCGCACAGGAGTGACGAATAATTTCAACCCCTTCGTCATTTCTTTGGGTAATAATTTCAAGCGTCGCGTCGGTTTCAATTAAATCGCTAGCGTCAACAAGCTCACCATTTACCCGCCCGGCAACCGTTGCTTTAGCAAGGCCAGGACCAATATCGAGGGCGACGTCGAGAACAGAAACAGGGTTAGCAAACTCGCGTTGACTACCGTCAGGGAGAGTAATTACTGGCATGGAGGTTTATTCCTTATTTTACAGTGGTGACACCCACCAAGTGCCACTTGTATACGTTCAGACTGCAAATACTACCTTAAGGTTGTTCGAACAGCCCAGTAAAGAGGCGGCATTATACCGAAACAGCTGTATTAACGCAACTTTACTGGCTATAAGTTTGTCAATAACAGGCTACCAAAGTAACACTTTGCACGTTATTCTTGCTGTCTCTACCGAATCCATACTACGCTTTTGCCTGCGCTACTTTAAGCCAGCTGTAACGGGAATTCATTGATGAGTTTATACCTTGGCCAACTTGCCGCATTAACGGCAGCCTTTTGTTGGGCTATTGCAACTATTTTCTACAGTAAAAGCAGCCACCATTTAAGCTCAATTCAGTTAAATTTAGTGAAAGGCATTGTTGCTTCGCCACTGCTATTGTTAGGCACATTATTATTACCCGGCGAAGGCTGGGCCGGTTGGAGCCAACACACTTGGTTACTAATGACCTTAAGCGGCGTAATTGGTATTACTATTGGTGACAGCTGTTATTTTGCTGCCCTGCGTCGGCTTGGTCCTGGCCACACTATTTTACTTGAGTATTTAGCCCCGCCAATGGCGGCCGTATTAGCTTGGTTGGTTCTTTCGGAGGCACTTAGCCCCATACAAATGGTAGCTGCGGTAACCGTTATTGCGGGAGTACTGCTGGTTCTTACCGAGCGACAATTAAATAGCCGCATGGCAATTAGTCGCGCTGGTGTTTTATATGCGGTGTCCGCAGCTGCTTGCCAAGCCATTGGCTTGGTAATGGCGTTTTATGGCTTTTCCCAAGCCAAGGTGTCGCCGGCCGAGGCCGCATTAGTGAGGCTGTTTGGCGGTACCTTAATTCTAACGGTAGGCATTGTATTATTAAGACCAAAACTGTTTCCAGCCACCCTTACGGCACTGAAGCACACACAGTTAAGCACCTTATTGGCAGCCATAGCCCTGGGTACCTTTTTAGGCATTTGGCTGCAACAAGTGGCCGTAGCATTAGTCACCCCCGGTATTGCCCAAACCTTACTTTCCACTGCACCGTTATTTATGCTTAGTTTGAACGTTATTCGTGGTCAGCATATTAGTTTTCGGGCTGTAACAGGCACCGTAGTGGCTATGGCAGGAATTAGCTTGCTGTTCCTGTTCTAGCTAGCACCTTTTTTACGGTTTCAACAATAGTAAAGGTTTGCGTGTCTACTTCAATATTCAGCCGCGTGCCTACTATTGCCTCGCCTAAATTTGTGCGCTCTAAGGTTTCTGGAATTAAGTGCAGCCAAAAGCCCTGCTCGGTTACATCACCTACGGTTAAACTAGCACCATTCACGGTAATAAAGCCTTTGGGCAAAATATATTCTAACCAACGGGGTTCAAGCTCTAAATACAAACGGCAGTTGTCGCTGCTGTCGTGGCGCTCGGCTATTGCCGCAGTGGTTTGAATATGGCCCGACACAATATGCCCGCCCAGTTCGGTACCCATAGTTAAAGAACGTTCAAAATTTACCTCTTCGCCTATACTAAGGCTACCTAAGTTGGTTAAACGCAAGGTTTCATCAATAATGTCGAAACTAACCGTGCCTGGTTCAGTGTGCGAGTTAAATTCTGTCACCGTTAAACAGCAGCCATTTATCGCTATACTGGCACCGGTTTCTAACGCTGCTAAATAATGCGCTGGCACAGCCAACTCCAACTGTCGAAACTGCTCCCGATCAACAACCGCGTTAACCTGAGCTTTGGTTTGAACAATACCTGTGAACATAGTGACCGCCAATGAAGTTAATAACCTGGATATATAAAGGCTCGCGTATCGCCTTGTACATATTGAAAAATAGGGCTGCAAGTGTACCTAAATATACCTTTTGTCGCTATACACAGCTGCTACTGGGGTTTATTTCTTTGTTCGCCTTAAGTGCCTGTAGCGACGCTGTTAACCCACAGTTGGAAGACTACGCTAAGCGCCTTGAACGCCTTGCGGGTGAACAGCGGCTGGCAGCAGAACAGCTTGTTACGCCTATCCAACCAAGCGTGGCAGAGCTTCGCCGCAACTTGCCAAGAATGTCTATTTCGTTACTGGACAGTTTTCGTTTAAACGAATGTCGCTTAGGCCAAGTTGTGGCCGAGCGTAATAGCTCGTTAGGTAAAGTAATGACCCCAGCCAACCAGTTGTATTATGAAATAAAGGTCACTCGGGCACTAAAAGAATGTTTAACCGCACCGGTTGAACTTAGCCCGGCGCTACGCCTTGAACTTACGCAGGCTTTAGCCATAAAAGAAAGTAGCTTAGCGTTAGCGGTGCATAACTTTTTAACCACAGACCAGGTTTGGCGGGCCAATTTTCGTTTTGCTCGCCACAGTTTACCCATGAGCTCTGCCGACGACTTTACTAGCACCTTTACTGCCTTAAGTTATTTTGCCCACACGTTAACGTTAGTGCTGGCCGACCCCCACCAAGTTCAGCTTGACTTAACCCTGTGGCACGAGCAATTAGAAGCTTTAAACCATTCTCGCTTTTTAAGTGCTTACTGGCGTACCTTTGCCAGTGTTCCTGCCGAGCTAGAGCGCTTAACCGAACTGCTTGAACGCACCACTAAGCATATTGGCTGTAGCGATATAGCCCGGCCACAACAGGCCCAATACCTGCACAATGTCATGCTTAATATTTATATTGCCAAATTACAGCCGGCTTTTGCCCGTTGGGCGCATTACCAGCAGCAGTTGGCGCCAGTACTTAAACAGTTAGTGGCTTTAACGGAAGGTGAACTTTGGTTAAATTACGTGCAGCAGCTAGGCTATGGCCATACCAACACCCTGCAACAAAGTAGCCGCAACCATGCCGAACAATGGCAACTGTTACTGGCTAAATGCCGCCTTACCACTACGGGTGGTTCGCTTACCGACGAATAGAAACAGCCTGGGGCACACAGCGAATTTTCACTGGGGTACAACCTGCGTACTCACCATCGGTTTGCATGGGTATTTGTGCCGTTGCTATCACCATTTCACTTAGTTGACCACTGGTTACAACCTTATTGGTTAAGTGTGAGCCCCTGTATATCGACGAAAATGACTGCAACTTCACTGCGAGTCGACACTCTTGCACATGAACCCAGGCCAAACAGCCATTATTGGGCTTAGCATGGGGCGCAATAAGCATACCTGCACCAAAATAGCGCATGTTGGCTGCCACAAAAATCAATGTTGGCGTTTTATCTAAGCAAACTAGTGCTGGATCTGAGCCAGTAGCTTGCAAGTATTCACCGCGATAAGAAAATATTTGTTTAAGTGCACAAACTAAGTAGGTTAACCGCGGCCACCAACTTTTCTTACTACCAAGGTGAGCAATTAAGTCGCCGTCAAAACCAACCCCCACCGAGTTAATAAAATAGCGCTCATTAGCTTGGCCAATATCAATACATTCCGCTTTACCATGCAAAGCCCGCTTAATATAACCAGCAGTAGTCAGTTTTGTGCCATACCAAGCGCGGGCAAAGTCGTTACCAGTACCGGCAGGAATATAACCTATTGGCAGTGTTTTATAAGCGTTACCGAGGGCATTTACTACTTGGTGCAAGGTGCCGTCGCCACCAACCACAATAAGCTCTGCTGCTGTTGGCAGGTAAGTGTGAATGCTAGTGGTGGTAACCTTCAGGTCGGCGTCGGTAGCAACTAGCACATAAGAACGGTTTATTTCTTCGAGGGCCAAACAAAGAGCCTGCACGCGCCGTTGCCGTGCCCGTTGCGGAAGTGGATTAAACACAACGAGAGTTATTTTTGTTGTCATTGTATTCACTCTTATTACGGGGTGCGTTTAAGTTGTTTCTCGTCCAGCCAATATTTAACATGTGAACCAGGTAACACACTAACATCGTGTGCAAAGTAAATAACCGTGCGCTGCATTAACCAAGGCTGAATTCTATTGATAATGATGTTCTGAGTGGCAGCGTCTACCCCGGTAAAGGGTTCGTCAAGAATAAGTAGTTGTGGATTGGTTAATAATACCCGCGCTAAGGCAATGCGCCGCCCTTGCCCACCCGACACCAATTCACCTTGTTCACCTAACCAGGTGTCTAAGCCTTGCGGTAGTTGCATGGCCCATTTGTCTAGCGCTACCCAACCCAACACCTGCCATGCTGCTTCTGCGGTTAAGTTGTTGTCGGCTAAGCGTAAATTTTCCCATAAGGTACCGTTCACAATAAAGTTACGCTGCGGTAAATAAGTTATACATTCGCTACGCTGTTTATCGCTCATGGCGGCAACGGCTTTACCCTGCCAATATACCCCGATAGCTTGGCTATGAACCAGCCCAGAAAAATGATCAGCCAAACTACTTTTACCTACCCCTGAAGCGGCGCAAATTGCCACATGTTGCTGCGCCGGCACATGCCAGTTGGGCATATCAATCAGTACTCGTTGGCGCTGGCTTAAATACAGCTGCGCAACATACAAGCCTTTGGCTGGTACCGATACTTGGGCCTGTGTTAGGGCCTGCTGTTGCTTAGGCTCTACGGCGGTTGGAGCTATCAATTGGTTAAGTTGCTTGGCAGCGTGTAACACGTCGCCCCACACATTCGCTTGGGTAGCAAGGGGTAGTACTAAATCACTTAATGCCAGCACAGTAATTGGTAACATAACTGCAATAGGCCCACTTAACTGCCCTTGCTGCCATAAATAAATACTAGCCAAGGCGGTAACCAAAGCCATTAGCTGCTGTAATAACACCACCCCACTTTGGTAGGCGGTAATGTGTCGCAAACGTTGCTCGCGTACGGCCATAAAGACTTCGTTTTGCTGCATTAATTGGCTGCGGTAAGTAGGGCTTAGGCCCCAAGCGGTTAGCTCGGCTAAGCCTTCAACATAATCAAGGGCTTGCTGGCGAAACTGCTCTTCGGTTTGGTTCTCTATTTGAGCAAAGCGTACCGACACGCGCATAGTTTGGGGCACCGCCAAAGCAAAAATAGTCACTAAAAATAGCAGTACTAGCAGTGCTAACCCCCCCGACCACAACGCAATAAAACCAACCACAGCAAGGCTAATAACACCCGCCGTAGCGATAGGGGTAACAAAGCGCAGCCACAGTAAGTCGAGCACGTTCAAGTTATGGGTTAAGCGGTGAATAAGCAAGCTAGTTTGTTGGCCGTGTAACCAGCGTACGTCGCGCTGAATAAGGCCTTGAAACAGCTTCACCCGCCAAATAGTTTGTACTTTTAGCACCGCATCGTGTTGCACTAACCGTTCGAGGTAACGACCAACGGTGCGGGTAACGGCAAATAAACGAATACCGGCGCCTGGGGTATATATGTTTACCATGAGCCCCATAGCAAGAATACCGGAAAATGCCGAGGCGGTAATAAACCAACCGCTTAGGGCTAATAAACCAACGCCCGATAGCGCCGCCAATAAACTAAACCCTACCCCCATAGCTAATTTACGCCGAGCAGGTTTAAGGGCTTTAAACCAAGGTTTTAGTTGCGACCAATTGTACTTCCAGCTCGGCTTCAAATTATGCTTCATACAGACGGCCCTCGGTTAAGGTGAAGGCTTGGCTAGCAACAGCAGCAAAAATAGTGTCGTGGCTGGCCACCACTACAATACGCTGATCAGCCACTAGCCGCTGTATTGCCAGTAGTACTTCTTCGGCACTAGCTTTATCTAGCCCTGCGGTAGGCTCGTCGAGTAATACTAATTGCGCTGAACTTAATAGCACCCGAGCAATAGCCACGCGCCGTGCTTCACCGCCTGAAAGGCCGGTACCTTGGGTGCCTACAGAAGTTGCTAAGCCTGTCGGTAGTTCCTGCAGCAAGTACGCTAACCCAACTTCGGCCAACACGTTTTCTAGCTGTGCTTGGCTTGCTGAAGGCGCAGCTAAAGTAAGGTTATGTTTTAAACTGGCATTTGCAATAAATGGGGTTTGGGCTAAATAAGCAATGGCTTCATTCTCGGCGGGCGCGGCACCAATACACACAGCAAGGTGTTGTGCTTCATGGGCAATTAAGCCGGCAATACTTTTCAGCAAGGTTGACTTCCCCGCCCCAGAAGCCCCATTTAGCCAAGTTAAGCTACCCGCTTGTGCAGTAAAATGAATGTTGTGTAGTACTTGCCCCCGCCCAGGGTAACTCACATTCAATTCCCGTACGCTTAGGTTGCCTGCGCCTTTGGAAGTGTGCTTGGCTAAGGTAGCTTGTGGTTGTTCACTTAAGGCATAACGCGCCAGCTCAGCTGCGGCGCCTGTGGCGGTGGCGCGGTCATGGTAGTATGTCGATAAGGTGCGCAAGGGTTGAAAAAATTCAGGTGCTAACATAAGTACAGCCAAACCAACAAACCAGGTCATTTTGCTAGCCGGTCCAACTTCATAGTAGCCAAGTAAAGAAAAACCAACGTAAATAGCCACCGCAGCAATAGCAATAGCCGAAAAAAACTCTAACACCGCCGACGATAAAAATGCCACCCGCAGGGTCTTCATGTTTAGTTGCTGCGACTTTTCACTAGCCCGCTGCACTTCATTTTTTGCCAGCTCCGTTTGGTTAAACAGCTTTAATACAGTTAAATTACGTAAACGGTCGATAAATATTCCCGATATACGCCGCATAAGCGCAAAATGCTGTTGGTTTACCCGTTCAGCGCCCATGCCCACTAAGGCCATAAAAATAGGAATAAGGGGGGCAGAAGCCAGTAAAAACAGCCCTGCTATCCAGTCGAGTGAAAATACAATCATTAGAATAAGCAGCGGAATTACCACCGCAAGCCACAATTGCGGCTGAAAGCGTGAAAAATATGGCCCTAAGGCCTGTAAGGGTTCACCCACTAGGCTGGCTTGTTCGCTTGCCACCGAATAACCAGCGGCATTTTCCCAACCTTGGGTTAGCCATTGCAGCGCCAAGCGTTCGCTGTTGCTATTAAGCTTAAGCACACTTTTTTCTTGCCCATAAAAACCAATGGCCCTTACAACCAACGCTAACAGCACCGCAGCAACTAAAGCTGACAATTCAGCTAAGCTAGCCGTGCCGCCCACCGTTACACTTAATAACCAGGCCAATAACAATACATAAGCAACGGTGGCAACGCCTTGCAGTACGCCCCACAAGGTAACCATACGTATGTCGTTACGCAGTGCAAATAACAAGCGCGCCAATAGTAGGCGCGCTTGTTTTAGTTCTTCATTAACAGCTTTCAATATATTTCACTTCTGTAAGAACTTAACTATACCCTTCACCAGCTTTTACTTTTCCACGGAACACCCAGTATGTCCAGGCTGTATATACCAGTACAAAGGGAATCACGAACAACAACCCGAGCAATAAAAACAACTGACTTTCATGGGCTGAGGCTGCGTCCCACAGGGTGTAACTTGGCGGTACCACATAAGGGAATTTCGATGCAATCAAGCCTAAGTAGGTAAATATAAATAGCCCCATGGTGGCAAAAAACGGCTTGCTGTCATGGCGATTTTTCACTGACGATAAAATACCCCAAGCAAACGCCAAAGTAATAACCGGTAACAGCCAAATAAAACTAATACCGCTAAACCAACGCAAGTATACATAGTTGTCTACATACGGCGTCCACAGGCCAATAATACCAAATACAACCAACACCGTTAGTAATAGCCATGGAGTAACTTTGTACGCCCAAGCTTGAAGCGCATCTTTCGACTTTAAAATTAGCCAAGTAGAGCCTAGCAAGCCATAACCAGCCACCATACCCAAGCCTGTTAACACAGTGAATGGGGTTAACCAGTCGAAGGCCCCGCCCACATACACGCCGTCGACTACGTTAAAGCCTTGAATGTAACTACCCACTACAGCGCCTTGAGCAAAAGCAGCAACAATAGAGCCGCCCGAAAAGGCCCAGTTCCATAAGTAGCGCGATGTTTTTGCTTTAAAGCGAAATTCAAAGGCCACGCCGCGGAAAATTAACCCCGCCAGCATAAGAAACACACCAATGTATAAGGCTGGCAAAATGATGGTGTACACACGCGGAAAGGCTGCCAACAACCCTGCACCGCCAAGAATTAACCAAGTGCCGTTGCCGTCCCATACGGGGGCTACGGAATTCATCATTACATCGCGCGACTCTTCGTTCGGGGCAAAGGGAAATAGTATCCCTTGGCCTAGAACAAAACCGTCCATCATCACGTACATAATAATGCCAAAGGCGATAATAAAGGCCCATATAAAGGTTAGGTCGAATACGGGTTCAATCATGACTTGCCCTCCTCAATTTCCCAGCTTGCTTCTGCGGCCGAGAGTGGACGCTTGGCTCGACGCTCTTGGCGCTCACCCACAATCGTACTGGTACTAGGTGCGCCGGTATAAAGCACACGCATTAAGTAGTACAAGCCGGCAGCAAATATAATGCTATACACAACGATATAACCAATCAAAGTAAACAAGGCCATAGCCCCGGTAAGTGAAGGGGTAACACCTTGAGCATGGGTCATTTGTTCGTACACTAACCAAGGCGAACGCCCTATTTCAGTAACAAACCACCCGGCTACAACGGCAATAAATGGCGACAAGCTCATAAACCGTAAACCTTGTAAGAACGGCCTTGAGGTTGCATAGCGGCCTTTATAACGCAGTACTAAACCTGCAATGGCAAATAGCACCATTAACAAACCTAAGCCAACCATAATTCGGAACGACCAGAATACTATGGCCACCGGTGGTTGCTCGTGTTTGGGTACGTCTTTTAAGCCGGGTATTTCGCCTTCCATGTCGTGGGTAAGAATAAGGCTAGCCAGCTTAGGAATACCAATTTCAAAATGGTTGGTTTGATTTTCTTGATCGGGAATAGCAAACAGCAGCAAAGGCACACCAGTACCACGTTCCCAGTTACCTTCCATGGCCGCTACTTTTGTTGGTTGGTGCTCCAGGGTATTTAAACCGTGGAAGTCGCCAACTAGCACTTGTGCCGGGGCAATAATTAACACCAGCCATAAAGACATAGAAAGAGCTTTTTTATGCACGTCGGTGTCAATATTGCGCAGTAAAAACCAAGCACTTACACCTAATACCACAAACCCGCCGGTTAAGAACGAGGCCAGCAGCATGTGCATAAATCGATACAGTAGCGACGCATTAAATATGGCCTCGCTCCAACTTAGAACGTGGTATAGGCCGTCACGTATTTCTACCCCGGCTGGGGTTTGCATCCAACTGTTGGCAGAAAGAATCCAAAACGCTGAAATAAAGGTTCCGGTAGCTACCATCACCGCCGACATAAAGTGCACCCCTGGTGGTACGCGGTCGCGACCAAATAGCAATACACCTAAAAATGCCGCTTCAAGGAAAAATGCGGTGATAACCTCGTAACTAAGCATGGGGCCAAGAAAGTTCGACGACGCCATGGAGAAGTTACTCCAGTTAGTACCGAACTGAAAAGCCATTACAATGCCAGACACCACGCCCATGCCAAACACAACGGCAAACACTTGGATCCAGAATCGCGACAGGCGCTCCCAAGCGGGGTTACCCGTTTTTAAAGACAAGCCTTCAAGCACGGCAATATATGACGCAAGGCCAATAGTAAAAACAGGAAAGATAGCGTGGAAAGAAACAACAAACGCAAATTGTATGCGTGATAGTAAAAGTGGATCGAGTTCCATAAGAGACCCCTAATATTAATGTTACCTAATAAAGGTTACTCCTTTTGGAAAAAAAAATACAGTAGATAAGTTAATTTTAAAACAAACTGGGCCTGCAGCCCCTATTGGTTATAAACACCAATAAAGTTGCAAGCTCAGTTAAATTTTTGCTTTTGCTCTTTTAAGCAATTAATCCATAGGATTTAGTTCGGAAATATAAATGGTGGCTGGAACAATGTCGCCACTGCCATATACACCTACCCAAATATCGTACTGACCTGCATCTGGCTGTTCAAAAATAAGCATTGGGTTTAACCCCATTGCGTCATCGTCGCAATGCCAACGGCCGTCTGGTCCGCTAATTACCAGCGTGGTGTCTTCCGTCGCGTTTACATACACATGCAAGTCAAGAAAGCTACCGCCACCATAAATAAGCGTAATGTCAGGCGCAGCATTATTAATAAACCCAGTACAGTTACCACCGAGTCGAGTGGCAAGGTTTTGACCACCTGCTTGGATAGCATAAGACCAGGGATCAGGCATAAAGCCACCGTCTAACCGCACCGTTTGGTACAAGGCGTCGGCATTCCAGTTGGGCTGACTACCCGCTACGCGAGTTTGTGCAACCGCTGTGTTCTCAACTATAAAGCTTGCGGCAGCTATAACGATTAATATTCTTATTAAACCGCTCATAAGATTCTCCAGTCTTGTTTTATCCTAATAGTTATAATCCATATCACCTCTTTTTTAACACCTACGTCATTCAAAAATAAAACAGATGCTGCTATAGGTTTATGCTATTTATGATGTTTTTTCCACTATTTCTTAACCAAATTTCTAATCCAGTTTCATCACAAGCGTGCTTACGCGGGCAAACGTCGCAGTCTTTCATTACTTTTTCTGGCCATGTAGACTTGTCTGCCGTGGTAAAACCAAGGCGCGCAAAAAAGTTAGGTCGCCGTGTCAGCACAATAACGCGTTGAATACCTAACTGGCGTGCTTGCTCTAAAGAAAACTGCACTAATTCAGCACCTAAGCCTTTACCGGTTTGGTCTGGCGTTAACCCTAGTGAGCGTATTTCCGCTAAGCCAGTGCCATACACATAAAGCGCACCACAACCCACCACTTTGTCGTCGCACTCGGCTACGGCAAAGGTATGAATAGCTTGCATAATATCTTCCGGCTTACGAGGCAAATGCTCGCCTTCAGCCGCCCAATAACGAATTAATTCGGTTATTGCCGGTACGTCGCTTAAAGTTGCTTGGCGCACCGTGGTAAAGCCCGCACGCTTACCCTGAAAACGTAGTTTCGCTTGGCGTAAGGCTTCGCTCACTTGCGCTGGGGCCGTGCCACCTAACACTTTGCGCCGCGCTAACGAGGCCTCTAACGACAAGGCTGCATATACGTCGTCGGCAATTAGCGTACTTTCTTGCTGCATCACGTCTAACGGCAAAGACTCAAGCGGTAGCTGTTGATGAATAGCCGCCAAAACTAAACGGCCACTAATTTCATGAGCGTCGCGGAATGCCATACCGCGGTCAACTAAATAGTCGGCTAAGTCGGTGGCATTGCTATAACCTAACCGCGCTGCTTGTTCGGCTTTTCCTACCTCAACCGACAGTTCTGGAATAACGTGGGCAAGAATAGCTAAACATTGTTGCCACTCTTCTAGAGCATCAAAAAAGCCTTCTTTGTCTTCCTGCATGTCTTTGTTATAGGCCAGCGGCAAGCCTTTTAAGGTCATTAACATGGCTTGTAAATGGCCTACCACTCGGCCGCACTTGCCTCGAATTAATTCAAACACATCGGGGTTTTTCTTTTGTGGCATCAGCGACGATCCGCTTGATACACGATCACTTAAAGTGAAAAAGCCCGCTTCGCCCGTGGCGTAAAAAATTACGTCTTCTGAAATACGCGACAAATGCACCATCGACAAGCTAGCCACACTAAGTAATTCAACCACAAAGTCGCGGTCTGAAACGGCGTCTAAGCTATTGCGGCAGGCACGGCTAAAGCCCAGTGCATGCGCTAACTCGGTACGATTAATGGCAATACCAGAGCCTGCTAAAGCGCCGCTGCCTAATGGCGACACATTGGTACGTTCATTCGCTTGTTGTAAGCGTTGAAAGTCTCGCTCGAGCATTTCCACATAAGCCAAGGCCCAGTGTGCAACTAATACTGGCTGCGCCCGCTGTAAATGGGTGTAGCCCGGCATAACTTGTTGTTCGTAACGCTCGGCAAAGGTTAATAGCGCTTCAATAACGGCTAATAACGCTGCTCCCACTTGCTGCGATGCACTTAAAGCATACAGCCGTAAATCAGTGGCAACTAAGTCGTTGCGGCTTCGGCCCGTGTGCAGCTTGCGCGCCACTGTGCCAATACGCTGTTCTAAAATAGCTTCAACCCAACCGTGAATGTCTTCTGACCCCAGCTCAAGTGGCAAGCTTGGGTTAGCCGTTACATCTTCTTGCAGCTGCGCTAAACCCACGTGTAGCTGCTTGGCTTCGGCACTGTTAAGCACCTGTTGTTCTAGTAATACGTCGACCCAAGCTTGGCAACACTGCAGTTCGAACGGAGCAAGCTTGTAGTCGAACCGTAATGAGTCATTAAAATTGCGAAATTCTTGCGCCGTAACGCCCGAAAAACGGCCACCCCACATGGTCATATTAAGCTCCCTGGGTAAGCGCACGAATACGCGATGGCAAACTAAATAACCGAATAAATCCGGCTGCGTCTTTTTGGTTGTACACGTCGTCGGCTTCAAAGGTAGCAAAAGCTTCTGAATACAAACTAAATGGCGACTTGCGCCCTTCTATGCTTGCTGTGCCTTTGTACAGTTTTAGCCGCACTTCACCGGTCATAATGGTCGCTAAGCTTTGTACGCCCGCCATCATAGCGGCCCGTACTGGGGTGAACCATTGGCCGTCGTACAGCACATCGGCTAATTTCACGCCTAGTTCTTGACGAAAACGCAACGACGCTCGATCGAGTACCAGCTGCTCAAGGCCACGCAGTGCGGTATACCAAATGGTGCCACCTGGGGTTTCGTAACAACCGCGCGACTTCATGCCCACCAAACGGTTTTCCACAATATCTATACGCCCCACACCATGCTTAGCACCCATGGCATTTAAACTTTCTAAAGCTGCAACAGGGCTAAGTTGCTCGCTGTTTACGCTCACCAACACACCACTTTCAAAACCAAGGGTGACATATTCGGCTGTATCGGGTGCTTGTTCTGGCGAAACAGTCATAGTCCATACTTGTTCGCTCGGCCCATGCCAAGGATCTTCAAGTTCGCCACCTTCGTGAGAAATGTGCCACAGGTTAGCGTCGCGGCTATAAATTTTGGTTAACGAGGCCGTGGTGGCTACATTTTTACTGGCTAAGTAGTTCAGCAAGTCTTCACGTGAATGCATATCCCATTCACGCCATGGAGCAATAATTAACAATTCTGGTGCCAACGCCGCTACGGTGCTTTCAAAACGCACTTGGTCATTGCCTTTACCAGTACAACCATGAGCGACGGCATCGGCGCCTAATTTAACCGCTAGTTCTACTTGCGCTTTGGCAATAATAGGCCGTGCCAGTGCGGTACCCATTAGGTATTCGCCTTCATACAATACACCCGCTTGCATAGCTGGGGTAATTACGTCGTTAACGAACTCGTCTTTTAGGTCAACAACATAACAAGAGGAAGCACCCGACTTCAGGGCTTTTTCTTCCACCCCTTCGAGCTCTTCTGCGCCTTGGCCAACGTCGGCCACAAAGGCAATAACTTCACAGTCATAGTTGTCTTTTAACCATGGCACAATAGCCGACGTGTCAAGACCACCTGAATAGGCCAAAACTACTTTTTTGACCGTGGTGTTTTTTGGCTTAGTCATGCGTTTTTCTCCTGAGAAATCATGTGTAAAAGGGCTTTTTGAACATACAAACGGTTTTCTGCTTGCTGCAGCACCGAACTATGTGGCCCGTCGAGCACTTCGTCGGTTACTTCGTTATTTCGGTGGGCCGGTAAACAATGCAATACTGTAGTAGCTTTTAAACGATTAATCAGTTCTTGATTAACTTGATAAGGCATAAAAATTTCTACTGTTTCTTCTTCACTGCGGGTGTCGCCCATTGACAGCCAAGTGTCGGTATAAACCACATCTGCGTCGGGTATAGCATTTAAGTCGGTGCCCACTTTAATTTTATGATTGGGGTAGCGACTATTCAGCTGCGTTAAAAACGCTTCTTTAGGACCAAAACCTGGCGGAGTAACCACTGTTAATTTCAACCCTAAAGCCGCCGCGCCCACCATTAAACTTTGGCAAACGTTATTGCCTTCGCCCAAGTACAAAATATCGACCACGCGTAAGTCAACTGGGTAGCGCTCTTGTATGGTAAGTAAGTCAGCTAACGACTGGCACGGGTGGTGCTGATCACAAAGCGCATTTATCACTGGAATATTCGCCGTGGTCAGTTTTTCTAAGGTTTCGTGTTTAAACACCCGAGCTACAATACCGTGAGTCCAGCAACTTAAGTTTTGTGCTATATCTTCTACGCTCTCACGCTGCCCTGGCTCGATCATTTGTGCGTCTAAATAAATAGCTTGGCCGCCAAGTTGTTGAATACCTACCTCAAAGCTTACCCGTGTACGTAAACTTGGCTTTTCAAACATCATGGCAATCGAGCGCCCTTTTAATGAGTTTTGATACCCCGCAGGATGCGCCTTAATAGCACTCGCTAGCTCAAGCACGTGCTTGATCTGCGGTGCCGTTAAATCAAATAACGACAAAATATTCATAGTAACAACCTAAATAAAATAATTAGAGAATACGAGTTCCGACAGAACCACCCTGTAACAACGCGACCACTTGTGTTGGCTTTTGCCAGCTAGTAATCGCGGTTGTTCGTCGGCAGCGCGATGCAGCTTCGAGTGCGGCTTGCAGTTTCACATGCATGCCTCCTTGCACAAAACTTTGTTCAAGAAGAGCATAACCTGCAGAGAGGGAAATATCGCCTATAGCGTGGCCAGAGGCGTCGAGAATTGCGTCTACGTCGCTTAGTAGTAATAATTCAGCGTCGAGTACTAAGGCAATGGCAGCAGCAGCCAAGTCGGCATTTACATTGGCTAACTGGCCGTTTTCAAAGCAACCAATGGAACTAATAACGGGTGTTATTTCTGCGGCGAGTAAACTTTTTAATACCTGCCCAAAACCACTGTGATTATTTTCCAAGGCTAGCCAATTGGGGCTACCAACACAGCCTAGTGCAAAGTTTTGTTGTAACGGTAACGCTACCCCATCGACTAAGCTCATACCTAGCGCCCGTAACCCGGCTTGCTGGGCAATAGTAACCAAGATTTTATTGGTATAGCCCGCTAAAGCGCCTGTTACTAAAGGCATGTGGTTAGCCGGTGTTTGCCGTTGACCATGTATTTTACTGCTGGCTTGCCCCGCTTGGGTTAACCATTCGTCAACCGTAGCACCACCACCATGTACAAGTACCCATGGGCGCCCTGCTAAGGCCAGCTTAACTGCGGCGAGTAAATCTAGCAATTGTGCGGGCGCAGTTAAGGCTGCCCCACCAACTTTAATCACCACTGGAGTGGTTAAACTCATTATTTCAGCCCCGCATAAAGGTCGACACCAAACACTTGGTTAGCCGCCTGCATGGCTTGGCCTGCTGCGCCCATTATTAAGTTATCAATGGCCACAGTAACCACTGCGGTATGTTCATTGTGCGCCACATGCACATGGCAAAAAGCCGTGTGCGCTACGTGATTTACAGCTGGCGGCTGGTTTACCACCATAACTAATTCATTTTGCGCATAGCTATGGCGATAAAGCTCGTGCAGCGCATTTGGCGTTTCGCGATTATTCAATAGCTCAGTATTTAGCTGCACTGTACACACGGCCAAAATACCCCGTGCATAAGGGCCTAACACCGGCGTAAATACCACTTCAGTGCCAAGTTGCTGGCTAATTTCCGGTTGGTGGCGGTGATTTAATACGCCATAAGCCTGCATACTTACTTCGCAAAAAGAGGTACGGGCATTAGCGCCTTTACCGGCCCCTGTTACGCCACTAATAGCGGTAATAACTGGCATGCCAACCACTAAGCCAGCGTCTACTAAGGGCTTTAAACCCAAAATGGCAGCGGTTGGGTAACAACCAGGAATAGCGTACACAGAAGGTTCTACGGTATTTTTTAGCCAAGGCATTAGCATGTACTGCGCGTTGGCTAATAGCTGCGGCGACGGATGCTCAAAGCCATAGGCGTTAGCAAACACGTCTGCATCTTGAAAACGGAAAGCACCCGACAAGTCGAATACTTTAATGCCCAAGGAAAGTAACACAGGTGCTATTAAGGCACTGGCTTCATGGGGTAAGGCAAGGAAAGCAGCTTGTACATTTATCCCGCTAAGCTGGTTTATATGCCAAGGCTCAATAATAAGGGAAGAATTACCCGCTAGCTGTGGAGCTACGGCACGCCATGCAACAGGCTCGCGCTCGGCCGAGCTAAAGGCTTTCACGACAGTGAAATTTGTATTTTTATGCAATAGAGCTAATAGCTCTGAACCTACATAACCAGTCGCGCCAAGCACCACACAAGACACGGCACTTGGAACCACTTCAGACACTACATTATTATTCACAACCACAGCCTTTCGTTAGCTTCACCTTAAGTGTGGCAAAGAATAACGAAAAGCTGTTTTTAGTGCAATAACTATTTAGTTAATTATGCAGTTAATGTGAATTAAAAGCTAATTGCCAGCATAACCCCAAGGTGTTGGCGGTAGTGCCACCGGCTTAGTTAAATCAAACTCAACACGGAATTCACGACCTGCACGGGTTAAGCGGTAGGTAAATACCTCTGGGTAAATAAACATTTGCCATACGTTGGTGTTCGATACCGCTAAACCTAAATCAACAAAGTGCTCTATAGAATAGGCGTCGACTGGGAATGACTGCACGCGGTCGAAACCTGCGTCAATCGTATGACCACCATACATGGTTAATTCATCGTAACTACCGTCGGCATTACGGTGGTCATGCTTTAAACTTATACCTGAGCCAGTTTTAGTTAAAATCCACGTGCGTGAATGGTTGTCACCCACATGAAAAGGAATTTGTAGTTCGCGGTCGGTGCACTTACGAACATGCATAATTAAGCGCCCTTCAAACCCAGACGAAGCTGGGTTATTCATCGCTACTTTGCCTTCATAGGCTTTGCCACAGTGAGCGCGCAAGTGGTCGAAAAACGCGTCTTGGCTTTTGGTCGACACTTGTGGTGCTGGTAATATCACATTTGCACTAGCAGGTGTTGCCGCCGATGCCGCAACAAAAGCCAGTGAGCCAGCCACTAATAAAAGTGCTTTATTCATTGTTATTCTCCTGAGATGAATACTACTTTAACGTACTTTAATTAATATAAGGGTACTGCACGTAAACCGGCTTCTCGTTCACGCCAGTCGGGCAGCATTTGTTCTAACCATGCGTAAAAACGCTTGTTGTGGTAGCGTTCATGCAAATGCACCAGTTCATGCACCACCACATATTCCAATAACAAATCGTCTAAGGCACCAAGCACTAAATTTAAGTTAATCCGCCTGGTATTAATATTGCAACTGCCCCAACGGCTCTTCATTTTACGTGTGCGCCAACCGGTGCACTTTACACCTAGCCGTGCTTGCCAATACTCAAGAAGCTCCGGTACCCGTTGCTCAAGCCTTTCTTTACAGGCTTTAGCATCTATTTCCAGCGGCGGGTCCATCAGCTTTATTTGACTTCGCTGCCGTTCAATCCAGTCGCTTTTCTCTTGCACAAACTGGTCAATAAAATGCTTCGGCACCCCTGGGGGTGCCGACACTTTAATTTCACCAGCTGGAGGTACCACCCGCAGCCGAATCGACTTCATTTTTCTGCGGGTCAATACGTAATTAGCGGTCGACATAATTCGTTAGAGTCATGTTGGTTTAAAGCTTTTCATAGCCCATATTGTACAAACTGAAACTTAAAATATCTGCCGCCCGATCAATAATCATCGAGGTAGGCATACCTGCGCCATGGCCCGCATTCACGTCGATACGAATCAACTGTGGGTGTACGCCAGCGTCTTTAGCTTGTAATTCCGCAGCAAATTTAAACGAGTGAGCAGGCACTACACGGTCGTCGTGGTCGGCGGTGGTTACCATAGTAGCTGGGTAGGCAACACCTTGTTTCACATTGTGCACCGGCGAATAGTTCAGCAAGTATTTAAACATGTCTTCACTTTGCTCCGCCGTGCCATAGTCAAACGACCAACCTGCACCTGCAGTAAAGGTGTGGTAACGAAGCATGTCGAGCACCCCAACAGCAGGTAAAGCAACGCGGGCTAAGTCTGGGCGCTGAGTCATTACTGCACCCACTAACAAGCCGCCATTCGAGCCACCGCTTAGCGCTAGCTTTTCATGGGAGGTATACCCTTCAGCAACGAGGTATTCGCCTGCGGCAATAAAGTCGTCAAAAACGTTTTGTTTGTTTTGCTGGGTACCCGCTTCGTGCCAAGCGCGGCCATATTCACCGCCACCACGAATATTTGGCACTGCGTATACGCCACCTAAGTCCATCCAAACCGCATTCACCACACTAAACGACGGCGTTAAGCTTACGTTAAAACCACCGTAACCATATAAAATAGTTGGGTTCGAGCCGTCACGCGCTAAACCTTTTTTGTAGCTAATAATCATCGGCACTTTAGTACCGTCTTTCGAGCTATAAAACACTTGCTCAGACACATAGTTATCTGGGTTGAAGTCGGCGCCCGATTTAAAGTACAAGCTCGACTCGCCCGACTGTGCTTCAAACGCATAAATACTTGAGGCATTGATATAGTTGGTAAACGAATAATAGAGTGTTTCGTCGGTGTCTTTACCGCTAAAGCCGCCCACCGAGCCTACGCCTGGCAGTGCTATGTCACGCACCAGTTCACCATTAAAGTTGTACTGCTTTATTTGTGAAATAGCGTCAACCATATAACGGGCGAATAAATATCCTGCACCATTACTAACGTTTAACACGTGCCCTGTTTCAGCAATAACATCTTGCCAATTGTTTGCTTGTGGGGCGCTGGCATCTACTTTTACTAAACGGCGATTCGGCGCATTTAAGTTAGTGGCTAAATATAAGGTGCTGCCTTTATTGGTAACAGGACTGGTAGACGACTCTTCATTGTCGATAATAGCCACAAAATTACTGCCGGCTTGGGTAAGGTCTTTAATAAACAATTTGTTACCCGAGGTGGTATTGGCTGCAGACACCATTAAGTAACGGTCGTCTTCCGACACACCCGCGCCAATATAACGATGTTTTTGCCCTTCAGCGAGCCCAAATACTACTTGGTCGGCCGACTGTTCAGTGCCTAGCTTGTGGTAGTACAGCTTGTGTTGGTCGGTCATTTCCGACAAATAGCTGCCGTCGGGACGGTCGTAACTTGAATAGTAAAAACCTTCGTTTTTGTACCATGAAATACCACTAAACTTAATATCAATTAATGGCTGCCCTATGGGTTCTTTGGTTTCAGTGTTAATCACATACACGGTGCGCCAGTCACTACCACCTTTTGATGTGGCATAGGCAGCTAAGGAACCGTCGCGGGAAAAGCTTAAGGTAGCCAACGACGTGGTGCCATCTGCACTGAAGGTGTTTGGATCTAAAAACACTTCTGGCTCGCCGCCGTCTTTCTGCCGGTACACCACGAATTGGTTTTGCAGGCCGTCGTTTTTGTAAAAATAGGTATAGTCACCTTCCACAAAAGGCGCACCAACACGTTCGAAATTCCAAGCTTTTGCCAGCTTTTCTCTAATGTCTTCACGGAAAGGTATTTGCTCTAGAAAATTAAAGGTTACTTCGTTTTGTGCAGCCACCCAGGCCGCGGTTTCTTCACTGCGGTCGTCTTCAAGCCAACGATAAGGGTCGCTAACCTCAGTACCAAAATAATTATCGACCGTATTTGCTTGCCTTGTTGCAGGATAGCTCACTTCGCCTCCATAAGGGGGTGATTGGGTTGTATGGGTTAGTTCGCCACTGCATGCCGTTAATAATGCAATTGCAGCGAGGGGAAATAAAACGCGCATGGTTGCTTCCTTTATTGTTATTTGGTTGAGGCTATAAAACATCTGTCGGTAAGATACCGTTAAAGCGGTTTTTTCACAAATGGAAGCTTATACATACTACCCCTTTACGGTTTCTAAAAATAAACGGCCTTCCTCTCCACCTTTCTATTTCAATATGCCAACTTCTTACCACCCTCATTTTTAACACTTTAATTACACTTCGAGTAACGAAGGAACGAACATTTAACAAGGACAAGATTTATGTCTATTACCGCCATAGCTTTAGCTGCTTCTTTAGTAGCGCCAACCCAACCGGTATTGATAGCGCCTACGGCGCTCGAACACGAGCATAATGCACAATGCGTTGTCACCCACCCCGAAGCCTTTGGCTTGCCCCGCTCAATGTCGAGCATTAGCCCTGCAAGTGTGCAAGCTGAGGTCGATGAGAATGGCTTATACGTTATCGACCTTGCGGTGTGGTATCGACCGTCATGGGCTGAGGCTATCGGCAAAAACGAAGTGGACAGCCGTGTTGCCCGCTGGATTGAAACAACCAACCGTATCTTTCGTAATTCTGGTGTAGATGCCCGTGTGAATGTATTGTTTGCACGTGAGATTGCTTATGAGTTTTGTACTGTTGATCACATGGCGCTGCCAAACCCTTCTAAAGATGAAAATGGACACTGCCTTGAAGGTGAGCCTGTTGGAACGTTGCGACATCACGAGGGCCTTTCTTTATCTGCAGGATCCAACTGGGGGTACGTTAATCCGATTGGCGGGGGGGAAGGCAGTGACGATCGACTCCCAAGCGACTACCCTATGTATCACCATGTCTCTGCTGAATACGGCGCAGACTTGCATTTGTGGATTCAGGAGGGCTACGACTCTGATGCTAAAAAGGGGCCGCTAGGTATGGCAGCGACACACGGTATCTCTGCGAGCGTCGTCGACCAGTCCACTTGCGCCTATTAATGGCCCGGGTGAGCGTGACGTGTACGAAGACGCCATTACTGCAACAGGCCATACCATTGCCCATGAAATAGGTCATAACCTCGGTTTACAGCATGAGTTTGACGGTGATGACTTTGCTGATGTAGGCATAGAGCCTGATGCCTTTGCCTACTATTGTGGTCAAGGAGCTGTTCCTGGTACGGCTACAAACGTGATGTGGTCGGTTGGTAACCCTAAGTTTTTACAGCGTGAAATTTACTCCAATCCCGAAATTTTCATTGATGATGACGCCTGCGGCACCTATGAGCGCGAGAATCAAGCGCGTGTCGCAAATATGCGTGCACCTATTACCGCTTCTTATGCCCAGCGCCCCGAAGCGATGCCGTAGTTGTCTTTGAGCTCATTGAGCCAGTAGATGCCAGCCAAACGCGCACCTTCGACTTAAAGCTGCAATACCCACTACGAGTAGGCATTGACAACCAATATGCGCTTGCTGTGCTTCAGGGCGTGAATGACGCGCCAGCGCAAGGTGACTTTTCTATTACTCCTTCACTGACACTGACCGAGCGTGGTGAAGGCGAGTTGGTTATTCAGCGTTTAGGTGACTCAGCAGGTGAGGCCGTACTGAATGTGGCAACAATCGACGGTACAGCTCTTGCGAACGTGCATTACGAGTCAATTGACACCCAAGTACGCTTTTTAGACGGTGAAACAGAAAAAACAATCCCTGTGCGAGTATTTAATACCGACTCAAACCGTGAGTTCTCTGTGCGCCTTACTTCACTCACCAATGCGTCTGTTTCGAGCGGCACAGCAAACATCCGCTTACTGCATGGGCAAGGTGGTGAGGTGTACTTCTCTTTCGATGAAGCATTGCTAGAGCCAGGCAAGTATTACCTTACAGCTTGCGATCCAGAGCCATACCCACAGCGACCGGTTCGATGCAGCGCCTATGACTCTGTTACCCGCCCACTATCAACAGCCATTACCTTTGACTTAGTTCGATTGCATGGTGATGTGGGCGACATGCAGGCAACTGTGTCAGTAGTTGGTGGTGACGGAATCCCTACCAATGGCAAAAATGGGCAGCCTTACTTTCCGCTTTTAGAGAATGTTGTCGAGCCTGTTAAAACCGTGTTCTTTGAAGATGGTCAAACAACTGCTTCTGTTACTTTTGAGTTAATAAATTTACCTGATGACTTGCAGTTTCCAAACTTCACCTTCTTGAAGGTTGAGCTGGTAGATGAAAAGCGCGACTTCGATTTTTTACAAAACCCTATCGAATACACCATTCAGTATGTTGCAGTGCTAAGTGATGATAATGGCGACGATGGCGGCGATGACGGCGGCGATGATGGTGATACAGGCGGCAATGACGGCTCGGATGGTGACAATGACAACACAGGCGATAGCGGCGATAAGGGGAATGACTCAAGCAGTCAGAAGCGCTCGGCGTCGGCTGTTCACCCATTGTTACTTCTGCTTCTAGCTGGCGGTTTGCTTGTACGTCGGCGTAAAAGCACGATTAAAGCTCAAAGCGTTTAGAAGGTTATAGAGTTTTACGTTGAAGCCCGCTTATCAGCGGGCTTTTTTATGCGGTAAGCCACTGCTCATGACCGCCCGTGGTTTGTTTCCGTTGGGTGAGAGCTTATATCGTCGGTGCTTGGGGAGTATTCATTCATTATGTTTACTACCCTTGGATCAATGCAGGTGTCAAGAAAGGCACGCATAGGGCTCATGTCACCTGTATCGTAAAAACCTAGCATGAGCGTGTTGAACTCAAGCTCTTGCTTCTTTGAGATACTAAAAGCTGGGTGTCCTTCATCTAAACACACGCCATTTGCAAACAAGCGGGCCGTGCGCTTGTTACCATCGAAAAAAGGCTGGATGCGCGAAAGCTTTAAGAAGAGAAAGGCCGCTTTATCAAAAGTATCGTTGATACCCTTTGCTTGGTGAAAAACCTCATCAACGAGGTCAGACACTTGACTGCTTTCTGGCGGCATGTAATTCGAGCCTGCTATCGTTACGTTGCCTGTACGATAACGACCCCAAGTCAACGCTTCATCTTTTGCTACAATTCCATGCAAAGCGCATAGGTATTGAGGGCTAAACTCAAACTTATTTTGAGATAAGTCGGTCAATAGCTTTTCCCATGAATTAATTTGGTTTACAGCTAAATTATGATCATGAATATCATGGCCACCAACGGTCGTTCCGCCTAGTAACGTGTTTATTTCAGGCACGGTGAAGTTAACGCCTTCTAACTGGCACGTGTCGGCAATGATTTCAGCACGCTGCCTTTGAGCAAGCTGTATCGCAAGCGCTCTGTTTTTCTTCATCATAGCTTTACTCCTTGCCTAGCTGTTGTACCTAGTGGTCATAATTATGCCATACAAATAAAAAAGCGGGGCTATTTAATAGCCACCGCTTGATTGCGCTTTAGCTGCTCACTCAGGCACGCCTCTTATATTTGTACTTCAATACGGCTGCCCTGCGGGGCACGAATCACATCAATGCGCTGTGGTAAGCGCTCTTTTAGTTCACGCACATGGGAAATAATACCAATGGTGCGGCCAGAATCGCGTAAGTGCATCAATACTTCGATGGCCGCATCGAGTGCTTCTTCGTCTAAGCTGCCGAAACCTTCATCAATAAATAGCGTGTCTAAACGAATGCCACCCGCGTAGCTTTGCACCACTTCCGACATGCCAAGTGCCAGCGACATAGCAGCCATAAAGCTTTCACCGCCCGACAAGGTATTCACAGGCCGCGACCGCCCGGTATAGCTGTCGTCGACAACTAAGTCTAAACCACCGGTGGCGCGCAAATTACCTTGCTCTTCTGCGCGGCGTAAATAGAACCGTCCTGCCGACATTTTTAAAAGCCGATGCGACGCTTCTTGCAACACATCTTCTAACAACACACTTAACACAAACCTGTGCAAGCTCATGCGCAATGAGTTTCTGCCGCTTACTACTTCGGTTAATGTGCCCAAGGTGCTGTGGCGCTCTAGTACTGCGGCACTTTGTTTATTCATACTGTTAATATGTGTTTGCGTACTCAACAAGTGCTCATGTGCGGTGGTAAGTTGCTGTAACGCCTCTAGTGCTTTGGTTTCTTCTTGTTTGGCAAGTTCGTTCGCCGCTTTTAAGGCATCTATATCGGGCCGTGGCACGTCTTTTAAGTCGGATCGTAAGCTTAGCAGTTGCTTTTCCACATGATGACGATTGGTTTCGTAGTCATTCACTTGTTGTTGCCAAGTGTCTAACTGTGGTGCCTGTTCCATGGCGGTTAAAAAGTCTTGTTCAGTCGCAAAGCGACTGGCTAATAATGCTTGCTGCCATTGTTGTTGTGCTGCTTCTAGCTCTTGCTCGGTACTTTCTAGTTGACGTAGGTACCCATGGCACTGCTCTTCCGCACGGGATTTGCTATCGTGCAGGGCATTCTTTTTCTCAAGCGCCTGTTGCAATTCAAGCTGCGCTTGCTGATAACTGGCCTGCAAGGTTTTTAAGCTTGCTTTGAGCTGCTCCACATCAGTACTTTGGCCTGCCAGCTCTTGCTCTTGCCGCTCTACGTTAGTTTTACATACTAAGGTGCTCTCACGAGCAGCATTAAATTCGGTTAACAAACTTTGCTCGGTAGTTACCAGTTGTTGCTGTTGTGTTTGCCATTGATTTTGCTGGCTACGCAGGTTAATCAGCTGCTGTTTTTGCTGTTGCTGCTGGGTTCGCTCGGCGGTGAGCTGCTGAATTTGCTCGGCTAACTGCGCTAGGGATAATTTAGCCACTTCACCTAATTCGCTTACAATACTTTGCGCTTGCAATTTGAAATGCGTTCGCTGTTGCTTCGACTGCAGCACCACACTTTCTGCTTTCGTTTGCACCTTACGTAACGAGTCTAATTTATTTTCAGCTACTGCTATTTGGTCGTCACTCACCAGCTCAAGCGCATTGGTTTCATGCGCCGGTGCCGGGTGCTCGGTACTGCCACACACGGCACAAGGCTCATGCTCTTTCAATTCTTGCGACAACCGAATGGCTTGGCCTAAATGCCAGTTCTTTCTTAATAATTTAAAGGCCTGCTCAGCAGCGCTAAACTGCGCTTGCGCTAGCTGTAACTTACTTTCATCTTGTTCCAGTTGTTGTTGCTGTTGTTTTAATTGCTGTTGTACTGCGGCTAAGCGCTGATGTTTTTCCAACTGCCCTTGCTTAATGAATATAGCTTCTTCAGGTGACTCAAAAGCATCAACCAAGCTTTGCAGTTGTTCAATAGCCAGCTGTTGCTGCTGGCTTTGGGTTTGATACTGCACTAACTGTTGTTGGGCTTGCTGGTAGGCCAACTGTGCTTCAGCTTGGCGCTTTTCCAATTGCATTAATTGCTGCCGTTGCTGCTGTAATGCGAGCGCCGTGTCGATAGCAAGTTGCAGTTTGGTTTGTTGCGCCGGCACGTTTACCTGTGCGTCCATGCGCTGCTGTGCTACCGCTAACGACGCTTCCGCCGCCGTTAAAGTTGTAGTTCTTTCTGTTAGTAACGCCTTGGTGCGCTCTACATTCGTGGTTAGTTCTGCGCTGGCTTTGCGTAATCGCTGCTGTTCTGCAAGCAGCGGTTGAATGGTTAATGCTTCGCGCACACCTATTAGTTGTGTTTTGCGAGCAACAATGGCATCAGCCTCGGCTAATAACTGTTGCTGTTGCTGTTCAAGTTCACTTAAACGCACGAACTGTTGCTGAACATGCTCAGCTTGGGCACTGGCTAGGGCCGCTTGCTCTGCCTTGGTTCGCAACTGGCGGTGATTTTCCTGTGCTGCCTGCAATGGCGCCTGCTGTGCCGTTAAGGCCTCTTGTAGTTCTTGCTCGGTGGTCATACCCACCCGCTCTAAAGCGTCTTTTATCCGTTGTTTCAGCAAGTCGTATTCTTGCACCACTAAGCGGTTTATTTCTTTTAGGCTGTCTTCTATGCGCTGATATTTTTCTGTTTTAAATAAACTGGCAAATACTGCTTCCCGCTCGCTCGACTTTGCCGTGAGCACTTCACGAAACTTACCCTGCGGTAACACAACTACCTGGCGAAACTGTTGATCGTCTAAACCAATTAAATCGCGCAAATACTTATTAATGTCAGACACTCGGCGGGTGTGTAACAGCTCTGTTGGCCAATCTAACGCCGGGGTATCGGTTACTGGCGTTACTTTCCATAAATGCCCTATGGCTTGGCGCCTGGTTTCACCTTCGCCACGCTCTCTGGCGTTCATTTGGGTAGGTAAACGCTGTACCCGATAATGGTTGTCGCCAAGCTCGAAAACAAAGTCTACTTCTGTTTTAGTATCAGGGTCAGCATGGTCGCAGCGCATACTTTCGGCGCCCCGATCACCGGTTGTTTCGCCATAAAGGGCAAAGCTAATAGCATCGAGAATAGTTGTTTTACCCGCCCCTGTAGGGCCATTAATAAGAAACAACGGGTCTTCACCAAAGGCGGTAAAATCAACAGTTTGCTCTTCAGCAAAAGGACCAAAGGCTTGCATGCGTAAGAATATCGGTCTCATTGTTCGTTCTCCACCTGCTGCTGCACACTGGCAATAACTTCTGCAGCAATTTCTAGCTGTGCTGCACTTAAATCGGTACCGGTCACTTGTTTATAAAAGTCGGTCAGCATATCTATTTCTGTACGCTGCAAATGTTTTTGGGCACTCATTACTTCAGCGCGCTCTGCACTTTGGAAACGAGTTTTAGTCAGGTCCATCAAGTTTGGATACACTTGGCGCAAACGCGCGAAGGCGTCTAATACCACTTCGGTGTCGGTCATTTCAGCTAAAATGTAGTCGTCGGCAGCATTGTCGGTTGTTCCTGCAGCTAGCAGCTCGTTAAAGCTACCCTTTATAATTCGTACATTACGCTTGGCCTTTAATGGAACTAGGGTAACCCCAGCAAAACCTTGCTTGCCAAGCTCAACTAAGGTCACACTTTTATTTTGCTGATGCTCCGAAAAACTATACTTTAAAATAGAGCCGCTATAACGAATCCACTCTTCGCCTTTATATTGTGGCTGATGCAAATGGCCCAATGCCACATAATCAAAGTTTCGGAACGCTGCTGCGTCTACCCGGTCGGCCCCACCTATCGATAGGGGCCGCTCTGATTCCGACTCGGTGGCCCCGTCTAAATAACAATGGCTAACTAACACATGGCGAGCGTTCTGCAAACCCAAGGCTTGTTGTTGTTCTTCAATGTCTTGCACTAAACGCTCGTGGGCGGTTTGGTAGTCTTTAATTCTTTCGGTAAAGAAGTCGGCCACATGGGCAGGATCGTTATAGGGCATACACCAAATTGCCACCTTGCCGTGCTCGTCTTCAAGTACCACTGGTACCCGCATGGCATCGAAAGACGACACAATAGTTAGCCCAGCGTCACGTAATTGCCGCGCGCCAAAGCCAAGCCGCTCTGGGCCGTCGTGGTTACCTGAAATCATTATGACCGGAATACCATGTTCGCTAATTAACCGATGCAGTGTTTCATCAAGCAAGCGTACGGCGTCGGCCGGAGGTAAAGAGCGATCGTAAATGTCGCCGGCAATAATCACCGCGTCGACCGCTTCTGTGGTGGCGGTGGTAATTATTTGCTCCAGCACATAAGCTTGATCACTCAACAGTGAGTGTTGGTGAAAGTAACGGCCTAAGTGCCAATCGGAAGTGTGTAGTAGCTTCATAATAGGTAATTTCTCTTATTAGCAGGCAACCGTTTGGGTTGTTCAGCAAATAACCCAAGCCTGAGTAAACAAGCATACCTGCTCGGTACGACAGTGAGTGTCGTACTGAGCAACAAGGTGCTAACTAGCTAAGCGTTAAAGGCTGTTTAAGAACTTACTTAACGACTGGTTATATTGTAGTGGGTGTTCTAAATGCGGTGTATGGCCTGCACCTTCAAACACCACAAAGTTGGCTTCAGCTACGTTGGCGTCGCTGCGTACCGCTTCGTTCTGATTAAAAGGTACGGTGGTGTCGGCGGTGCCCCAAGCCAGCATAACGGGTATGCCGTGTGCTGCCACCTGACGATAATACTGCGGGTGGTTGTCGGGACTAAAGTTATACAAGCTCGACGTTAACGCGCGGGTAAAGCCACGAATTTCTTTTTGCTGTTGGTAGCTTTCCTGTAAAGCTTGTTTGGTGGCGGTAGTAAAATTACCTGCCGCCAACGACTTGCTGATAGCAGGCACATAAAAAGCCGACAACATGTAGTAACCCAAGCCAGCAGGAATACCCATAGGCGCAAGAGGCTGATGCAACGGCGCAATTAAACTCATGCTATTAAAACGGTTCGGGTGATGAGCCACCGTGCGAGCTGCAACTGCCCCACCCATGGAAAGCCCAACCACGGCTACTGGCTGTTCTATAGCTAAGGCGTCTAACAAGCCAATAAGTTGGCTTTCAAATAAAGCACCAACATAGGGAATGTCGGGTCGGGCTGAATAACCACGGCCAAACAAGTCGTATTGAATTACTCGAAAGCCTTGGCTGGCTAAATAGTTGGGAGTTTCGCCCCACACCGCCGCAGGAATACTAAAGCCGTGAACCAGCACCACCGCAGGGCCATTGCTTGGACCAAAGGTTTGGTAATGGGTTAGGCCCTCTGCAAGCGCTACAAATTGGCCAGGGGCTGCAGCTTGTACCTGTTCGTTTAGTGAAGTTTTTTCGTCAAAAGAGGTCCAATGCAGTACTAATACCCACATAATAACACCCACTAACAAAGCGATAAGTGCTAAGCCTATCCATTGAATTACTTTCATGCTCTCATTCCTTTTGGTGTTTTAATATGGTTTACAGGCGAGCTAAACGCTAGCCCATTTTCATGACAATTTTAAGCGGTAAACGCTTGAGCAAGAATGCAATTACGCACCAAGGCCAACCCGGCACATAAGCGCTCGGCCGTTCTCTTTCAATAGCTTTTACCATAGCCTTTACGCCCGGCACAGTGTCGATCATAAAGGGGGTGTTCTTTACTTTTTCATTCAATTCCGAACGAATAAAACCTGGCATAATACAGCTTACTTTAATAGGGCTACGTGAACGTAATAAGTCGGCTTGAATACCTTCAGTTAGGTTCACTAGCCCCGCTTTACTAGCCGCATAGGCGGTCATGGCCCGTGGCATACCACGTAACGCGCTTATCGACGAAATAGTAACCAAATGACCATCGTTTTGTGCTCGAAATATTTCTAACGCCGCTTCGCATTGGGCTAAAGCCGCAACTAAATTGGTTTCTATGGTCGCTTTGTTATGCTTAAACAAGCCCGTACCTATCGAACCGCCTTTGCCCATACCCGCATTAACAATAATTCGGTCTAAGCTACCAAACTCAGTTTTGAATTCATCAAATACACGAAACACCGCGTCGTGGTCATTCACATCGAGCTCTTTTAAGCTCACTTTAACCTGTGGGTAAGCTTGCAGAATGTCGGCTTGCAACTGGGTTAAGCGCTCTACGCGGCGCGCGCACAAGCCTAAATTATGCCCTTTAGCGGCAAACTGGCGGGCCATTTCTGCACCTAGGCCTGAACTTGCGCCGGTTATTAAAATTGTTATACGCATTATTAGTCCCTTTATTTTCCTTACTTGGCCTTTTTGCGAATTAATTTTAGCCGGGCTTATATATAGCTCAGCATATTTTGATATTTGCCAGTAAGGTGCCCATGCTCATTTAAGCTTAATAACTGCGGTTGGCCCTGCTCATACATAAAGCGGGTTAAGCCGGTATTAGCCAACCGGCGATTTAGTTGCATTAACTGTTCTGGTCCAGACGCTAACGACTGCAATACCGACAGCGAAATAGGCCCACCAGAGGTAAACACCCATACTCGCTGATGGTTTTTAGCAAGCTCGCTCACATTCAGCCAAGCTTGGTTTACCCGATCACTAAATTGTTGCCAGCTTTCCACATAATTACTGTCGTTGCTACGTTGTTGCCAACGCGCTACCGCTTTAGCAAAGGCCGGAAAAATACGCTCTGCTTGTTGCGACAACACATCGTCGGTGAATTCCGGATAGGCTAAAACAAACTGCCTTAGTACGTCGCGATGATCAAATTCATTCCAACAGGCATCGGCAATACGTGTAGGGCGTAAGCTTATGCCCGACTTAAAGGCATTTAACGATTGCACATGACGCTTTAGAGTGCCATGTACAATACAGTCAATTTTTTCTTCACGGGCGTGCACCATAGCAGCTAATACGCGAGCTTGTTCGTCGCCCAGTTTAGACAGTTGATCATAGTCTTCAGCACCAAACGACGCTTGGCCATGCCTTACTAAAGTTACTAACGCCATTACTATTGCCTTTGCTTAATTAAGCGTTTCGCCCGCCAGTGCAAATAGCGCACTACAAACCAAAAGTTTTTAAAGGCCGGATTGTCGGTTTGCTTATGATGATAACGATAATAAATTTGTTGCGCGATAACCGACAATCGAAACAGCCCGAATACCTCATAAAAGGTCATATCTGCGCCACTTTGGCCCGTTTGTTGGCAGTAATAGTCGATTACTTCTTGACGCGTTAGCATGCCCTTTAGGTGCGTAGGCTGACGCCGAGTGGCGCGGGCTATGTTATCGTCGTCGGCTTGTACCCAATAGGCCAGCATATTGCCCACTTCCATCAACGGGTCACCAATGGTTGCTAATTCCCAGTCGAGTACGGCAAGAATGTCGGTGGGGTTGTCTGGGTTAAGAATAAGGTTATCAAACCGAAAGTCGTTGTGGGTCAGGCACAAACGCTCTTGGCTTGGCATATTGGTTACTAGCCAATTCATTAAATAGTTTGCCCGCGGTACCTGCCAGGTTTTCGCCTGCCGATAGCGCTTGTTCCAGCCCGTCACTTGGCGTTCAATATAGCCGGTGCCCTTGCCTAGTTCGGCTAGGCCCGCGGCTTTATAGTCTACTTGGTGTAATTGCACTAGCTGGTCGAGCATATTGGTGCATAAGGTGCGCACTTGTGCAGGAGTAAGGTTAACGCTACGGGGCATATTTTTGCGCGGAATAATGCCAGCTATACGCTGCATAACATAAAATTCACTACCTATAACCTGTTCGTCGTCACAATAACCCACCATGGTAGGTACGGTAGCAAACACCGGCTTTAAGGCTCGTTGCAAATCGTATTCACGCTTCATGTTATGGGCCGACTTTGCTTTCGTGCCGGCCGGTGGGCGGCGCAAAATAAAGTCGGCGTTTTCATATTTCAAGCGGTAGGTCCAATTCGACGCCCCCCCAAGAAACTGCGTTACCTGTGGTTTGCCTAGCAAAGCTGGCTGAATTTCTTGCAGCCAGCTGTCTACCGCATCCACATCAAATACTTCTTGCTCTCTTACCGGCGAGCCGAGATCAATCATTATTGCTCCGGATATTTTTTCAGCTCTTGACGTAATACCGTTGCTTCATGCACTTCATCGGGGCCGTCGGCCAAGCGTAACGACCGCGCTATTGCGTAAAAAGCAGTAAGGGGTAAGTCGTGGCTTAAGCCCGCGCCACCATGCATTTGAATTGCGTCGTCGACAACGTTTTGCAGTACTTGCGGCACCACCACTTTAATGCCGGCAATTTCACTGGCCGCACTTTTCGCCCCGGCTTCGTCAATTAATGACGCCGTATGTAAGGTATATAAGCGAGCTTGGTCAATAGCCATACGATGGCGGGCAATACGCGCGCCATTGTCGCCTAACTTTACTAACGGCCGACCAAAGGCCACGCGATCTAAGCTGCGTTGAATCATTAATTCTAGGGCTTTTTCTGCCGCTCCTAAGGCACGCATGCAATGATGTATTCGGCCTGGACCTAAGCGCCCTTGGGCAATAGCAAAGCCGTCACCAAGCCGGCTAATAACATTCGCCTTCGGCACCCGAACGTTATTAAAGCTCATTTGACCATGGCCATAAGGGGCGTCGTAGTCGCCAAATACAGGCAACATACGTTCAATGGTTACGCCTTCTGTATCTAATGGCACTAACACCAATGAATGACGCTGATGCCGCGCCGCTTCACGGTCACTTAACCCTAAAACAATCGCTATTTTAGCATTGGGGTGGCCCAAGCCCGTGGTCCACCATTTAGTGCCATTAATAACCACGTCGTCACCGTCGGCGGTAATGCTGGTTTCAATATTGGTTGCATCTGAACTGGCCACATTTGGTTCGGTCATTGCAAATACTGACCGAATACTGCCGTCGAGCAAAGGCTTCAACCATTGGTTTTTTTGTGCATCGGTGCCGAATTGGTGCAACACTTCCATATTGCCCGTGTCGGGTGCGTTACAGTTAAATATTTCCGGCGCTATTAAGCTGCGGCCCATTTGCTCGGCTAAGTATGCATAACCTGCTGTAGTTAAGCCTTTACCAAGAATTTCATCGGGCAGGAAAAAATTCCATAAACCCTCTTCTTTGGCTAGTTTTTTCAGCTCTTCAATACGTGGGTGAACTTGCCATTCGCGCCAATTGGGGTGGGCGTTTTGTGCTAGGTTAGCTTGAAAGTACTCTGCTTCAAAAGGTTCAATATGTTCGCGCATAAAGTGCTTTACACGCGCAAGCCAATGGCTTGCTCTTTCTGATTTATTAAACATAGCATGCTCTCGTTAGTTATTATTTTAATTTGCTAGGCCGTACGTCTTTTCTTATTTCATAGTAACGAGTTTGGGCTGGGCTAACTATAGTTGCTAGCTGCTCTAATCGCTTGATTCTGGCTGTTTATCGCCACTTGTTTTTAGCTCATTTCGAAAATTCATAATCTCTGCGTTCATTCGTTCTATGCGGTGGTGTAGCCCTTCGATCATTTTGTCTTTTACTATTTCCCGTGCGCGTATGGGTAAACGGCGAAAACTTTCAGCGTCTATACGCAACAAAACCATATCTGAAATTGCTGAAACCGATGCTGAACGTAACTCTCTCGTAACAAAAGCAACTTCGCCAACAAACTGCCCTGCTGCCACCTCCCCTACCAATACGCCGTCTTTATGTACCTGCGCTTTTCCGCTCATAATCACATAAATACAATAATCTGCATCACCCTGTTCAATAAACATGGTTCCGGCGCGGGCATAGCGGAAAAGTCCCTTCATGCTCGCAAAAACACGTTTATCATCGGCAGTGAGTGTTTTAAACAAAGGCGCTCGGCTTAGTAATTCAACAGCGCGTAACTCACTTACTGCATTTATTGTACGTATGGTCATGTGCTTTATTCTCTAAACTAATGGTTTGAGTGTAGGCCTACTCAAACAATGGGGCTATACCTCTTTTTGCTAAGCCTATTTACGGCTTAATTAAAATATCCTATACACCATAAACCAAGGCAAAGCAGGCTAAGGGCACTAGCAAAACCATAGCACAACACTTTCACCAATGTATGCTGTTGTACTTTTAAGTCGTGCAAGCCATGCCGAAAACGGTGCCCAGCATGAAATAACGGCAACACCACCACAGCGCCAGTAAACATTAACCCCCATATACTAAAGTACCAGCTTTGCGCTTGCGTATAAGTTAGCTCCACCACTCCTAAAGGTAGCAACATGGCAAGAAAAACAATGGCTGCGGGTATAAATACCGCAAAACATACGCCGCCGGCACTAAACAATGCCCACCAAATGGGTTCTGCACTACGTTTTAGCTCAGTTTCAGGTTTCATAAGCTGCCTCGAAATAGCCAAGTGAACAACACAAAAACAGCAACTAAACCCGCCCACTGGCCTGCTATTAGCACCTGTGCAGGAAGGGTTTTGCTACCTAACCTAATGGGCATTACCCGCGGAAAAAGTTGAAAGAAGGTCCATGCGTGATACAAGCTAGCTACTAACGCAAGGCTATTAATCGCCAGCACCGCTGGGTGCTTCATAGTAATCTGCCATGCTTGCCACTGGCTTGGCCCCTGCCACAAAGCATAAATTCCGCAGCAAAGGGTGAGTAAAAAAAACAATAAGGGTAATACGGTGGCTTCACGCAGCATATAGGCTTTAAATGCCCTATGTTTTAACCACCAGGTTCGGGTTAATACCGGTTTATAGCTCATAACTTGCCCTTAAATAACTGGATAAGCATGTCTTTGGCCGATTCAACTTTTGATTGATTCACCGCCGCGGCTGGGTCTACTTGCTGAGGACACACATCAGAACAAAAACCAACAAAAGTGCACGCCCAAGGCCCTTCTGCTGTATTTAGTAATGGCATACGAGCTGCTTTCCCCTGATCGCGGCTGTCTAGATTATACCGATGCGCCAAGGTAATGGCTGCGGGGCCTAAAAACTCTGGGTTTAACCCAAACTGCGGACAAGCGGAATAACACAAGCCACAATTAATACAGTTAGCAAATTGCTTATACTTACCTAGCTGTGCAGGGGTTTGCTGGTGGGTCGTGGCACTTTTAACGGCTGTGGTTTCATTATTAATTAAATATGGCTTAACCGCTTCAAGATGTTTTAAAAATGCGTCCATGTCGACAATTAAATCGCGCTCGACAGGTAAATGCGCTAAGGGCTCAAGCAACAAGCCTTGTTCATAATCACGCAAGAACACTTTACAGCCTAGCTTTGGAATACCATTGGCCATAACGCCGCAGGAGCCGCAAATAGCCATACGACACGACCAGCGAAAGCTTAAGCTTGGGTCGAGTTCTTCCTTTATATAATTAAGTGCATCAAGTACCGAGGTGCTGGCGTCGTAGGGCACCTTGAATTCTTGCACAAAAGGGGCGGCGGATTGTTCTGGCAAGTAGCGCGCCACTTTAACGTTTATCATGGCGTTACTCCTTGGCTAGGGTTTTGTTTGGCGTCGCCATAAGCTCGAACACCGGGCGGTAAAATAGAAGTGTCTACCGCTTGCCATTCAAGCCGCGCTGCGCTGTTGGCTTGGTAATGCACCAAGCTATGTTGTAGGTAGTCAGTGTCGTTGCGGCTGTCGTAACCTGCATCTATGCGTTGGTGTGCCCCGCGCGACTCGCGCCGCTCTAATGCGGCCAAACAGGTTGCTTCCGCCACATCAAGACCAAAGCCAACTTCAATGCAATTTAATAGCTCGGTATTGTAGCTTTGGCTGTTATCAATAACCCGTATATTTTTATACCGCGCCTGCAACGCCCGAATAGTATTTAGGGTACGCTGCATACCTTGTTCGTCGCGATAAATACCGCACCCTTCTTCCATGGTTTTCAGTAACTGGCGTTTAATATCCACCCACGATTCTTCCCCTTGGCCGGAAGTTAAGTTGTGCAAATACTTCTGTTGGCGTTGAACTTGCTGTTGTAACTGTGGCAACGGGCTGTGCACGCGAGTTTGTGCGTGTGCAACCGCTTGTTCACCGGCTACACGACCAAATACTAGCAATTCAGTAAGTGAATTAGACCCCAACCTATTAGCCCCATGCAAACCAACCGAGGCACATTCACCCACTGCATATAGGCCTTTTATGTTCGTTTCACCTTGGCAATCAGTGCTGATGCCACCCATGGTGTAATGCACCGCTGGGCGCACTGGAATAGGCTCATGCACAGGATCAATATTCACATACGACTTGGCCAGTTCACAAATAAACGGCAGCCGTTCATGTAAGTATTTTTTACCTAAATGGCGCAGGTCTAAATACACTACGTCGCTGTCGCCATATTTGCCTGTACGGCCAGCTTTTTGCTCGTGCCAAAAGGCTTGCGACAGCTTGTCGCGTGGACCAAGTTCCATGTATTTATTTTTAGGTTGGCCAAGCGGCGTTTCAGGGCCTAAACCATAGTCTTGCAGGTAACGGTAGCCGTCTTTATTTAGCATTAAACCACCTTCACCACGCGACGCTTCGGTAATAAGTATGCCCGAGCCGGGTAAACCCGTAGGGTGATACTGCACAAATTCCATATCCCGTAGCGGCACACCATGGCGATACGCAATAGCCATGCCGTCGCCGGTAACAATGCCACCATTAGTATTAAAGCGAAATAACCGCCCAGCTCCACCGGTAGCTAATATAACCGACTTTGCCCGAATTAAATGCAGTGTGCCGGTAGCAACTTCCAGGGCAACAACCCCTGCAATGTGGCCGTCGTTAACTAATAGGTCGAGTACAAAAAATTCGTCGAGACGCTTAATAGCTGGAAATTTTAATGAGGTTTGAAACAAGGTGTGCAACATGTGAAAACCGGTTTTGTCGGCGGCAAACCAAGTGCGCTCTATTTTCATGCCGCCAAACCGGCGTACTTGAATAGAACCGTCTGCTTTTCTGCTCCACGGGCAACCCCATCGCTCCATTTGTACAAGCTCTTGGTGAGCATGGCGAACAAAATAGTCCACCACTTTTTGGTCAGAAAGCCAGTCGCCACCTGCTACTGTGTCTTCAAAGTGAGCAGCAAAGCTGTCGTTGTCGCGGGTTACTGCTGCAGCGCCACCTTCAGCGGCGACCGTATGCGAGCGCATAGGGGATACTTTTGAAACTAACCCTATACTTACTGCTTGGCCCTGTTGCTGAGCTTGTTCTGCTGCGGCAATACTCGCTCGTAAGCCAGCACCACCACCACCAACCACCAGAATATCGAAATCATGTTGTTGCATGTATTTTCCTACTCAGCTAACACTTACCACCATGCCCAAATTAGACCAGCAACAAGTAATAACAAGTAAAGGTGAATAAAAATCACGTTTAAGCCTAAGAAAGGGGTAAGCTTAATCACACTCCCCTTGTTGTTATATACCCCCGGTACTAATTTTATTAATATCGGAAGCGAAAGTAAGGCGATAATTGTAGGTGCAGGCAACCAAGCCACTGCTATAGCAATTAAATGCAGCGCCATTGCTAGCCCATACTGAAGCGCAAACACCACTGCACTTCGCTCTTTGCCAAGCACAATAGGCAAGGTTCTGCGGCCAACTTTACGGTCGGCATCGGCGTCTGGAAATTGATTAAGTAACAATAGGTTACTTACTAATAAAGACACAACTATAGCAAGTGCCCAGGCGCCAATATTCAACGAGCCTTGAAATACCCAAATAGCGCCCAGTGTCATTAGTAAACCAAAGCCAATACCGGGTGCCACCAAGCAAATAATCGGTAGTCGGTTAATGTACTGGGTATAGCTATAAATAATAATAACACCAGGCACGCCTATCCATAATAATGGCCAGCCATGCTCCGACACCAAAAACAAGCCACCAAGCACCACTAACCCCAGCGTAATCCAAGCAAAGGTAAGCGCCCAACGTGCTTTTTCAGGCGCTCTAATTAAAGTGCCGCTACCACCACTAAAAGGCGTTTTAGGGGTTAAAAAGTCGAGCCCAGAACGAAAGTCGAAATATTCATTGAATGCATTTACGCTGGCATGGGCAGCCAAAGCAATAACGCTCACCACTATAAATGGCAACAATTGCACGGACACCCCAGCCGCTAAACTATAGGCCAGCGCCAACAGCACGCACAATAGCGTTAAGGTTAAAAAGTTTAAACGAGCTACGCCCGATACGGTTTTTAGCACGTGATACGCCCTTCTTCTTACACAAGATTAACAAATGCCTATACTGCCATATTGATCTTAAACAAAGGAGAGTTAGAAATAAAAAAGGCTCCCGAAGGAGCCCTTTTAAGTGTAGAAAACTAGCTTACCAGCCAGTTTTCTCACGTAATGCTTTGCCGATATCAGCTAAGCTACGTACAGTTTTAACACCCGCTGCTTCAAGCGCTGCGAACTTGTCTTCTGCCGTACCTTCACCACCAGAAATAATCGCACCGGCATGGCCCATACGTTTTCCTGGAGGAGCAGTTACACCTGCAATGTAAGAAACCACAGGCTTCGTTACGTTTGCTTTAATGTAGGCTGCTGCTTCTTCTTCAGCTGATCCGCCAATTTCACCAATCATTACAATGGCTTCAGTTTTAGGGTCGTTTTCAAACATTTCCAGAATATCAATAAAGCTTGAACCTGGAATCTGGTCGCCACCAATACCTACACAAGTAGACTGGCCAAAACCTTCATCGGTGGTTTGCTTTACAGCTTCATAAGTTAATGTACCTGAACGCGATACAATACCTACTTTACCTGGCATATGAATTTGGCCTGGCATGATTCCAATCTTACATTCACCCGGAGTAATAACACCTGGGCAGTTTGGACCAATCATGCGTACGCCTTTGTGCGTGAGGTATTCTTTCACGTACAGCATATCAATGGTTGGAATGCCTTCAGTAATACAAATAATCAGTTCAATGCCAGCGTCTGCAGCTTCAATAATTGAGTCTTTACAGAAAGGTGCTGGTACGTAAATTACTGATGCCGTTGCGCCAGTCGCATTTACTGCTTCTTTTACCGTATTAAATACAGGCAAACCTAAATGAACTTGGCCACCTTTGCCTGGCGTAACACCGCCAACCATTTGTGTACCGTACTCAATAGCTTGTTCAGAGTGGAATGTACCCTGACTACCAGTGAAACCCTGGCAAATTACTTTCGTATTTTTATCGATCAAGATAGACATTATTGACCTCCCGCAGCTGCAGCAACAACTTTTTCTGCTGCATCAGTTAGGCTGGTTGCGGCGATAATATTTAATCCGCTATCGGCCAGCTTCTTGGTACCTAGTTCTGCGTTGTTACCTTCAAGGCGAACAACAACTGGTACTTTCACGCCAACTTCTTCAACAGCACCAATAATACCTTCTGCGATCATGTCACAACGTACAATTCCACCGAAGATGTTCACTAGTACAGCTTTTACGCTGTCGTCAGACAAAATGATTTTGAATGCTTCAGAAACACGTTCTTTCGTCGCACCGCCACCTACGTCGAGGAAGTTTGCTGGGTCGCCACCGTGAAGCTTCACAATGTCCATGGTACCCATGGCTAGGCCTGCGCCGTTCACCATGCAACCAATGTTACCGTCGAGGGCAACATAGTTCAGCTCAAAGCTAGCAGCATGGGCTTCACGCGCGTCTTCTTGCGAAGGGTCGTTCATTTCTTTGATTTTTGGCTGGCGATAAAGTGCGTTACTATCAACAGTAATTTTGCCGTCTAAGCAATGCAACTGGCCTTCGTCAGTAATAACCAATGGGTTAATTTCTAACAGGGCGAAGTCGTACTGTTCAAACATTTTCGCTAAGCCAAGGAATATTTTAGTGAACTGTTTTACTTGCTCTGGGTTTAAGCCCAATTGGAACGCTAAGTCGCGACCTTGGTATGGTAATGCACCAACCGTAGGGTCGATGGTTACACTTAATATTTTTTCTGGTGTGTCGGCTGCTACTTGCTCAATTTCAACACCACCTTCTGTCGACGCCATGAACACGATTTTACGTGAAGCACGGTCAACAACTGCACCAAGATACAGCTCTTGCGCAATATCAGTGCAGGTTTCTACCAGAATTTTAGCTACTGGCTGGCCTTTTTCGTCGGTTTGGTAAGTAACTAGGTTTTTTCCAACCCAGCTGTCTGCAAAGGCACGAACTTCGTCTAAAGAAGAAACTAGCTTAACACCGCCAGCTTTACCACGGCCACCTGCGTGAACCTGACATTTTACGACCCACTTGTCGCCACCGATTTTCTTCGCTGCTTCTACAGCCTCGTCAGCGGTGTCAACTGCGTATCCGTCAGATACTGGCAAGCCGAACTCTCTGAAAAGCTGTTTTGCTTGATACTCATGCAAATTCATGATGCTTGTTCCATTTGTTCATTCAAAATGAAAACAACCGAGGCAATACGCCTTGGTTGTTTACCCGAATTCCGAGGCATAGTATACGTTTTTATGCCTAAGAATGACAGCGGCAGCCATAATGTGCTGCCGCTGAGCGAGTGCCTTTAGATATCCAACAACAAACGTTGTGGATCTTCAAGCAGGTTTTTCACGGTGACTAAGAAGCCAACCGACTCTTTACCATCAACGATTCTATGGTCGTACGATAACGCCAAGTACATCATTGGTAAGATTTCTATTTCTCCGTCTACCACCATGGCGCGGTCTTGGATTTTATGCATACCCAAAATGGCACTTTGTGGTGGGTTCAGGATAGGCGTAGACAGTAATGAACCAAATACACCACCGTTCGTAATAGTAAAGTTACCGCCTAGCATTTCGTCTAGGGTTAACTTGCCATCACGACCTTTAAGAGCAAGCTCGCGAATTGCCGACTCAATTTCAGCTAAGCTTAGCGTATCTGCGTCGCGAACTATTGGTGTTACCAAACCACGAGGAGTAGACACAGCAATACTGACGTCGAAGTAGTTATGGTAAACAATTTCGTCGCCGTCAATTGACGCATTTACTTCTGGGAAACGTTTTAGCGCTTCTACTACCGCTTTTACATAAAACGACATAAAGCCTAAACGAACACCATGGCGCTCTTCAAATTCTTTCTGGTACGTTTTACGAAGGTCCATAATTGGCTTCATGTTCACTTCGTTAAACGTGGTTAACATTGCTGTAGAATTTTTCGCGTCTAATAAGCGCGTAGCAATGGTTTTACGTAAGCGGGTCATTGGCACACGCTTCTGAGTACGGTTACCACTCACAGTTTGTGGGGCAGGAGCAGCTGCCGGTGCAGGGGCTGCTTTGGTTTGACTTGCAGATTTCACGTGCTTCTCCACGTCTTCTTTAGTAACACGACCGTCTTTACCGGTGCCTTTCACATCGGTAGCTTTCAAGTCGTGTTCGGCTAATAAACGACGAACCGACGGGCTTACAGCGTCTGACGACTCTTTGTCTTCTGTCGCTTCAGCAGGCGCCGCTTCGCTTGCTGCAGCAGTTGCGCCTTTTACTAGCTTACCGATTACATCTTGGCCAACAACGTTGGCGCCTTCACCATGAATAATTTCGCTTAATACGCCGTCAGCTTCAGCAACAACTTCTAACACAACTTTGTCGGTTTCAATGTCGACTAAGTTCTGATCGCGAGTAACTGCTTCGCCCGCTTTCACGTGCCAAGTAGCAACCGTTGCTTCAGCAACAGACTCGGGTAATTCAGGTACTTTAACGTCAACCGTCTCTCCGCCTGTGCCGGCAGGAGCAGCTGCTTTAGCAGGAGCTTCTTCTTTAGCTGCTGGTGCTTTTTCAGCACCGCCTGCTTCAAGCGTACCAATAACTTGTTGTCCTTGAACTGTGTCGCCTTCTGCAGCAGTAATTTTACCAATTACGCCATCGGCTTCTGCAACCACTTCTAGTACAACTTTGTCTGTTTCAATATCAACTAAATTCTGATCGCGAGTAACCGTATCACCTTCTTTAACGTGCCAAGTTGCAATACTTCCGTCTGCAACAGACTCCGGTAATTCAGGTACTTTTATTTCAATTGCCATAATTAATTCTCACCTGTTAAATGCTTAATGCTTCGTGGACAAGTTTATCTTGCTGCTCTTTATGCACCGACGCATACCCCGTAGCTGGAGACGAAGATGCTGTACGGCCGGCATAAGTTAAACGAGCGCCAGTTGGAATTGCCTCACGGAAGTGATGCTGACTTGAATACCAAGCGCCTTGGTTTTGTGGCTCTTCTTGACACCAAATAAAGTCTTTCACGTGTGCATATTCTTCTAGAATTGCGGCCATTTCTTCATGCGGGAACGGATACAGCTGCTCAACACGAATAATAGCAACGTCTTTAATTTTTGCTTCCGTACGTGCGGCTAACAAGTCGTAATAAACTTTACCACTACAGAATACAACGCGTTTTACTTTCTTCGCGTTAAGCGCTTCAGTTTCACCAATCACGTTATGGAACACGCCTTCAGCAAGCTCTTCAAGTGACGAAACTGCTTCTGGGTGGCGTAACAATGACTTTGGTGTCATTACAATTAATGGACGACGCAGCGGGCGTAACTGCTGACGACGCAGCATATTAAATACCTGGGCGGGCGTAGTAGGAACACACACCGACCAGTTGTGGTCAGCCGACAGCTGCAAGAAACGCTCGAGCCGGGCTGAACTGTGTTCTGGGCCTTGGCCTTCGTAACCATGTGGTAACAGTAGCGTTAAGCCACATAAGCGGCCCCACTTCTGTTCGCCAGAGCTTAGGAACTGGTCAATAACAACCTGAGCACCGTTAGCAAAGTCACCAAACTGCGCTTCCCACATAACTAGCGTATGGGGTTCTGCTGTAGCATAACCATATTCAAACGCCATAACCGCTGCTTCTGAAAGTACCGAGTCATAAATTTCGATAGGCGCTTGGTCCTTATCAATATTCATTAACGGTAAATAAGTTGCTGCGTCGGCTTGGTTGTGCAACACCGCATGGCGGTGGAAGAAAGTTCCACGACCGCAGTCTTGCCCGGTTAGGCGAATTGCTTGGCCACTTTTCACTAACGACGCATAGGCCAATGTTTCTGCCATACCCCAATCGACGGGTCGTTCGCCTTCAGCCATTTTAATACGGTCATCGTAAGCACGGTTAACACGACCATTCAGCTTAAAGCCTTCTGGTAAAGTTGTAACCTTTTGACCAAGTTCTTTTAATTCACCAACCGTGATTGACGCATCATATTCTACGTCCCATTCATGGCCAACAAAAGAAGCCCAGTCAGATGAATGTGCCACCATTGGCCGCCATTCGTCCACCACACACTCACCAACGTCGAGAGCATCGCGATAGTCGTTTACTAGGGCAATTACATCGCTTTCAGCCACTAGTTTTTGTTCAACTAGGCGTTGGGCATAAATGTCGCGTGGTACTGGATGCTGCTTAATTTTTTGATACATTAGCGGCTGTGTTGCATTTGGCTCATCGGCTTCGTTATGGCCGTGGCGGCGATAACAAACTAAGTCAATAACTACGTCGCGCTTAAAGGTGTTGCGGTAGTCAACAGCCATTTGTGCTACAAACAACACGGCTTCAGGATCATCGGCATTGACATGGAAAATTGGAGCCTGAACCATTTTCGCAATATCTGTACAATACTGAGTTGAACGGGCATCTTCTTGCTTCGAAGTGGTAAAACCAATTTGGTTATTTACTACTACGCGAATACTACCACCAACGCCATAAGCACGTGTTTGCGATAAGTTAAAGGTTTCTTGAACGATACCCTGGCCCGCAATAGCAGCGTCGCCATGAATAGTAATTGGAAGTGCTTGGCTGCCATCTTTACAATTACGACGGTCCATACGTGCACGCACCGAACCCATTACAACTGGGTTTACTATTTCTAAATGCGACGGGTTGAACGCTAATGCTAAATGAACATTGCCACCATCGGTTTCAAAGTCTGACGAGAAGCCCATGTGGTACTTCACATCGCCCGCTTTGTCGCTAGTACTCTTGCCGGCAAATTCGTCGAATAATTCTTTTGGCTGCTTACCCATTACGTTAACAAGTACGTTTAAGCGACCACGGTGCGCCATTCCAATCACTGCTTCTTTCGCGCCTTGTTCACCGGCACGGCGAATAAGTGATTTCAATAATGGAATTAACGAGTCTCCGCCTTCTAAGGAAAATCGCTTAGCTCCTGGAAATTTAGCACCTAAATATTTTTCTAGGCCGTCGGCTGCAACAAGTTCTTTAAGCATACGCTTGCGTTCTTCGGCACTAAACTTAGGCTGACCTAGCTGTGACTCTAACCGCTGCTGAATCCAACGCTTTTCAGCAGTTGAAACAATATGCATGTACTCAGCACCAATCGATCCGCAGTAAATAGCTTCTAGTGCTTGGTGAATATCACTTAACTTGGCAACGTCCTTACCTATTTGCAAAGAGCCCACATTAAACTCTTTATTTAGGTCGTCTTTACCTAAGTTATGGTAGTCAAGGGAAAGGTCTGGAACTTGCTCTTGCTTCCATAGGTTAAGCGGGTCTAAATTGGCGTGTTGGTGACCACGAAAGCGGTAGGCATTAATCAGCTGTAGTACCCGAACCTGTTTCTCAGCGTCTTCCGCTGTAAGTTCGCCACCACCAGCTTGCTTTAGTTTGTTTTTTGCAGCAGCTCGGAATTGGTCACGAATTTCGCTGTGTTTAACGTCTGCACCTGAGCTAGCGGGCAGCTGTTCAAAAAGTTCTCGCCATTCACTTGGTATAGAACTTGGGTCATCAAGAAAGAGCTCGAATAGCTCTTCGATATAGGCCGCATTACCCCCGGCCAGAGGAGAGGATTCAATCCAGGCTTGCATTGCGCCTTCTTGCATTGTATTTCCTTTCATCACGTGAACTTCGATTGACAACCTGTGATTATTTGTGTGTTTTTGTTGCAAAAATAGCCGTCCACAAGGGACAGCTATTTAACACAACATAATCACGACTACTGTAAAGCTGCACGGGCATTAATTAAACCGCACGGCTTAATAACATTGATTTTATTTGCCCAATAGCCTTGGTTGGGTTCAACCCTTTTGGACACACTTCAACGCAGTTCATAATGCCATGGCATCGGAATACACTAAAAGCGTCATCAAGGTCATCCAAACGCTGTTCTGTAGCGGTATCGCGACTATCTACTAAGAAGCGATACGCATTTAACAGGCCTGCTGGACCAATAAACTTGTCTGGATTCCACCAGAACGACGGACAAGAAGATGAACAGCACGCGCACAGTATACACTCGTATAAACCATCTAACTTGGCACGGTCTTCCGGGCTTTGTAGGCGCTCACGAGCTGGTGGCAGTTTGTCGTCATTAATTAAAAATGGCTTAATCTTTTCATACTGCTCAAAAAACTGAGCCATGTCGACGATTAAGTCTCGAATAACCGGTAAACCTGGCAATGGACGTATCACTACTTTGCTGCCTTTTAATGAAGACACCGGAGTAATACAGGCCAAACCGTTGGTACCGTTCATGTTAACACCGTCGGAGCCACACACGCCCTCACGGCATGAGCGACGAAACGACAATGTTGGATCTTGCTCTTTTAATAGAATAAGCGCGTCGAGAACCATCATATCGCGGCTTTTCTCAACTTCTAAAGTATATTCCTGCATGCGCGGTTTAGCGTCCACATCAGGGTTATAACGATAGACCGAAAAGACTATTTTTTTCATCGTTGTAAGCCTCTCTTAATAAGTACGTGGTACTGGCGGGAACGCTTCACGCTCAGTTGGTGACATATTCACACCACGCGTACTCATTGATTCGTTCGCAGGATTATAAACCGTATGCACTAGCCAGTTGTCGTCGTCTCTATCTGGGAAGTCAGCACGGCTATGGGCACCGCGACTTTCCGTACGGAAGTTCGCTGCTACAGCTGTTGAATATGCTGTTTCCATCATATTATCGAGCTCTAAACACTCAATGCGTTGAGTATTGAAGTCTTTACTGGTGTCATCTAAGCGCGCATTTTTCAGCCGTTCACGAATTTCACCTAATTGCTTCAACCCTTCGGCCATGGCTGCACCTTCACGGAATACCGAGAAGTTTAATTGCATACACTGTTGTAAGTCTTTGCGAATTTGCACTGGATCCTCACCCGTTTGGGTGCTGTTCCAACGGTTAACCCGTGCCATGGCAGCTTCAATGTCTGATTCACTTGCACGGCGTGCCTGTGAATTGGCCGCTAAAGTTTCGCCTAACTGCATACCAACAGCACGACCGAACACCACCAAATCGAGCAACGAGTTACCACCTAAGCGGTTCGCACCGTGTACCGATACGTTGGCAACTTCACCACAGGCAAACAAGCCAGGAATAGGCTTGGTTTCACCTTTGGCGTCAACATAAATAGCTTGGCCAGTAACGTCGGTTGGTACCCCGCCCATCATATAGTGACAGGTAGGAATAACAGGAATTGGTTGCTCTGCAGGATCAACATGGGCAAAGGTTTTAGCTAGGTCGCATACACCTGGTAAGCGGCTTTCCAGCACTTCACGGCCTAAATGGTCGAGCTTCAGTAATAAATGCGGACCCAATGGACCGTCTAAACCACGGCCTTCACGAATTTCTGTCATCATTGAACGGGCTACTACGTCGCGCGAAGCTAAGTCTTTCGCGTTCGGAGCATAACGCTCCATGAAGCGTTCGCCGTCTTTATTCAATAAGTAACCGCCTTCACCACGGCAACCTTCAGTAACGAGCGTACCTGCACCAGCTATACCCGTGGGGTGAAACTGCCACATTTCCATGTCTTGCATGGGCACACCGGCACGAAGAGCCATGCCAATACCGTCGCCAGTATTAATATGTGCGTTGGTAGTCGAGGCATAAATACGCCCTGCGCCACCGGTGGCTAAAACCACAGCTTTCGCTTTTACGAAAACGGTTTCGCCAGTTTCAATGTCAATTGCGGTTACACCAACTACGGCACCGTCTTGGTTTTTTACTAAATCTAATACAAACCACTCAGAGAAAATAGTGGTTTTATTTTTTACGTTTTGCTGATAAAGCAAGTGTAACATGGCGTGACCTGTTCGGTCTGCAGCTGCCGCGGTACGGGCTGCCTGTTCGCCACCAAAGTCTTTCGACTGACCACCAAAGGGCCGTTGGTACACTTTACCATTGTCAAACCGAGAAAATGGCAAGCCCATATTTTCTAACTCTAAAACCGCTTCTGGGCCGTTTTTACACATGTACTCAATGGCGTCTTGGTCGCCGATATAGTCGGAACCTTTTACCGTATCAAACATGTGCCACTGCCAGTTGTCTTCATGGGCATTGCCCAGTGCAACAGTAATACCACCCTGTGCAGACACGGTGTGCGAACGCGTTGGAAATACTTTCGACATCAGTGCACAAGTCATGCCCTGTTCCGAAATTTGTAACGCCGCGCGCATACCCGCGCCGCCAGCACCTATTACCACCGCGTCAAATTCTAGTTCTTTCATGCTGCTCACTTAGACACCCCACAAAACGAATAAGCCGGTGAACCAATAAACCCCTAGGGCAAGTACCACTACATATTGAATAAGACCACGTAAGCGTGAACACTTAATGTAATCGGTAAGCACTTGCCAAATACCAATCCAGCCGTGAACTAATACGCTGGTAAGGGTTAACAATGTGAATATTTTCATAGCTAAATTGCTGTACAAGCCAGACCATGCGTTGTAATCAACACTAGGGTTACAAGCGAGCCAAATTACTAAGAAAAACGCATACGCAGCCATAACTAAAGCTGTGGCGCGTAATAATACAAAGTCGTGCGTGCCGCTACGACCAAAAGTAGAAGCTACATTTACCATAACCAAACTCCTGCCACTACAGCCCAAACAACGCCCAGCGCTATACTAAAGCGCGCGCTACGCTGCCCTGGCACTTTCTCTACGCCAAAACCCAAGTCCATAATCATGTGGCGCACGCCAGCAATGATGTGGTACCCAAGCGCTGTTAAGAAACCCCAAATAACAAACTTTGCCACTGGGTGTGCCATAACGGACTTGACTGTAGCAAAGCCTTCAGGTCCGGATAATGATGTAGCTAGCAGCCAAACCAAAAAGCCCACCAGTACTAGCATAATAACGCCAGAAACTCGGTGCAAAATGGAGGCCATAGCCGCGGGTGGAAAACTGATGGTGTTCAGTTCTAAATTTATAGGTCTTTGTTTTTTCACCACTGTTGCCTTCTTCAAAACGCAATGGATGTCGGTGCAGCAAGTATAACGACCGCAACGCCGAAATACAATGCTAGAAAGGGTTACCATTCCAACACCCACGCATACAAAACCACATAAGAGCGGTTATTTTTCAACCATTCTTAACTAATTAGACTAACCATTATAAATAATCGCACGGAAATCTGTTAAAGTACGATAGTGCATGGAAAATATAACGCCTAGGCGCAGATGTCTAGTGCTAAAAGGCTTAGCGATTTGCTTATAAAGCCATATTTTTCACTTATACCCCTTACGTAAAATTGACAAGCACTGGTCGGATCAAGTACAACTAGCGCACTTTATTTTACCCGAGATGCAACGAAAGCAAGGAGATCTTATGGCTGACCGAAAGGCCACTTTGCAAGTCGATGGCAATTCAATTGAGCTGCCAATCCTTACAGGTACGGCAGGTTACGATGTAATTGACGTCCGTACACTAGGCAAACACGGTTATTTCACTTTTGACCCCGGTTTCCTCGCCACTGGCGCCTGCGAGTCTAAAATCACCTATATCGACGGCGATAAAGGTATTTTATTACACCGTGGTTATCCTATCGAGCAATTAGCACTAGAAGCAGATTACCTCGAAGTTTGTTATATGCTTATTCACGGCGAAGCCGCTACTGCAGAAGAATATCAAGCATTCCGCAGTACCATTACGAACCACACCATGGTTCACCAAGGGCTGTATAACTTCTTTAATGGTTTCCGTCGCGACTCTCACCCAATGGCTATGTTATGTGCTGTTACTGGTGCTTTGTCTTCTTTCTACCACGACGACTTAAACATTAATGATCCTAAGCAACGTGTGCGTAGTGCCTACCGTTTGGTAGCAAAAATGCCAACCATTGCCGCCATGTGCTACAAGCACAGCATTGGGCAACCCTTTGTTTATCCACAAAATAAACTAAGCTACTCTGAGAATTTCTTAAATATGATGTTCTCGGTACCAGCGGAAGATTATGTAATTAGTCCAACCATTGCGAATGCTATGGACCGCATTTTCATTTTACATGCTGATCACGAGCAAAACGCGTCAACCTCTACAGTACGTTTAGCAGGCTCTTCTGGTGCTAACCCTTATGCCTGTATCGCTGCGGGTGTTGCCTCACTTTGGGGGCCAGCACACGGCGGAGCAAATGAAGCTTGCTTAAACATGCTAGAAGAAATTGGCACTGTTGATCGCATTCCTGAGTTTATTGCCAAAGCGAAAGACAAAGACGATCCATTCCGTCTCATGGGCTTTGGCCACCGGGTGTATAAGAACTTCGACCCGCGTGCAACCGTTATGCGCGATACTTGTCATGAAGTGTTGAACGAACTCAATATCAGCGACCCGTTACTCGACGTAGCCATGGAGCTAGAGCGTATAGCGCTAGAAGACGAATATTTCATTGAGCGTCAACTCTACCCGAACGTAGACTTCTACTCAGGAATTATTCTAAAAGCTATTGGTATTCCAACCAGTATGTTTACCGTTATCTTTGCCCTGTCACGCACTGTTGGCTGGATTTCTCACTGGCATGAAATGCTCAGTGAAGACAGCCAGCGCATTGGTCGCCCACGCCAGCTTTATACTGGTGAAGCACAGCGAGATTTTGCACCAATTAAAAAATAACCAGCAAGTTCGCTTAAATAGATTAAAAGCCGCTTTTTTAAGCGGCTTTTTTGTTTATAATCAAACTATTATTAATCGCCTGAGTATGTTGCTTTGAGCTCTTCTGCCTTACCCCGTAAACCTGTTTTGGGTATTTTAAATTTAATGCCAAATAAAGAAGCGACTGAACAGCAGTGGCTGCGCTTAATTGGCCCACAAGCGGCCAATTTTAAGGTGCAGTTTATTACCACCGCTAGTTACACGTCAAAGCGCACCGACCCTGCTTATTTAAAACAAAAATACCATGCGGGGCTACCCCAGCAACTCGATGCGCTGATTATTACAGGGGCTGCTTTTGGCCAGAAAAAATATACGGAAATACTGTATTGGCAAGAGCTGTGCGACATTATGGAACAAACCGAAAGGCAGGCTATTCCAGTATTTTATTCTTGCTGGGCGGCCAATGCAGCGCTGTTTCATAAGTTTGGTATTCCTCGAGTGCAATATCAGCAAAAAGTAAGTGGCGTGTTTCCGCACCAGGTAAATCCACACCCTCTTACCCAGGGTTTACCTAGCGTATGCAACCTACCTCATTCGCGTAATGCTGAATCGAATCAAGTACTTGTGCAACAACAGCCCCAGCTAAATATTTTATTGCATGCCGACCAGGCCGGCGCTACTTATATTACCGACCAGCAACAAAACGCATATTTGTTAGCCCACCCTGAATATGAAATAGACACGCTGTATCAAGAATACTTACGCGACACTGCTCGGGGCTTAAAGCCACAATTACCCCAATACGACCCCTTTTCTGCCCAACCTAACATGGCAAAAAAAGAGCCGTGCTGGCAACAACACGGCTCACTACTATTAACCAATTGGTTTCGCTACATTGGGCTGATTGTTTAGAACTGCGCTTTAACGGGCTGCCAGCAATGCTTGGTCAACGTCGGCAATAATGTCGTCAATATGTTCGATACCCACCGAAATACGAATAAGATCTGCCGACACCCCTGTTTTGGCTAGTTCTTCTGTGTTTAATTGACGGTGGGTAGTCGACGCTGGGTGGCACGCTAACGACTTCGCATCGCCAATATTTACTAGGCGTAGAATCATTTGCAACGCATCTATAAATTTAGGTGCCGCTTCTGCTCCACCCTTTATACCAAAACTGAGTATTCCCGACGCTTTGCCACTACATACTTTATGAGTAAGCGCATGGTATGGGCTGTCGGGTAAGCCCGCGTAATTAACCCAAGACACTTGCGGGTGAGCAACTAAATACTCCGCTAATTTTTGGGCATTTTCACAATGGCGCTCAACCCGTAAAGCCAGGGTTTCAAGACCCTGCAAAATGTAAAACGCGCTTTGTGCCGCCAGCGCCGCACCTGTATTTCGTAGTGGCACTACTCGCGCTCGGCCAATAAACGCCGCAGCCCCTAACGCTTCCGTATACACTACACCATGGTAAGAAGGATCAGGGGTATTTAACTGTGGAAAACGCTCCGCATGGGCGGCCCAATCAAACCGGCCTCCGTCAATAATAGCGCCACCTAAAGTGGTGCCGTGGCCGCCAATATATTTCGTTAAACTATGAATAACAATGTGCGCGCCCTGCTCTATGGGCCGGCACAGCACCGGTGTAGCAACGGTATTGTCCACCACCAAAGGCACCCCGTGGCGCTCAGCAATTTCAGCCAGCTTGGGAATATCAACAATGTTACCGGCAGGGTTACCAATAGACTCACAGAAAATAAACTTGGTACGGTCGTTTATTTGTGCCTCTATGGCAGCAAAATCGTTGGCGTCGGCAAAACGCACATCAATGCCCTGCTGCGGTAACGAATGAGCAAATAAGTTATAGGTGCCACCATATAACTGACTAATACTGACAATATTATCACCCACGCTGGCTAAGGTTTGAACCGTATAGGCAATAGCCGACATACCCGAGGCTACTGCTAAGGCTGCAATACCCCCTTCAATAGCCGCTAGGCGCTCTTCAAGCACCGCATTAGTTGGGTTCATAATGCGTGAATAAATATTGCCCGGAACTTTCAAATTAAACAGATCTGCGCCATGTTGCGTACTATCGAAAGTAAATGACGTAGTTTGGTAAATAGGCACAGCAGCAGACTTAGTGGTTTGTTCTGAACTATAGCCATGATGTAAAGCAAGCGACTCTAAACGCATGGAGCATTTCCTTTCTTTATTGTTGATTACGTTATTAACACCAATATCAATATAGCCATCTAGGCGGCTAAAAGATAGTGTTGTTTTTGTAATTATTTTCAACTGTGTGCTGAAGTCTGTATAAAGCGTGCAGTATTACTTGATGGTTAGTGAAGTAACTTTTAGCGTAAAGCACTAATAATTAGCCTAAAAATTAATTGTTACACTTCTTGGCTATCCTTCTAATGAGAATATATTAATATAGAATCAATCTGTTACCGCACTTTTGTCAGATTGGCACAGTAGCTGCAAACATCACTACAAGAACAACCACAGAAAAACAAAATGCCTAGCATTTTGCCGATATAATTAATGAGCCAGAGGCTATTTATGACACAACGAAATATTTTTTCCGCAGCTGCAACCACCATTGTTATCGCACTTGCGCTTCTGCTAACCGCCTGTGGCAATATGGAGTCTCGGACTAAAAAAGCAGAGGTTGAAGTAGACGAACCTGGTGCTCCTGTTGAAACCATAGTAGTTGCCCAGGGCCGTATTCGCGCATCATTTACCGCTAGTGCCATTTTAGAAGCGGAAGAAAGCACCGACGTAGTGCCCCGCGTAAACGGTATTATTGAAAACATATTTGTTGAAGAAGGCGACTACGTAGAAAAAGGACAACCATTAGCCCAGCTTGAATCAAGCCGTTACGCCTTAGCTGTAGCGCAAATAGAAGCTGAACTGCGTAACGTTCGCCAAGAGCTAGAGCGTAATCAGCAGCTCGCGCAGCGCCAGCTGGTAAGTGCCGACTCGGTTAGCCGCCTGCAGTCGCAGCAAGACGCCCTCGTGGCACGCCTCGACTTAGCCAAAATCGACTTGGCAGAAACGACTGTTCGCGCACCTATTAGCGGCCATATTTCACGCCGGTACGCTCGTACTGGACGCCTTATTCAAGCCTGGCAGCCAGAAAGCATGTTTCATATTGTTGATAGTTCACTACTGCGTGCCACCGTGCATTTACCAGAACACGCACTAACCCATGTACGCCCTGGTTTGCCCGCCGACTTACAATTACAAGCGTTACCTGGCGAGCCTATTACCGCCACCGTGGCCCGTGTTAGCCCTGTTATTGACTCAGGCTCGGGCACCTTTCGCACCGTACTTTCTATTGTAAACAACGACTTTAAACTGCGGGCAGGCATGTTCTCTCGCATTCAATTGCATTACGCCGAGCGCGACAACGTGGTACGTATTCCACAAGACGCCCTTATTCGTATCGACAATCAGTCGCATGTGTTTATTGTTGAAGAAGGTACTGCTAAGCGCACTAACGTGGTAACAGGCTTACAAGACGGCGGCTGGTTTGAGGTAGTAGAAGGGTTGTCTGCTGGCAGCGTGCTCATTGTTACCGGCCAAAACAACTTACGTGACGGTGCTAAAGTTGAGGCTATTGCCCTATGAAACTACCTCAAATTGCCGTAAACCGCCCCGTTACTGTGGTTATGTTTACCCTTGCTATTGTACTATTTGGCATGGTGGCACTAGGTCGCTTGCCTGTAACTCTATTGCCCGATTTAAGCTACCCCACTTTAACAGTGCGAACCACCTACCCCGGTGCTGCACCTGCTGAAGTAGAACAGCTAATTAACCGCCCAGTGGAAGAATCGCTGGGTACGGTTCGTGGTGTACGCGAAATTACCTCCTATGCCCGGGCTAATCAGTCTGACATTGTGATGGAATTCGCTTGGGGCACCAACATGGACATAGCCGCCATTGAAGTGCGCGAAAAGCTAGACATGGTGCCTATTCCACTAGATATAGAAAAACCAATTATTTTGCGCTTCAACCCCAACATGGAGCCTATGATGCGCTTTGCCGTAAGTGGCGACGAAGACTTACAGCGCATGCGCCGCTATGCCGACGAAGAGCTTAAACGTAGCTTTGAAAGCATTGAAGGAGTTGCTGCCGTACGTACAGGCGGCGGGCTTGAAGACGAAGTTCATATTCTTATCGACGAAGCCATTACCAGCCAACTGAATATTACCCCCGAAATGGTAGTGCAACGCCTACGGGCTGAAAACATTAACCAAGCCGGCGGCCGCGTACAAAGTGGCCGTTTAGAGTTCTTGGTGCGCACCATTAACCAGTTTCAAGATCTCGACGATATGCGCGAGATTTACATCACCTCTATTAATGGCAACCCCATTAAGCTGGGCGACTTAGCCGAAGTGCGCATGGGCAATAAAGACCGTACTTCCATTAGCCGCGTAAATGGTGAAGAAGCTATTGAACTCAATTTATATCGTGAAGGCGACGCCAACACCGTAGCGGTAGCCGATACCGTATACAAACGCTTAGCCTTTATTAACAAGAATTTACCCCAAGGATATGAAATTGGTTTGCTGAGTGACCAGTCGCAGTTTATTCGTAATGCCATTGGGTCGGTAAAAAGCAATGCGGTGGTAGGTGGTTTACTCGCCATGTTGGTTATTTTGCTATTCCTACGCCAATTAAAGCCCACGTTAATTATTTCCATCGCTATTCCTATTTCTATTGTCGCCACCTTCTTTCTCATGTATTCGGCTAAGTTAAGCCTGAACATTATGTCGCTTGGCGGCGTAGCCCTTGCTGTTGGGCTATTGGTAGACAACGCCATTGTGGTGCTCGAAAACATTTCGCGCCGCCGCGATCTAGGCGAAGACACCCGCACCGCAGCCGTTGAAGGCACCAAAGAAGTGGGCAGCGCCGTAACCGCCTCAACCTTAACCACCTTGGCGGTATTTATTCCGCTTATTTTCGTCAGTGGTTTAGCCGGGCAATTGTTTTTCGACCAAGCATTAACCGTTACCTTCGCCTTAATTGCATCCTTATTAGTGGCCCTAACCTTAATTCCTATGTTGGCGTCGCGCGGTGTCAACGAGCAACACGAACCCATTCATAACATTACATTTTCAGTACCAAAGGCAGGGAAAAGCTGGCGTAAAATTTTCTGGCCTTTCACCCTATTGCGTTATGCCATGCTGGTGGCCATTCCAAGCGCCATTATTAAAGCAAGCCGTAAAACCAGCCGCGGTATTACCTTCGTTGTGGTTAAGTTAAGTAGCCCGTTACTTAATGGTTTTAATCATTTTATTGAGGCTACACGTCGCGCTCACAGCGCCAGCTTAGTGCGTATGCAGCGTCAGCCGCGGCGCTTTTTCTTCCTGTTCGTACTAATTACTGCCTCGTCGTTTTGGTTAGCGCCGTCACTTAAAACCCAGCTTATTCCCAGCATGGAACAACAAGAGTTTTATGTAGACATTGAAATGCCCCGCGGTACTCATATTACCGGTACCGATGCTACTTTAGCCGAAGTTGCCCGCTCATTTAACGACGACCCAAGGGTTGAACGCACCTATTCAGTAGCGGGTATAGGCAGCTTAATGCAAATTTCCGCCAACCAAGGTGGCGACTACTGGGGCCGCTTGCACATTATTACCAAGCAGCATTTAACTACCGCCGAACGCAACGAAGTTATTGAGGCGGCGCGAGTTCGTATGGCGCAGTTACCCGATGTAGCGAGCCGTATTGACTACCCTGCATTAATTAATATCGATATGCCCCTTTTGGTTGAAGTGCAAGGTCATGACTTAATTCGGGTACGCAACACGGTGCAAGATATTGTTGCGGCTCTTGAGCAAGAGCCTAATTTTATAGACGTGCGTGCAGGCATTGCCACCGGCCAGCCCGAACTGAGTATTCGTTTCGACCACGCTCGTTTGGCTTTCGCAGGTTTAAATGCACCGGATGTGGCCCGGGTTATTTCCACCAAAATAGGTGGTCAAGTGGCCAGCAAATATAACTTAGATGATCGCCAAATCGACATTCGAGTACGCTTGCCCGACGAGCGTCGCCAAGACCCACAGTCCATTGCAAACCTAATAATTAACCCAGGTGCAGAGCGCGAACTGCCCTTATCGGCAGTTGCCACTATTGTTATGCAAACAGGCCCAGGTGAAATTACTCGAATGAATCAACAACGGGTGGCACTGGTTTCAATGACAGTTGCCGACGGTAATATTCGCCAAGCAGGCGAAAGCCTTACAGCAGCACTGGCGCATATACAAATGCCACCAGGTGTAGCCATGCGGGTTGGTGGTCAAAGTGAAATGCTTGACGATTCTTATCGTTCACTTATGTTCGCCTTATTATTAGCAGTGTTTTTAGTTTACCTCGTTATGGCTTCACAGTTTGAAAGCTTTGGTCACCCTTTGCTTATTATGTTTTCGGTGCCTTTAGCCGCCTCTGGCTCGGTATTAGGCCTGTATATTAGCCAAACACCCTTAAGCGTAGTGGTGTTTATTGGCCTAATTATGCTTAGTGGTATTGTGGTGAATAACGCTATTGTATTGTTCGACAGAATTAACCAGCTACGTGAAGAAGGTATGGAAAAACTAGCCGCTGTTCGTGAAGCCTCGTCGCAGCGCTTACGCCCTATTTTAATGACAACACTCACCACCGTACTCGGTTTAGTGCCGCTTGCGCTAGGTATTGGCGACGGCGCTGAGCTTACCAGCCCAATGGCCATAACGGTTATTAGTGGCTTGTTATTTGCAACCTTACTTACTTTGTTATTTATTCCTTTGGTGTATCAGCTGTTCGACCGTAAACGTTTTGCTCAGGTAAATAACCATGACTAATTCAGCCGAGGTTAAAAGCAAATACAGCGCGCCTTTTGCCCGTTTTGCCCTGCGCCGCCCCGTAACCGTATGGATGGTGTTCTTCGCCATGCTTGTATTGGGCCTAGCGTCGTCGCGGCTACTGCCATTGGAAAAATTTCCCGGTATTGATATTCCACAGTTAGTGGTTAGCGCACCTTACCCCAATGCCACCCCCGCTGAAATTGAACGGCTTATTGTACGGCCGCTTGAAGAAGCTTTAGCCACGGTGTCGGGCATTAAAGAAATGCGTTCTTTTTCCCGTGAAAACGACGCCTTGGTGGTGTTGTTTTTCGACTGGGAAGAAGAAATAGGCTCGCGCAGTATTGAAATACGTGAACAAGTGGAAAGCGTTCGGCATACCTTGCCCGACGATCTTGAACGCATTTATGTCATGCACTTTAATACCGACGACATGCCGGTACTACAAATTCGAATTTCCAGCGAGCGTGACTTGTCGCTGGCCTGGGACTTACTGAGTAAACAACTAAAAGAGCCCTTAGAGCGCGCTGAAGGCGTGTCGAAGGTTGACTTATACGGCGTACAACAGCGGGAAATTATGATCCGCTTAAAGCCCGAAGCTATTATTGCCGCTGGTTTAACCGACAGCCAAGTAATGGGCATTTTGCGCACAGCCAACTTCACCTTGTCGGCTGGTTATATGGAAACAGAACGTACTCGCGTACGCTTGGTAGCGTCCGATGAATTTCACAATTTAGCCGACATCGAAAGCTTACCTATTAATGCGCACCTAACCATTGCCGACATTGCCGAGGTGTCGTACGAATTACCACGAGCTCAAGACGGTCGCCACTTTAACCAACGCTATGCTATAGGTTTAAGCGTATTTAAAGACTCGAGCGCCAACTTAGTCGACGTAGCTCATAATGTGGTTAGTATTATTGAAGCCGCAGCCCAAACACCAGAATTCAACGACATAGAGCTCATGATGATGGACAACCTAGCAGAAAGCGTTACCGACTCGTTACGCGACTTACTGCTAGCTGGCCTTATTGGTGCCCTGCTGTCGATTACTTTGCTATACGCATTTTTACGCGAATGGCGGTTAACTCTTATTATTGTACTGTCGGTACCTTCAGCCCTGTGTTTAACCTTAGGGGTCATGTACTTACTTGGCTACAGCTTAAATATTTTATCAATGATGGGCTTAATGCTTGCCGTAGGTATGCTGATTGATAACGCGGTGGTTGTCAGTGAAAGCGTACGCCAAGAGCAAGAGCTTGCTATTGCCGATAATCAACCCTTAAACGAAGCTGTGGTGGAACTAGGCGCTGCCCGAGTGTCGCTGGCTATTATTGCCGGTACCCTTACCACCGCCATTGTGTTTTTACCCAATATATTTGGCGCTAAAGAGCAGCTAACCATATTCCTAGAACACGTAGCAGTAGCTATTTGTATTTCTTTGCTGGCTTCGCTGTTGGTGGCACAAACGCTTATTCCATTGCTGTTAAGCAAACTGAAAGTAAAAGTAAAAAAACAGCCCAAGCGCGAGCCTAGGTTAAAGCCCGCCTACTTACGTTCATTACGCTGGAGCCACAAAAACCCTAAAACAACGTCGCTGATTATTTTTCTGTTATTTGCCAGTACCGCCCTACCTATTTCGCAGATTAGTAGCGACGGTGCCGACACGGCCTTCAACGACCGGTTATACATTAACTACGACATTCAGGGCCAGTTCGCGCTCGAAGAAGTTGAGCAAGAAGTAACTCGACTAGAAACTTACTTATATGCCAACAAAGACGATTTTGAAATCGATAATGTGTATAGCTATTACAGCACCAATTCAGCCACTTCAACGCTGTTGTTAAAAACCAAACGCAACTTAACCATTCCTCAAATTCAAGATCGTATTCGTGCCAACATGCCTTTGTTAGCACGTAGCAAAGTGCGCTTTGGCTTTCGGGGTGGCGACAACGACGGCGTACAAATTACCCTGAGTGGCCGCTCAACCGAGCTACTACAAGAGCTAGCCCGCGACATAATGCCGGTGCTTTCGCGCATTGAAGGCCTGGTCGATGTACAAACCGACAACCAGCAAGCCGCAGAAGAGCTACAAATGCATGTAAGCCGTACTCAGGCCGAACGCTATGGCTTAACCACCCAATCGGTAGCCAACCAAGTGTCGACCGCCTTGCGGGGCAGTAATTTGCGTTCATTTCGACATAACCCAGAAGGCGACGTACGCATACGCGCTGCGTACCCTGAAGCCTACGAGCTTGATTTCGACTTGCTACAGAATGTGGTGATTGGCCGCGACGAAAATGCACTCATACGGTTAGACCAAGTGGCACAGTTCGAACGCCACCCACGGCTGTCGCAAATTAGCCGTTATAACCGCCAAACAGCCATACGAATTAACGCCAACCTCGACGGCCTTACCTTAAGCGAAGCCCGCACTGTATTGGAAAAAACCCTTGCCCAAGTTGAATTGCCGCCGGGTTATAACTGGTCCCTCGACGGTGGTTTTAGGCAGCAACAAGAGCAAAACAAAAACATGGCCGTGAACATGCTATTAGCTATGTGCTTAGTGTATATGGTGATGGCGGCTTTATTTGAGTCGCTGCTGCTGCCCACGGCCGTAATCGGCTCGTTGGTATTGGCCATAACGGGCGCTTTCTGGGGCTTATGGTTTACTGGTAACAGCATTGAAATGATGGCCATGATAGGCATGCTTATTTTAATGGGGGTTGTGGTAAACAACGGTATTGTACTGGTAGACCAAGTGAACCAACTGCGCGATGAAGGCTTTAACTTAGAAGAAGCCATTATTGAAGGTACCTCGCGCCGTATACGCCCAATTCTAATGACCGTAGCCACCACCATACTGGGCTTACTACCGCTGGCCTTAGGTAACACCCAAGTAGGGGGCGACGGCCCTTCCTACTCTCCCATGGCCATTACCATTATTTCAGGCTTAATTTTCTCAACGGTTACTAGCTTGTACTTTATACCACACGCCTATAGCCGCCTGCTGTACTGGCGCGACCATTGGAGCAGCGTAGCTGGCCGCAGCAAGTTGCCAGTTAAGGCGTAAGCACAAACCGCAGACAACAAAAAAGCCATCGCAAGATGGCTTTTTTGTGGGTAACGCGAAACGTTTTAAATATTAATTGTTATTAAGAAAGATTAGTTTTTCTTGGCCCCAGCCAATTAACTCACCATTTTGAAACACCAAAGGTGTACATTCGTCTTTGGTGGTTAAACCGTCTTTATGTACCCGCTGAGTACGGTAGTAAAGTACGCGATAGCTAACGTCGCCTTTGTTAAGCTGTTCGTCGAAGTCGGGCGTGCCCATTAACGTCAGCACACTTGCAGGCTGGCTACCTAAGGTAAGCCCAGCTATGGCTGCGCGGTTCTTTTTTTCTAACTGACTGCTAGAAAGTTCGCTGGTTACTTTTTTATCGCCGTCGACCACCACAACACAACCGCTTAACAGCGTGGTGCTCAATGTAGCCGTAAGAATAAGTGCGCCACATAAGGCAACAGGGGTAAGGCGCTTTCTGCTAGAATAGTTTTTATTTAAAGTCATCACGTAAACCTTTTTAAGTTGTTATCAATTGAGCCCTTAAAACTCTTCATGCCAGTTATAGCAAGTAGCTTGCCAACTCATAGCGCCTTTATAATCAACAACTTACAAAAGTGATTGCAATTGCCATTTGTGAGATTAGCTAATAAGTAATATATTTCACCACTTTCAGTCTGCTTTTATACAGTATTTTTTCATTAAGGATTTACTTTTATGCCCATTTTAATTGTTGTTACCCTGGTTTGGGCATTTAGCTTTTCGCTCATTGGCGAATTCCTCGCCGCCGATGTCGACCCTTACATTGCTGTCTTTGTGCGAATGATATTAGCCTTTGCGGCCTTAGCCCCCTTCTTACGCCTAGCCCAAACAAGCAAACGCCTGCGTTTTTATATGATGGGCATTGGTGGTGTACAAATTGGCTTAATGTATATTTTGCTCTACCACGCTTTCTTATATTTAACCGTGCCGGAAGTGCTGCTGTTTACCATTTTTACCCCCTTATACATTGCCCTTATCGACGAACGCCTACTGAATAAGAAACGCTTACCCAACCGTTGGTGGCTAGCCGCCCTTATATCGGTAATTGGCGCCGGCATTATTCGTTACCAAGGCATCGACAGCCAGTTCCTCACCGGCTTCTTGCTCATACAAGGCGCCAACCTTTGCTTTGCCGCCGGCCAAGTGGCCTACAAGCGCCTAAAACTGCACAGCGCCAAAGAGCAACTACAGCACTACGCACTTTTCTTCTTAGGCGCCGCCATTGTGAGCGGTATCGGCATGGCCCTCTTCGCCAACATGGCACGCATACCTATTACCACCACACATTGGGTAGTGCTGGTATGGCTTGGCCTCGGCGCCTCTGGCGGTGGTTACCTGCTGTGGAGCATGGCCAGTAAAAAAGTAAACATCGGCCAACTCGCCACCATGAACAACGCCCTAATACCCGCAGGCTTGCTGGTGAACTTCCTTATTTGGGGACAAAACGTGCAATGGAGCCAACTTTGGCTTGGTGGGCTGTTAATACTTTATGCCGTGTGGCTGTGCCGGCCGGTGGGGTTGTCAGGCGCGAAATGAAGTTAAAGAAAAAGTGCAGTGCTATTCAAGTACCCGCTTTACTTTTCGAGCCAGTAGACACCAAAACCTAAATAACGCGTGACATTAAAACCTATATTTGATGTCAGGCTAGAGCTTTCCGATACTGGGCCAGTATATATTCGCCAGTCAATGCATACGCCACCGAACCAAATTGCCATCAGAGATATGATGCCTACGCTATTCGATTTATTGGCTGCAGAAGATAATCCCGCAGTAAGGGTTGTTTTAGGACATTTTGTTTTTGTGTACATTCATCCTTATTTTGACGGTAACGGCAGAATAGGTCGATTTATTATGAATTTAATGATGGCTTCCGGTGGTTACCCATGGGCAGCTGTACCTGTAGAGCGGCGCAATGAGTATATGCAAACATTAGAGTCAGCCAGTGTGGAACAAAATATTGTGCCCTTTGCTAAGTTTTTAGCTTCGTTATAATCAAGGCTTTATGCCGTGTGGCTGGACGCGCTTCATTAAGCTATGGCGTCCAGCCCTTTAGTTTTTGCTAGTGATAACATTTTTAAAGCAGCTCCTCTCGGCTTACTTTCACCTTGCTCCCATTTTTTTACCAGCTTGTCGCTTACATTCAAATAACGAGCAAATACAGGTTGAGAGAGGTTATTTTCAAGCCGTAAAGCACGCACCTTTTCAGGTGTAAACTCGTGCAATGTTGTTAAACATAAAGCATCAAATTTGCGCATGGTGGTTTTATCCATTGCGCCTACTTCATGCAAACCTTTAGCCGTATCATGTACAGCTTTTAAAATATCACTCATAGTAACCCACCTCGATAAGTTCCCCATTTTTTACAAGTTGATTTAACTCATCCTGACTAAATTCTAGAAACTCTTTGGCTAACTCATTTAATGCTAATTGTTCTTTTGATGAAATATTAGCCCTAGAGCTCTTAGCGAATGCATATAGGAAAAAATATTTGTTACCTATCACAGCGCCAACAATAGTACGATAGCCGCCACTTTTACCTTTGTTACCAAAAGCAATGCGCTTCTTATAAACACAGCCACCTAGATCAGCATCAAATAGCCCTTCACTCATTTCTTTACAAGCGTAAACGAGAGCATAATCAGGTATCGCTTCTTTTTTAGTTAATGAAGCAAACACTTTAGTTTTATAGATCAAAGTATACCCTCAAAGGGCATACTTGCAAGCAGAATGATGAACCCCATAAACAAACTTAAAAAAACCTAGGGGTTATAAATAGTACAACACAAAACCCGAGGTTTGAGTTCCAATGCCGTAGCTAATTGCGCAAAAGTTTATACTAACGCTTGGCTCCATAACCCCAACTACTTGGATGAATTAAGTGTGTAACTACCCCGTAAAATAATACAGATTACTCGTAGAATTTCTTTTAAGCTAAACGAAAGGAGTTTGACGATGAGCAAACGAAAGACTGAAAGCCAAATTGTGGCGATTTTGAAAGAAGCTGAA
>NZ_JAMFTN010000015.1 GCF_023922585.1 Aliidiomarina quisquiliarum
TAGATAGCCGGTGGCTCAACGAACATCTTCATGCGCTGAGCTCTTTGACCAACTGCGCGACCCAGCGTGGTGAAACCGACAACGGCAATACCAACTCGGTTTGGCCAATACGAAGTTGCAGCGTCTGCTGCGAAGTTGCCGACTGCGGCACAGCCAGAGCAAAACCAGTGTCGTTATCTTCAGCTTCGCGTTGCAGCTCTGATCGCCGCTGACTAAAGTACGCCGGGTTAATGCCACGCGGCTCGCAGAAATCTTTCTGGCTGAGATTGCTTTGTTCAAATTCAGCTATCAGCTGACGCTATTGCTCGCGCGTGCGATGTACTCGACTCATCGTGCTACCACCTTTTAAATTAAACCTGGTGGTAGCTTATGAATTTAAACTATGGCTGAATAGGTGTGGTTTCAGTGACGCTTACCGTGATTTGCGCATAGAAAACTCCTTCGTTTTAGTTTAACGGAATTTTCTACTTATAACTGCTCCGATTTTTCGGGGGGATTACACAAGCTGGCGGTAAGTTTTAATGTGCTGCGAGTCGGTCATATAAGCTTGCCGTAAGCCCAGGGTGCGACAAAGCTGGCGCAAATACAAACGCCGTTGCCGATTCCAAACGTTAAAGTCGCCGGCCACTATTAGTGGGCCGTTGTGGTCTAAAAGCTCTGCTTTAAGTAGCTCAATTTCTCGTAGAAAGTGGTTGGTACTCACGAAATTAATAGCGTGCACGTTCACTACTAATAGCGACTGCTTATTAGGCAGCGGGTGGTACGAAAGCATATAGCTTTTAAAGGTTGCGAACATCCCTTCACGGCTACGAGTAAGCCGCGCTTGTGCGTCGGTAAATGCGTATTGGCTGGCAGTTAGCACACCGTAAATAGCACGGTTAGTTTGTATATTGGGCGCAATGGCATAAGACCAGTCTGGAAAGTGGGAATCGCTGTGTAACACAAGCTTGGTTTCTTGAAACAACAAAAATAAACTTGGGAACTGCTGTAATACACGCGCAAGCTCAACCTGAAATGCCACTGTTTGGGTAAGCTTTTGGGTATTCCAACAGAGCACGCCAAATTCATCACCCTGTACCAGGGCCTGCTGATGAATAAAGCGCTGAGGTACAATAATATTTGGTTTAAGCACTACTTCACTTTCAAACCCATGGTTAATAAAACATAAAGCACGTTAGCGCTTCGTTAATAAGTAATTATACCGTAATCTCGGCCAAGGTTTGGTTAAATATTGTTTCATGAATAAAGGCCATTGAACTAAGGGTGTACACTCCAGTATAGTCCTAGCCCGTGGCGCTTGGGTGAATAGAGAGCAAAAAATGTTAGGTCAAAATTGGCAGCGAATTGTATTAAAAGTAGGTAGTGCACTGATTGCGCCAGAAGGGCATGAATGCTCCACCCGTTACTTATTGGCATTGGCTCGTTTTATTAATGAATGTCGGCTGCAAAATATTGATGTGATTTTAGTTTCTTCCGGTGGTGTTGCTGCGGGCCGCAATGCCATAGCTTTTAAGCACCAACCGTTGCCTATACCGGTGAAGCAGGCGATGGCCTCGGTAGGGCAGTACAAAATGATGAACCTGTGGCAGAACCTGTTCGACTTTCACTGCGGGCAGCTATTATTAACCCACGACGACTTTAATAACCGCCGGCGTTATTTAAATATTCAAAACACCCTTCGCACGTTGCTCGACAACCAAATACTGCCAATTATTAATGAAAATGACAGTGTGGCAACGGCAGAACTAAAGCTTGGCGATAACGATAATTTAGCTGCTTTGGTTGCCACCGCAGTAGACGCAGATGTACTCATTATTTGTACAGATATTGACGGCTTGTATTCCAGCAATCCGCGTAACAACCCAGATGCCCGGTTTATTGAAACCGTGGAACAAATTACTCCAGACGTTTTCGCCATGGCCGGAGGTAGCCACCACCATGTGGGTACCGGCGGTATGGTTACAAAATTACAAGCGGCTCAAAAAGCAACTCAGCAGGGCATTGACACCTTGATCGTGAATGGTCAAAAAGCGACTGTGTTTGAAGCTTTACTAGCAGGAAAGCAGGCAGGAACTTTGTTTCGTCGCCAACAAGACCGGCTAAGCGCAAAAAAACATTGGTTGTTACACGGGTTAAAAAGCCAAGGTGAAATAAAGCTAGATACCGGCGCCGTGCAAGCGCTCCAAAAACAGGGTGCTTCGTTATTAGCAAAAGGCATACTTGCTGTGAGCGGGCACTTCGACAAAGGCGACGCAGTATTAGTGTGCGATGAACAAGGGCAGCCATTTGCCAAAGGAACGTGTCAGTACCCAGTAGCAGAATTAAATCGCATTAAAGGCCTGCATAGCCAAGAAATAGCGAATGTTTTAGGTTATTGCCCACGTGAAGAAGTAATTCACCGAAATGACATGGTGCTTTTTACAGCAGCGGAAAGTGTATAGTAATAATTAATTAACTATGGAAAGGTGTTAAATGTTTAGGGTTTTGATACTTGTTTTTGGTTTAGCTGCGGCATTTACTGCATCCGCAAGTAACATTGAATGTTTAACTTTAAATGAAGAAGTTGATTTTGAAGTACAACTTGCAGCGAAGCAAGATCATGCCAATTGCTTTTTTATTGATGAACAGTATGCAGGTTACGAGGTTGCAATTATAACTGAAACGGAAGGCAAGGTAGCGCATAGTGTGCATGTGAGAAGCTACAATTCAAGTAACGACAGCCCCCAGCCTTTGGTATCAACAACGTCTAGCGCCGACGGAGTGAGTACTCTTGATTATATTCAACCCAGTGGCGGCAGTGACTTCCGTGTGTTCGCCGGTGAAAATGTTAGTTCTGATTTGAACTTAAGGCTAACGTTCATGCCGTTTAATGGTGAGGCCTTTGTCTTTTTAACTATTAGCCCTGTGCAATAATAAGGGGCTTTATTATGGTGTTCATTGAAGGAGCATTATCCAACCTTTTATTGCCCATCTATTCAAAGATGGGCTGATCTAACTCCACTTTTACAACCGTCTGTTTTATATTTATCGCGTCGGACCATTCGATATAAATTACACCTTCAATAAAGTTTTCTATAGCATAATTGGCTTTAGATTCTGAAGAGAATACACCAACAACTACCTGGTAACTTTGTCCTTCTGGGTTTTGATAATCAACCGTTGCTAAATACATAATCTTTCCCTTTAAGTGTAACTTTTATTATCCATGTATAAGAACACTCTATCAGTGCACTAAACCTACCAGCAATAACTTGTCTCACTTACCCATTTTACCTGTTAATCCCTTCCTACAAGCAACAATACGTAGTGTTCATCACTTGTGTGCTGCCAATACCGAGTAAATCTTTGGGTCGTCTTGAATTGTAGCAAGTACTTTCGCTGCTAACCCAGCAGGGTTACGGCGCTTGCTTTCCCAGCTCTTCACGGTATCAATGCTTACGCTCATTGCCGCAGCAAACTCTGCTTGAGTGACTTTTAATAAGTCCTCGCGAATGGCCTTTACGTTAGCTACTTCATATTCATTACTCAATGAATTTCTCAATCACACTGTCTGCCCCGATCAGAGGGATTATGCGAACCAGCACCTGATCCAATACGCCGCGCTCTGCCTTGGCTATAAAGTCAGCCTTACGGTCTTTCCAGGACAGCGTTTGAATGAGGCTCGATGTCACCACTGAAGGCTTATCCAGATTGTCCACGGTCACCTCAGTCATGGCACCGCGAACGCTTGTGCTGATCGGGCAGCAGATTAGAAGCCCAGTCTGTTTGTTGTACTGCTTAGACGACAGCACCAATGCAGGCCGATACTTGCCGATTTCCTTACCCTTTGTTGGCTCGAAGTCCAGCCAAATAATATCGTTGCGATCTGGAATGTATTGGGCCATTAAACACCCAATTCTGTTTCAGAGGGCTGGGCAAGTTCGTCAGCGTGTGCGCCATGGGCATCCAAACCTTTTAGCAATTCAGCTTCAGAGAAGGGGAGGTTAACTTTGCGAGGCGAGTTCTGAGCCGCTTCGATAACGATCTTTCCAGCCTTCACATTAATACTGATCGGGCTGGAGATATCCAGCTTTGCTTGTGCCAAAATCTTGCTAGTAAGGCGCACAGCGGCGCTATTTCCCCAACGTTTGATTTCAGTTTGCATGTATAAGCCTCACATTAAAATAGTATCTACTTGTGTATCTACATTAATAGCGCTCGCGCTACGTGTCAATATATGTATCTACATTTGTATAGGTTTAACGGATTTCCAGATAAACCGAAAGGTCACTTTTATTTAAACGAACGTTATGGCGCAACGATAAAGTAATTATTTCATCCGATAAGTAATCGCCGTTTACGTTCACGCATCCCATCAAAAATTGGCGCCGCTACGGTCATTGGGAAGTTATCAGGTAAGTTATTTGATACTTGCTCAATAACGTCATCAACTTGTTCGCACATGCGGGTAATAATGTCATTCATTGTGTTTGGGCTGAATTCAGCTGCTTTGGCTGTGTTTAAGAAATGCTTTTTAAACAGGCGGTGAATTTCCCATTTCTTACCCCGCGATCCGCGTAGGCTCATGGCCAGCTTTAAATCTCGAATGTTGAGGCCGCCCCCGCCCATTGCAGGATAAGCCGAGATAATGTCGTAAAGTGGGGTTAATCGGTAACCGCCATAAGCTTCTATATGTATAGAAAAATTCTTTGCGTGACCGTCGGTCGCACCTAATAAAAAAAATAAAACCTGCGTGGCCATAAATGCGTTGCGGTCATTGATTGCGTTAGCGGAACCCTGAAGGTGCTTCATTATGGTGCTAATTGATGGGCCATTGTCCGACTCATATTTTCGGGCCGAGGGTAAGCCAAACACTTGGCAATAGTCTTCTTGGGGAAGCCGCATTATCCAAGTTTTATCGCTGGAATACTTGCGGTCAAAGCGTTCAACAGCGAGGGCTTTGGCATTTGGTGTCGTAATTATCTCGCAGTTAGGCACCTCAAAACCGAAGCCGCGTGCTATTTTTAAACAAAGCATTTCATTTTCTACGCTGTCACTCAAATCGATAGTGTGCGCATGGCTGTGAATCACGCCAATAGGCAGCTTTATAATATGCGTTGTCGGCGTATTTCCTTTAGGAAGACACCATTCGCCATCAATTTTGAGTAATGCTGTTTTTTCTTGAGCACCTGCAATTGAAATTCTAAAGTCGTCAAGCTCCCAAAGCATGCCCAATGGCGCCTTCGACTGATAACCCTTTAAAATACGCTCGAGCTTATCTTCCGTGAGCTTTTCATATTCAAGCTGATGAATATTTCCTGGCGCCACGCCTTCAGGAAGAAACTGTAATGCACCGACACTGTCTTTGCCAATCGCTGAAAGTATGTCAAAGGCCTGGTTTGAATCGGCTTGGTAACGGGCAACAATCCGGTCTCTGACGTCATCATGGTCGGGTAGCAAGTTATCGAAAAAGTTAATAGCTTCACGCCCAACATAGGCATCGTGTCGTAACGGCATTGAAAGCGAAATAGGTCGTGCACCTTCTAGTGCCAGCCATAATTCATCATAACGAAACGCATGTGCTCCTGAATTACCTCGACTAAACTGACCAACTTTGTAGGCGTTCATATAAACATCAAGTGCATTCATTACCAGTCCTCAGTCCACTTATTGTTTTTGTTTTTGCTTTCTTTGGGCCTTACGTAGAGCTCTAGCTCTAAAGCGGACAGCAAACGAAATAAGGTATCAAGCTGCATTTTATCGGGGGCCGACTCAAATTTAGAAACTGTACCTTGCCTAAGCCCAACTAAATCAGCCACTTTAGCTTGGCTTAGGCCAAGCGTTTTACGCTCATTCCTTAAATAATTAGATAATGTTTTAGGATCAGTGATTTTCATTGAGGCCTCTTTATATGCGCGTATCCGTATAGGTCCAGTATTATACGAGAATGCGCATAAATCAAGCTATATACGGGCATGCGTATAAATGCTATTCAACACGCGAATGCGTATGGCTGTGAGGTGTTTATCAAATGAGTGGTGATTCATACCAACGCCGCCACTCGAGTGGCGAAATGCGGTATTAACAGAGATTTGACCTCTAATTGCCGCGTGTTTGTTAGTTTCTACCTAATAGTCAGGGGTACTTCATCTTTAAACACCACCACTATTATTCCGTAGTGAATACCATTTTCTACAATATGTCGCATGTATCCCCCGCCAGATATAGAGCCAATTTCTTCATCCCTAGATAGGCTATCAAGCGTTTGAAGAACACTTTCGCCATTTCGTCCTGTAAATAGCGATGCACACATTGAACTAGAGCACCTAGTGGTGTCGGTTTGCATATCGGGGAACTCACCTAGCTTCCGCTCTAGTTTATACTCGGTTTCGTAAGCTAAGTTGCTCTTATCGTCGTCAAAGCCTAAGTTTGTAGCAAGCGTACGTAGGTTGTCAGTAGTTTGCTCTTCGAAAACTGAGGTAACCAATATTCGAGAATTGTCTTCCCGCACTAGAAACGAGTCAAATGAAACATTACTTAATTCATTAGGACCTTCGTGAGGGACATTCAAGTATTCACCCTGCAGGTTAGAATTTTGAGGTGTATTGCCGTTTGGAATGGTGTTTGAGGGTTCGGCATCAGCTACACGTTGTTCATTGGTACTTGAATCACGTGATGTACTGATAGGCTCTGCCCCATTTAGGGGCTCAGATACTTCTATAGGCTTATTTAATAGGAAGAGGGCCATTCCGACGATTGCTAAAACCACACCGAAATGTAGTGGTTAAGTGAAACTGGTCACTACAGTCTTAATACAAACGTTCATTTTTTAGAGCCTCTAATATTCCACCATATAGCGAAACCTATTCCTGAGAATAAAATCCCGAATGGTATTAGTACTAGCAGACTTTCATGCAAGCTCATATCGTCAAGGTCCTTTTAGTGTCACTGCCACCCACAGTATAGAGGCAAACATAAAAAATGACGAATAAAGCTCCTTATCCACTTATTGAAAAATAAGCGGTTGTTTTGGCGTGTTAATCTGGAGCAGTGTAAGCACAAATATAAACATCTCACTTATAACGCATTTGTCACGTCGAGTGTTTGAATCGCAACTAGCGCGCTAGACACCTCATAATCACTAATGATGCCATGATAGTGACTTGTTAGAGGTAAATGTTTAGGCTGGAAATCCGTATTCCAAGCCAAGCATAATTCTCTTCATAAGCTCACGGCCACGTATGCTATGGATAAGCGCTTTAGGCTCTTATTTATCAAACTGTAGGTGGAGGGTGTTGCGCCGTTGATAAACTGGGTTTATCGCAAATTCAATAATTAAAACGAAGTGGAGGGTAAAGGTCAAAAAACGGAAACATTCAAGTGTCAACAACGGGTGAAAACTGATCCACTTTTGTCCTAAAAACAACGGAGTAAAAGTGATCCACCCTTAGCTAATTTTATACTTCAGACGCCGACTACAAAGTGATCCACAAAAGTGCTCACTCAGC
>NZ_JAMFTN010000016.1 GCF_023922585.1 Aliidiomarina quisquiliarum
CTGAAGGGCTTTACTCGCTGCGTGATGGATGGATCGCGCTTCATCATCCTAAGTGAAACGCCCTGTGCGGAGCCGCATGCAGGGTGTTGTGGGGGCTGGAGGTTAAAGACCTCCGGCTACCCGATTATGTTTAAAATTCCTAAGCAGGCCAACAAACATTGGAATGCTAACGATTAAATAAAAAGCAGAGGTGACTATATACTCTTGCCTAGTTAGTAGAGGATATTTGTAGGACCATACGACCATTAAAACAGCATAAATGCAGAAGCTGATAAATGAAAAAACAAGTGAGAACATTTTTTTATTTATCAAATAGGCGACGTAACTAGCAAAAAATGAAAATGCTATTGCTGAAGTCATTATGTCGGGAGCTCTGTATATTGGAATCATGACTCTTACTCTTTCAAAGAAGATAAAGCCCAATATCAAAGCATAAACCCATGAAAAAACCGTCTTAATCACCTGGCTACCTTTTAAACATAACGCTTTGCTAATTGGCTGCCGCAGCGCAGCGTAGGCAGTCCAGTGGAGGCCACGCTTTTTGTGGCCGGAACGAAATTAAGCAACTTGTTATAAAGTCGATTTGCATAGATGGTAAATGTAATCATCAACAAGTTGCCCCTTAATTAGGGTATTTTTCCTTAAGCACGCTTCTCGAACAAACCCCAGCTTTTCCAGCACTTTAAAAGAACCAATATTACTGACCGAGCATGTTGCAACTAACTTATTTAAACCCAGCTCGGTTAACGCAAAATCTCGAACTAACTTCAAAGCTTCAGCAGCGAAGCCTTTACCTTGAGCTTCTAGCTTAATCATAAAGCCGACTTCAGCGATTTTTGCTTCATGGTCCACTATTTTAAGTCCAATATTTCCAAGCTTTTCGGTTGACGATAAGTCAGATATACCAAAGGAAAGCCATCCAGCGCCATTACTATCCCAGGGCTGAGCTTTGACTTCAAAAGCGGCTATTGCCTCTTCATATGTGCAAGGTTCATATACATGAGCCATCATTTTCGGACACATTGATATTTGAATAAACAGCTCTCTATCAGAAGTATCGAGTGGTGACAACATTATCCTATGGCCTATGAGATGCACAATATTTCCTAGACTTTATAACGCCCGCATTTGCGGCTGGTTTGGAGCGCAGCGGAAAACTAGTCCGACAACATGCGCTTGTTAGGCATTTCCTTGATTCCATAGATATATATCTAAGACTCGCTCTTTAAACCACTGTGATGACACTAGATCTCTTAGCTCTGCTTGCTGCATGTTCGGCCGAACCGAATAAGAAGCCATATCAACCAGCTTGCCGCATGCTTTTTCTATTTGGTCCTGACTCTCGGCGTACTTGGCAGTAAATGCATTATTAAAGGCAACGAAATCACCGTCCGGTGTGCCTAATGCAACTCGTGCCTGACGGTCGTAGATTCGAACTGGGCTTTTTATTTTTAGCCACAAAAATTTAGTTGTTAATGAAAGTACGTTTCTTTGGCCATATTCTGAAGAAATACGCTGACGTGTATTCTCAACGATTTCCACCATATTACTCGGAGTGACACTCCCAAGCTCATTCAAGATGTTAAGGACCGGCTGATACCGCTGTAAACTCCTCTCGCTTTCATATTTTCTCGGGAGATTACGCGCTACACGAAAATGTGCTCCTGCAGCTCCAAGCGCTTGCCTCTGTGTCGCAATATCGCTAGATGCTAGCGATTTACAATAACTCGCTTCTTTCTCAAGCCATTGGTTCAAGAACTGCAGCGCACAAAAATCAAATGTACGAATTGTCACACGTTCTCCTAAAATGCCTAACATTTTAATACTAGGCATGCATGGTGTATCTACCACACTAATCCACTGCAAGGCCTTATAAACAGCGGTATTTAGCCGCTTGTATACTTAATAACGTAAGTGTAAGCGAGCATGCACGTATATCTCATATAACGCGCATGCGTGTTAATAAATTGTAATCACTGATGTTATCGGGGCTGTGGGCAATAGGCAAGTAGATAACGTGCGAGGTAATATGCGTAGCTCAAGAAGCAACATATCTGTACTCAGGGTACTCAAACCACCCTACTCTCCTTCACCTCATCATCACGCATAGCTATACGCTGTGCAATCCAGTCTTCTACTTCTTCATCAACCCAGGCAACGCATCGGCCAGCTAACGGTATGCTTTTAGGAAACTCATTGGCGTCCATTAGGCGGTAAAGGCTCGAGCGGCTAAGTGCGGTCATTTCAAGTACGGTGCGTAAACGAATTAATTTCATGATTAGGACTCCTCTGTCTCAGAAGATGTGCCAACCATGTAAAGATTTATTTCTGCCTTTCGATTCAAACAATTTTCAAACCTATATCACTGAGATGAACCTACCAACGAGGAATTCATCTCATGACAAATACACCAGCAGTAAAACCAACAACTGAAATAAAACCTGCCAAGCAATACGTTACAACCCGTCGTTTAACGGAATCGGAGTTATTCGATAGGGCGTGTGAATTGCTTGAAGAAAAGCTCACCCGAGGCGAAGCCTTTTGTGCGCCGCAAACCGTGAAAGACTTCTTGCGCTTTAAACTTGCGCCTTATGAGCGTGAAGTGTTTGGCGTGCTGTTACTCGATAACCAACATCAACTGATTGAGTTTCGGGAGCTGTTCTTCGGAACCATTAACGCCGCCCCTGTGTATCCCCGCGAGGTGGTGAAAGCGGTACTCGAAACAAATGCAGCAGCGGTTATCTTTGCGCACAACCACCCTTCAGGCGTCGCTGAGCCGTCAGATGCAGACAGACGTGTAACAGAGCGACTGAAGACAGCATTAAACACCATTGACGTAACCACCCTCGACCACTTTGTTGTGGGCAAGGACATCGTTTCATTTGCTGAGCGTGGTTTGTTGTAAAGCACTACTTGAGCCAAACGTTCATAAGGAGTTTTTATGAGCTCATCAACATCATCGTCACAAAAATGGCTGGAGTTAGGTATGAAGGTAGTCGTAGCGGCTATAACCTTCGTTCCTATTCTCCGCTCTGCTATGCATACCCCTAACTTCATGGGGAGCATCATCAGGCCATACCCTTCGAAGTCAGGCTCTTTTACGTTGGTCTTTATGACTAGTGAACAGAGCAGCATTGCCAATGTGCCATTGGACCATGCCACGGCGAATGAGTCTTTTGTGGACAAACACAAAATACAAAGCCTCGCCCGACACCACAGAGCTTACGCAGTTGAAATTCACGCTGATAAATTGGATGTGCTCACTCGTGGGCCATGCACGCGCCAGCAAGTGATTATTCAAATTGCCGATTCACTTCGAGAAATAGGCGTAAAAATCATCCCTAATATGAATGCCTACTAGTTCAACCATTCGAAGTTCCCAAATTGTACTTTTGGGAACACTGCAACCCTTATAGAACGCGGGCCGATGAGCAAAACACGCTCTGAAGTTCCCGTTTTTGCACTCTACGACAAAAAAGGAACACTGCCATGAGTGAAGTACATGCTGTAAAAGATTTAGACACAGTAAGGTTAGTGAACCACTTACTTGAACGAACCTACGGACAACAAATTGCAGATGTGTGGAGCTTAGGGCTTAATCTCGCTTTACGTATTAGTGATTTACTTTCTATACGCTTTGACAACATACAAGGTGATCGCGTTGAGCTTATCGAAGGTAAAACTGGTAAACGCGCTACCATAAAACTAAACACTAAGGCTATCGAGATTGTTGAGCGCCGACGACGTGAAAACCCAGAGCACGTTTTTTTGTTTCAGTCTCATCGTAATCGCTGGTCGTTAAAGAAAGAGCCAAGGCCACTGAGCCGTCGTTATATATCTCGAGCTATTTCAATGATAGGTGAGGAAGTAGGTATCGCCCTTGGTACACACTCTATGCGTAAAACAAGAGGCTATCACTTGTACAAGAGTACGAATGACTTAGCCCGAGTCATGAAAATGCTACGCCACAGCTCTGAAGCCGTAACATTACGGTATATAGGTATTACTCAGGAAGATGTTGACAGGGATTTTGTGGAATTGGAGCTTTAGCGGATTGTGGAGTATTAAGCGCCATTGGCTCAAACATTGGCTAGTGGCGCTTGTTGATGTGTAGTGTTAGAATTGTATCTCTTATTAGGGAGGAACTTATGAAACACAAATTAACGAAGTATGGTGTAAAAAACCAAGTAGTTCGCCCACACATAAAAGCAACCAAAGAGCTTAACCTTGAAACACCAGAAGGACGTGAGCTAGTGTTGTCTGAAGCAAGAAATCAGCTTCGTCTACACCAGAAAACCTTTGACCGCTTAGCATCAATGTGATGAACCTTGTCAGGTTTCCATCTTCAAGGGTGGTCGAGATAAACGCATTCATTCTGGCGAACGGGCCAGGAAACAAAGGAGCCCCGGATAAAGGGCTCCTGCAAGGTGCGCTTGCTCGAATTGATAATGCCATTGTCTACGATGGGCTATGTGATGTGTTTGAGATTGCAGCTAAGTACGCCAAAGTCATCGCCCAAGCTCATGCAATGTCCGATGCTAATAAAAGAACAGGCCTTATGGTTGCGCTTGAATACCTTGCCTTGAACAACTATGAAATTAAAAAGCCCTATGAGCCTTTTGCAGATGCAATGGTGGATTTAGTTCTTGGTAACCTATCAGAGCTTGGATTCGCAGATTTACTTTATGCAGCTTATTCCGAAAGCTCATTATAATGGTCGCACAAATTTAACCTCAAAACGGAAGACGTTTAGGTTACATGCAATTGATACCTAAGCTACCTTAGAGCATAGAGAGTGTAAAAATATCTGTGTAAATGGCATTCTTAACAATATCGAAGAAGGATATCAGAATGCCAATATCAGACAAACTCATCGACCAGCTGCTTGACGGCTGTGATTCCCCAGAAGACATCTTAGGCGAAGCCGGCCTACTCAAACAGCTTACCAACAAGGTGGCAGAGCGGGTGCTAGAGGCTGAAATGGAAGCTCATTTAGGCTACGCACCAAATGACTCAGCCGGCAACAACAGCGGCAACTCTCGTAATGGTAAAACCAAGAAAACTGTTCGTAGCATCA